>NZ_JAIQZN010000186.1:0-2500 GCF_023333585.1 Argonema antarcticum A004/B2
AAACTTTTTTGAATTTCCCCCTTGACAGGAGATAGTGGAATTGTTATATTGATTAAGCGGTCGGGAAAGCACAGCGCAAGCGAAGCGACACCAGCGCGCCGAACCTAGAAAAAATAATAGTTTGAAAGCCAGAATAGCACTAATTCCTCGAATAGGAAAGTACTAAGAAAGAAAACTTACCGAAGCATCTCATCAATGACTTCGGGAGCCAAAACAAACTCATTCAATAACACGGAGAGTTTGATCCTGGCTCAGGATGAACGCTGGCGGTATGCTTAACACATGCAAGTCGAACGCAAGTAGAAATACTTGAGTGGCGGACGGGTGAGTAACGCGTGAGAATCTAGCTTCAGGTCGGGGACAACAGAGGGAAACCGCTGCTAATACCGGATATGCCGAAAGGTGAAAGATTAATTGCCTGAAGATGAGCTCGCGTCTGATTAGCTAGTTGGAGAGGTAAAAGCTCACCAAGGCGACGATCAGTAGCTGGTCTGAGAGGACGATCAGCCACACTGGGACTGAGACACGGCCCAGACTCCTACGGGAGGCAGCAGTGGGGAATTTTCCGCAATGGGCGAAAGCCTGACGGAGCAATACCGCGTGAGGGAGGAAGGCTCTTGGGTTGTAAACCTCTTTTCTTAGGGAAGAAGCTCTGACGGTACCTAAGGAATAAGCATCGGCTAACTCCGTGCCAGCAGCCGCGGTAATACGGAGGATGCAAGCGTTATCCGGAATCATTGGGCGTAAAGCGTCCGTAGGTGGCAGTTCAAGTCTGCTGTTAAAGGCTGGGGCTTAACCCCAGACAGGCAGTGGAAACTGAACAGCTAGAGTGTGGTAGGGGTAGAGGGAATTCCCGGTGTAGCGGTGAAATGCGTAGATATCGGGAAGAACACCGGTGGCGAAAGCGCTCTGCTGGACCACAACTGACACTGAGGGACGAAAGCTAGGGGAGCGAATGGGATTAGATACCCCAGTAGTCCTAGCCGTAAACGATGGATACTAGGTGTTGTGAGTATCGACCCTCACAGTGCCGCAGCTAACGCGCTAAGTATCCCGCCTGGGGAGTACGCACGCAAGTGTGAAACTCAAAGGAATTGACGGGGGCCCGCACAAGCGGTGGAGTATGTGGTTTAATTCGATGCAACGCGAAGAACCTTACCAGGACTTGACATGTCCGGAATCCTCTTGAAAGGGAGGAGTGCCTTCGGGAACCGGAACACAGGTGGTGCATGGCTGTCGTCAGCTCGTGTCGTGAGATGTTGGGTTAAGTCCCGCAACGAGCGCAACCCTCGTTTTTAGTTGCCATCATTAAGTTGGGCACTCTGAAGAGACTGCCGGTGACAAACCGGAGGAAGGTGGGGATGACGTCAAGTCAGCATGCCCCTTACGTCCTGGGCTACACACGTACTACAATGCTACGGACAAAGGGCAGCAAGCATGCGAATGCAAGCTAATCCCATAAACCGTGGCTCAGTTCAGATCGCAGGCTGCAACTCGCCTGCGTGAAGGCGGAATCGCTAGTAATCGCAGGTCAGCATACTGCGGTGAATACGTTCCCGGGCCTTGTACACACCGCCCGTCACACCATGGGAGCTGGCCATGCCCGAAGTCGTTACTCCAACCCGTAAGGGAGGAGGACGCCGAAGGTGGGGCTGGTGACTGGGGTGAAGTCGTAACAAGGTAGCCGTACCGGAAGGTGTGGCTGGATCACCTCCTTTTTAGGGAGACCTGCTTCGTCTTGACCGAAATCAAATCATGAGGTCAGATGCAAGTTATCCCAGGTCGGACGAGAATTAGTGTAGGCTTTCAAACTATTGATGGGTTTCGGAACATGGGCTATTAGCTCAGGTGGTTAGAGCGCACCCCTGATAAGGGTGAGGTCCCTGGTTCGAGTCCAGGATGGCCCACCTCTACTTCCTTTGGTAAACAGCCGTAAAAACTTGTGGCTTTTTCCCAAGTAGGGAGAAAACAAAAAAACCAAAAAAATCTCATCAGATTCTTAGCGTTCACTGTGATAGCCTAGATAAAGTGAGTAAAAGAGTACAGCAACTGCACCAATCAAAAAGTGGTCAGCCTGCTGGATGTCTTACCAGCCAGAACCTTGAAAACTGCATAGCAACGTTAAAAAGAAAGTCAGTTCTAAGTAGCCCTTTGAATAGAAGAGCTTTTGAGAACCGGCAGGTGAACACCAAATGTTTGTGGTCAAGCTACAAAGGCTTACGGTGGATACCTTGGCACACAGAGGCGAAGAAGGACGTGGCGACCGACGAAACACTCCGGGGAGCTGGAAGCAAGCATTGAGCCGGAGATATCCGAATGGGGCAACCCCAAGTACTACCTGCTGAATCCATAGGCAGGAAAGAGCCAACCCAGTGAATTGAAACATCTTAGTAGCTGGAGGAAAAGAAATCAAACGAGATTCCCCTAGTAGCGGCGAGCGAAGCGGGAAGAGCCTAAACTTTTCAGTTTACTGGAGAGGGTAGTGGGACAGCAAAGTGGG
>NZ_JAIQZN010000015.1 GCF_023333585.1 Argonema antarcticum A004/B2
AAGTCTGTTCTGAGGCATTCTTCTGTGATGTTAGAAGCCCACACTATAATCGCTTCGATTTAGTGTGGGTAGTTCACGGATCGATAATAAACTCCCAAATCTGCCCTTGGGAACTGCCAAACTTTAGCTGGATGCCGGTTTCCAAGAGAGCTTCTTGGTAATGAACTTTTCGCCAACCTGAAGCTCCCAAAATGAGAGTGCCGAAACGAGAAAAATCGCGCAGGAAGTATGTCGGCCCAGCTACACTATCTAAAGGATCGCCGCGACAAATAATTTCTGCGTGTCGTTGAGAAACCCACTTTTCGGAGATTACCAAGTCGTTTTCTTGCTGGCGGCGTCCTACTCGCATCAGTCCACCACGAATCCGCCAGATCGTAGTTGTCGATTCTAAGGGACGCAGGAAGGCCGCTCGTTCGCGTCCTATCCAAGTTAGGGAACTTTCTGGTAGCTCAGTGATACTTTCTGCCAAAGGCTGAAGCAATTGGCCGTCAAATTCTGGATGCAAATAGAGAACTGGTAAAGTCCAGGCAGGTTGATTGAACTTATATAGCGTCAACAATTGCTGCCTAGCCACAGCCACAGCCCGATCGATCGGCATCCGCTCCGCTAAAGCGCGGGAAAAAGCCTTGATAAAACTAATTGCTTCCTCGTCAGCAATAGCATCGCGCATTGCCAAAACAGCTGGTACGCCGTGATGAAGCAGCACTTCTGCCAAACTGCTGCGTGCGATCGCGCGATCGTTGTGCCGAGCCGATTGAGCTCCCCAACAAGCGTTAAAAACCGCTAGCGTCACCTGAGTGCGAGTCAGTACCTGCGCCAATTCAGTACCGTTCATAGTCACATCAGGCCCCAAAAACAGCAAGCCTCCGTCTGGTGCCGGTACACCGTGACCGGCATAAAACAGGATGTTGTAAGAGTTACTTTCTAGGCATGAAGTCAGTTCGGCGATAGTTGGCATAACCAGCGTATCTACAAGGCAGGGTACGAGGGTGGCAGTACCGTTAGGACTGACATTGCCGCTATTTTCAAGAATTTTAGCTAGAGCAACAGCCTCCTGTTCTAGTTTTAAAGTGCCATTTCTTGAGGTTTGCGTTGGGGCATTTTGTTGTCCTAAAACCAGCAGGATGTTTAGGTTTTGCTCTGGCTTAAGCGGTGGTAGAGGAGCGATATCGCTGGTAGTCCGACTAAAGAGCAATTGCTGAGAGAGAGAAACTGCCTGTTTCCCAGCTTGGGGTTGCATAATTTCCCAAGGCAGAGTGATTAAGTCTGGGTCGCGAATCTCCAGGCGCAGCCGCAGAGGTTGATTTTGCCCAATCGCGATTCCTTGGCTGTGATCGAGACTGCTTTGAATTGGCCCTTCAAATAGCCACTGCCAGAGTTGAATTCCCAACTGTTGCATCAGACGACCACCATAGCTGGTTGTCGAACCTAAAGGCGAAGATACCACTAAGGTCGTCGGCGCTAAAGCTAGTTGGACTGCTGGCATATTAGGAGAGAAAGACAAGCTTCGCGGGGAAAACATCTCCTGCCAAGCAAGCCAGGTCTGCGTTAAGGTTTCTGGCCAAATGCAGTCGTGGTGGAGATATCCACCGGGATAGGGGGCTTTTAAAACCCAGATGGCAAAGTGTTCTGCCTCAGCAGCTACCAGGCGAGCTACGCTTAAGTTAAGGCAAGGACTCTCAGATGGCGACATTCAGAACCCTTAAACTAAACCTGACTGGAGCAATTTTTTTTAACCTGTTTTCTATCAGTCTATAGTTAAAGGTTGTACGAGGCAAATATGACACTTGCCCACTCCAACCTTTTTGTATCCGTTCATTGTCTAAAAAAGAACACTTAGAAGTGTAACTTTCTTGTATAAGCTTCACGGTGATTTCTGCTAACCGCGCTTTATAATTTAACATTTCGATAAACCTCGCATGAGGTATGGCCACGAAATTTTAAATTGCGTCTGCCCAGATTTATTTCCTGTTTCCATCGATCTTTTTGCCTTTTCCCTAGTGTGCCGATGCGGTTGACTTCCACTTGGGGCTTAGGAAGAGTGGGAGAGGGGGGGAGTGGGGACTGGGGGAGTGGGGACTGGGGGAGGCTGGGACTGTTTTTGTACTCAGCACTCAGCACTTTGCTATAAGTCTTTGCTCGTTAAGAGTTCTCCTTTCCTGTGCCAATTTGAAATCTAAAATTTGAAATTATTTTAATTTGGGGCAACGAGGGGCGTGGAAGTGCTTCCAGGATTACATTTTGGCAGCCCAGCAGAGTCTTGGATGGAATTTTGCCTAATGTATGGTTCAAGATCTGCTTGCCGAATCCATCCTTCTTGGCTTGGTTTAATTAGATTATAGGTTCCCGGAAGCCGATCGGAGCTGATAGCACTGGGAATTGAGCATAATTTAAGCTTTAGCCATCTGTCTTGCTCTATAAGAGCTTTACTTTTGATTTCCAAAACGCTATTTTCTGGAACCATTCCTAGAGCAGTTTGTTTTTGAGGTGCTTCGTACAGCAAAAGGGGAACTTTTGGAATGGCCGAGTTTTTTGGCGATGAACTTCTAACCAGGATAACCGAACCCGGACTTAAGGATGGGACAGAGGCGGAACTCTTAACGGGACTTTCTAAGGATGGACTGTGTGGTTTTGGTTCGGGACTTTGCGCGGGATTCAAGATGGGGCTATCGCCCCATTTACCCAAAGCCAAATAGGCCAATGCCCCTCCCAACACCAACAGGAGAGCGATTCCTCCCAAGAGCGGTAACAAGCTTGGTTTCTGAAGTTGGGTCGGAAGCAGCCGGGTTTTGAGTGGGTGGGGAGTTTCACTCTGAGGGCTAACTGTTGAGCCAGTCCAAAGCAATTCCGCTACAGAAGAAGTTTCTGAAGTTATGCTAGTTGACTCGCCGCCGGTTACCCGGCAGTAAACTAAAGCGACAGTGACATTATCGTGACCGTTTTGGCTGTTGCCAATTTCGATCAGGTTTGCAGCCGCTGTGGGCAGGTCTAGTTTTCCCTCTAAAACTGGCAGAATTTCAGTATCCCAGTATTGCTCTACGCGATCGTTATCGCTTAAACCATCGGAGCAGAGGAGAAAAATACAGTCTTCATCGATGACGAACCTTTGGACTGTGGGATGCAGGCTTTTTGAGGAACTCATCCCCAATGCCTGAACCAAAGACCCAGATCCCAGTTGTTGTAGGGCTTCCCGATATAGAGCGTAGCCCAGCCGCACTTCCCGACTGGCGATATCATCGTCTAAGGTAACTTGATGGCAACCCGTGCGGGTAATCCAGTAGACTCGACTATCCCCAATATGAGCAATGTAGATCTCGTGGGCTCTTGCTGCGGCCATTACTAACGTTGTGCCCATGCGTTGTCTGTCGTATCGCCCTTCGATATCGTTTAATTCGCTGATGCGATCGTTGGCTTCACAGACTGTATGTTCTAATTCTGCTAGAGCATTAAGGTTGCTGCTCTCCAGCAAGAGCGGCTCGTTCTGCCAGCCTTGCGCTTGAGCTACCACTGTTTCTATTGCTAAGTTAGAAGCTACATTACCGCCCTCATGTCCCCCAATGCCGTCGCAGACCACCGCTAGAGCTTGCCCACCGGTGGGGATTTTGGAAAAGCTCTCACTTGACGGGTAGCAGGCATCCTCATTGCGTAATCTGGTGGGGCCTGTGTCTGTGGAGGTGGCGATTTGATAGGTGCCAGATTGCGATCGTCCTATTGTAAACAGGGCTCGATCTAATTGAGCTACCAATTCTTCAGGAAATACTTCTCCTTGGATCGTTTGCTGACATAATTGTTCCAGAAAACCCGCGATCGCAGGTTTTGCCTCTTTTACCCATTGCAACCACATCTGACCCAAATCGCTTAGGGTTGGTTCTTCTCGATCCTGCCGCAATTCCAATAACCGCACTAGAGGCCCTTCTACCCGCAGCAGCTCATCTGACAGCAAGCTAGTCGCCACACCCGCGTTCTTAAAAGGTTGCCACAGTTGGGCAATCTGCCACAACCAATTTAGCTGGCGCATACCGGTTGCGTTTTTCCAAGCAGCCCCTAATTTTGGCATTAAATTAGGCAATGAGCTTTTTCGATCGCCTAAAATGGGAGCTTGCTCTAGCAACAAGATTGCTTCCTTTTGATTTTTCTTATGAGGCGGTAAGAGTCCGTAAACTTGGGGAACTTGGAGCCGATAGGGAAACAGCCGCAAATAAGGTGCGATCGCATCCGTTATATCTTGCGGAAATGATGGTGTAAAGCCCGGTTTGGTATCCAGCAGAATTCTGTCCCGTTTGACTGCGTAGCGCTGGGCCAAAATTTGACCGGGTTTATAGCCTTCTTTGCCAAAGCCCACAGCCCACAAATAGCGTTTTGGTACAGGGGTACCACATTGCTGGCAAAACCTGTTAGTCTCTGGATTGGGAGCCTGACAGTTTGGATTTGGGCAAGTAATTTTAGCAGCGTCTGCCATGAAGATTCTTTCACTCCAAGCCTTCAGGATTTGGCGGGCGATATGCAGCGCCGAGCATTAAAGCTGAGTTGTACTCAAATCGTCAAATCGTTTGACGAGCGGCGATTTGAGGGCCAGACTCTCAACCAGTTTTTAACCCTATCATAAAGCCGATCGTCTACTATCTTGGCTTCTCATTCTTCAACGCTATCAGGTGTAGATTGCAGATACTGAGACGACAGGGGTATGCTGCTGTCTCTCATCAGTTGGGGCCAGATGATTAAAAAGAAGCCCATCCACGTTAACACGGGCAGGGAAATCAGAACGGTGACCCAAATAGTGTTCCATAATAGCCAGCTTGAGCCAATTAGTGCAATACCCGTTAGCAGTATTGACCAAGGCTGGCACCACCAAGGTTTGTATGTCCAGGGGTTCATATCGATTTTCGTTTTTGGATATTGTTCAACCATGCTAAATATGCAGTCACCAACTGAACGCAATCTCGGTAAAGTAGGGGTTTCACCCCGCTTGAGCTAGATCTGTAGAACCTCTAAATTTAAAAATCGTCATCTGCCCATCTTTCAACCGTCGAGCTATCCACCTCCCTGATTTCCGGCTCTTAAAGTGGATCTTAGCGGATAAAGCTTTCATCCTAGAACAAGCAACGATCGTGTTTTCCTGCTTTAGGAGTAGCTCGATATAAGTACAAATACGTTTTTTGGTGATTTTTATGCCCAACCCTATATTCAACCAACCTCTAGATCGAAAAGTCCCGGCTTATGAATCGCCTGCTACACAGGAAATCCATCAACGGCTGGCCAGCTTAAAAAAATCTCAGACTATGCTTTACCGGATGATGAACCTTGAGACTTGGGCAATTGTCGGCACTATGGAGGAATTCGATCCTGGGTTTTGGAATCGCTTTATGACTAATCGTCAACTAGCTTTTAAAAATTTTTTAGCCCAAAAAAAAGCTCAGCGCTCCTAAGTTGCCTCCTCTGTTGTACGACCGATTCCCTTTAACCATCCGCTAGTCCAAATCCCAAACTGCCATCCCCTAAAGGTATATTATCTAAATTACACCATCAGAAGGAGGCGATCGCGCCTCTACTTTTTTAAGATAGCTTTATAAAAGTCAAAAAAACAAGTAATTAGGTATTACATGAATAAGCCAAAAGAAGATACTACCCATCGGGCAACAAATCCAGGGGACAGAATTGCGGACGAGCCACAAACCATTGAAGAAAAATCCCAACAATTAGCTGTAGATGATGTTCCCGACATCACTGGCGATCGCATTACAGTTCCCACTTACTTTGTTGTCGAAGAAGATGGTGAAAAAAAGGCACTACACCATGTAAAAGATGCAGAAGAAATTTCTGATGTAATTAGACAAGCTCGCGTTGACGAAAACGGAAATAGAATTTGGTCGTAAGTAAACCCAAAATATTTTTCTTCGTCTTCCAACGAAAAACCCGGTCACTTTCCCACCTAATTTTATCTTTTATAATTAGATGAAAAACCGGGTTTTCCCAAAGCTCTCCTATTATCAAAAGGAGCCTTGATTAATCATTTTTGGGTGGGGATGGGAGTGGGTGCAACTTGAGGTAATCCCATACTGTAATTGAGGACACGACCGTCAAGATTGTAACTTATTTCGCCTTTTTGGAGAAGCGATCGCACAAGATGTTCCAGATCGGAACCAATCCGACGAAGGTTATATTCGGTCAAGTCTTCTCCGCTATAAGACTCAACTAACTCATCAAATTTCCGATAAACTTTTTGCACAGCTTCATCGTTCCAATTCAATTCATTGTCTGGATCGATATCTAAAGTTAATACGCTGTCACTGGGAACTAGCTCGTTGTTCTCAACTTCAGCGGTAAAGATACGGATGTGGCGGGTTGTAGACTTGAGCAGCATAGTGGCGGTGTTCTAAAGCAAGGACTTTCTTACTTTAATTTTAAACGTTTGTAAAGGCAATTCCTGTTTTAACTCAGATTGGCAGATCCTACAGATCTGATACCTGGTTGGTTTTCAGCGGGGAATCATCCCAGCTTCACGCGCATAAGCAAAAATTCCTCCAGCTTCAATCACCGGGCCTACTTCTCCTATAGGCTTAAGAGTGTATGTTTTGCCTTGGGTGTGGTTGATCAATTGATTTTGGGCGAAGTCGATCGAAACTTCCTGACCCGTTTCAAACAAATCGCACAGCCGCTCGACCGATTCCCACGGGTAAAGTTCGCCTGTAGCCGAGCAGTTGCGGAAAAATATCCTGGCGTATGACTGCGCCACTACAGCTTCGACCCCAGATGCTCCCAAAGCAATAGGTGCGTGTTCCCGTGAAGAACCGCAGCCGAAGTTTTCCCCCGCGACAATTATAGGGTAGCGCGTCTTAATTTCTCCAGTCGCTATAAATTTACTGTAGCGATCGGGTAAGCCTACAAGAGCATAACTGCCCAGCTTTTCGTACTCATCAGGCTTAGAAGGAACCAGAGTCAGATATTCTGCTGGAATGATTTGATCGGTGTCAATATTGTCATCCAAAACAAAGATCGGGCCGCGAATCACTTTGCTCATAATTAATCCCCTCTTTGGCCTCAGCAGTTTGTGACTGAGCTAACTCTACTTCCATAACATCATACCTTAAAAAGCGCCCACTACTTACATTCTAAGTTTACTCTCATTTTTGAGGCAGGATAAAAACTAATTTCTTTCGTCATAGCAGTGGTTAGTTAGACTAATATTTTATCTCTTGTCGAAATGAAAAAACTATATTTACTTTAAGATTGGGAAAGTTCAATTTGGGTATAATGTTCGCGGTCACAAGCCTTGACACTCATCTGAAAAATCCAGGCAAGAACTATAAAATTATACTTAAAACAGTAAAGTATCATTGATAAAAAGTTAAAATTTGTAATTTACTGTGCCTGACTCCTCGATTGAGGTAATATCATAGAAGTTTGTTGCTAAATAGCGATAAATTTCATCAGATCCAACCAGACCCATTCCGATCTTCTATAACTTTTTGGCTGTGGTTTTTAGCTAAATAAGAAGTTATCTGATGTAATGTGTTTTGACGAATGTTGGCTACTCGTTGATGAGCGCGGACTAACTTGTGTCTGGCTTTTGACCAATTTTTTCACGGTTGGCGGTTGGTTAGGCCAGATCGATCGGCTTCACCGCACAATCTTAGCGCCCAGTTGTAGATCCACCGACTGTAACTAGCGTGTCGGGCTATGACAGTGGCTTGCCGGTCGGAAAGCTCAAGTCTGGTTTGAAACGAGCGCAGCATTTTCCTTGTGCTGCCTTGATGTCCAATTTATCCTAAAAAATGGCGATTAGTAATCAGGTCCCCACCTCAATAACTGGAGTGAGTCTCTTGCAGGCTAAAGTCTGTGAAGCAAATATTTTAGCAGAAGCCAGACTTAGCCCTCGGGCAGCACTCCAGGCAGAAGGGATGCTGAATAAGCGTAAAAGCCATGACAAACTAGATATAGCTAACCAGCATCTTTGAAGTAAACCATAACTGACTTACAAAGAAACTTATGAAAGGATCTGCAAACCGTCTAATTTCCGCGCCAGCTGCTTTGATTTCAAAGCTTGTAGGAACAATTTTGATTTTGTCTTTTCTGCTGGACACTGTAACGCTTTTAATTCCCTCTAGCCCACCCTTTAGCCCTCTGGATAGAGGGTGGCAACTGACTGCGACTACCCAGCTAGTTGAGCGAGGATTCATTCCTATGCTGGGTATGGCCTTGCTGTTCCTGGGGTCTTGGATGGACGATCAGGTAGACGGGCAAGGAAGCGGTCAACCGTGGCAATTGGTGAAATTAGGGGCTCTAGTGCTTTCAGGGATTTTGGGGTTGGTCTTTTTGCTAGCAGCTCCGTTACACATTAACAATGTTCGTCTGGCTAGCAATGAGGGGCTCCAGCGAATCCAGCAGCAGGCTACTCAAGCCGAAACTCAGCTTAGCAGTCCAGATTTTAGGGCTCAAGTGGAACAGCGAAGAACCCAAATTAAAACCCAAATCGGCGATTTGCTCAAAGACGACCAGAGGCTAAACCAAGCACTTCAAAGCGGGCAAGTCCCCGACCAACTCAAAACCGTTCTCCAGCAATCTAAGGACAACCCAAGCGTGCTGGACAATTATCTGGAACAGCAAGCCAAAGACTTTAGCAATCAAACGCTCACCCAAGTTCGCGATCGCAAGCAACAACTGGAAAAACAGGCCAAGATGGGAGCATTGAAATCCCAGGTGCAAATTGGCCTTAGCAGTTTGTTCTTGGCGATCGGTTACTTTATCATCACCGGGACTGGATTGAGCGGTGTGCTGTCATCTCCAAAAATCGGGCCTCGGAAAGCGCCCAAGCGTTAGGTGGCTTTTCTTGGATGTGACGCAATTGCCGATCGTCAGGAGAACCTTGGAATGTTTATGTATCCAATGAGATCTCGTTCTTTTCCCTAACTCTTAAGTTTTTCATGTTCTCGATTTATATCCTGACCTACAACGAAGAAATTGATATCGCAGCTTGCATCGAGTCGGCTCTCCTGTCAGACGATGTTATAGTAGTCGATTCTCTCAGCAGCGATCGCACCGTCGAGATTGCCAGCCGCTATCGGGTCCAGACGGTGCAGCACCGTTTTGAAAGCCACGGACTTCAGCGGACTTGGATGCTGCAATCCGTTCCCACCAAACACGAATGGGTCTACATCCTGGAAGCGGATGAGCGGATGACTCAAGAGCTATTTCAAGAATGTCTCAAAGCAATTGAGAGTCAGGAATATATCGGCTACTATGCAGCCGAGCGAGTCATGTTCATGGGTCAGTGGATTCGGCGCTGCACCCAATACCCCCGTTACCAAATGCGCCTCTTCCGCAAGGACAAAGTCTGGTTTACCGATTACGGTCACACAGAACGGGAAGTTTGTGATGGCAAAACGGGCTTTCTGAAAGAAACCTATCCACATTACACCAATAGCAAGGGATTAAGTCGCTGGATAGAGAAGCATAATCGCTACTCCACGGACGAAGCCAGAGAAACCCTGCGCCAGCTGGAGAACGGAAAAGTCAATTGGCGAGAGTTGTTTTTTGGCTCTTCCGAAGTGGAAAAACGGCGAGCCCTCAAAGATTTGTCGCTGCGTTTACCTGGACGACCCCTATTGCGCTTTTTCTATATGTATTTTCTACTGGGCGGCTGTCTGGATGGGCGGGGGGGATTTGCTTGGTGTACTTTGCAAGCTTTCTACGAATATCTGATTTTACTCAAGGTCTGGGAAATGAAGCATCTGCCTACCCCTTACTTAGACCAATCGGGGAAGCTTTCTGCCGATCGAGAAGGTAAAATTATCGATCCGGCTGAGGTTAGTCCTTCAACTTAGGCAAAAAACAGTATGCGGAAAAATGTTAATTCTGATACCATCATCTCCAGCCCCTGTATGCTGTAAGTTTTTCCCAAGCGCCGGATGAAGGAAACTTTCACGTCCGGTTTTGGCTAAGGTGAGGGAGGCGACTCCCTCACCTTAGCCAGCGAGTGTCAACGTAGGGTAAGTTAGGGTAAGGGATAAGGGTCGCTGTGTCGGCTATATAATTTTCCCATCTGGTTAAAAGAGAGTGGGCTATCTGTGATCCAACGCTTGAAGCAGGACTTAAAAAATGACCTGATTGCAGGTCTTTTGGTAGTAATTCCCCTGGCTACCACAATTTGGCTGACGATTACGATCGCGACTTGGGTGATCAATTTTCTCACCCGCATTCCGAAGCAACTCAATCCTTTTGACGATCTCCATCCTATTTTGGTCAACCTGCTGAATCTGGCTGTGGGACTGATGGTACCCCTGCTGTGTATTCTGCTGATTGGCTTGATGGCCAGGAATTTTGCTGGGCGATGGTTGCTAGATGTTGGTGAGAGGATACTGCAAGCAATTCCGTTGGCTGGCTCTGTTTACAAAACCCTCAAACAACTCCTAGAAACCTTACTGAAGGATTCTAACGGGAAGTTTCGCCGCGTAATTTTAGTGGAATACCCACGTCGAGGGATATGGGCTCTAGCCTTTGTCACTGGAGAGCTAAGCAGCGATATGCAGGCTCGCCTATCCAGATCGACGATGATCAGTGTTTTCATCCCAACTACCCCCAACCCCGCCACAGGTTGGTATGCGATCGTTTCAGAAGATGAAGTTGTAGATCTCGCCATCTCTGTGGAAGATGCCTTCAAAGTTATTATCTCTGGTGGTATCGTTAGTCCCAGTCCCTTAACTCCTATGTCATCCCTTCCGCCTTTGCAAGATCGGAAGGTGGAACAGCCTATGCTTGAAGAAAGATGAAGTTCAGAAAGTTCAGCTTGGTAATTGACTAAAGGGAATTTAAAATTGCAGATTTAAAATCGTCAATTCAAAACAAATCTAAAATCTAAAATCTAAAATTCCCCATTCCCCATGATTTATTACAAAAAAAATAATGCAATCTCGACGAATTTCTCGCGAACTGGCGCTTCTAAGCCTCTCTCAGCTATCTGCAAATGCAGAGAAACTTTCCGAACAGCAAATACCCGAACTGATTGTGGCGGCTATCCGCACTTTGAGTACGGAAGTTAAAGATGGTTTGGAAGCTGCGGCTGGGGAACTGCAACGCGGGAGCGATCGCCTCTTAAATAGCGAAACCCGCGCCATAGATGTACAAAGTGCTAGGGCTATGATAAAAGAGGCTATAGAACTGACTCAAACCGCAATCAACCGCGTTGGTGCATCTGTAGAGTTGCCAGAATTTATCCAGCTATCCAATCAAAAAGATGTTCGCCACTACGCGGTGCAAATTATCGGTACAGTTAATGCCGAGAAAGCCGAACTCGATGAGGTCATAACTCAAGCAATGGTCGATTGGCAATTAAATCGTCTAGCTCGGATTGACAGAGATATACTCCGAATCGCAGTATGCGAAATGAAGTATTTAGGGATTCCCGAACCAGTCGCCATTAATGAAGCGGTAGAGCTAGCTAAACGCTACAGTGGTGAGGAAGGCCATCGTTTTATCAACGGGGTTTTACGTCGAGTGAGCGATCGAGTCAAAGTACAATCCCCCTTGAGTTAAAAGCAGCATTTCACCAGTTCTGCCAACCCGTAAAGTAGGTGTTATGGTTTTTAATTGGTTCCGCCGCCAGTATAGCGACAGTAAAGAACAACCGCAGGATAAAGCGGCTTCATCCGCACAGCCAGAACCGCAACCCGAATCAGATACATCCGATCGGCCTGAAGAGCAATCTCAGCAGCAAGTTGCTGAAGACTACTTGGCTTGGGCAAAAGCCGCCTATAAAAATATCCAAGCTAAGCAACAAACACAAACCGCCACAACAGCGATAGAACCTCAGCCAACGGAAGAGATAGAGGGGCAGAGGAGCAGAGAGGCAGAGGAGTCTCAAACAATACCGACGCAACAAGAAACTTCCGAAGTAGAAATTTCGACAACAGTTGCCTTAGACGCTGTAACAGAAGAACTGGAACTCCTTGAGACAGTAGTAGCCGCAGAGGTAGCAACTCCCGACACTGATACGCCTGAAGTAGAAAAAGTGGCTACGGTTACAGAAAACGCAGAGGCAATTGCTCCAGAAACTGCCCTAGAGTCACCGGAAATTCCTCAACCTTCACAGCAGGAAGCCGTCGCCCAGGCGTCACCCGCAGAAGAACAGGTAAATCTTCCAGATTCGTCACCCCAAGAGGCAGACGTTGCAGCCACAGTAGCACCAGTACCTTTTTGGGCGCGGGATGACCGACAAGCACGCTTAGAAAGGCTCAAAGCGACAGCAATTGAAGAATCAGAACCGGAAGTCCAGCCAGTCGTTGCAGTCACTGGGTCTGCAACAGAAGAAGAAATTCCGGGAGTCTTTTTTGATGACGGGTTCCTATGGTCGGCGGAAATTCTCGCTTCCCAAGGTCGTCGCCCTGAAGATGTTTCTGTAGAAGAAATTACCTGGCTCAAGAAGCTGCGACAAGGCTTAGACAAAACTCGCCGTAACCTGATCAATCAGCTAAAAGCGATCGTCGGTCAGGGGCCCCTCAATCAAGATGCGGTCATGGAGATCGAGTCTTTGCTGTTGCAAGCCGATGTCGGCGTAGAAGCAACAGATTATATCATAAAATCGCTACAAAACAAGTTGCGCGAGCAAGCACTACCACCTGATGCAGCGCTTGCCTACCTCAAGCAGATCCTGCGGGATATGCTCAATGCCCCCCTCCATAAATCATCTTATCAAGCCACCTTTGCACCAGAAAAAGAAACTTTCAATATCTGGTTGATTACCGGGGTGAACGGTGCCGGGAAAACTACAACAATTGGCAAAATTGCCCATCTCGCCCAAAAATCTGGCTATAAGTGCCTGATTGGGGCAGCGGATACCTTCCGGGCAGCAGCAGTACAACAGGTGAAGGTATGGGGTCAGCGGAGTGGGGTGGAAGTGGTAGCCAATCCGGGACAAAATACAGACCCAGCCGCTGTGGTATTTGATGCGATCGCAGCAGCCAAAGCGCGGGGCACAGAATTGCTGCTAGTGGATACCGCAGGCCGTCTCCAGAACAAGAAAAACTTGATGGAGGAACTCACCAAGATTCGCCGCATCATTGACAAAAAAGCTCCAGAGGCTCACGTTGAATCTCTCCTGGTTTTAGACGCCACCTTGGGTCAAAACGGTCTGCGCCAAGCCCAAGTTTTCTCAGAAGCAGCAAAACTAAGCGGCGTCGTGCTGACTAAACTGGATGGAACTGCCAAGGGTGGCGTTGCCTTAGCAGTCGTGCAGCAATTGGGTCTCCCCATCCGCTTTATAGGTGCCGGTGAAGGCATTGAAGACTTACGTCCCTTCTCCAGCTATGAGTTTATCGAAGCCCTGCTGAGCGGTTAGCCTACAAGAGTTCTCAGTTGTGAATTAAGAATTATAAAGACTATTGGCACAACAGCTTATTAGCGGTATGATGGCGGCTCTAATACCTAATTTCAGATTTCAGATTTAAAATTCAAACAAATTTGAAATCTAAAATCTGATATTCTTCCTTAGCCCGGTCAGAGGCTCTAATACCTAATTTAAGATTTCAGATTTAAAATTCAAACAAATCTGAAATCTGAAATCTGAAATCTGAAATTCTTCCTATGCTTGATTAATTACTCTTAACCGCCGAGCCAATGACTGCTGTGCCCCTGCCAAGACCTTCCTCTCAATCGTCTGACGACCATAGCGACGCCTCTGGTGAAGTGACACCAGTCTTTGCCCTCAAAGAACTGGTGGCCCGGTTGCATCGGGAACAACACAAAATTCAAGATTTGTTAAGTTCATTAGGGTTTGCGCTGCGAAGTTTTAACAATCTAAATCAGTTTTTGGAATTGATACCCTTGATGGCAATGCGAGTCACAGATGCCGACGGGAGTGCCTTAGTGCTTCTAAAACCGAACGGTCAAGTTAGACTAGAGCAGCTGCATTGCCAAGGTAATCTTCGAGGTGCCGATATACGGAAGGCGATAGAAACAGCAACTAATAAGCTTCGAGAGACCAACCTAAAAACATCGCCGCAGACACCCGCAGCGCTGGCAAACTTTGATGTCAAGGAAACATCCACCCAAGACAGAGGACTGGCTATTCTTGATGAGCAGGTGACCCAGTACTTAGGGCCAGATATACATTTGTTCGGGACGGCAATTTTAATCAAGCAAGTGGAGCGGGGGCGTTTGTATGTTTTCAGTCGAGATCCAGAATACACTTGGACGGAAACGCGACAGAAGTTAGTTCGGTTAGTCGCAGATCAAACAGCGGTAGCGATCGCGAACGATGAACTGACGGTAGAATTACGCAAGAAGGAACGCCTCGATCGCGAACTCGAAATTGGGGCTGAAATCCAACAGAGATTGCTCCCCCGCCAGTGTCCTACAATTCCTGGCATCCAACTAGCCGCTCGCTGCCAACCTGCCAACCGCGTCGGCGGAGACTACTACGACTTTATCCCCACTTCACCTCACCACCTGGCAAGCTTCGATCGGGACGAGCAAAGGGACACAGAAGCAGAGAAGCAAAAGAAACTACCCAGTCAAGAGTCCCTAGTCTCCAATCAAGAGCCTCCAAATGGACGTTGGGCTATAGTCATAGGCGATGTGATGGGCAAAGGCGTCCCGGCTGGGCTGCTGATGACTATGACTAGGGGAATGCTACGGGCAGAAGTGCTAAACGGTCACTCGCCATCTCGCATCCTGCAACATCTCAATCAGGTTATGTATGCCGATCTGGAAAATTCCCATCGGTTTGTGACCCTATTTTATTCAGAATATAATCTTCAAACTCGTATCCTTTATTACAGCAATGCCGCCCACAATCCTCCATTCTTGTGGCAGGCATCAACGCGATCGGTTAAGCGTTTAGATACCTTGGGTATGCTGATTGGCTTGGATGCCAATTCTCAGTATGAGGAGGGTCAGGTGCAGTTGGCTCTGGGCGATACTTTAATTTACTATACAGATGGTTTTACAGAAGCGGCTAACGATCGTGGAGAGCGCTTCGATGAGGAAAACTTGCTCCGCGCTTTTGAGCGCGCCTGTCAGCATTGCCAGGGTTCGCAAACAATTCTAGATTACCTTTTTGAGCAAGTTCAGCAATTTATTGGACTGGGAAATCGCAATGGGGACGATATGACACTCGTGGTAATGCAAATTGTTGCACCTGCTAATAGCTGAGTGGGTATTCTCTCATTTGTGCCATAATCTCTAATTTAGAAGGTAAGCTCAGTACCTATATAATCAAAACTCCCTTTACATGAGGAAAGAATAGCGATGGTCGTTAATGCAATTCAAGCAATGACCAATTGGGGGGCTATCCAGGCTCATTCGATCGATTCTGTATTGGTGTTAGTATCCAAGTTGCCGGTTTCGGTGACATTGTTCGCTCAACAAGTCAGCGACCCAGACCTTTTGGGACAGGCGCAAAGAGCTTGGGGTCATTTCATTCAGTCAGGCCAAATCTGGGCGCTGGTAGTGGGGGTGATTGTGGGCTACTTTATTCGAGGGATGGTATAAAGTTACCTAATCTCTGTTCAAAGGCAAAAGCACTCATCCTAATAATTTGCTACTTTTTATTTTCCAAACACGGCTAGTCCTAGAAAAAAGAGGAAAAGTTGGATACCGAACTCACTCAACAACCAGCTGGCGATCCTACAGCCAAAACCTGGAGCCAGAGGTTTGAATCGGCATTACACCCGGCGATCGCTCGTTTCAATGCTAGTATCGGTTTTGACATAGAACTGATTGAGTACGACATCACCGGCTCCCAAGCTCATGCCAAAATGCTGGCTCGCACGGGCATTATCTCTCCTGAAGATGGCGAACAGCTGGTCGCTGGTTTAGAACAGATTCGTCAAGAATACCGTCAAGGGCAATTTCAACCAGGTATAGACGCTGAGGATGTCCACTTTGCCGTAGAGCGTCGCCTCACGGAAATTGTGGGTGATGTTGGTAAAAAGTTACACACAGCCCGATCGCGCAACGACCAGGTGGGAACAGACACGCGGCTTTATCTGCGCGATCGCATTGACCAAATCCGCAGCCAGTTGCGGGAATTTCAAACCGTGCTGATCGACATAGCAGAGGTTAACGTCGAAACCTTGATTCCCGGCTACACTCATCTTCAACGCGCTCAGCCGGTTAGTTTAGCCCATCACCTCCTAGCCTATTTTGAAATGCTACAGAGGGACTACGAGCGATTGGGCGAAATCCAAAAGCGCGTGAATATATCGCCTTTGGGCTGTGGGGCACTGGCGGGTACTACCTTCCCAATCGATCGACATTACGCAGCTAAGGAGTTGCATTTTGACGGTGTTTATGGTAATAGCTTGGATGGAGTGAGCGATCGCGACTTTGCGATCGAATTCCTCTGCGCCGCCAGTCTCATTATGGTTCACCTCAGCCGTCTGAGCGAGGAAATGATCCTTTGGGCATCCCAGGAATTCGGTTTTATCACCCTAAAAGATAGCTGTGCTACTGGTTCGAGCATCATGCCCCAAAAGAAAAACCCCGACGTTCCAGAACTGGTGCGGGGAAAAGCGGGGCGGGTTTTTGGTCATCTGCAAGCTATGTTGGTGCTGATGAAAGGGCTTCCCCTGGCTTACAACAAAGATTTGCAAGAAGACAAAGAAGCCCTTTTTGATAGCGTTAAAACGGTTAAAGCTTGCTTGGAAGCTATGACTATCCTTATACGGGAAGGACTGGAATTTAAGACCGATCGCCTCCGAGAAGCTGTTTCAGAAGACTTTTCCAATGCCACGGATGTGGCAGATTACCTAGCAGCACGAGGCGTACCTTTCCGCGAAGCTTATAACTTGGTGGGTAAAGTTGTAAAAACCTGCCTCGCGGGGGGCAAATTGCTTAAGGATCTTACTTTAGAAGAATGGAAAGCATTGCACCCAAGCTTCGAGGTAGATATTTATGAAGCGATCGCTCCCCAGCGAGTAGTAGCAGCCCGCAATAGTTATGGCGGTACTGGCTTCGACCAAGTAAATCAAGCACTTCAAACAGCTAAGTCTCGACTCGCCTTAAGCTGAGATGCTGTTAAACTGCGGCACTGGGGAGCACTTATATTACCAAATATTCTGTCTGGACTCGCCATCGCCACAAAATTCACGCCCTAACCGAATCTAATCAATAGATAAGGTGTAGGGCTTCTTTTAGATCGAGCTAAAACTGCCGTTGATCGTCTTTCTCAGCGTCATCATCTTGGGCATCAGTTGAACCTTGATTATTCTTCCCAGTTTTCCAGCGCTGGTTTTTGGAGAAACGACCTGTACTCTGATGTTTGCGAAACTTGCGAGCGTAGGCTTTATTGCGCTGCGCCTTTTCTTTTTTGGGGTTGCGGCGCTTGGACATTTTGACCTCATTAATAAACGACACAAAATTACTTTGGGCATTACAGGATTTATTGCCGATGCGATCGGTGCCCAAACACCTGCGGGATGAAATTATCTGAACTCAACCGCTGCTAAAACTTGCAGCGCCGATTCCTTCAGGGAGCGGCGCGGCGACCGCCCAGCGAGAAGCGGTCTAAGAGCCAGATCTAGGTAAGACCCAGATCGTCCTTCTTCGGTTTTGCTTTGTTAACTCGCAATTGACGGCCCATCAATTCTGCACCATCAAGGGCAGATATAGCTGAGTCTTCGTCATCTGGTTTAACCATTGCCACGAAACGAAAGCCACGGGCTTTACCTGTAGAGACTTCTAAGAAACTAAAGCTTCTAGAAACT
The DNA here is from genome assembly GCF_023333585.1 of Argonema antarcticum A004/B2. GTDB lineage: Bacteria > Cyanobacteriota > Cyanobacteriia > Cyanobacteriales > Aerosakkonemataceae > Argonema > Argonema antarcticum. Next base: position 17,700 of record NZ_JAIQZN010000015.1, read on the forward strand.
TCTCAAAACGTACCGTGACAAAGCGAATCCAAAAGTATAATTCCACAACCAAAAGCCTTTGGCGGTGGAATATCTGCCTTCAGGTGGATGAAAAAACATCAAACTGAGTAACCAAGCCTCAAGGCAGCAGGCCGCTACTGACGTAACCGACATTGTATGCGTTCTGTAGATCATAACAGCCTGCGGCCAAAAATCAAAAAGCTTCACCGAGGGATTTCCACGATCCAGATCGGAGAATGCCCAAAAAGGGAAGTGATAGGCCGGGTGCAGTATAATCAACCGGAAACGATCTAACAGAAAAAGCATTTTTTGATGCTTCAGCTGACAAACTATCGTGGACAGTCCAAGTTCCTTCCAGTTTTGCCGCCACCTACCGTGCCTATGCTTCGATTATGGCAGTTTATCCAAACTGTGTTAGGTATTTTGTTTCACCATCCGATCGCCGGGACGACCATCATCCCGATTTTGCCGGATGGCCGAATTGTGCTGATTCGCCGCCGCGATACCGGACAGTGGGGTTTACCGGGCGGCATTGTAAATTGGGGTGAAGACATTCCGCTGACAGTAGAACGAGAGTTGGCTGAGGAAACAGGTCTGGAACTGGTAAAAATCTGCCGGTTGGTCGGTGTTTATTCTGCACCCGATCGAGACCCCAGAGTTCATTCCATTTCCGTAGTGGTGGAAGTAGAAGCGCAGGGAACTATGGAGGTTCGGGATACACTAGAAATCAGTGAAATCCAGGCTTTTGCGATCGAGTCTCTGCCAAAAGGTCACCTCAGCCACGACCACGATCGACAGTTAAAAGATTATCTTGACGGTGTAACAACCATAGCTTAGGCTTAACATTGGTTTTGGCTCTTTGCACTCTCATGGTTGTTTGTTTGGAATACCAGACTAAAATCGTCAAACGACTACGTTATCGGCAGCATTTAAAAATGCCGCGTCGCGTTTCCTCCACCACTTAAAAGATGGTGGTTTCCACGCTCTTTTGAGGCTTAGATGACTCTACCCTTACGCAATTCCCGGCTGAAGTTGTCTTGCGGGAAAATTTTCTGGCGTGAAGTTGGTAAAGGGCCAACTTTGGTGTTTCTACACGGTTCTTGGAGCGATGGCAATCAGTGGCTACCAGTAATTGAGCGTTTGAGTCTGGAATACCATTGCTTAGCACCAGATTTACTGGGGTTTGGGGAATCGGAACAACCAGATGTTCACTATTCGATCGAGCTACAGCTAGAGTTTCTGGCTGAGTACTTGAAGGCGTTGAACTTACAACGGGTTTATTTAGTCGGTCATTCCCTTGGGGGCTGGATTGCTGCCAGCTATGCTCTGAAATATATGGATTGTGTTAGCGGGCTAGTACTGCTGGCACCTGAAGGGGTGAAAGTTGAGGGGGTGAGAAGAAACTGGTGGTGGGCGCGGTGGTTGATGGAACGTGAAAAGTTAGTGTCTTGGTTGTTGCGATCGATCCCGATTCTGGGAAAATTGGCAAAATACAAATTTCTTGGTTGGGTAGAGAAAATTAGGCATTTACTAAGCCCCTTGCAACAAATGCTGGAATCACCGGTAGCCTGCCAGCTACTGTTCCAACGACGTAGCGCAGAAATTGAAGCCGAGTTATTGCAAGATCGATTGCCTTGGCTGAAAATTCCTGTTTTGATTTTGCAAACCGAGCAAGACAATCCCACAGCTTTAGCCCTCAATCAAGCCTACGCCAAGCTTGCTCCCGAAGCGCAGCTAAAGTTGCTGTCTGAAAGCGGAAATGATTTACCCGAACAACTAGCCGATGAGGTGGCGAAGTATATTCGTCAATTTGTCATTAGTCATTCGCAATGACGATCGATCGGATTCCCCAGAAAATTAGGTGGGGATCTCTAACTATTTTCGCAGCTAACTGCGGAAATAGAGCTTGGAGATTGTTGAAAACGAAAGTGCTTGAGCCTCCTGTCAAAACAATCCGACTTTCTGGAAACTCTTGCCACCAAGCCTGCATAAAATCGGCTATTCCAGCTAAAACCGTGTGAATTATACCGCTCTGAATAGCTGATGTTGTATTGAGCGACCATCGTGGCGGTAAAGTTGCGGGTAATTCAATTTCGGGAAGAGCAGCTGTTCCTTTCGCCAAAGACTGTATCTGCAAAGTCAATCCAGGTAAAATCGCCCCACCGACCAGCTGCCGAGCCCCATCTGCACCCGTGAAGGTAAAGGCTGTACCGGCATCCATCACCAGTATCGGCCAACCAAAAGTGACTCCAGCGCCCAAAACAGCTAAAGCGCGATCGATTCCCAGTGTGGGATACTTTCCTTCCAGCGGAATTTGCTCAATAGCGATCGTCCTTACATCGGGATAGTTTTGCCAAATTTCTGTCTGTTGCGGAACAACAGAAGCCAAATACAAAGGCAGTGGGCGATCGCGATCGTGGAAGCCATCGCCAATAGTGTCTTGAACAAAATCCAACTCCCGGATTAGGCTGGTTTTCAAGAGTTCTCTGTTTAATTTACCTCTACCCCAAGGCTGATTCATCTCTTGTATAGCTGCTACTGCCAAATGTTCTGTATCCCAAGCACCGCAAAAGGTTTTGCCCATAAACCAAGCCCAGTGCAGCCGAGAGTTCCCAATTCCTAAAGCCAGCCAAATGTTCTCTCTAAGTTTTAAAGCTTGCCAAATCTCCTTTGCTCTTTTTCTGCGCCAGTTCGTCACACTTTTGCGCTCCTAAACTCATTCATAAGTTTTTTAATAATTCTTCATACTTCAATCATGTAACAATAAAGTCAGACAAAAAACCTGTGGGTTGTCAAGAAGGAGACTAGATATGGTAGCGCTCACCGAAAGAACCCAAAAGCGGTTGACAATGGAGACGAGCGAGGTTGCGCCAGAAACAACAGCGATTCGATCGCTAGACTGGGATCGCGATCGCTTCGACATCGAATTTGGGCTGCAAAACGGCACAACATATAATTCATTTCTAATTCGAGGTGAGCAAACGGCTTTAGTTGACACCTCCCACGCGAAGTTTCGCCAACTTTATTTAGACACTCTTGCAGGTCTGATCGACCCAGCAGAGATAGATTACCTAATTATCAGCCACACCGAACCAGACCACAGCGGTTTAGTCAAAGATATGCTGGAACTGGCTCCCAAAGTCACTGTGGTGGGGTCAAAGGTGGCAATCCAGTTTTTAGAGGATTTTGTACACAGTCCGTTTAAACGGCAGATAATCAAAAATGGCGACAAGCTGGATTTAGGTAAAGGTCACGAATTAGAATTCGTGATTGCACCCAATTTACACTGGCCCGATACCAGCTTCAGCTTCGATCGTAAAACCAGTATCCTCTTTACCTGCGATGCCTTTGGGATGCACTACTGTTCCGATCGCACTTTTGATGAGGATTTGGCAGCGATTAATGAAGATTTCCGCTATTATTACGACTGCCTGATGGGGCCAAATGCCCGTTCCGTGCTATCTGCCTTAAAACGGATGGGGGAATTGCCAGAAATAGGTACGATCGCCACAGGTCATGGCCCCCTGCTGCGCCACCACGTTGAAGAACTGACGGGTCGCTACCGGCGGTGGAGTCAAGCGCAAACTAAAGCAGAGACAAATGTAGCCGTATTTTATATTTCAGATTACGGATACAGCGATCGCCTCTCTCAATCTATCGCCCACGGCATCACGAAAACTGGCGTCGCAGTGGAGATGATGGACTTGAAATCAGCCGATCCGCAAGAAGTACAGGAACTGGTAAGCCGATCGGCTGGCTTAGCGATCGCTACACCGCCAGCATCTAACTCTACAGCCCGATCTGCTTTAGGAACTGTATTAGCAGCTGCCAAAGAAAAGCAAACTGTCGGCATTTTTGAATGTTATGGTGGCGATGATGAACCCGTCGATCCCCTGGTGAGCAAATTTAGGGAACTCGGTCTAACAGTAGGATTCCCAGCCATACGGATTAAAGACACACCCAACGAAGCCACCTATCAACTTTGCGAAGAAGCGGGTACTGACTTGGGACAATTGCTTTCTCGCGATCGCGCTATCAAGCAAAGAAAATCCGTCGATAACGACCTAGAGAAAGCATTGGGACGTATTAGCGGAGGATTGTATATTATAACAGCAAAGAAAGGCAATGTCAATGGCGCGATGCTAGCGTCTTGGGTAACGCAAGCCAGCTTCCAACCGTTGGGCATCACAATTGCCGTTGCCAAAGATCGGGCCATCGAGTCATTGATGCAAGTGGGCGATCGCTTCGTTCTCAATATCTTAGAGGAAGGCAATTACCAAGCCCTAATGAAACACTTCCTCAAACGCTTCCCACCAGGGGCCGATCGCTTTGCTGGCGTCAAAACCCAGACATCTGAAAACGGTAGCCCAATTCTGACAGACGCCCTCGCCTACGTAGAGTGCGAAGTCGCAAGTCGCATGGAATGCAGCGACCACTGGATCGTCTACAGCACCGTCCAAGCTGGTCGCGTTTCCAAAGCCGAAGCCCTCACCGCCATTCACCACAGAAAAGTGGGCAATTACTACTAAAATCAAAGTGTTTACGTAGTTTTTGCATTAATTGCAGGGTGGGAGGATGCCAGAAGACAAGGGAGAACTAGCTAAAAATTTAGATTCTGAATTGCAACCTTCTGGCACTCCTCCTGATGAAACTACAGCTCTTTCGCAGGTTGAGGAGCGTTTAGTAAAAGCAAACTCTTCTGAAGACGTTGTACTTTGGACGCGGGTGCGAGGGGAAATAATTAGACAAAACGGGGAGATATAGCTAGGGACTAGGGGCTAGGGGCTAGGGGCTAGGGAAGAGGGAAGAGGGAAAAGCTTACTCCGTAAGGGATTATGGACTTCATGTAACAGTTGGAGTTGGCTTAATCGCCCTGGCGGTTGCTATAGTTAGACAGAACGAGATTAGTAAGGAGGGCGAACATCGACGCTTTCTCGAAAAAGTACAGGTAGCGCGTAGGCTAGGGCTTTCCATTGGTGCTATTACAATAGGTACAGTGCTTGTTAGCAGTGGGTTCATGTATCCGGGGCTGCTTGTATTAGGAGCAGGACTTTATGAACTTGCACCAGATTTGCTCAAAGAAGCTTTAGGCGGAGGAAAAGGAAGGAATGAAGACAAGTAAATTTCCACAAGCTATAAGTTATCGTAGCTTAATTCTCGGAATGATTCTTACCTCAATTACAGCTTATTTACTTGTTGTAGTTGAGAATAAGCAATTATCTGAAGGAATTAATCAAGTATTAATAATAATTGTAGGAATGACTGTGATTGCTTCTTTAGCTGCTTTTAAACAGTTTATACAAGAGATAAAAATAAATGATGAGTCAATTAATTCAGTTTCGTTTTCCTTTGATGAAGCTTTTGCAAGATTAAGTATTGCTGAAGGGAAAGCAAATGCTTCAAATAATGAAATTATCAACCAAAAGGCTGAAAAAATACAAATTAAATATTCACCGTGGGATTTAAATTTAAATCAGCTATTTGGTCTAGACAACTCATTAGCTTTGGCGAAATTAAGAATGGAAATAGAAGAAGAAATAAGACGAATTGCTTATGAAAATGGTATGGACATTAATGCACGTCCAATAGGTGTTTTAGGTTTAGCTGAGGAGCTTGTTTCTAGAGAATACTTACCAACTAATTGGCTGGGAGTACTAAAGGAAATTATACCAGTTTGTCATGAAGCAATTCATGGATTAGATTTATCTGATGAGGCTGCTGCTTCCATAGTTAGGGTCGGAGGTCAGCTGCTCGAAGAGCTTCGGTTAGTGTCAGTTGCGGCAGAAATAAGGAAAGAAGCCTTTCCACAAACATCAGATCTGGCAGCGATGGAATCATTAGAATCTCAAACAACACATAAAAAACCAGAAAAATAGAGGTTGATAGATGGAATGTAAATAATAAAAACCAATGTACATATCCACTTATTAAAAATTATGAGGCTATGACAGAAACCAAACCTCGCGATGTTCAAGTTTTTCCGATAGGTGCAGAAACTACAGTACTGCGATCGCGCACCTGGGATCGTCTCAAGTTTGAAATCGAATACGCCCTGCAACGGGGTACAACTGCCAATTCTTATGTTATTCAAGGAGATAAAAAAGCTCTGTTTGACCCGCCAGGAGAATCATTTACGGAAATGTTTCTCAAGGCATTACAGCAGCGCTTTGATGTGAAAAAGATAGAGTATGTAATTCTCGGTCACGTCAATCCTAACCGTACAGTAACGCTGAAACAACTCCTAGAATTAGCTCCTCAGATTACTTTTGTTTGCTCTAATCCAGGTGCGATCGCTCTACGTAGCCTCTTACCAGACCAAGAATTAAAAATTACTGTGGTGCGCGGAGAAGAAACCCTCGATTTAGGTAAAGGCCATCAAATAAAATTCATCCCCACACCCAGTCCCCGCTGGCCGGATCAACTTTGCACCTACGATCCCCAAACGGAAATTCTGTTTACCGATAAGTTTTTCGGGGCCCACATCTGCGGAGATCAGGTTTTTGACGAGGGTTGGACGGCTTTCAGCGAAGATCGGCGCTATTATTTCGATTGCCTCATGGCTCCCCACGCTCGTCAAGTGGAAACTGCCCTTGACAAATTAGCTGATTTGTCAGTGAAGTTCTATGCTACTGGTCACGGCCCTCTGGTGCGCTATAGTCTGACTGAGCTAACCCATTCCTATCGGCAATGGAGCGAAAAGCAACAAGCTCAAGATATGACTGTGGCGCTTATTTATGCTTCTGCATACGGCAATACTGCTACTTTGGCGCAAGCGATCGCACGTGGCATTATCAAAGCTGGAGTTGGTGTGGAAACTATTAACAGCGAATTTGCCGAACCATCTGAAATTCAAGCAGCAGTGGAAAAATCGGCTGGGTTTATTATCGGTTCTCCCACGCTTGGAGGTCATGCGCCCACTCCAATTCAAACTGCACTCGGAATAGTGCTATCTACCGCTACCAAAACTAAGCTTGCTGGTGTATTTGGTTCTTTTGGTTGGAGTGGCGAAGCGATAGATTTGTTGGAAGGGAAATTAAAAGACGCTGGCTATCAATTTGGATTTGAACCTATTCGCGTCAAATTCAAACCCACAGATGTAACGCTCAAACTCTGCGAAGAAGCAGGAACCGATTTTGCACAAACTCTGAAAAAGGCGAAAAAAGCCGCAGTACCTAGACAACGGGTTAGCGATTCGCAAGTCGATCGTACAGAACAAGCTGTAGGACGTATTGTTGGTTCCCTTTGCGTGCTAACAGCCAAGCGAGGTGAAGTTACCAGTGCCATGTTAGCATCTTGGGTTACCCAGGCAACTTTTAATCCCCCCGGTCTTACCGTTTCTGTCGCGAAGGATAGAGCGGTTGAATCTCTGACGCATACAGGCGATAAATTTGTTTTGAATATCTTGAGAGAAGGGAAGGAATTGCGGAAGCACTTTCTCAAACCTTTTGGCCCAGGAGAAGATCGATTTGCTGGTGTCGCCACTCAAGAGGCGGGAAATGGTTGTTACATCCTCAATGACGCTCTCGCCTATCTGGAATGCAGTGTGCAAAACCGCATGGAATGTGGGGATCACTGGGTCGTTTATGCCACTGTTGAAAACGGCAAAGTGCTACATCCAGAAGGACTAACCGCCGTGCATCATCGCAAGTCGGGTAGCCACTATTAATTTTAGATTTTAGATTTTAGATTTAAAATTAAATCTAAAATCTAAAATTCCTACATTCGCTTTTCCAAATACTGACCGATCATCAGTTGCTCACCCGCACGAGAGATTATACTTTGCCGCGTGCGGTAGTTTGTACCGATTAGTTTTAATTCTTCCTCAAACACAGAGCCGTTGTACTCTGTCCGCAAACACAATGTTTTGGGATTGGGGAAGTAATATTCGGCGGTGACTGGTTTGGATGTGGCAAAACCGCGATCGCGATATAGTTTTGTTCCCAATGCTCCAAACAGCGTAGAACCCTTAGATTCTTTGCGTTCTGTCACGGAATCTTTGCTTTCCCAACTGACTTTAGCCCCACAATTTAAACACGCTTCATCACTTAAACCATGCAGTTGTGCCAATTGGCCCAGTTCTTCACTTCCTGTTTCCAAAAATTCAATTGTGATGATACTTACCATTTCCTTAGTTTCTCCATCCGGCAGGGTATAGTAGCGTCGTTCAGAACGCCATTTGCCTTCCGATTCCCGGAAAAAGGCTGCAATTAAGGATTCTTCAGCTGTTTGGGAAATTCGTAGTAGTGATGTCACAGAAACCAGTCCTTGTGGAAAGTAATTTAAACTGCGTGTCAAGGTCGCCCAATACTTCGCAATTTTTTCTTGTCGTGAAGTATGTTAGAAATAACTCTCAGCTTCAGTATCCTGCAATACAGGTTTTATACTTGCTGGGATTGATATTAGACGCGATCGGGCGCTACTGCATCCTATTACCACATTGCACCACCAGAATCGGGAACGGTTTCCCCCTAAAGAGGCATTTTCCGTAATTGACAATATTACCTAAGTGTGAATACTCTTAATCAATCAAAACTAACTTGCGAATTAAGGGCTTTTTAGTTTGTTGAGCTAATAAAGCTGATTTTACCAATAGCTTCCAAGCTGGCATAGATAATACAGATGGAAAAGCAATTTTCATCGCACTAATAAACTTTCCTTGTTTGCAAGCATTCCAGCTACATCGCAGTCGTAGATAAGCTCGAAAATTCTGAAAATCCGGCATACTATAGCGGTATTCATTACCGATCGTAGCATAGAGCTTTGCCATTATCCAGATGTTAGTATACATTTGCTTTTGCAGCGAATAATATTGTGGTTTACGGGATAAGATTGCCGCTGCCAAAAGCTGCCAAGCTCCTAGTGAAAAAACCGATGGTAAACAAAGTTTTAGCACAATCAAAAACTTTTTTTCTTTGAGAGCAACCAAAGCCCAATGCAGTTTTAGATAGGATTGAATAACGTGAACTTTCGGAACGATTTTGCGGTGCTTTTCGCTGACTAAAGTATAGATCTTATCCTTCATCAAAATATTGATATCAAGCCGCTTTTCTAGAGTGGATTTTTGATTGTAACCACCAGGCCAAATCGTGCGATAGGCAAGGCACTGATTAATGAAAATGGCATCGCCAAATTGAGCAATTCGTATCCAAGAGTCAATATCATCACAGACATCTAACTTAGTATCCCAAGCACCAGATTTGAGAAAAGCATCACGGCTGAAAGCTACTTGAATTGGAGTGCCGAAAGGAACCATCTCCATGAGCATTCCATAATGGATATCTTCTTGAGGAATATAGAAAACTTTGCCTGGGCCGGTTTTCCTTGTTCGGCTAATTTCGACTTGTTTGAGATCGACTTGAGCTGCTTGAGTTGAGCAGATTACGGCTTGGGGACGCAGCGCTAGAGCTCGCGTCATCTCCTCAATGCAGTTGGGGGCCAGATAATCATCGTCATCCATCGGCTTGATCCAATCTCCACTCGCCGCATTCACTGCCGCATTCATGGTTGCTGCATGACCCATGTTAGATTGATTGCGATGGTAGACAATGCTAGAGCCCAAACTGCGGATATATTCTTCCGTCTCATCTGAGGAACAGTCATCAGCCACCACAACTTCACAACGGACAGTTTGTGCAAAAGCAGAATCAATCGCCCGTTTCAGCAAAGACAAGCGGTTGTATGTCGTAATCGCAATACTGAATTTAATCTGGGCCATCTGTAAACGCCCCATCTATAAAGCTTAGGGGGGGTAAAAAACTGGAAGGGGGTTAGACCCATTTTCCAGCATTCTTACAGAATACGATCGAAAAAGTTACCACCGTCAACTGTCTAAAGAAAGAATAAATGGGGGTACAGGAATCTTTTTATCTATCTCCCTTTAACAGCATTAGCTCAAATCGCCTCAGACATCGGTAGATCCAAAAATTTCTGGTGTAAAACTACCGTGCAAACCATAAGGGATATGATGTTTGAGGTGCAGTCGAGCCAGAGGTCCTTGATTCAAGTCACGAGCATCTAAAATTACCACATCAGAACGATCGCGAATAGAGTCATAAACTACAGTTAGCAACCAACCATCATCTTCCTTATCAGCATTTGACCTTGGCACAAAAACAGGCTCGCTGACAAAGCCTTGTGGTGCTGCACTCCATAGTTGTCTGTCTCCAGAAGTCAAGTCAATTTTAAGGATCGCCTGTAGGGGTGCATTACCCCCATCTGCATGAGCTGCCCCTAGATAAAGATAACGATAAGGCTGCCCTACTTTTGCCGGATGAACAGAAGGAAATTCGCAGCAACGGCTTTCTAAAATCTGACTCCCCACAGTTTTATTTTCAGGTTTCAGTTCAAATCGCCACAACTGCCCAGGGGAGAGAGCCTCAAAATCTGTCTGACGGTAATCTGAATTAGGCTCAACCGTCGGTAAAGACTCATAGCAAATCGAGTCAATATAAATTTTATCGTCCTGCTCAAAAGCATTGGCGTGATGGAAAACAAAACCAGACTGGGTTTCAAAAATCTGCACCTGACGATTTTTGATTAAAGAATCTTCGACATCAGTATGGCGAGGAATGATGATAATGCGGGTGGGTTCGCCGGGACGGAACTTGACGCACTCGCCTGCACCTTGCCAACCCAGCACAAAAGGTAGGGGATTAAAAGTTACTGGGTTTTGAAAGAAGATGCAATAGTTTGGTGTAATGGCAAAATCGTGGATGAAGGCGAAACCAGGAACTGAATGGGCGTGTCGCTGCACAACTTTACCAGTTTCGTCTAACTCGTAGATAGTTATAGTTGTGGAAAGACCGGGTTTGATGGCAAAGTTGACCAATCTGTTGCTGTCAATGCGTGGATGGGCTGCAAAAGCGTCACCGGGCTGCAATACTCCATCCAGGGAGTCTATTCCTAGCGTTTCTAGCGTATGGGGATCTAGACGATGAGGTTCGGCTGCTTCCCACAATGCTAATAGTTTGCCACCCCAGTAGATAACTTGAGTATTAGCAATATTTTTCAGCTTAAAATCAAAAGCATTGGCTAACCAGCCACCTGGTTTTTGGGTGCCAAAAACGCCGCGATAAAGAAATTTTCCGGCTTTTTCTTCTTCCACAAAGCCAGCTGTGCGGACGTAACGGTTGCGGAAGTGGGCGCTACCGTTTTGAAATGCGATCGCACAAATCATCCCATCCCCATCAAAAGGATGCTGCACGCGGTGATTGTTGCGATCGAATAAACCGGGGCCGTTGCGAAATAGCGTACCCTGTAGCTCTTTCGGAATTTGTCCTTCTATATCATCAATCCAATAATCAAATTCTTCTTTGAGAGATTCATATCCTCCTTGCCAATCTGCACGATTGTATGACTTTACTGGAAATGTAGAGGCGTGTTCGTCAAGTTGAAAAGTCTGCATAGGTCGTAATTTGTCAATTATCAGTTGTCAGTTGTCAGTCTTCTGTTATGAGTTGTTTTTCCTTTGCCTCTGACTGGTGACCTTTAACTATTGACAACTCAGACATCAAGTCTGGTAAGAAAGGTTGCGCCAGATGCTTGGAAGTTATAGAGTCGATCTCCAAAGCGGGCAATGTTTGTAAATTTGGTGTTTGAATCTGTGTTTGCAGGTCTGCCTCTGCTAGCCAACCCAGGAACGGCAATGGCAACAGCGTCGTGAGATTGGTAATGAGAACTAACAGCCAGAGGGCGTCAAAGTTGGTTGCGCTAATTCCCAACCAGTGCATCAAGATTGCTCCAAATTGAGAGGAGAGAAGCGATGCCAAATTTGTCACTGACATCAGGAGAGCAAATAGTGTGGCTTCTACACCAGGTGGGCAAAGCCGCGCTGCCAGCACCAAGATGGGCATATAGGCAATTTCTCCCATAACGGTGAGGATGAGGCTGTCTCCTATACTGAACCAGCGATCGTCAATTCCCAAACTGCGGTTAGTGTGGGTAACAAGCAAAAGCACGGTCATGCCCAAGATTGTAGAGAGGACGATCGTCCAACCGAAAATCGTCCGAAAGGGTATTGTTTTCAAGAAACGCTGGAACAGCCATACGCCAACCAGAGATGCCAAACTCGTTACCAGGCGCACTCTTCCCAGAAATTCCGGTTCAAATCCCAGCTCGTTGGTGGTGAAGAAGAAGAAGGCGACGTCAGCTGATGGGGTGGCTTGCAAAATGAATAGAAAAACTGTAGGCATCCAGATTGCTTTCTGGCTGAGAGCTTTCCATAATTTGTCTACTTGGTTCCCGACATTGGAGAGATGGGGAGACTGACTCGCTGGTTCTTCCGCAATTAACCAGGCGATCGCAGATACAATTAGCGGAAAAGTGGCTGTAATGCCAAATACGGTGTGGGTACTGAAATGCTCTAACAAAAATCCACTTAAGTAGGCAGTTATCAAACCTCCCAGCGCTGTGGAACCCCAGGCAAGGGATTGCAGCGAACCTGCTTTGCTTAGAGTCTCTTCTCTTGCTCGTTCTACGATTAGCGAGTCGGCAATTACGTCACTTACCATCGAAGAAAGGGAACTGAGGACGATCGCAATTGTCGCCGCCCAAGTACTGTGAACCACAGTTGCCAGACTTACCCAAGCAGCCGATCCCAGTAACCCTGCCAAAACTAGGTAAGGACGCCGCCGATATCCAAATATCGGCAGTCCATCGGATATAAAGCCAAACAGCGGTTTGACTACCCAGGGCAGGGCGGCTATTCCCATCAGGACTGAAACTTCAGCCGGACTCAGCCCCAATTCATCTTTGAGGAAGAAGCTGATGGCTAGGCGTGCCAACCCCAAAATCCCCCTCACTAGGTAAACCAGTAAAATGGCTATTAGATCTGGACTTGCTTCAATACCAAAAAAAACTCTTTTTGTCAAGAATTCTTTGAACCCGGACTTGCCAGAGGGAGAACTAAGCATTGATAAAGGTTAAAAAACGTTAAGAATTATGACTCTTATAACATATATACCTTGGTGGCCGACGCCTGTCTCTGGGCCGATCGCAAAGTGCAAAGTGCTGAGTGCTGAGTGCTTTAGTACAAACACAGTCCCGAAAACAATTAAAGAATATGATTACTTTAATCGAGCGCTACTATTTTCTTGTCGCAATTCAGCCGGAGAAATATTCCTAGCTGTTTGGGTGCATGAAACAGAAGATTTTGAACTGTATCTTTGCGTTCCAATTTCCCAGCAAAGACTTACAGAGGTAGAAACGGGAGCGCTTGATGTAAGAGATGCTTTCAAGAAAGCAGAATTAGGCTTGGTTTATGAAGTAAAAATTCCTCATGAAAATAGCCCTGATATGATTGAAACTATTCCTTGTGAAAAACTCCGTGAGGAGTGCTTACCTAAAGCTGGGTATCTTCTCAAATCTGACGCTAAAACTCCTCCTGTTTTAACAAAGTGATGCTTAAATGAGCGATCGCTTCCCTCTCCCCTACCCTCTGTTTAAATCTACAAAACTCCCTTAGAACTGGGAATCGTACTAGCACGGCGCGGATCTATTTCCACCGCCATTCGCATCGCCCTAGCAAACGCCTTAAATGTTGCTTCAATAATGTGGTGGGAATTAATACCATCCAATTGACGAATATGCAGCGTCATCTGGCTATGATTTACCAACGCCACAAAAAATTCCCGTACTAGCTGAGTGTCATAAGTACCAACTCGCTGCGTCGGAATCTCCAAACCATAACTTAAATGAGGGCGTCCCGAAAAGTCTAACGCCACCTGAATTAAAGCTTCATCCAAAGGCGCGAGGAAATTACCAAAACGGACAATGCCTTTGCGATCGCCTAACGCTTTCAAGAGCGCCTGTCCCAATGTAATCCCCACATCTTCATTCGTGTGGTGATCGTCTATTTCCAAATCTCCTGTCGCCTCGACTTGGAGATCGAACAATCCGTGAGAAGAAATTTGGTGCAGCATATGATCTAAAAACGGAATTCCCGTTTTAGCTATGCAAGCACCTGTACCGTCAAGATTGATAGTCACTTGGACATCGGTTTCGCCAGTAGTTCGTTTAACCGAAGCAGTTCGAGCAGTTAAAATTTGCTCTGGGGGGTGGGGATGTGAAATTTGGCGATCGCGTATTTGCATTGTCAATTAAAATCTAGCTACATTCCCATTATTTCGTACCCAGCATCCACATACAGGATCTGACCTGTAATGCCGCTGGCTAAATCGCTGCAAAGGAAAGCAGCAGCATTCCCCACTTCCGTCTGAGTTACAGTGCGCCGCAGCGGTGCCAACTCTTCAACATGGTGAATCATATCCAGGATACCACCAACAGCTGAAGAAGCCAGAGTGCGGATCGGGCCTGCCGAAATCCCATTTACCCGAATATTCTGCGGGCCAAGTTCAGACGCCAGATAGCGGACATTCATTTCCAAAGCCGCTTTGGCGATCCCCATCACATTGTAGTTGGGAATCACTTTCACACCGCCCAGATAGGTTAAAGTGACGATACTGCCACCTTCGGTCATCAAGGGTTTAGCAGCCCCACTTAGCTGGATCAGCGAGTAAGCGCTAATATCAAGAGCCAGGGAAAATCCTTGCCGCGAAGTTTGGCTAAAATCACCTGATAAATCCTCTTTGTTAGCAAAAGCAAGACAATGGATCAGGATGTCTAATCTACCCCACTTTTCGCGGACAGCCTCGAAGGTAGCTTGAATCTGGGCTTCATCCTGGACGTTACAGGGCAAAAACAAGCTAGGATTGAGCGGTTCTACCAGTTCCGCCACTTTCTTCTCAAATCTACCTTTCTCATCGGGTAGATAGGTGATGCCAAGATTAGCACCAGCTTTATGGAGTTGTTGGGCAATGCCCCAAGCGATCGAGCGATTGTTGGCAATGCCGGTTACAAGTGCGTTTTTTCCGGTTAAATTCAGCATAGTGGTTCATTATATCGAACTACGTGCGGCAAAGACAGGCTTCGATCGCACCTGGGTGCGGTCATAAGTAGTTGGTTGAAACGAAAAGCTTTTCTTCTGGGCCTTGTCCCCCTTGTCCTCCTTGTCCCCCTTGTCCTCCCTATCACCAACTGTTTTTGACCACACCCATCGCACCTTCTACAGTCCCCCATAAATTTTTTTAGGGATATATAAAATATTTATTTCGGATTATGTAATAATTATGTGCTATAGTACACAAAAATTTTATGGATGCAATGCTATTGGCAGAAGCGGAAGCGAAACTAGAAGAAAACACCCAGCAGTTCCTGGCAATTGACAAAGCCAACAAAAACGTTGATTTTTATAGGAATGAAGCGCTTCAGTACTGGTTTAAGGGCAAGAGTTATGCCAGCATGATCTGAACAAAGACAGTGCTGTCTTGTGTCAAACTTTATTCCAAAATGAGAGAAAAAATCTATTGGGTCTGGAGAGAGGGTAAGGAATATGGTGATGATACAAGATAGACCGCTAGCAGTTGTATTTCGTCAAATGGGTAGTGGGGCGTTTCCACCAGTCGTGGAAAACTTTGAAAGAGGAAAAACCATATTTTTCCCAGGCG
This sequence comes from Argonema antarcticum A004/B2, assembly GCF_023333585.1. Taxonomy (GTDB): domain Bacteria; phylum Cyanobacteriota; class Cyanobacteriia; order Cyanobacteriales; family Aerosakkonemataceae; genus Argonema; species Argonema antarcticum. The sequence continues at coordinate 33,203 of NZ_JAIQZN010000015.1, forward strand.
ATCCGGCTGAACGAGTATATTTTCTGCTTAAGGGTGCCGTAAAACTTTCCAGAGTTTATGAAGCAGGAGAAGAAATTACGGTGGCGCTGCTGCGAGAGAATAGCGTTTTTGGCGTCTTGTCACTGATTACGGGGAATCGGTCCGATCGGTTTTACCACGCAGTTGCTTTCACCCCAGTCGAGCTGCTGTCAGCGCCGATAGACCAAGTGGAACAAGCGCTCAAAGACAATCCAGAGTTAGCAATGTTAATGCTGCGGGGTCTTTCATCTCGGATTCTGCAAACCGAGATGATGATCGAGACGCTGGCGCACCGAGATATGGGTTCCAGATTGGTGAGTTTTCTGCTCATTCTGTGTCGCGACTTTGGGGCTTCCGGCCCAGAAGGGATTACGATCGATCTGAAACTGTCCCATCAAGCAATCGCAGAAGCGATCGGTTCTACCCGCGTCACCGTTACCCGTTTACTGGGGGATCTGCGGCAAGAAAAAATGATCTCAATCAACAAAAAAAAGATTACCGTCCACAACCCAGTTACTTTAAGTCAACAGTTCACTTAGGTGACAGGAATATTACGGTGAAAAGAGTCGGTGCGGTGATAAGATCGAGCCAGTAGTGTGGGGTAAGACGGGAATTAAAACTTGACGAGTAAGCCGATCGACTCAAGCAAACTCTGCAAGACCTGGTACTAAAAGCCCCAATGCTGATATTCACAGGCAGAATCGGCCTAAAAATCCCATCCCGATAGTGAGGATCGGGAATGTCAATGTAACTGAATATGACCACCGGCTTAATCCTGATTGCGGCAATTTTGGTGTTGGGGGGAGTGATCGCATCGGTGGGTGATCGCATAGGGACGAAAGTTGGTAAAGCAAGGCTGAGCCTATTTAAATTACGTCCCAAAAACACGGCGGTGTTGGTCACCCTCTTGACAGGCAGCCTAATTTCTGGCTCCACGTTGGCGATTTTGTTTGCTGCCAGCGAACAATTACGCACGGGCGTATTTAAACTGGAAACAATTCAGAAAAGTCTTAAAAACGCCCGCCAAGAGATAGAACAAACTAAAACTGAGAAAAACCAGGTAGAGGCTGAAAAAAGTCGGGTAGAGGATGAGCTAGCCCAAGCAAAATCACAGCAGGCAACAGCTCAAAAACGCCTGGATTCAACCAATCAAGCTTTACAGCTGGTACTGGCGAAGCTAGCCGAAGCCTTCGCCAAACAGGCCCGTACAGAAGGGCAACTGAATCAGACTCAGGGCCAATTGAGCCGCACCGAAACTCAATTGAGTCAAACTCAAGGCCAGTTGAATCAAACTCAAGGCCAGTTGAGTCAAACTCAGGGCGAATTAGATCGAACTGGGCAGCAGTTGAAAACAGTCTCTGGGCAGGCTCAAGAACTTCGTTCGGAAATTGAACGACTTCAAGCGGAAGGAAAAGATCTGATCGCCCAGCGTAACCAGGTCAAAGCCCAGATTACCGAACTGAAAAAACAGCTAGATCGGCGGGACGAGAAAATTGCAGATCGCGATCGCACGATCGATCGAAAAGACGAGAAAATCGCCGTTCAAGACCAAGCGATCGCCCAGCGCGACCAAAAAATTGCGGTTCAAGATCAAACTATTTCTCAGCGCGAGCAAGAAATTAACCTGCGCGACCAACGAATCGCGACGCGAGACCAAGTTATTGCACAGCAAGAAACTCGCTTTAAACAACTACAACAACAACTCACGGAACGCGAGCAATTACTCGCCCAAAGGGACACAAAACTATCTGAGCAAAATCGAAAACTTTTAGATCAAGATAAAAAACTATCAGAACGCGAACAAAAACTAAATCTTTTACAAAAAGAAGTAGCAAGCTTGGAGCAAGACTATCAACAATTGTTTCAAGGGAACGTCACCGTGCGACGCGGCCAAGTTCTTTCGGCTGGCGTTTTTCGGATTGTGGAACCGACCGCCGCTCGTCAAGCAGTCGATCGCCTATTGTTGCAAGCAAATCGAGTGGCTCTAGAACGCACTCGCCCCGGCAACAAGACTAATAAAGAACAAGTGATTGCGATCAAACCATCGGAAGTCAATAAGTTGATCGAACAGATTGATGACGGTAAAGACTACGTGGTGAGAATTATTTCGGCTGGCAACTACGTCGCCGGAGGAGAATCTCCCGTGCAAGTGGTTGTCGATGTGGCTCCCAATCGCGTTGTATTTCAAGCTGGAGATGTCGTAGCGTCAACTTCTGCCGATCCCGCGACAATGACAGAAGACCAACTTCGGGAAAAGCTAGATCTGCTGATTGCAGCTTCTCTATTTCGAGTCCGTCGCGCTGGCATTGTGGCTGATAAAATCCAGATCGGAGACGATCGCATCGAAACTCTGACGCACTTTTTAGAACAACTGAAACAGTCTAAAAAACTCATAGACGTTCAAGTCGTCACATCAGATATAACTTACACGGCTGGGCCAGTAAAAATGGATTTGATAGCCATTCAGGGCGGACAGGTGATTTTTAGGACGCAAGCAGCTAGCTAGTGGCGATCGTTTTTTGCCAGACTGAAGACTAAATTTATAGCCAGATGGCACAAACAAGCTATGTTTTCTCGTGCTAACCCTGCTCCCGACTCGGATTTGACCCCTGACCAGCCGGTAATATTAGGCTTCGATCCAGGCCGTCAGAAGTGTGGTTTAGCCGTGATGGCAGTGGATCGCAAACTTCATTATCATCAAGTCATTGCCGCAGACCAAGCGATCGCCACCATTCAAAGCTTACGTCAAAAGTATCCCATTTCTGTGTTGGTAATGGGCGATCAAACTACAGCTAAAACTTGGAAACACCAACTAACTCAAGACTTACCAGAGCCACTGCGGATAATTTTGGTCGATGAACGCTACAGTACTTTGGAGGCACGCGATCGCTATTGGCAAATGTACCCACCCAAAGGTCTTTATCTCCTCATTCCAAAAGGAATGCGACCTCTACCGCGTCCTGTAGATGACATTGTTGCCATCCTCCTGATCGAAAGATACTTAGAACGCTTATCAGGGACATTTTAGATTTTAGATTTTATTTGAAATCTGAAATCTAAAGCCCCTACGATTAGTGAATAGGTGTTCTAGCCCCTATTTTATTTTGACTTTTGACTTTTGACTTTTGACTTTTGACTTTTGACTTTTTTAAAGTTCAGCCCGGATCGCAAAAGCATAGTCTCCCCCAGGCTCTAGTTGGTAATCCGACTGTTCCAAAAAACGACCCAAGGGCTCCTGAATTAAAGCTCGTCCCAGAGATGGCTGGACAGACAACTTGCCTTGTCTAAAACACCACTGGAACTGCCAATCATACTCACCCGCCCTTACTTCTCCTTCAATTTTGCCTTGTTGCCAACACTGTCCCGTAATTCGGACATAGGCAATAGTTTCTGGTAGACGTTTAGAACTCACAATCCTACCGTGCCGCTTGAGCCTTCAACTTTCATAGTGAACTACCTACACTGACCTTGCGGTACAGTGTAGGCTTCCCAACTCATTGGGGATTGCCTCAGACTTCGTAGATTTTTTACGTCCAGAAGTCTTTGGTCTTACATCCCCTCCTTGGGCAGAAGCGCTAGTTCCTAACGCCAAAAGTCGCAAACCTTCATTTTTTATATTGACCGCAGCATTGATGTCTCTATCGTGCTGCAATGAGCAGTGCGGACAATCTACAAACCTTACACCCAAAGAGTTATAACCGTTTTGCAACATTGGGATTGGTAGTAGAGTTTCGCTACAAAGCTGAGATGAGGGAAAGAAACGATTTATTTCTTGATAAGTATGCCCAAATCTCTCAGCTTTATATTTCAGCATAGTCAGAAATATTCCCCATCCTTGGTCACTGATAGCTTTCGCCAGGTTAGGGTTCTTCACCATGTTTTTAACTGCCAAATCTTCCACACAAATTACTTGGTTTTTGTATGCTATTTTGCGAGATAGCTTGTGGAGAAAATCTTCACTAACTCTAGCTATTTTGCTAGATACTTTCGCCACTAAGCGTTTAGCTTTTTGGCGTTTATTAGATGTCTTATCCTTTTTTCTAGCTAGTTTTTTCTGTTTACGCTTTCTATTTTTCTCTAGTTTTGCTAATCGCTTCTTAGGTAGGTCATATTTTGAACCGTCAGAAGTGACTGCAAAATTCTTTAACCCAAGGTCAACACCAATAGCTTCATTAATAGCAACTACTGGTTCATCTTCTTGATTAAACAGAATAGAAGCGTAGTATCTACCATCGGCATTTTTGGATATAGTTACAGTTGTGAACTTGGCCGAGGGTAGTTCTCTGTGAAACACGGTTTTTATCATACCCAAATTACCAGGAAACTTAATCACAGAATCCTGTGGCATAAGTTTCACATTTTGAGGATACTGAATCGATTGTTTACCATGCTTGGATTTGAAGTTGGGATATTTAGCACGTCCTTCAAAGAAATTGACAAATGCACTGGAAAGATTGAACGTTACCCGTTGTAACACTTGGCTATAAGCAAGTCCTAACCATTCATATTCTTTCTTTAATCCTGGAAGCAACTTATCCATTGCCGCTTTAGAAAGCCCTTTTTCCGTTTCTCTATACGCAACAGTAGTGGCGTTAAGCATATAATTCCACAACCATCGAGTATTACCAAAACATTGAGCCAGATAGGACTCTTGCTCATCAGTAGGATAAATTCTAACTTTGACTGCGCTATACATGGCATCGACCTTTACCGTGTTCACTTATTTGTGATAACACAAAAACTCACAGTTAGTCAAGATGTACGAATTGTTCGTTTCCTCCATGTTTTCCTTCCTCGCTTTCAGCATTGGTAGGAAAACTGTCGTCAACTCACGCGCAATTCATCTCACATCCTACCCTTCGGGTAGGATGTGAGATGAATTGCTGTTTAAGGTAAACTCGTCGCGATTCGAGTCAATATGACTAGGATCGAAGAAGTATCCCAGTGGCGATCGATTGACAAAGCTTTCGCCACCCCCTGTCGATCGCCGGAGGTTATCCTTTGACTTCAAAAATGCCCGATCCTCCTTCTGCTGAAAAGCATGAGCAAGCTAACTCCTCAAATACTCCAGATTTAGGGGAACTAGACAGCGCCATTTTCACCTTTGGCGATATTCAGGCAGAACTCAACTACAAACAAGCGCAAACTGCCCTGCGAGACATTGTAACCAACCTCGATCTGACGCCCCAAGAAAGAACAGGACTAGAACCAGCTATCGAGGAACTAGCGGTGATGCTGGACAAATTAGAACGATCGATCGTCCTGATTGCCGTCTTTGGTATGGTAGGGCGGGGTAAATCGTCTTTGCTCAACGCCTTGGTGGGTGAAAAGGTATTTGAAACTGGCCCAATTCATGGCGTCACTCGAACCAGCCAACGGGTAAATTGGTGCTGTAGCCGAGAAGCAGTCGGTAATAACAATACCGAAGTGTTGCGAGTTTCCTTTTCTGCAAATGGTAATTCCCAGGTTGAATTAATCGATACTCCCGGATTGGATGAGGTGGACGGCGAAACCCGCGCTGCATTAGCTCGCGACGTTGCCAAACAGGCCGATCTGATCCTGTTTATCATAGCTGGTGACATGACCAAAGTGGAACACGAAGCGCTTTCAGAACTGCGGAAAGCAGGTAAACCAATTTTGCTAGTATTCAACAAAATTGACCAGTATCCCGAAGTAGACCGGATGGCGATTTATGAGAAAATCCGAGATGACCGAGTGCGGGAATTGCTTTCGCCGGATGAGATTGTGATGGCAGCGGCTTCACCCCTTGTAGCGCAAGCATTGCGTCGCTCCGACGGCAGTTTGGGAGTGCAGTTGAAACCTGGAACGCCCCAAGTAGAGGATCTCAAGCTGAAAATACTGGAAATTTTGCACCGAGAAGGTAAATCTTTGGTTGCGCTCAATTCCATGCTGTATGCGGATGAAGTGAACGAGCAGCTGGTGGGGCGCAAAATGGCGATTCGAGACAGCAGCGCCAATCGGATCGTTTGGAATGCGTCTATTACTAAAGCGGTTGCGATCGCACTCAATCCCGTCACTGCGCTTGACTTGCTCAGCGGTGCTGTAATTGACGTTGCCCTAATATTAACTCTGTCCAAGCTTTACGGCCTCCCCATGACGCAACAGGGAGCTGTATCTTTATTGCAAAAAATCGCCCTGTGTATGGGCAGCTTGAGTGCTAGCGAACTTGTCGCCACTCTGGGACTCAGTTCCCTCAAAAGCTTATTGGGTATAGCAGCACCAGCAACAGGCGGTGCATCTTTAGGTGCTTATGTATCCGTAGCATTAACGCAAGCAGGTGTAGCGGGTGTTTCTTCTTACGGAATCGGACAAGTAACTAAAGCTTATTTAGCTAATGGGGCTTCTTGGGGTGCCGATGGCCCAAAAGCAGTTGTGAACCGGATTTTAGCTTCCCTTGATGAAACTTCTATTCTCAACCGCCTCAAAGATGAATTGCGGGCAAAGCTGGATTTTCGAGAAGAGGTGCGGAATGTAGGTTACGGCGGCTTGCAGTCGGATGAAGTACAAGCCAGAAACCCGGTTTCTTAAAGAAACCGGGTTTCTATGTACCTCACCGATCCGAACGGCGCTGTAAATACCGAAACTCTTCTACCCAGTCACCAGTCATATCATGTCCGGTGGCATCGGTTGTCTAAAAAAAATAACTCTCTTATCTGTGTTCATCTGTGTTCATCTGTCTTCATCTGTGGTAAAAATTTAACCCTGGATTCAAACAGACAATTTCTCGCATCACGCTTACGCTACCGATACAACCGGACATGATATCACCAGTCAAGAGTCCCCAAAAATTCGTGGTGTGACATTTGAGGGTGCGGAATATAGGTTTAACTCAGAATTTAGCCATTCCTATCTTCTGGGTAAATTTGAATGCCAAGCACATCTGCGGACATCTGGCGGATTAGATCGCCGTAGGAAGATATCTGGTTTTCTAGAGAAAGACAAGGCGGTGAAGAAGAAGGAGACAGCCACAATTGGTCGAATTCTGTCCATACATGGCGTAACTCCGGGTTAATGGCGCTGTCGGCTAAGATTGCGATCGCAACTTGGTGTATACCTAAGATCTCTTTTAAACTACCGCGCAGGTAAATTTTATCAGTCGTCACTGCCGCATCTAAGGTCAACCTGCCAGAAATTATGTCTCGGAGAGTTTCGGCTTCGCTGCGAAAATTGACTGACTCCAGTACCACCGGATATTCGCTCTCAATCTGGAGTTGTTCTCCACCATCAGCCCGCAGTCGCAACTGTATCCCATCTAAGTCGATCGCAGCCGTTTTTTCCGAAACTGTTTGCACCAAGGCTTCCCAGGTGGAACCTCCTTGGATTCGCAGGGTTTCTACCAGCCGGTGCAGCCATTGAGCTAACTGGGCGTGGCGTTCTAACGATTGATTTTGCATCACCAATTCATCATGTTGGGGCGAATTTTTTGGGGACAGCTATTACAGCACATATTCTCCATAAAGTAATCCCTTTGCGCGCAGAGTTTCTCCTCCGAGAAAAAGATTAATTTCAACAGTGCCTGTTACTTCCTCAATGAAAGTATATTGACGGTTTTGATTATCAGGTACTACTAACTCCATTGCCGTCTCAAAATTGACATTGAGTAACAATCGATCGCCTCGATCGTCAGCTTCTACCTGCAAGGTTTTAGGGACTTTTAAAGTGCGATCGGCAAACAGCGAAGCCATAATTCCAGGGAGACGCACTGGCATAACTGGAGAGGGTGACCACTGCCAATTAACAACTAAGGTAGAACCGAGAAAAATTTTGTGTAAATCGTTATCGAGATATACAAAAATATACGGTAATGCTTTGACAGAATGGTTTTTGTTGGTACGTTGGTCTAATACTAAAGTAAGTTGCCTGCCGTCATCGCAAACGGCAAAAGCGACAAACCATTCCCAACCGATATCTTCACCCCAACGAAAACGACCAAAGTTGCGATCGTGATAGGCAAACCAATCGCGATCGATACTAAAGTTTTGCCCGCCTACAGATAACTCTCCAATTACTTGTAAACCTGGCACTAAGCCCCAACCGATGAAACCGCTGCCAAAAGGCGAATCCTCCGTCACCAAAAGGGGCGTGGCTTTCGCCTCTCCTTGGCAACGTATAGATAACTGCATCCTTTCATCTTGGACTTGCAGTGTCGAGTGCTTGCCATCGATTTCCAGCAATACCCCGTTTCCCTGGATGCAAAACGGGTTTCGACGCACCATGTCGGGTTGCCATTCCAAGCTAAAAGCAGTGCCAAAGGTTGCCATAGGGGCGTCCCCCCGGTACTCTGGAGCTATGTATTCGCTGGCTAAGTTTACCAGGAAGCTTACTTGAATCTCTCCCTGTTCTGGTTTGCCCATCAGGTTCATGTTGACCAGTATCCGTATTTTTCCCCGTCTATCCAAGAGAACTAAGTGATACCAATCTTTCCAATCGATGGGGCAGGTGGGGTCATCGAAGGGGATGCGTAGGGCTTCAACGCGGGCGAGGAGTTGTTCGTCGATCGTCATCGCTGTAGCGATCCCCCTTCTTGGAAAACATCGTTGAGTATCGTCTCTTGGGAAGGCGTTGGGAGGGGAGAGGGTAGGCTTTTGCTTTCTGCGATCGCGTTCAAAGTAGCCGCAATTCTCGGCGATACCAAGGCGAGTCCCAGAATAACGCAACCAAACCAGCGTTCTGCATCCATACCCAAGGATGCTACGAAAGCATCTGTTGCGGTGTCCGATACCGAGAGTTCAGTATACCTCTGACCTACATTTGAGTCTGTTGGCATCAAACTCCACATCCATTGTTCGCCCAACTCAAGCCAACCACTTTGCTCTGGGACAGAGCCAACAGAACTACGATAAGCAGATGCTGCTTGCTGACTAATAGCTAACCAACGAGGAAGTTGAGCAGCCGCGAAAGCGAGTACACCATTGTTTAAAAAATGGGTGGGTTTTAACTGAGCCAGTAATTGGCTACCTGTTTGGGTGCGAGCGTATTCGTCACCTTTTTGGGACAGCAGGAGTAACAATTCTACTACTAGCCAACGAGCCGGGAATATATCCAAACCTGGTAGTGCGGTAAGCAGACTTTTGGTTGCAACGGTTGTGCGATCGATCTCTAACTCAAACACTTCGCCAGAGGCGAAATCTTTCATTTTGGTAGCAATTTGAGGCGAGATTTGCGCCAGTCCCAAGAGGATGCCCGCCAACCAGCGATCGGTAGAGCCGCCTAGCTTTAAGATAAAGCTTTTTGCTAATAAAAGAGGAACATACATTTCCCCTTTTTTCGGCGCAGCTTCCACATTGGACGGAACCAGCTTTAACAGCCATTGCTCCCAAAGATACAGCAAACTATAACCGCCTAAAATTGTGTTCTCGCTTTTAAGGTTATCCGCAATCCAGTTGGGAATTTGAGCGGCTCTAAAGGCGATAACTCCATTCTTAAAAAAGCGCGTTAGCTTGAGTTGATTTAGTAACTGCTGACCCGGTTCAGTTTGGCCGTATTCCTCTCCTTTTTGACACAAAATCACTAAAATTTCAGCCACTAGCCAACGAGATGGAATTTTATCTAGATCCATCAAACCTGACAACAAATCAAAGGTTGCGTCTGTTGTTCGATCTACAGCATTCGACAACCTGTTTCCCTCTGGGGAAGTAAAGGGCAAAGTAACTGGCAAGGAAACTTCCACAACTTGAGATTTATCTTTTTCCGGTTCTGGTAATAAAATCTCCAGCTCGATAGCAATACCTTCTTCCTGAATTCCCGGAAAGCGTAACCAACTCTTAATTATCTCTCCAGGTTGGAGTAGAAAAGGAATTGAGAGTTTAATTTTTTGGCTAAGTTTGCTCTCCCTATCTAGATAAAGGTAAGGGGGAGAAATACTGCTAGATACGGAGATAATGTTGCCGTTATCTACTATCCAATCATCTAGGGTAGGACGGAACAATAGGGCTTCACCTATCTGGCTATAAAGTAACAGGTTCACAACCAAGATTGAACCTGGATAAACTTTAATTTTTAGGTGAGTAGAATTGTCTAAACTTAAGGTAATTTCACTCATTGATTTTTATGTACAAATTCACACATTTCTATAAATCACATAATTGATTAGTTCTTTGAGAACTCGACGATCGTGGATGGAGCATCCCCATTTTTCTTCTAACCGTAGCGGAGTTTCTGGTTGAAGAAAATCTAAGCTTTCAAAAATTTCGGCTGCTTGGTTTGCCAGCGATCGGGCCACTTTCCAGCCGTGTTCGATGCTACCGCAACGCTGCATTTGATCCATAATAAAAGCGAGTTGATCGGGAGTTTTTTTCTCGCGTGGTAAGGCGAGAATTTCCAGAATCTTTTCAGACTGATCTCCACTATGTGCCAATACATGATTCAGCATTAAGGTGCGTTTGCCTTCGTAAATATCGCCGCCAATTTCCTTACCATATGATTCAAGTTGACCTTGTAGATTCAACAAATCGTCTTGGATCTGAAACGCAATTCCCAGAATCATCCCAAATCGGCTTATGCCTGCCAACTCTTTAACCAGATCGCGATCGCTTGCTGATGGATATCCGACGATTAAACCAATTCGACATGGAGTAATAAACGAATACCAGCAGGTTTTTTTTACGCACATCTTAAAATAATCTTGGTCGGTTAGATTTGAGGTATTGGTAGCAACCCAATCTAGTTCCATTGCCTGTCCTTCGACAGATTGCTGCGCCATAAACTCGATTTCTTGCAAAACTTTGAGCGCTTTGGCAACTCCGATAACTGACAAATTTTCTAACAATAAACCTACTGCCAAGACGTTCGTTGCATCGCCTACATTAATGGCGCGAGGAATTCCAATCATTTGGTGTAAAGTCCCCTTACCCCGCCGAGATTCAGAACCATCTTCTATGTCATCGTGAATCAGAAAAGCATTGTGATAAAGTTCTAGAGCAGATGCCGATGTCAAGGCATCGTGTCCCATTCCTCCAACTGCCCTAGCCATACTAATACACATAGTTGGTCGCAGCATCTTGCCAGAGCGGAAGGGGTAATCTATTAATAAGTCATACAAGGGTTTATAGGAACCTGTAATGTTACTTTTAGTTTCAACAAATTCTAGGATTTTTTTTACTACTGCTAATCGGCATTCTTGTACTGCTTCATTGATAATTTTTCGATCGTACATTAACTGTTCTTGGACACCGTTTGTAGCTTCCCCAACCTTATGGTTTTCTAGGGTTTCTCCATTTAATAGATTTGTAGGGATGTTGCTACGAGACGCGATCGCAACTCCCCCCTGAGAAGCTAATGGCGTTGAGTTAATGCTTTGGGCAAACACAGGTAGTGTTGTGGGGTAATTCTCTGAGTATTTGTTGCTGTTTATCTTATTACCATTTAGCTTATTTCCATTTTTTTCAAAAGCAGGGCTAGAAGCAGGCTGCTCCAACTGCTGGTAGCTTAGAGATTTATTTTCACTACTGTTGCCAATATTGACTTCTACAGCTAGTAATGATTGATTTTCTTGTTGTTCATTTGGGAGCGCAGTGAAAATTTTAATAACTTCCTGTTGTGCAAGTTCTTTTGGTTGACTTACTGTCTCGCGATTAGAAGAATTTACTAACAAAACCAAGAAACAAAAACATACCACAAATAAGAAAATTGCAAACATTAAATTTCTCTATTCCTGAAAACGTTTAAGTCATTAGATACCAAGCGAGTCAGAGTTTTGTAGCTGCTCTTCAAAACTGGTTTAGGTGGGGCTTATTGACAAGATTAACCCTATTTCTATACTACAACTTATCTCAATCCCCACCCAAGTTAGCTTTTGACGCGGTTGTCATCTAGTCAGGGTTACCGTCTGGCTGATTTGATATAAACACCCAGGCGAATTAACACATTAGGCTCGCCGCCGTAGGCACCAAAAAAGCCTATTATTTCGTAACCTTGAGGTGCTTTAAATGTAAAAGATTCAACTTCTTTTTGGCTATGGCTTCCCCCAAATACCTCGGATTGAACCCCGTTCTGGGTTTTAAATTGTAAGGTTACAATATCCTGCTGCGGATACTCAGGCGCTCTTTTCCCCCACGTTCCTAAGATTTCTGTCAGATAATCTCCCGCTTCTACGCAGAATTCACCTACTTCGCCACCTGTTCCACCTGCTACTATTGACTCATATGTTTCAGGTGGGCTGGTTGCGAGATTTTCATACTGAACTTGAATGCTGTCTATCGCCCAATCAGAATGAACACGCACGGTTTTTATTTTCGATTGAGGCGTTTCGTTTTTTGGTTTGATCTCAAAATCTGCTGCCTTAATAAAGCTGCCTTGCGGCCCTTGTGTCAGAAAAGACACGGATGCTGCTGAACTTTTCTCTGGAACGGGGACAAGTTCCCATTGCTGATTAGGCGTACCGTAAGTACCGTTGACCGGGTGGGTAACAATGGGGGTCAAGGGTTCTATACCGCCCCCGAAAATATCCAGCACGAAGTCATTGAGCTTACTTTTTATCAACCCTTCCTCAGTAATTGTCCATTGCTGATTAGGCGTACCATGAGTACCGTTTACTGGGTAAACAATTACTGCGGTAAAAGGGTCTCTTTTGCTTCCTGGAATATCTATTACGAAGCCATTAAGCCTACTTTTTATTAACCCTTCCTCAGTAATTGTCCATTGCTGATTAGGCTCTCCATGAGTCTCCTTGATTGGGTAAACAACAAGGTGGGTCTTGGATTCCGGGTTGTTGCCAGCAACATCCAGCACAAGGCCATTGAGTTTGCTTTTTATCAGAAAGTAACCACTACTAGACTGCTCTGTAGCGGAACTAGGTGCAATCATTATTTGCTCCTTCATTAATAAGTTTTATATTTTAATATATTACCATATTTATTCATGAATATTTTTACTTTTTTTTCTTTTCCCTGCTCCCCCTGCTCCCGAAACCATAGTAAAAACGGAACAGCCGTAATTATAGGGTAGATATGGCTCACCAATTGCCACATTAAGATGGGCGGTCTCTACCCTACATTGGATTTGCCAACAGTATATTTAGTTACCGCATTCCTCCAATATCACTTCACCTGCTGAACTTACTGAGGAACGGGGACAAGTTCCCATTGCTGATTAGGGGTACCGTGAGTACCGTTGACCGGGTGGGTAACAATGGGGGTTAAGGGTTCTATACCGCCCCCGAAAATATCCAGGACTAAGCCATTGAGCTTACTTTTTATTAACCCTTCCTCAGTAATTGTCCATTGCTGATTGGGCGTACCGTGAGTACCGTTTACCGGGTAAAGAACCACCGCTGTAAAAGGGTCTGCACTGCTTTCTGGAATATCTATTACTAAGCCATTGAGCCTACTTTTTATCAATCCATTTTCAGTAATTGTCCATTGCTGATTAGGCTCTCCATGAGTCCCCTTAATTGGGTAAACAACAAGGTGGGTATGGGACTCCGCGATGTTGCCAGCAACATCCAGCACCAAGCCATTAAGTTTGCTTTTGATCAGGAAGTAGCGACTGCTAGACTGCTTTTCTGTGGTGCTGGGTGGGCTAATCTTTTCTTCTTTTTTAAGAAGCTTGTCTATGTTTTTTTTAAAGAATCCTTTGGCCATAGTACTCTTTTGAAGTAAAGGTTGTTTTGGTTTAATAAAACTACTACTTTTCGATCTAAAATTACTTCATCAATGGAGTAAGGTGGCTTGAAAAGTAATAGATACAAAAACTAGGAAAGCTAAGGGAAAAAGAGTGAAGGCAAAGACACTACCTCACTTAATCTAATGAACAGTTGTTAATTAATTTAGCCAAAATAGCGGCATCAAACCATGATACATCAGCAAGGCAGCGTTTCATCTAGTTTACAGAAAGGAAAAAAAATAAGCAAGCATATTCTGATCGCTACTTTTGGTTCGCTTGGGGATTTATATCCTTACATGGCGATCGCAAAGGAGATGCGGACAAGGGGCCATCGGGCTGTCATAGCTACCAACGAGATATACCGCCAGATGATCGAATCGGAAGGAATTGAGTTTCGGGCTATCAGACCTAACGGGTTAATCAACGTGGAAGAAGAAGGGGAGTTTATCGAGTTGCTCAGAGATTCCCAACAAGCGCTTGACTATGGTGTCAGCTATCTGATCGGGCCTCATTTGCGGGCAACTTACAGCGACTTGCTGGAACCAGTACAAGAAGCGGACTTGCTGCTAACGCACCACCTTGCTTTTGCAGGAACTCTGGCGGCTGAAAAAACTGGGACTCCCAGGGTATCCACCGCCCTGGCACCGATCTCGTTCATGTCTGTCTACGATTTGCCGACGCTTTCACCGCTGCCGACATCTGCTTACGAAGCTGCCTTGACGCTGGTGGCTAACGACGCTAAGCATCGTTTTTTTCGGTGGAAAGCACGCTTTTGGAGTGCGCCAGTGCGGCAACTGCGGGCTGAACTGGGTTTAACGCCTTCATGCGATCCCGTATTTGAAGGTCAGCATTCACCTGAATTGGTGCTGGCTTTATTCTCCCAGATTCTGGCTGCTCCTCAACCCGACTGGCCGCCCCAAACTCGCGTGACTGGGTTTCCTTTTTACGATCGCCAAGAACATCAAGCTTTGTCTCCCGATCTGGTGAAGTTTCTGTCAGCGGGGCCCCCTCCTATTGTGTTCACTTTAGGCTCGTTAATGGTGTGGACGCCAGGGAACTTTTACTTAGAGGGTGCCATTGCCGCCCAAAAGTTAGGCTACCGCTCGATCTTGCTGATGGGACAAGCAGCGCATAGCATTCCCGCGCACCAGCTACCAGAAGGTGCGATCGCGGTTGACTACGCCTCCCACTCGGCTCTTTTTCCTCATGTAGCTGCGATCGCCCATCACGGTGGTGTGGGAACAACAGCCCAGGCGCTGCGTGCGGGTCGTCCCATGCTGGTGGTTCCCTACGCCTACGATCAGCCGGATAACGCCGCCCGTTTGGTGAGGTTGGGAGTAGCCAGGACGATCGAACGTCAGCATTGTACAGCCGATCGTATTGCTGCCGAACTCAAACTGCTGCTGTTTGACCCCAATTATGCTGCCAAAGCTACAGAAGTCGGACATTTGCTACAGGCGGAAGATGGTGTTGGGGCGGCTTGCGATGCGATCGAAGCTTTTTTAAACGACGAGATGGGAAGGCGATCGGATAAGTCCTGACTCTTTGTGGCCCAGGATGGTTTTACAGCGGCTTGCAGTCGAATGAAGTACACAAGAGAAACCCGGTGAGAGCAGAAGTTACCGGCTTTCTCTGTACCTCACGGGCATTCTGAATTCCTGAAACATTGGCGGATTCTAAACCCTTCTGACCCTAGTCCCTAGCTATAACTTTGGTTGGAAACTGCCAATAAAAATCTCTCCCCACTTTCCCCATTACTCCTAATTGGATATCGGAGGGTTGGGAGTAATCAAGCTAATCAGCAGCCAAAGTACCATTACCGAAACTAAAACTAGCACTATAAGAATAAACGACCCTGCTCCCAATTGTGGGTAAGCTGAAGCTGGGCGAACTTTTTTTACCGCTAGCGATACTCCGCCACGGTTATCTGGGAGAAGATCGTCGCCAATGAAAAAGCTAACTTGGCGATCTGATGTTAGGGTAAATGATGTATTTTGAGCCTTAGCCAACGCCTGTTCGGGCGTTGAATATTTGCTAGTAGCAGGAATAGCGATCGTAAATTCACTTGAGGTTATGTTATATTCATTCACCCACCCCGTGATGCAGTTTTCTCCTTTTTCATCACATCCGGTCGTAAAATCCCAAAGACTCCACGCATCATACTGTCCCCCTTCTGATGTGCCGACAAATCTGACTTCATAGGTTCCGGCTTTTAAGAACTGGACGACTGGATTTGCTTTATTGTTGGTCGTTGCATCTACGTTAATAATAGTTGCGGCATCCGCCCCTGTTGATGACGTTTGAGAGGATTTAACTTGCTTTGCCATAAGGGTTTCTCCTGTCTTCTTTCTCTTCCTTAAGACCAACAACCAAATTTAAGATAAATTTGGTTGTTGGCGATCGCTATTAATTCAATGAGTAAATATTGCTATTTTAGAATAAAATTGTCAATAGGTAGCTTGACCCCCTGAAGTTTGATTCTCATTCTCCGATTCTCTATCTAAGTATTTATACTCAAGACTTTGCTCAATCATTTACTTTTACGCTTCTGTGAATGTCTATGTGACAGTTAAGGGTGCGGAATGTGGGTTAAAAAGGCAGCAACACTAACCAGTTCATTAAATAAGCCTCGGTAATTGCAAAGGCTAACACTCGCACTTGCATAACTACCGAGGCTGTAATTTTCCTAATACCTAGTTGTGGTTCTACTAGAAATGAGGCGGTTTATCCTTTTGATTTCTGAAAGATCCCAACCATTCGCGGACTTGATCGGCGGCGATGTCGCGACTGCCCAAACCAAAGGCTAAAGCAATAGCAACTGCGATCGCACCCAGCAGCAATCCAAAGGCCAAATTGACGATATCGCTGGCGATACCCATCTGTTGCAGCGCCATTGCAGAGACTAAAGCAATAATCGCAATTCGCGCTGTATGACCGAGTATCCGGGCTTGCTGACCCCCAGAACTGGTAATCAAATTGAAGGCGAGGTTAGCCAGATACAAACCGATCGCAAACACCACCAACCCAGCCAGAATGCGGCCAGATACGGCAATAATGCTGGTAACAATTGTCGTCAGCGCCGCAAATTCCAGCACCTCGGTTGCTGGCACGATCGCTAAGAGCATAATGCCGACAAGCGCCACAATACCCACAACCTCCGATGGAGTTCGGGTAGTAACAGGTGATGGCTGAAGAACAGTACCTGGTTCCTCTGGTGAGTAAGGAGCTTCATCTGGTACTGGTGCCCCAGATGGAGGGATAATAATCCGACGACGATCTCCTACAGTTACTCCCAGTCCCAACCAGTTGAAAATATTGTTAAAGCCAATGCTAGTCAGGATATTGGTGAGCAAATCTGCCACAAATTTCCCGATGACGTAGGCGACTATCAGAATTAACGCAGCCGTGAAAATTTTGGGAATAGCGCTGAGAATCTGGTTGAGCATTTCGATCGCCGGAGCCGAAATCGCCTCAATTTTCAGGGCGTTAAGGGCTGCGATCGCAGTCGGAATTAAAATTAATACGTAGACAACCGTACCAATTATCCCCGATAGCGATTGTCCCGTTGTCGCTCGATTCACGCCAAACTGGGCCCCCAAGCGATCGGCCCCACTAGCGGTCAACAGATTGGTGACAATGCGGCGTACCACTTGGGCAACTAGCCAGCCTGTTGCGGCAATTACAATTGCCGCAAAGATATTCGGCAGAATGGAAAGAATGTTATTGAGTAGCTGCTGCACGGGTTGTAGTGTCCCCTGCAACTCTAGAGTACTCAATATAGATGGCAAAAACAGCAAAAAGATAAACCAGTAGAGCGTATTGCCTATGGTTTCGCTTAAAGAAAATTGGCTTTGCGCTTCCCCCTCAACTTGCTGATTGAGACGTTCATCCAAACGAAGGACGCGCAGTCCTCTCGTCACCACCAGCTTGATCAGGGTGGCTAGTAACCACGCCACACCCAACAGAATCCCAGCCGCCGCTAACTTCGGCAGGAATATAAAGACCTGATTGAGTAGATTGTTCAGCGGTTCGGAAACTGCGGTCAGCTGGAGTGCCTGTAAAAAGGCCACCAGCGTAAAAATGAAGATCAGCCAAAAAACGGCGTCGGATATCCATTTTTCGATCGGCGGCCCTTCTGTTTCACTCTGACGCCCTGTAATCCAGGCCGCCAGTTTGTTATCGATATTAGTACGATTCAGTAACCCCCGCGTTAGGGCGGCTCCAATGAAGGCGATCAAAACGCCAACTACCAAAATTGCGATCGCGCCCAGCAAATTCGGCACAAACTCGCCAAAATTCCCGGCCATTTGCTGGGAAAATCCATTCCAACTATTTTCCGCTACCCTTCCCGGTGGCGGTGCGGGTGCTGGTCGTCGTTGAACTTGTGCCAAAATCCCATGAGAGAGCATCGGTACGCTCACACCCAAATCTCCTATCCCTTGCCAAATACCATTCATGGTTTTTAGTTCCCTCAGAGTTTACCGACAAAACTATGAAACCTTGTCAGTGAATTTTTGTCTGTAGCTTCTCTGGCAAATTATCACCTAAGACAGCGTGAGATGAATATGGAAAACAATATACCTCGAAAGAGTATTTTTTATCTATCTTTATAGATAATTAAGGCTTAAAAGTCAGCGATTCGGTGATTTTTAATTCCCCAAACCGACCTACTCACCCTTATACCCTTGTTAGGATGTCAGAACATCAAGTTTTTGAACAATCGATTCAAATCAATGCTCCCGCAACCGTGGTTGACAATTGTATCGCAGATCGGGACTTAATGCACCGATGGCTCAATCCAGTCCTGCGTTGCGAACCCGTGGGCGAGTGGAGTACGGATATTGGCAGTCGCAGCCGCTTTGTGATTCAGATTCCCCTGTTACAGCCTACCCTAGAAAGCATTGTGGTGGAGCGGAAACCCGGTCTGATAGTCTGGGGCTTTGAGGGCTTTTTCACAGGACGCGATCGCTGGGAATGCCTACCTGTGGCACAAGGTACTCGCCTGCTGAACCGTTTTGAGTTCGAGATTCCCAACCCCTTGATTCGCTGGGGCTTCAATACCTTTGCCGCCGCTTGGACTCAAGAGGATATGAAAGCGCAACTCCAACGCCTCAAACTGGTGGCTCAAGAGCAATTTTAGATTTTAGATTTTGGATTTTGGATTTTGGATTTTGGATTTTGGATTTTGGATTTTGGATTTTGGATTTTGGATTTTGGATTTTGACTTTTGACTTTTGACTTTTGACTTTTGACTTTTGACTTTTGACTTTTGACTTTTGACTTTTGACTTTTGACTTTTCTAGCCCCTAAAGATCTTGACGCATTCGTGCCACTAACTGGCGTATGGCATCAGCATCTTCAGCGCTGGGAACTTGGACTAGATAAGTCGTAAGGTCTTCACAAGCTGACACCCATTCTCCTAGTTGGTAGTATAGAAGACCGCGATCGCGCAATTCCGCCGATACACCTGGAAACAACAGCAAAAGGCGCTCAATTACCGCCAGCGCTTTGGGTAAATCATTCCGGTTTAAATAAATTAATTTCAGATTCATCAGCATCCGCGCTAAAAAGCGTCGGTTACTCACCGGCTCTATCAGCGATGGTTTCAACTCTACCCGCTGCTGATAAATTTGAGATAGTCGTTCCTGGCAATCTTGCTCAAACAAAATCTCGCCGCGATTGAAGGCATCCACATAAATACCCACATCTTCAAAGTCTGGGCGAATCAGGAAATGCCCCGGCATTCCAATGCCAACCATCGGGAAATCAAGTCGCTGGGCAACCTCCAAGTATACCAGCGAAAGCGAGATCGGAATGCCGGTTCGCCGCTCAATTACTTCATTCAAAAAGCTATTGCGCGAATCGTAATAGTCAACTGTATTACCAGTAAAACCCAAATCCTCGTAAAGGTACTGGTTAATAGTCTGAACAATCCGCAGCGGATACCGTTGGGGTGGGAGACGTTCTTGTATCTCAGATGCCATTGTATCAAGGGCGTTTAAGTATTCATTTGGATCTAATTCTGGATATTCTTCCTGTGCAATATGTAGAGCCGCCTTTGCCAGATTGATTTGTTTATCTGGCTGATGAATTTCCTGGTAAAAATATTGCCGTGCCAGGGGAAAGTCCATAATTGGTTGTTGGTGATTGCGAATTGGGCTTACAGCACTTTTCAGTTGCATAAAGTGTAGCAACAGTACAGCCAAGAAACCCGGTTTCTGGATGTTCAGTTTATTTACGCCCACCTAACTTACAGCGCTTTTTTAGGTGAGTGAGGTACATAGAAACCCGGTAACTCCTGCGAAACCGGGTTTCTGGGTGTTCAGTTTATTTACGCCCACCTATTTATTAACGCAAGTTGCTCGTTATTTGCATAAAGGTATGTTGTTGCGCCTTCTAGCTCTGATTACAACTGGGATAAAAGCGCTAAAGCGTAACTACGTACCTGCATAGCAGCCCTAATCTTAATAACTAGCAACTTACGTTATTACCGAAACCCAAGCACTTCAGAAATTGCCTTCGTAATGTCAAGATAAATGTTGCCTTGCATCTCGCGAAACAATACAAATTGCTGCTGGGGATTGCCGAAAATCGGTCTGATTACCCATCCCAGTTGACTGCCGACAAAGCCGTACAACACTAACCAAAATTGCAATATCTTCGTGCGAGTTCCTTGTCCTTCGGTATCTTCTTCGGAAATTAACTGCATTCCTTTATAAAGGAAGTTAACACCAATCACTCCTGTGAGAATAAAAATCGCCACATTTAACAATTTAAAAAATTGGTAATTGTCGGTGGTGATCAGAAAAAACAGGGTGACTGGTGCAAATCCCAATAGGAGGGCGCTAATTACAGAGGCAGCGGTAAGAACGATGATAAAATGTTGTGTGAGGCTGCGACGGGAACCAAAGAAAATGTTAAAAATGTATAAGGTTGGCAAACAAATCAAAAGGGTGAGTAAGTAGAGGCACGGGAGTTTAACTGCTGCCGACAATGACTGAGGTACGCTATGGTATAAACCGATAATTGCGCCATAGATAGCGAAAAATAGAGAACTGCAAACGAGTAGGGCGATTATTTTACTTTGCAGTCTGACTCCTTGACGAATTTCTTCTAGAAAAGTCTGGCGATCGCGCAGTAAATTAATTAGTACACTAAAGTGGTTTTTCCCCTGAAATTTCTTTTCCATGATTTTCCTTTCCGTTATAGTCGATGATTAGATTAACGAAAGCCTAAAATGTAGGCAAGAGATTGAATTATGCTCACATAAAAGTTTCCTTCTCTTTCTCGGAACAGAGAGAAGGGAGAATCAGGCGTTCCGAAAAAAGGTCTCAGAGTCCATCCCAATTGACAGCCAACAAAAGCATAAAGGAATAACCACAATTGTAAAATTTTTCGCCTGGTATTGCTGCCTTCATTGTCTTGCTCTAAGACTAAATTGGCGGCTTTATATAAGGAAGAAACTCCGATAAATCCAGTTACGCTAAAGATAACAACATTCAACAATATGAGAAATTGGTAATTGTTGGTGCTAATCAAGAAAAACAGCGCGATCGGCCCGAAGCTGAACAAAAGCACGCTAGTTAATGAAACCGCCGTCAGCACCAATGCAAAATGCTGACCTAAAGTGCGTTTGGAGCCAAAAATAATATTAGCAAAATACAATGTTGGCAGACAAATCAGCAGTGTGATTAAGTAGAGGGCTGGAAGTTTAACAGCCGAAGCCAAAGCTTGCATCCAGCTATGATATATACCCATGATACCGCCATAGATGGCCAGAAATATCGAACTGCAAACAAGCATAGAAAATATTTTACTTGGCAATCGGGTTCCTTGGCGAATTTCTTCTAGAAATAGTTGGCGATCGCGCAGTAAACTAATCAGCACTGTAAAGTATTTAATTCCTTGGGATTGCCGTTCCATCATGTTATCCTCAAAAGCAATATTACTAAAATCATCAATGGGAGTAATCGCCGCCAGATCCATACTTCCAAGCATCAATCCAGCGGCGATAATAGTATTGCGATCCTGATGGTTGCATTGTTTGCACTAATTGGTACAAAGCAGCGTAGGCTCCCAAATTGGCATAATGAATTGTCCAATCCAGTAGCGTTGTCAGCCCAACTTGCGGAATTACCTTGACAACTAATCTCGGATGTGAAATTTGTGTACGCAAAAGGGTTTGCGACAGAGCCGAAAACTGCACCACATCTTGAAGAAAGGGTTTTAGTACGTCGTCGCCCAGATGCTCCATTTCCAGAAATACAGCAGACAAAAGCTGATTAATTTGATCTGGATGGATTTTTTGATTTACACCGACACTCATCGCTCGTTGAAACAACCAGGTAACGGCTAAGTTTGGCTGATAAGGTTGTAGTAGCGCCAGAGCATTTTTAGCAAGTCGATCGCATTGTAAAGCTTCGTTAATTCCATTTGCCAAACGCTTCAGATGACGCACCATTGCGCCAAAACCACCAAAACTCAGGGGAGATTGAGCGCCACTGGAGTCTCCCACTGGCAAAATGCGGCTCCACGGCATCTTTAGGGGACTTTGCCGATAACTTGGAAAGAAGCCAAACAGCGCTCTTTGAAATTGCAATTGTGCCAATTCCACATTTTGATATTGCGGTAGGAGGCGCAGGTAATCCTCAAAGAGTGTTTCTAAACTGGGGCGCTGCGGGTGAGCATCCATATACGTAAACAAGTAGGTGGTTCTACCATCTCGTGCTGGGAAGGCTTCCCAAAAGTACTGGCATTGATTTTTTAATGGCGTAAATGATACCAACAAATCGCCTGTGTCATTTTTCGGAAAACCTTGGGCGCAACTTCCTACCACCAAGCATACAGCATCTGGCTTTTTTCCTTGTCTTGCTTGCTGGACAATGGGAGAAAAATGTCCCATTGCGTCGATTAATAACCGAGTTTTCAGGGATTTTGGATTGTTAGATTGCTCATCATCCTGACGAGTAGCCCCCAATCCAAGATCGATCGCAACGCCATCTGGATGAACAACTGCACCTTGAAAGGGTATCTTTTCAAACAGTTTACCGCCAGCTTTGAGAAATTTGGACTTGAGGGCGTCCAGTAGGAAAACTGGGTCAACACCGATGTTGAGTACGTCTCGCACCCAGTGTTCGCGATCGCCTAAAAAGCTGATGCGAGCTGGGTTATACTGGGTGGCGATCGCAGAAAGGAGTTCCGATTCCTCAAGCAGATTCAATTCCAAAAACACTTCCAATTCTTTGCGGGAGATGTTCCACTCTTGTTCTCTACCGCGTAGAATGCCCCGTTCGATTAAAGCCACTCGCCACCCCATCCCAGCTAAGGCAGCGCCGATTAAAATACCTAATGTACCACCGCAGATCACAACGTCCAAATCCACTTCTCCCAAAGGCTGCTGGCTTTCTTTCACAGACATGGGTATCGCTGCGGTGTCCTCTTTCAGGGATTGCCAAATGCTAGAGGCTTTACGCAGTCCTCCCAGGACATCCCCAGGTAGTTGGGAAAGAATTTGCTCTGTGAGGGTCATGAATGTTGATTTATCCAGAGGCTTGCAGTTAATGACATCATAGTAATCGATCTGGAAGAAGTAGCAAATTCGTCTGTCCTTAATTTATTGATTAATACGGGGTAAACGAATGTAAAAAGTAGTACCTTCATCGGAGTTGGACTGAAAAGAAATTTGTCCACCATGACCTTCGATAATTGATTTGGCTATCGAAGTTCCCAATCCCGTACCTCCACGTTTTCCATAGGTCACAAATGGATCGAATAACTTCTCCCGAATCGCTTCGGGAATGCCAGGGCCATTGTCGGAAATTGTAAGTTCTGCCCATTTATCTTTCGCCCAAGCCGATATCTCGATCCGCCCGCCTCGACCGTTAAAAGCTTCGACTGCGTTACCCACTAAGTTTTGCAAAACACGCATTAGTTTGTTTTCATCAACGTTCGCGACTACATCTGTCGCTTTAAACGCAAACTCTACTTTACTATCTTTAAAATAAAGACGATTTAGCTTTTCAAAATGTTGGACAAACAAAGTAAGGTTAACAGGTTCTTTATTAACCAAGGCATTGCCGTTAGCAAATTCCAACGCTTCTTCTGCCATACCCAACATTCGCTTAACTTGGGCTTGAATTATATCGCACCATTCAATTGTTTCTTCATCGGGATGCTGTTCTTTGAGCATTACACTAGCTAGATGTATGCCGGTAACAGGACTTCTGAAATCGTGAATAATGGTGTTGACCATCTCTCCCACTAATGCCATTTTTTCTTGGTGAATCATTTGATTGACATATTGCGATGTTGTAGCTCGTAACTGCTGGACAATGTAACCAAGCAGTTTGAGAACTACCCTACCTTTTGTGTTATTCAAAATTTCCATCAAACTGTCGCGGGGAATTTTTGCCAAAGTTGCTTCACCGCAAACAATCGCTTGAGCGCTACGGGGTTGTCCATCCAATACCCCAAATTCCCCAAAAAACTCGTTAGGTTTAGCTAAAGCAAATGTTTGATATTTTTCGCTAGGAGAAATCTTTCTAAATTCTACTTGACCTGCTAAAATTAGATACAAAAAATCTGGTATTTCGCCTTCTTCAAAAATTATTTTTTGAGCATGAAAATTTTCTACAATAGCCAGCCTACAGAGTTGGGCGGCTTGCTCCGGTTCAAAATAGGAAATAAACTGATGTTCTTTCAGATCCATGCGATAATACCTGCTTTATTAACATAAAAAAGTTGTCTTATCTTATCTTAAGGCAGATGTGGTGTGGGGTAAGACCCTACATTTCGTTATTATCAACCCGGAAACAGGCGATCGCAACTGTAGTTACCACAGTCTTGGGCTGTGTAAAGGTTTACACGAGTATTTATACTCAAATTTTGGCGGTGTCAATAGGTGCGATCGCATCTGTAACTTTTGGTTCGTTGCTGGCATCGCGCATCCAGCAGAAGGTAAAATACAATATAAGCAGCAAAGTTTAGTAAATTGGCTGATTTTTAGAGGTTACTGGAGATTTGGCAAGTCATCTTTACCTAAAAAAGGTCAAAAATCGATTTAATCGCTTCACGGGACTGCTAATCGCTACCGGCATAGGACTGATATTTTCTAGCGTCAAGGCGGTAGCAGATCCACCGATATATTACCCCAACGGACAAGTGGTTTGGAGAGGAAATGTAGGGGACACTGTTTTCCACGAAAATGGACAGGTTGCTTGGAGAGGTAGTCCAGAAAACAATAACATTGTCTTTCACAGTAACGGACAGTTGGCTTGGAGAGGCAGTCTAGGAAATGATGTTTTTTATAACAACGGACAGGTTGCTTGGAGAGGAGACAAAGGGGACTCCTGCTATCGATCCGACGGTAGTGTGATGAGGCGGGACTGTAAAAGCACCAATTGGATTGAATTGGGTTCTGGTATTAGTTTTCGGGTTACACTTAATAATGCTCAGTTAAAGCTTCACATTCCTAGAACTGAGACGGGCCGATCGTTTTATGCCAAGATTTTTGATTTGGTAGATTCGGAAAATTAGGAACTGATATTAGTATTGAGACTACCGCCGACTTGATAGGTTATACAGCGGTTCCCGCTGTTAAGAGGTACAGTATGCGAAGGGGAGGCGAAGCATGAACGTATTTCATCTTTGCTGATTACCAATAAATCATCTGCCGGAATGCTTCGCCCCTACTTAAAATGTACTTCATTACAGCGGGAACCGCTGTATCTCTCATCGCCCCGCTTCAAAAATCTGTTTGGCCGTCAAATTCAATTCTGGAAATGTTGGAGATCCGATCGCATCATCACCTCGAAAGTGGTTAACCTGATACTCACCGTCTACTAAATAATAGATGGAAATAGTCGGCTGTTTGGGATTGCCAATGTACCGTCTGCCACCCAAACCTAAATAGTCAATAATCCAATATTCAGGAATGCCAAAAATTTCATAGTCAACCAGCTTGTGGGCATAATCATCTTGCCAATTCGTGCTGACAACTTCAATAACGAGGGGAACCGAGGCTGCTTGAGTAACGGTTGACGACTTTTTCCATAGCGGTTCTGAAGGTAGATTTTTTTGATTGATAACTAGCACGTCAGGCGAATAAGCAGATTCTCGATCGGGAACCTTAATTAGGGCTTGTTTGGGGATGAAGTAAGGGAGGTTTAATCTGTCAAATTGCACGCTTAGTTTTTTGGTGGCAAAACCATTAATCTCTTCATGCTCTCCAATGGGCTGCATTTCAACAATTACTCCATCGTGTAGTTCATAGAATCCAACCTCTGGTTTCCATTCTAGAAAATCTTCAAAAGTCGTTGTTTTTGGTAAGGTTTCAAACATAGAATTAGGTGTATCTCACTCGTAAAATATGGGTTTCACCAACCAGTTTAACTGACTTAGGACTGACGCATTTCAGGGGACTCGATCGCACAAATGACGATCGCTCTTTTCCACATCCGCATTAGTCCGCAAATAATCCTGGACGCGATCGCACCCATAACTCAATAAATCCAGACTCAGAATTCGCTGCACATTCCACAGAATCAGCGTGTTATCCTCACTGACAGAAGCCACAAACTTCCCATCAGAACTATACGCCACTCCCCGAATCGCCGCACTGTGACCTCTGAGAGTCGTTAATTCCGTACCGTCAAGCTTCCAAAACTTCACCGTATTGTCCACACTTCCAGAAGCAATCATTTGACCATCCGGGCTAAATGCCACTCCCCACACCGCAGCATGATGACCTTCAATAGTTCTTAACAACTTACCATCAATTGTCCAAAGCTTAATCGTATTATCGCCACTGCCAGAAGCGATCATCTTACCATCAGGACTAAATGCGACTCTCCATACCGCAGCAGTATGACCTTGAAGGGTTCTCACTAACTTACCATTAAGCTTCCACAACTTCACAGTACCATCTCCCCCTGCTGAGGTAATTAGCTGACTATCTGGGCTAAATACCACCTGCCAAATAGGAGCATGATGTCCTATTAGGGTCTTCGGGGCGCATCTATTGGCGTTCCCTAGAGACTTTGCAGGGGATGTTTCGCCCATACAAGTGCTGTTGCGCCGCCAAAGCTTAATCGTATTATCTTGACTTGCGGAAGCGATCGTTCGATCGTCAGGACTGAAAGCTAATCCAGTCAGTCTAGAGGTATGACCTACGAAACTTGCCATCAAAGCACCTTTTCGATCCCAGACGTTCACAATATTATCGTTTCTAGCAAAAGCAATTAACCGATCGTCGTGACTCATAGCAACTGCATAAATCGCCGCGTCTTGTTCACTCAAAGTCGCCAGCAATTTGCCTTGCCGACTCCAAAGCTTAGTCGTGCCATCCTCGCTACCAGTTGCGATCGTAGAACTATCAGCACTGACATCTAAAGCCCAAATCCCGGCTTTATGTGCAGTGACGATCGTTCGCAATGGATTTTGACTTTGCCACAGTCTGACGCTGTTTTCTGCACCTGCCGAAGCAATAAAGCTGCCGTCGGGACTCCAAGCTATCCCCCAAATCCCAGCACTATGACCTCTAAATGTCGTCAGTTCGATGCCGTCAATATGCCAAAGTTTTACCGTTTTATCTCGACTTGCAGAGGCGATAGTTTGACCGTCTGGACTAAATACAACTGCTGATATTACAGCAGTATGACCCTCAAGTGTTCGTAGCAAAGTGCCGTTTTTATGCCAAAGTTTAACCGTTTTGTCTCCACTTGCAGAGGCAATAGTTTGACCGTCTGGACTAAACGCCACTGAGGATACCACAGCAGTATGACCCTCAAGTGTTCTTAGCAAAGTGCCGTTTTTGTGCCAAAGTTTAACCGTTTTGTCTCCACTTGCCGAAGCAATAGTTTGACCATCGGGACTAAACGCCACTGAGGAGACCCCAGCAGTATGACCCTGGAAAGTTTGTAGTGCCCCCGTGCCTGCCCCCTCAACTTTCCAAAGTTTTACAGTTGCGTCCACACTAGCAGATGCAATGGTTTGACCGTCGGGGCTAAATGCCACTACCCAGATGCCAGCACTGTGACCCTGAAAAGTTTTCAACAAAGTGCCGCCCTTGTTCCATAGTTTCACAGTGCCATCATCACTTCCAGAAGCAATTAACTGACCGTCAGGGCTAAATTTGACCGATCGAACGATCGCCTGATGACCTTTGAGAGTTGCTACCTCTGTACCATTCCTCCCCCACAGTTTGATAGTTTTATCGACACTTCCAGAGGCAATTAGCTTACTGTCAGGACTAATATCGACGGTCATCACTGCCGCTTTATGTCCCGATAAACGGTTATATTCATCTACTTCATAAACGGCTTGTCGCAGTATATCAATAACCTGATGTTCAATATTTGTGTCTGTCTTGCCTAACTTTTGCAGTCTGCGTTTAGCTTTAATCGCTTCTATTAGTGCATCCAAGCGGCGATTAGAGGCAAACAGTCCCTCAGAAGAAGAAACCAGCGCTTGAATTTCGCTAATGCGAGCTTCGCGTTCGCTAATAGCGGCTCGTCGGTATTGAAAATAACTTATCACCCCTAAACCGCAGGCAAGCAGCAATGCCATACTGACTGCAAACAGCGAAATTCTTTGTCGTTTGGTAGCTTTTTTCTCTTGCTCAAGTCTTTTGCGTTCCTCTGCCAGTCGCGCTTCCACTTCTTTAGTTCGTTCTGCTTCTAAAGCTTGTTGCACTTCTCGTCTGTCGAGTTCGGTGCTAGCAGCTAAAAACTGATAGTCTAAATCACTCAAACTTTTCCCTTGCGCCCAATTTTGGGCATCAATCAATGCTTGTCCGCGCAGCAGTCGCGAAGAATCCTGTTGTTTTGACGAAATCCAAGCATCAAAAGCTTGAGAATAGGGACGCAGTTTGCCTAATTGTTTTTCTACCCATTCGAGGTTAAAAACTTCTTTATAAATGGAATTTTTGACTTTCAACAATCTTTGTTGTTTGATGACTAAACCAGAAAGCACCAGTTCGATTTGCTCGCCGCTGTCATCGGTTGGCACTTCAAATTCTTGTAAGATTTGCTGATAAATGCCGAGTAATCTGCCAGCGCGTTGTTCGTTTCGAGTTATGCGATCGCGGATCGTCCTTAAATGTTCCGGTTCGTCTTTGCTTTCCCACTTGTCGATGATGTGCGATCGCACCACACTTTCTAACCAAAATGCCTCTGTCCCTGGGATAATTTTCAGACTATCGCTATTCTCATCCGACGCAAACGCCATGTTTTCTAGCAATCTTACCAGCAATTGACAGAGTTTTTGAGTCAAAAATGGCTGTCCTGAAGTCCAAGTTAATATTTCTTTGAGTACTGCTCTTGAATTACTGACTTTTTCCTCTAAACCTACTGCTAATGGTGTGGCTTCATCCAATTGAAACCCCTGGAGTTCGATCGCTCTGCCTATATTAAATGGCGTCCGATTTTTATCGGCGATTAAATCTGAAGGTGTGGCTACTCCGAAGATCGCAAACGTGAGGCGATTGTAGGCAGGTTCCATCGCTCTTTGATTATAACAATAGCGAATCAAAGCAAAAAAATCATCTACCGGAAAATCTAAGCCGAGAATGCTGTCGATTTCATCGATAAATATAAAGATGCGCTCTTGAGGAAATTGCACCAGCAGCAATTCGACAATAAAACGACTCAATCTCTGGAGTAAAGACAAATCTTCTTCATCGCGCCACCAACCTTTTAAGTTAAACTTTCCTAACAGGTTAAAACCCAACCATAAATCGGTCACTATTCCTTTGTACCACTGAATAGGCGTGATATTTTCACTGCCTATCGCTGTCATATCGACGGTGGTACAGAGGAATCCTTCTTCTTGCAGGCGATGTCGCGTTCTCACTAAAAGTGAAGATTTCCCCATTTGCCGCGAGTTGAGTACGTAGCAAAATTCTCCCTGCTTTAAAGCTTCATATAGTTCGACATCGGCTTTACGTTCAACATAAGTAGGGGCATCTGTTGTCAGGCTGCCGCCGATTTGGTATTCGTAAGTGTTCATAGTTCATTGCCAATGTACCGTCTACCACCCAAACCTAAAGGGCTAGTTGAGAATGGTGCAAGATCTCAAGTGCATCTCACTTTTGCAAATATATGCTCACACTGTTTCTGATTATTACGCAAAACTGTGGTTTACAGCAGCTTGCAGTTGGATGAAGTACACCTCAGAAACCGGGTAACTTCTGCGAAACCCGGTTTCTCTAGGCAGGCAAGTTGGGACTAAAGGCAGCTTTCCTTACCACACCCGTATGCCCCGTGAGCGTCCTCAGCAAGATGCCCTGGGAGTTCGATCGCGGTTAAGGAAGAAATGATAACTTATATCATGTCCGGTTGCATCGGTAGCGTCAGCGTGATGCGAGAAATTGTCTGTTGTCATCGAGGGTTAAATTTTTACCACAGATGAAGACAGATGAACACAGATGAACACAGATAAGAGAGTTATTTTTTTTAGACAACCGATGCCACCGGTCATGATATTATTGGTTGACTGGTTTTGAGGGTTGCTCGTCATATCAAATCCGTCTGCGTCGGAATTGTTCGTTTTTCCCCTCTTACCCCCTCCCCTCTGCGGCCATAATAATTCAGACACAACCGGAAACGATATGATTGGATAGGATGTTGAGTTGAGGACGTAACAAAACTTGCCGGAACAGGAGGAAGAACCTCCCTTAACAAGCGTGACATTCACGTTTATAACCTCCTACTTATCTCAAGTTTTCCAACCAATTACTTAAATCAGAAACATCATTAAAATCTAGTAAAGCATCTCCTAGATTAATTAACTGTTCCATTGATAATTGTTCAATTTTGTTAGAAATTGCCTGTTCTAAGTTCCCAAATAGTCGCGTAGATTGTCGTAAGATAAACTGCCGTTGTTGTGCCTGTATTCTTTGTTGTTCCGATTGTAATTCTTGGCTTTCGGCTTCGACTCTTTGGCTTTCGGCTTCGACTCTTTGGCTTTCGGCTTCGACTCTTTGGCTTTCGGTTTCGACTCTTTGGCTTTCGGTTTCGACTCTTTGGCTTTCGGTTTCGACTCTTTGGCTTTCGGCTTCGACTCTTTGGCTTTCAGCTTCGACTCTTTGGCTTTCAGCTTCGACTCTTTGGCTTTCGGCTTCGACTCTTTGGCTTTCGGCTTCGACTCTTTGGCTTTCGGCTTCGACTCTTTGCCGCTCTTCCATCAATTTTTGTTGGTCTTCGATAAAAAACATTTGGTTTTCTAACCGATCTAATTCTTCCGTAGTCAAGTTAGCCTGATTAGCAATTGTCAAAGCCATGTTAATTTCTGGTATAGTTCCCAGAGAGTCAGGGACTACTTGTAAAGTCGGTGCTTGTTTAATAAAGTAAATCCATTTATCTGTAAGGCTTTCCAACTGTTCTAGCGACTTTTGGAATTTAGGTAATTCGACAAAAATCAAAGTCATTTCTCGCCAATAATCAACCAAGTCTTCTGTTTCTTTAAAGACAAAAGTCGAAATAAGTCTATGCCGATCGAATATCTTAAAATCCGTAATTGTCAGACTAATGACGGGATTGAGTTCGCCATATTTTCGACCGGAACCAAGTTGATTGATATAAGCTTTGGCCGTGTTATATAAAATTCTTTTTTCAAAGCCGGAGACGTTCAATACTTGCATTTCAATAATCACGTATTTACCGTCGTTGAGTTGAGCTTTAACATCCAGGTAACTATCTTTCAATTCCGGCCTTTGACCGGATTGATAAGGGTCGATAATTTGCAAATCTGTAATTACGCGATCGCCTTGATAAATTAAGGCATTCAGAAAGCTGATTAAAATTGGTTTACTTTCGGCTGAACCGAAGATTTTTTTGAAAGCGAAATCGGTTTTAGGGCTGATAAATCTCATAGGGATTAACCTCAATTTAATATGATTATAAAGGTGAATTATTAATATGGTCGCACAGATGTCTGTCTTCCTCCTTCACATCGGCATTTGTTCGCAGGTAATCCCGGATGCGATCGCACGCATAACCCAGTTCATCGAGTTTGAGAATGCCCTCCACATCCCACAAAATCAGCGTGCGATCGTCCCCAGCAGAAGCAATCTGTTTACCATCGGGACTAAACGCCACCCCCCAAACATTCCCTTGATGTCCGGTTAGCGTCGTTATTTCTGTCCCGTCGGTTTTCCAAAGTTTGAGTGCGCCAGTTGCGCCTCCAGTCACCAGCATTTGACCGTCTGGACTGAAATCAACGGCTATCATGCCTCTAGTGTTTCCCTTGAGGGTTTTGAGCAACCTGCCCTCGCTCGTCCAGAGTTTAATCGTGTCATCCATGCTGGCAGTTGCCAAAGTGCCACCGTCTGGACTGATAGCAACTTCCCAAACCCCACTGCGATGACCCTTGAGAGTCTTGGAAAATTTACCGTCCAAACTCCACAACCGAACTGTACCATCTTCACTGGCGGAAACCAGCCTCTTTCCGTCAGGGGTAAAGTCCACATCGTAAACCCTAGCCCGATGTCCTTTGAACGTCCGTAGGGGCGGTGCCCCCGTGCCCGCCCTGCCGTCCGACTTCCACAGTTTCACGGTTGTATCGTCGCTGGCAGAAGCGAGTAGCTGACCATCTGGACTAGGGGAGATATCCCAAACTCCCGCCCCATGCCCTGTTATAGTTTTCAGCAACGTCCCGTCGAACTGCCAGAATTTAATCGTTTTATCTTCACTGGCGGTAGCAAGGATGGGCGCGATCGCAGATTTCCCAGAGTTGGCAAAGCTGGCAGCAGAGAGGAAAGCAACGG
Organism: Argonema antarcticum A004/B2; assembly: GCF_023333585.1. Taxonomy (GTDB): domain Bacteria; phylum Cyanobacteriota; class Cyanobacteriia; order Cyanobacteriales; family Aerosakkonemataceae; genus Argonema; species Argonema antarcticum. Next base: position 65,607 of record NZ_JAIQZN010000015.1, read on the forward strand.
ACTGAACGGCAGCCTTGTTTCCGGCAAAAGACTTCAGCAACGTACCGTCTCGCGCCCACAGTTTAAAACTGCGATCCGAACCGGCTGAAGCTAGCATCTGACCGTCTGGGCTGAAATCTATATCCCAAATCGTGCCGCGATGTCCGTGCAGAACTTTCGAGAAGGGGTTTATCGGATTCCAGACTCGAACGGTATTGTCGTCACTGGCGGAGACAACGATTTCACTGTGGGGAATAAAGGTCACGCCTCGAATTCCAGATTGATGCCCTTGGAGGACTTTCAACAGCGTCCCGTCGGGCTTCCAGAGGTTTATGGTTTGGTCGGCGCTGGCGGAAGCAATGACATCACCTGCTGTGCTGACGGCAATTTCAAACACTTCAGAATTATGGCCGCTAAGAGTGAGTAGGGGCAGTGCCTCTGTGCCTGCCCTTCCGTCGAGTTGCCAGAGTTTAACAGTATTGTCAGCGCTGGCAGAGACGATGGTGGGACGTTTTGTGCCGTTCTTGTCGGCAAGTAAGGCGAACTCAACGTCCCAAACGGCCGCGCTATGCCCTTCCAGGGTTCTCACCAGTTCGCCGCCCTTAGTCCAAACCTTGATCGTACCGTCCGCGCTGCCAGAGGCGAGTAGATTTCCATCTGGACTAAAGGCAACACCCCAAACCCCACTTTGATGTCCTGTCAGAGTCTCGATCGGTTTGCCATCAAAGCTCCACAGACGAATGGTGCTGTCTTCGCTGCCGGAGGCGATGCGCTGACCATCAGGACTCACGGCGATGTCCCAAATTGCGGTACTGTGTCCCGGAAAGGTTTTGAGCAGTTTGCCTTGCCGATTCCACAGATAAATGTTGCCGTCCAAGCTAGATGTCACTAGGCGCTGGCTGTCAGGACTAAAACTGAGGGCGTGAACGGTGGCAGTGTGCTGGAGGGTTTGCAGCAGCGTACCATCGGGTTTCCAAAGCTTAACCGTTTGGTCATTACTGCCTGTAGCGATCAGTTGACCGTCTGGGCTGGCATCAACCGCCAGTACCCAACCTCGATGTCCCCAGAAGCGATTGAGTTCTGCGGTTCCGTAGATGGCTTGTTGCAGCACTTGCCGAACTTGCGATCGCAACTGGGGGCCCGAATTAGCGAGATTGCCGAGCCTGCGTCTGGCTTTGATGGCAGTCACGAGGCCGTCTAATCGCTGTTGGGAGGCGAATTGCCCGGAGGATGAGGAGGTGAGGGCTTGAATTTCGCTGGTGGCGGCGTGATGATATTGCCAGAGGGCGAAAATGGCGGATGCGATCGCCACTATCAGCAACCCACTCAACGCTGCAATAAACTTGCGCTGTCGCTGTGCTGTCTTTCTTTCATAAGCTACGCGCTTGCGTTCTTCTGCGAGTCGCGCTTCGACTTCTTTTACTCGTTCTGCTTCCAGCGTTTGCTGCATTTCCAACTTGTCTAATTCACCAGAAGCAGCTAAAAAGTGATAGTCCAAATCGCTCAAACTTTTGCCTTGCGCCCAAGCTTGAGCCTCTTTCAAAGCTTGTCCTCGCAACAGTCGGGAAGAATCTGTTTGTTTGGCTGCAATCCAAGTTTCAAAAGTTTGGGAGTAGGGACGTAGTTTTCCTAATTGTTTTTCTACCCATTCGAGGTTAAAAACTTCTGCATAAATGCGGTTTTTAACTTTGAGTAATCCTGCTTTTTTTTCAACTAATCCAGATAGCACCAGTTCGATTTGTTCGCGGCTGTCGTCGGCACAGATCCCCCCTGGGGTTAGGGGGGGTTCTGATTGTAAGATTTGCTGATAAATGCCTAGCAATCTTCCGGCGCGTTGTTCGTCACGGAGAATGCGATCGCCTATCGTTTTCAGATGCTCTGGCTCGTCCTGCGATTCCCATTTATCGATGATGCGCGATCGCACCACACTTTCTAACCAAAATGCCTCTGTCCCTGGGATAATTTTCAGACTATCGCTATTCTCATCCGACGCAAACGCCATGTTTTCTAGCAATCTTACCAGCAATTGACAGAGTTTTTGAGTCAAAAATGGCTGTCCTGAAGTCCAAGTTAATATTTCTTTGAGTACTGCTCTTGAATTACTGACTTTTCCCTCTAAACCTACTGCTAATGGTGTGGCTTCATCCAATTGAAACCCCTGGAGTTCGATCGCTCTGCCGATATTAAATGGCGTCCGATTTTTATCGGCGATTAAATCTGAAGGTGTGGCTACTCCGAAGATCGCAAACGTGAGGCGATTGTAGGCAGGTTCCATCGCTCTTTGATTATAACAATAGCGAATCAAAGCAAAAAAATCATCTACCGGAAAATCTAAGCCGAGAATGCTGTCGATTTCATCGATAAATATAAAGATGCGCTCTTGAGGAAATTGCACCAGCAGCAATTCGACAATAAAACGACTCAATCTCTGGAGTAAAGACAAATCTTCTTCATCGCGCCACCAAACTTTTAAGTTAAACTTTCCTAACAGGTTAAAACCCAACCATAAATCGGTCACTATTCCTTTGTACCACTGAATAGGCGTGATATTTTCACTGCCTATCGCTGTCATATCGACGGTGGTACAGAGGAATCCTTCTTCTTGCAGGCGATGTCGCGTTCTCACTAAAAGTGAAGATTTCCCCATTTGCCGCGAGTTGAGTACGTAGCAAAATTCTCCCTGCTTTAAAGCTTCATAAAGTTCGGAATCGGCTTGTCGTTGGACATAGGTAGGCGCATCAGTTGTGAGACTGCCGCCGATTTGGTATTGGTAAGTGTTCATAGTTCATGGTTTATGGCAATAATCTATTAATTGTTACTCACAAGGAGGTAAGAGAGTTTGAATTGTTTTAATTCTACTGTCAAGAGATGACTTGTGTAGTTTTTGTTGAGGAACGAAACCAAAACTACAACTTATTACAACTGTTCGTCTTCTGGCGATCGTCCAGCTTCAAAAATCTGTTTGGCAGTCAGATTTAATTCTGGAAATGTCGGAGATACGATCGAGTCAGCACCTCGGTACTGGTTGACTTGATACTCACCTTCTACTAAGTAATAGATGGAAATAGTCGGCTGTTTGGGATTGCCAATGTACCTTCTACCACCCAAACCCAAATAGTCAATAATCCAGTATTCAGGAATGCCAAAAGTTTCATAGTCAACCAGCTTGTGGGCATAATCATCTTGCCAATTCGTGCTGACAACTTCAATAACTAGGGGAACGGATGCGGCTTGAGTAAGGGTTGATGACTTTTTCCACATCGGTTCTGATGACAGATTTTTCTGATTGATAACTAGCACATCAGGCGAATAAGCAGAGTCTCGTTCGGGAACCTTAATTAATGCTTGCTTGGGGATGAGGTAAGGGAGTTTTAATCGTTTGAATTCTACAGTTATTTCACCACCTAAAAACCCATTAATTTCTTCATGATCTCCTATTGGCTGCATTTCAACAATTACTCCATCGTGTAGTTCATAGAAGCCGCCGTCTGGTTTCCATTCCAGAAAATCTTCAAAACTTGTTGTTTTTGGTAAGGTTTGAAACATAGGATTGGGTGCATCTCACTTTTGCAAATATATGCTCACACTGTTTCTGATTATTACGCAAAACTGTGATTTATAGCGGCTTGCAGTTGGATGAAGTACACCTCAGAAACCGGGTTTATTCAAGAAACCCGGTTTCTCTAGGCAAGTTGGGACTAAAGGCAGCTTTCCTCACCACACCCGTATGCCCCGTGAGCGTCCTCAGCAAGATGCCCTGGGAGTTCGATCGCGGTTAAAGGCAAGGAAGAAATGATAACTTATTGGTTGACTGGTTTTAAGGGTAGCTTGTCATTGGATGGGATGTTGAGTTGAGGACGTAACAAAACTTGCCGGAACAGGAGGAAGAACCTCCCTTAACAAGCGTGACATCGATGATTTGCAAATCGGTAATTATGGTGTATCAGCTTGACGTTCAACATAAGTAGGAGCATCTGTTGTCAAGCTGCCGCCGATTTGATATTGGTAAGTGTTCATAGTTCCCGATATTTTAGAATTATTATGCTAATGAGTTCAAGTATTTTATGTATGAAGGGTAACGCGATCGCGCCCTTGTCTTTTCGATTGATAAAGTGCTTCATCAGCACCAGCAATGAGCATTTCTGGAGAGTTTTGAGAATCTGGCTTTATACTGGCAACTCCCAAACTGACTGTGACAAACCGATCGGGAAGACCGTCAACGTCAGGATTGTCATGGGCGATCTCTAAGGCTTTAACGATCGCTCGAATTTCTTCTGCCATGTTAACAGCAGTATGGGCATCTGTTTGAGGCAAAATTACCGCAAACTCTTCACCGCCATAACGCGCCACAAGATTCCCATGATGCGTCACGCAAACACTGATAGCATTGGCAATTTGCTGTAGGCATTCATCTCCGGCTAGATGTCCGTAAGTGTCATTGTAAAACTTGAAATAGTCAACATCGCACAAAATAAGCGATAGCGGTAGAATCTCCTCAATCTGCTGCCACAATGTTTTCAGATACTGGTTAAAGTAGCGTCTATTGGCAAGTTGAGTCAACTCATCTAAATTTGACAAGCGCTGTAACTGGACATTCTCTTGCTCTAACTCTTCCAAGCGAAAATCAATCAAATTTGGGTTTTTGAAATTCTCCCGAAAATACCTACGATATAATTGGCAACTTGGCTTTGCTCGATCGCCATCAAGATGTATTAGCCCCATACTCTCTAACTTATATAGTGCGACATCTCCTACAAAAACCGATCCCTCACTGCTAATCACTCGCTTAAATGCTGCTGCCAAATCTGGCTCTTCTTGAAGCATAACTGAGAGACTCCGCAAATGAGCGCTGTAAATCCCGGTTGGTTCTTGAGCTTTTTGCAATAACTCTTCTAATGTCATCTCTTTGCCAGACAACTGATAGAATGCCATGTTTAGCAAATAGGGGTGTCCCCCTACCATTTCCACCAAAGGAACAAGGCGTCGCATCCCCGCTTCACCCTCTGCCCAAGTAAGTTCGTAACGCATTGCCAGCTGCTGCACCTGCTCCAAACTAAATTCTGGCACTTTCAGCGGTAACCCAATATTGAAGGGCGATTGAGTAAGCTTGAGCGGAAGGTAAATTTCGGTACTGTGAACCACCACCAACCGCAGTTTTCGCCAAGTCTCAACCTGTACTGCCTGTTCGTGCCAAGCTCGCAGCATCGGCAGAAAGTCTTGGGCAATTTCGGGATACTCAAAAATCCGATTCACTTCATTTAAGGCCAAAACCAAAGCACTATTGATAGATTTTAATAAATAGCCCTCAAAATAAATTTTGCAGCTCATTTTACTGCCCAAGTCCTCATCCCAGTAATCATTCAACTTGGGGGTGAGTTGCAACTGCCTGCTGACATTAGCACAGAACCAGCGTAAGAATTTATTAATAGAGGTAAAAACGGCAGTGTCAGCTTCTTGAAAATCTAAGACAACAGTTTTATATCCTTCTGTAGTGGCATGAGCAATAATCCTGTTTAGCAGTGAACTTTTCCCCATCTTCCTGGGCGCTTTGATCCGGAGTACGCATCCTGGTTTGTGAATTTCATAGCACGCTAGTTCTTCGATCGGTGGACGATTGATATAAAGTTGGGAATCTAACGGTACTGGACGACCGGGAAATTCGATTTCCGCCTGTGGAAAGCTACTTAGGGAATCCTGTCTGGCTATTTGCTCCCTTGGGGACACCTGCCAGTCGGTGCGGTTGGATTTGGCTGTCCAGTTTTCCCCGTATTGCTTTAAGACTAGATGCAGATTTTTTTTGGTCACCCTTTGCCCTAAAGCATCTGAGAGGTCGTTCCACAACTTAGAGCCAATTTCCTTTATGTAGTCGAGGCCGTAAGCTGAATCCTGCGCTATGTCGGTATAGGTTTGCCCTATCCACGATGCACGGAAAACTAATCGCTCAATAGGACTGAGTTCCCTAGAGAGAAATTCTTGTTCTACAACTATTAGAGCTTCATCAACATTCATTTACATCTATATATTGACGAGGAGAGATTGAAAGTAAAACTTAATTTTACCTTAGATTTTAGTAATCTAAAAAATCTTTCTTGACTTTTAACTCTTTCCTGACCTAGCACAGATATATGGATGATTTGTAATAAGAAAAGTAAATTTTTATGCCGTCAAGGGTTAACGAGCTTCTATAGCTAGGGACTAGGGGCTAGGGGCTAGGGGCTAGGGAAGAGGGAAGACGGAAAAGCTTACTCCGTAAAGGATTATGGACTTCATGTAACAGTTGGAGTTGGCTTAATCGCCCTGGCGGTTGCTATAAAATCCAATTATATTGTATAGTATGATACATTTTAATCCATTACTTTCTTTGAGCCCCAAGATTATGTAACTCAAGTTGCTAGCTAGTTCCATTGGCTCTTGTTCAGAATGGATAATGGCTACGTTGTTGCGCTTTAGCGCAACAACGTACCTGCTACGCATCTAATTTGACAGTCATTTTTTCTGACCTTCTTGTGGGATGGGCATCCTGTCCCCACTAAAGCCGAAGCACTCAGCACTCAAGAAGCACTTTGCTATATAGCAATCCCACTTTTCCCACTTTTCCCTTTTATGGTTGGGTAAAAAAGGCTTGTAGAGCCCACTTTTTTTGACATTTATAACTTTAAATTACCCACTTTTCCCAATCAAATATAAGTTAAAATTTAAAACATCCACAATCAAATATAATTGAAGATTATTTTGTTGAAATGCGAAATGTCCAAATGTTATACTTAAAGTTTAAATTTATCATTTGATTATAATAACATAAACCTCCGCTATAATCATCAAGTTTTAAAAATTGTATAGACGCAAACTTGGGTGTTATAAAACGAGTAATATGGTCTGGCTTTACGGGAGTAACTACTTCAATCACCAAAACTCATACCTTTCTGCTGTAAAGGCAGAAGTTTAGAAAAATAATATGTGGCAAATTGTAAAAAATGTATTCTCACCGAGTCAATATATGCCTCACGGTCACTGTTACCTGTGGCAAACGCCTCTAGTGTGGCTGCACGTAGTTAGTGACTTGCTGATTGCGGTAGCTTACTTTTCGATTCCGGCGATGCTGATTTATTTTGTTTTCAAGCGGCGCGATGTTCCTTTTTTAGGAATATTTGCTTTATTTGGAGCGTTCATTATTTTCTGTGGGATGGGACACTTGCTAGAAATTTGGACGCTGTGGCATTCCGCCTATTGGCTGTCGGGGATTGAGAAAGCAATTACTGCCCTCATTTCCTGCTATACAGCTGGACAAATGGTAACCTTGCTGCCAAAGTTTTTATCTTTAAAAACTCCCCAAGAATTAGAGGTAATTAATCACAAGTTACAGCGGGAAATCAGCGAACGCGAAAATGTAGAATTAGAGCTGCGGTGCGCCTATGAAGACTTGGAAATTAAAGTGCAAGAGCGCACCACAGAGTTGACAAAAATCAACGCTTGCTTAGAAGCAGAAATTAGGGAAAGAATTGCTGCTGAATCTGCTTTGCGAGAACGAGAAATACGTTTGAGCAAACAACAAGCTAGCAAGCTAGAACTAGCAAAAAGTGACCGGATCTACCAGGGAAATATCGGTGATGCGTTGAGAGAGATTACGGAAATAGCAACCCGTACCCTGAATGTCGAGTGGGTCAGCGTTTGGTTTTACAACGAAGATAAATCAGCAATGTGCTGTGGGAATCTCTACAAACTGACGGCTAACCAACACAGCGATGGTTTAGAACTGAGGGTTGATGATTATCCTAACTATTTCAAAGCTTTGAATGCAGAACAGACGATCGCAGCAGTTGATGCCAATACCGATCCGCGCACTCAAGAGTTTAGCGAATCTTACTTGATTCCTTTGGGTATATCCTCGATGTTAGACGTTCCCATTACCCATCAAGGACGAGTTGAGGGCGTAATTTGTTTGTCACATCAGGGGACACCGAGAAATTGGACGCTGGACGAACAAAATTTCGCTAGCTATTTGGCACAGATTGTAGCTTTAGCGATGGAATCGCGCGATCGCATTCTAGCTCAAGAAGCTTTACACAAGCAATTAAAGCGAGAGCGGTTGGTGGGGACGATGCTCGATCGCATTCGCTCTTCCCTGAATTTAGAGTCAGTTCTGCAAACATCTGTTGATGAAGTGCGGCAATTTTTGCAAACAGACCGGACAATAGTTTACCGCTTTAACCCCGACTGGAGTGGATTTGTGGTAGTTGAGTCAGTGGGTAAAGATTGGATGCCTACGCTGGAAATGGATATTCAAGACAACTGTTTTCTGGAAAAATATGTTCCCCTTTACAAAGAGGGTCGCATTGGGGCCATCTCGGATGTGGAGAATAGCAGTTTAAATCTTTGCCACATCAAGCTACTCCGTCAGTTGCAGGTTAAAGCCAACTTAGTTATTCCAATTCTACAAGCAGAAGAGGCCACCCAAAATCCCAAATGTGGGGGGACAACTAAAAACCAATGTAACCTCTGGGGTTTACTCATTGCCCATCATTGTAGCAGTAGTCGCGAGTGGCAGGAATTTGAGATCGAGTGCCTCAAAGAGTTGAACGTGCAATTGGCGATCGCACTTCAGCAATGCACCCTCTTTGAACAGGCGCAAACCGAACTAAGCGATCGCAAACAAGCAGAAGCAGCTTTGCGCCTATCTGAAGCTAGAGAACGGGAAAAAGCACGACAGCTTGAAGTCACCCTGCGTCAACTCAAAAGTACCCAAGCGCAGATCGTTCAAAGTGAAAAAATGGCATCGTTAGGGCAAATGGTCGCGGGAGTCGCTCACGAAATTAACAATCCCGTCAGCTTCATCTACGGCAACGTTACTCCAGCGATCGAATATTCCCATTACCTGTTGAATGCGATCGATCTCTATCAGCAACACTACCCCGAACCACCAGCCGCAATTAAGGAGCAGATTGAAGCAGTTGAATTTGATTTTATCAAAGAAGACTTCATCAAATTACTCGAATCAATGAAAACTGGTGCTGAGCGGATCAAACAAATTGTGCTTTCCCTGCGTAATTTTTCCCATCTTGACGAAGCTGACAGGAAACCAGCAAACCTCAACCAAGACATTGAGAGTACCCTGATGATTTTGCAACATCGCCTCAAACCCCAGCCGAGGCGCTGTGCGATCGAAGTAATTAGAGAGTATGGAAAATTGCCCCTAGTTGAATGTTACCCCGGTCAACTAAATCAGGTCTTTATGAATCTCCTAAGCAATGCCATTGATGCTTTAGAAGAAAGGCTGCAAAGAGATCCTAACTTTACACCGCAGATTCGCATCTGTACTGAAGTTAAAAATAATCTGGATAAATCTCATATAAAATCTGCAATTGTTCGTATTGCTGACAATGGTGCGGGTATTTCAGAAGAAGTTAAACAACGTATTTTCGATCCTTTTTTTACTACTAAACCTGTAGGCAAAGGCACGGGATTAGGGCTATCTATCAGCCATCAAATTATTGTTGAAAAACATCAAGGCCGACTGGAATGCTACTCGCAGTTAGGACAGGGAACGGAATTTCTCATAGAGTTGAATTTTTGTGTCTATAACACCGATATTGTTGTAAAGACGTTTCATAAAACGTCTCTACAACAATGAAAAAAAGGGGGTAATCGAAGCGTATTTTGAGCAATTAGGCAATTACTGACCAAACTCAGATCTTGCCTGTTCAACAATCTCAACGGTCACGACTTCTTGTTCTGCCTCACGGGTCAATTGCTCAATTCGCTGTCGAGCTTGAGCGCGGGCAAAAAAAGGAATATTTTTCAGCTTCGCCTTAGCTTCAGGCGTCCATTCCAAAGTACCTGTAAAGTCAGAATTTCGCATAGCACATTAGCATTCAGCAATTAGTGGGTCTTGGGCACTGGGGTAAAAAAAGTTTCGGTATGTGACCGCGAACAGTTTATATATTACAGCGGGGCCGATCGCGGAAAACGGTATGTTGACATAAGTATAGCTAGGGACTAGGGGCTAGAGACTAGGGACTAGGGAAGAGGGAAGAGGTAAGAGGGAAGAGGGAAGAGATAAGAGGTAAGAGGGTTACGGAGTAAGGGATGGAAGGAGCAGAGGTAAAGGATGGGAGAACCAGAGGTATAGCCACCGTCACATCGGTTAGGACAGTATTAAACGCTCAAAGCAAGGCTGGGACTGTGTTTTTACTCAGCACTCAGCACTCAGCACTTTGCTATAAGAGTTGGAGTTGTCCTAACACGGGCGATTGCTATACAAAAAAAACTCCTGCCTTTAAGCAGGAGCCATATCACTATGAAAGAAGAGAGAAATAGAAACTAAACTGGCAGTTTAGTCGAGATCCTTCATGAACAGCACTGGCTCAGTTTCGCGGTCAATACCTTTTTCAAAGCCAGCAGCAGCCGCACGAGCGCGACCCGCGTGCCAAAGGTGACCAACGAGGAAGAAGAAGCCTAGCACCAAGTGAGAGGTTGATAACCAAGCACGTGGATTAATGTAGTTAAAGCCATTAGTTTCCGTGATCAGACCACCCACAGAGTTGAGCGAACCGTTGGGAGCGTGCGTCATGTACTCAGCCGCACGACGGACTTGCCAAGGTTGAACATCATACTTGATCTTGTCGAGGTCGAGGCCATTGGGACCGCGCAGGGGTTCGAGCCAGGGGCCACGGAAATCCCAGAAGCGCATTGTTTCGCCACCGAAGATGATTTCGCCAGTGGGAGAGCGCATCAGGTATTTACCCAGACCTGTGGGGCCTTGTGCAGAACCGACGTTAGCACCCAAGCGTTGGTCGCGCACCAGGAAGGTGAAAGCTTGAGCTTGGGAAGATTCAGCGTTGGTAGGGCCGTAGAATTCGCTGGGATAAACGGTGTTGTTAAACCAGACATAGCAAGAGGCAATAAAGCCCATTAGGGACAGAGCGCCCAAGCTGTAGGAGAGATAAGCTTCTCCAGACCAGATGAAGGCGCGACGAGCCCAACCGAATGGCTTGGTGAGGATGTGCCAAATACCACCAGCAATACAAGTGAGGCCAATCCAGATGTGACCGCCGACAACATCTTCCAAGTTGTTGACGCTGACAATCCAGCCCTCTCCACCGAAAGGAGACCTAGTGAGATAACCGAAGATGACAGAGGGGTTCAGTGTTGGGTTAGTGATGACACGAACATCACCACCACCAGGTGCCCAAGTGTCGTACAGTCCACCGAAGAAGACTGCCTTCGCCACCAGCAGCAAGGCTCCGCATCCCAACATAATCAGGTGGAAGCCCAGAATGGTGGTCATTTTGTTCTTGTCTTTCCAGTCGTACCCAAAGAAGGAGGAGTACTCTTCGAGGGTATCTGGGCCGCGAACGGCATGATAGATGCCGCCGAGACCGAGAACAGCAGAGGAAATCAGGTGCAGAACGCCGACAACGAAGTAGGGATAAGTGTCGATGATTTCACCGCCTGGGCCAACACCCCAGCCTAGTGAGGCCAGGTGAGGGATCAGAATCGCGCCCTGTTCATATATGGGCTTGTCTGGGGTAAAGTGAGCGACTTCAAACAAAGTCATCGCTCCGGCCCAGAATACGATCAGACCGGCGTGGGCAACGTGCGCGCCCAGGAGTTTACCGGAGAGGTTGATGAGACGGGCATTTCCAGCCCACCAGGCAAATCCAGAAGATTCTTGGTCGCGATTACCTGCAACCATAGAACTATTAGAGAGCGTTACCACGCGGTAGAACCTCCTCAGGGAATACAAATTTTTCGTGAGGCTGATCTTGAGGTGACATCCAAGCACGGATGCCCTCATTCAGCAAAATGTTCTTGGTGTAAAAGGTTTCAAATTCGGGGTCTTCAGCCGCTCTTAACTCTTGGGATACGAAGTCGTAAGCCCGCAGGTTGAGTGCTAAACCGACAATGCCAATGGAACTCATCCACAAGCCGGTGACTGGTACAAACAGCATGAAGAAGTGCAACCAGCGCTTGTTGGAGAAGGCAATTCCGAAGATTTGCGACCAGAAGCGGTTGGCGGTCACCATACTGTAGGTTTCTTCTGCTTGGGTGGGGTTGAAGGCGCGGAAGGTATTGGCTCCTTCGCCGTCTTCAAAGAGGGTGTTCTCAACTGTAGCACCGTGGATGGCGCAAAGTAAGGCTCCGCCCAGTACGCCCGCTACGCCCATCATGTGGAAGGGGTTGAGGGTCCAGTTGTGGAATCCTTGCAGGAAGAGGATGAAGCGGAAGATTCCCGCTACTCCGAAGCTGGGGCCGAAGAACCAGCTCGATTGTCCCAAGGGGTACATCAGGAAGACGGAAACGAAGACGGAGATGGGTGCGGAAAATGCGATCGCGTTGTAGGGACGAATGCCTACTAGGCGAGCGATTTCAAATTGGCGCAGCATGAAGCCGATCAGGGCGAAGGCTCCGTGCAGGGCGACAAATGCCCACAAGCCGCCGATTTGGCACCAACGGGTGAAGTTCCATCCTGCTTCAGGTCCCCACAGGAACAGGAGGGAGTGTCCCATGCTGTCTGCTGGTGAGGATACGGCGGCGGTGAGGAAGTTGCAGCCTTCTAGGTATGATGAGGCTAGTCCGTGGGTGTACCAGGAGGTGACGAAGGTGGTGCCGGTCAGCCATCCGCCTAGCGCTAGGTAGGCGCAGGGGAATAGGAGGATGCCGGACCAGCCGACGAATACGAAGCGATCGCGCTTTAGCCAGTCGTCGAGGACGTCAAACCATCCTCTTGAGGCTCCAGCACGTCCGACAGCAATAGTCATTTATGCAAACCCTCTTGCTTTATTAAATCTGGGAGGTTTCTAAGTAAGTTAACATAACTATATATTAATTTGTAGCCAAAATTAGTAAACCCTCTAGATTCTATTAATAGACAATAGGTTATGGGGCAATAATGGCAAGAAGCAGGTGAGCAGAGGAGATAGGCATAATTACCTCTAGCCAATGACCAATTACCAATCCTTAAGTTAATTAGAAGGAAGTGAGAATATTATCTCTATGACGACACAAACAATCTCCACAAGCGATCGCGTACTCCGCCAGCAGATTTTAGGATCTCGTCGTTTCAGTAATTACTGGTGGGCAACGATCGTCTCCATAGGAGGCATCGGCTTTTTATTGGCGGGTATTTCCAGTTACCTGCATAAAAATCTGTTGCCTTTTAGTGATGCCACTGGGCTGATATTCGTCCCCCAAGGGCTGGCAATGGCCTTTTATGGGACAGCTGGGACGCTTTTGGCACTTTATCTCTGGTTGTCCATCTTTTTGGATTTTGGGGGCGGTTACAACGAATTTAATCAAGAAACAGGCTTCGTTAAGATTTTCCGGTGGGGGTTTCCCGGCAAAAATCGCCGGATTGAGATTAGCAGCCGCACTGAGGATGTACAGGCGATCCGCGTTGAGATCAGGGAAGGTCTCAATCCCCGCCGCGCTCTATATCTGCGAATTAAAGGTCGCAGAGATATTCCCCTGACGCGAGTCGGAGAACCAATGTCTTTGTCTGAACTGGAAAATCAGGCGGCTCAGCTAGCCCGGTTCTTGGGAGTGCCTCTAGAAGGTTTATGATCGGCTGCGTTGACCTTTTTTATGTTGGCTCTCACTGGAAATGCAAATGAAGCTCGGACACTTGTTGGTGTCAATTATCATCGTGGGTGCATTGCTGCTGGGGGGATGCACACCGCCACAAGATGCTTCGCAAGCATCGCAAAATCCTTCAGGAACTGAAACTTCTGCTCCTATTACTCAAGCAAGCAATCCTCAAATGGCTAACTTACCTCGTTTGGAAGGAAAGGCTACTGTCGTCATGGTGGTGAAAGGTTCACCCATTACGATCGAAGTCGATGGAACGAATGCTCCCATCACCGCCGGTAATTTCGTGGATCTCGTCGGGCGTGGCGTCTACGATGGTTTGGTGTTTCACCGGGTAGTCCGGGAACCGCAACCGTTTGTAGCTCAAGGTGGCGACCCGCAAGGTAAAGACCCTAACTTCCGGGGTCAGCTGGGAACTGGCGGTTTTGTCGAGCCAGCAACAGGTCAAGAGCGCCGCATTCCGCTGGAAATTAAGCCCAAAGGGGCAGAAAGTCCGGTTTACAGCAAGACTATTACTCAGCCGCCACTTTTGCAGCATAAGCGCGGTGCTGTGGCGATGGCGAGATCCCAGTCTCCAGATTCTGCTTCTTCGCAGTTCTACTTTGCTTTGGCGGATCTCGCTTTTTTGGATGGTAGCTATGCTGTGTTTGGGTACGTGACCCAAGGTATGGATGTGGTCGATAAGATTCAGCAGGGCGATCGCATAGAATCGGCTAAGGTAACTGAAGGCGCTGAAAATCTGAAGAAATAGTCATTAGTTATTAGTCATTAGTCATTGGTTGGTTTAATAACGAATGACTAATGACCGATCGACGTGAAGATTTTTGTTACTGGCATTGGTTTAATTTCATCTTTGGGTACACTGGAAACTAGCTGGCAACATCTAATTGCCAGTCGTTCTGGTATTCTGCTGCATCAACCTTTTCCTGAATTAAAACCACTTCCTTTGGCGCTGATTGGAAATAAGCCAGCCGAGTTAGTAACGCTAACTCGGCTGGTTGTTGTTTCGGCTTTGGAAGATGCAGGTTTAGAAGTACCTTTGCTAGATTGTGGGGTGGTTATAGGATCTAGTCGCTCTCAGCAGGCTTTGTGGGAGAAGTTGGCGCGGTTTACCCCACCCCCTAACCCCCTCCCCGTCAACGGGGAGGGGGGAATAGAGGGTTGGTTGGGGATGTTGCCACATATAGGCGCGATCGCAGCTGCTCGTCAAATTGGTGCAACTGGGCCGGTGTTGGCACCGATGGCGGCTTGTGCTAGTGGGATTTGGGCTCTAGCGCAAGGTTTTGAGTTAATCCAAACTGGTCAATGTGAGATGGTTATTGCTGGTGCGGTGGAAGCACCGATTACACCGCTGACTTTGGCGGGGTTTAAGCAGATGGGTGCTTTGGCGCGAACTGGGGCTTATCCATTCGATCGATATCGGGAAGGTTTGGTGTTGGGAGAAGGTGCGGCGGTGTTGGTGCTGGAGTCGGCCCAGTCAGCTAGGCGTCGAGGGGCTAGGGTTTATGGAGAAGTTTTAGGTTTTGGATTGACAAATGATGCACATTATGCTAACTCACCGGAATTGGGAGGGAAGAGTGCGATCGCATCTATCAAACAATGTTTAGAACGCAGCCATCTTTCTACCAGTGATATTGATTACATTCAAGCTCATGGTACGGCGACTCGGCTAAATGACCAAAATGAGGCGCAGGTAATTCAGTATTTGTTTCCCCAAAGTGTTCCAGTTAGTTCCACCAAAGGAGCGACAGGTCATACGCTGGGAGCATCGGGAGCGTTGGGAGCGGCTTTCTGTCTAATGGCATTGAAGTATCAGATTTTACCGCCTTGTCTTGGCTTAAAAGAATCAGAATTTGAGTTGGATTTGGTGACGGAAGCGCGTCGGGGTGAAATTCGCAATGTACTTTGTTTGAGTTTTGGATTTGGGGGTCAGAATGCAGTGTTAGCTTTGGGGAAGATGTGACAGGCGAGACGCCCTTAGTTGTGATCTTTCAAAATACCCCACTACCTCCGCCAACCGTCACTAACCATAAAACATAAACCATGAACAGTTACGAATACCAGATTGGTGGTAGTTTGAAAAAAGATGCTCCTAGCTATGTGGAGCGGCAAGCTGATTGCGAACTTTATGAAGCCTTAAAAAATGGAGAGTTTTGCTACGTCCTCAACTCGCGGCAAATGGGAAAATCCTCGTTACTGGTGAGAATCAAGCATCGCCTCCAACAAGAAGGATTCCGCTGCACCGCGATCGACATGACTGGGATCGGCAGCGAAAATATTACCCCACTGCAATGGTATAAGGGAGTAGTTGCTGACTTATGGTCGGGGTTCAATCTCGTTAAAAAAATAAATTTTAAAGCCTGGTGGCGAGAGCAAGAAGAACTTTCTTATCTCCAGAGATTGAGCCGGTTTATTTCCGAAGTGCTGCTGGTGCAATTTCCTACAGAAAGAATTTTTATATTTGTTGATGAAATAGATAGTATTCTGGGCTTAGATTTTCCAGTAGATGACTTTTTTGCACTGCTCAGATTCTGCTATAACCAAAGAGCGATCGCGCCGGAATACAACCGGATTACATGGGTGATATTTGGGGTGGCGACACCTTCCGATTTAATAGCAGATAAAAGTCGCACGCCGTTTAATATTGGCAAAGCGATCGATCTGAATGGATTTGCCATTGAAGAAGCCGCGCCATTAGCTAAAGGATTAGAAACTTATATTGAAAATACCCAGACAGTATTAAAAGAGGTATTGGAGTGGACAGGAGGACAGCCATTTTTAACGCAAAAGTTATGTAAGTTGCTTAGAGGTAGTTGCGAACCGCTCAAGGATGTTTTGAATATTCCCACAGGGATGGAGGGATTTTGGGTGGAATCGGTGGTGCGATCGCGCATTATCGACAAGTGGGAATCCCAAGATGAGCCAGAGCATTTAAGGACAATACGCGATCGCATCCTCAGAAACGAACAACGCGCTGGCAGATTGCTGGGCATATATCAGCAAATCTTACAAGGTGTGGAAATACCAACAGATGACAGTCGAGAACAAGTAGAACTCCTGCTGTCAGGTTTATTGGTGAAACGACAATCTTTTCTGAAAGTAAGAAACCCGATTTATCAAGAAGTTTTTAATCTGGAATGGGTCGAAAAACAACTCAATTGTTTGCGTCCTTACTCCCAGGCTTATGACGCTTGGATGGCTTCCAAACAACAGGATGGTTCGCGACTGTTGCGGGGACAAGCTCTTAAAGAAGCCCAAATCTGGACGCTGGGTAAAAGCTTGAGCGATTTGGATTATCAATTCTTAGCTGCCTCTGTGGAATTAGACAGAGGCGAAGTTGAAATGCGGTTAGAGGCAGAACGAGCTAAAGAAGTTGAAGCCAGACTGGCAGAAGAACAAAAAAGACTGGCAGAGGAACAAAAGAGATTAGCACAAGAGAAAGAAAGCGCCTTCCGACAAAAGTTATTACTTATTGTAATCACGATGGCATTGCTGCTTGCCTGTCTGTTGGGGATAGCGACTTATTCTCAGTACCGTCAAGCCACAAAAAGCGAGATCGAAGCGCTCGCTAAATCTTCTCAAATTCTTTTTGTCTCGAATCAAGGGTTAGACGCGCTAGTAGAAGCAATCAGAGCAAAACGACAGCTGCAAAAACTCGGTGGGGTAAACGCAGAGATTGAGCATCAGGTTGAGGAGGTTCTACAGCAGGCAGTTTATGGAGCCGTTGAGTACAATCAGTTGTCAGGGCAGAACAATGAGGTTACTAAAGCAGTTTTCAGTCCCGATGGCCAGCTAATTGCCTCCAGCGCTGGGGATAACACCGTCAAACTTTGGAAACGAGATGGTACCGCGCTGAGAACCCTGAAAGGTCATAGCGGTACTGTTTGGGGAGTGGCGTTCAGCCCTGATGGTGAGCTAATTGCCTCAAGTTCTAGGGACAAAACTGTCAAACTCTGGAACATCTGTAGAGGGGAAACATTTGGCGTGACAACCTCTGGTAAAGACACAAATCTATCGCCCAAATGCTTGGTTCCTACAACTTTAAGAGGTCATGGCGCTACAGTTTGGGAAGTTGCTTTCAGCCCTGACGGTCAGCTGATTGCCTCTGCGAGTGGAGACAAAACCGTCAAACTCTGGCAGCGAGATGGCAGGTTGTTGAGAACGCTCCAAGGGCATCAGGGAGAAGTTTATGCGATCGCTTTCAGCCCTGACGGTCAGCTGATTGCGTCGGCGAGTCAAGACAAGACGATCAAACTCTGGAGAATTGACGGTAGACTGCTAAAGACTGTGCGAGGACATAGGGATCGAGTTTACGGAGTTACTTTCTCTGCTGACGGAAAGATATTTGCCTCGGCAAGTTGGGACAAGACGATCAAACTCTGGAAGATTGACGGTAGTCTGCTAAATACCCTCCAAGGTCATAAAGATGCGGTTTATCAAGTGGCAATTAGCCCGAACGGTAAACTCGTTGCTTCTGCCAGTGGAGACAGAACCATCAAAATCTGGAAGATTGACGGTACTTTGTACAAGACCCTGGAAGGGACTGGAGATATAGTCCACGGAGTTGCTTTTAGCCCTGACGGGAATTTGGTCGCCTCAGCCAGTTGGAATGGGCCGATCAGACTTTGGAAGATTGACAGCGCTTTGTACAAGACTCTCAAGGGGCATACAGATCCGGTTTACGCAGTGAAATTTAGTCCTGATGGAAAGACAATTGCCACAGTTAGTGGGGACAAATTCATCAAACTCTGGCGGCGAGATGGTAGTCTGCTAAGAACTTTCCAAAGGCATAACGATAAAGTTTTCGGAGTTGATTTCAGCCCTGATGGAGAGATAATTGCTACGGGCGGTTATGACAACACTGTTAAACTCTGGGGATTTGATGGTAGCCTGCTCAAGACTTTCCGAGGTCATAGCGATCGCGTCTTCAGTGTTAATTTTAGCCCGGACGGTCAGACTATAGCCTCGGCGAGTGGGGATAAAACTGTCAAAATCTGGAAGATTGACGGCACTGAACTTGCCACCCTTCAAGGACATAAAGATGAAGTTTACGGAGTCGCGTTCAGTCCCGATGGACAGACTCTAGCTTCGACAAGCTTGGATGGTACGGTCAAGCTTTGGGGACAAGATACTACAGCTTTAACCGATGGGAAACTGCACTACAGGCTTCTACATAGCTTAAGCGGACATGGTAACGAAGTAGGAGGAGTGGCATTCAGTCCTAACGGAAAGATAATTGCCTCAGCTGGTTTAGACGGCACGGTCAAACTTTGGCACACGGATGGCATAGAGCTTTATACTTTTAGAGGCCATAGCGCTGGGGTTTGGGGAGTTGCTTTCAGTCCTGACGGTCAGATAATTGCCTCGGCAGATTTAGACGGCAAGGTGAAACTTTGGCAGAGTGATGGTAGAGAGCTTCGTACTTTAAAGGAACATAGCAATGGCGTTTTCGGAGTTGTCTTTAGTCCTGATGGGAAGACGATCGCTTCGGCGGGTCAGGATAAGACGGTGATTTTGTGGGATGTGGAGGATATTTTCAATCTTGACCCACTGGGATATGGTTGCGATTGGGTGCGGGATTATCTGCGAACGAATGCAAAGGTGGATTTGAGCGATCGCCATCTGTGCGATGGAGTGGGTAACTGGTATAGAACCTATGCGAAAAATATTTGGATTCGCGATCGCACTCTGAGTGTCCCACCGTCAGGGCAATATTCTCAATAGCTGAGTTTGAAAAAGAGCGATCGCGTCGATCCTGCTATGTCTGGAAACCGGGTTTCTTTAAGAACCCTGGTTTATTTGGTAGTTATTCAAAAAAGCACGATCGCTCCCCCGTCCTCTCAACTACTAGATTCCCCACCAAACCTAGCCACTATTTCCTGACGAGAAAGTGTCAGCAGCAGTCGAGTCAACTCCTCTGGCGACAACTGTAACAAAGGCGTTATTGTTCGGGAAAGTTGCTCATCAAGAGAATCAAATCTAACCCTCAGAAGGTTTTCAACCATCTGCTGCCGTTCTTCTTGTCTGCCTTCCTGTCTGCCTTCCTGTCTGCCTTCTCGTAAAGTATCTTCCCGCCAACGTACATAAGCTGATGAAAAGTTCATAAGTAATTCCTCCTCTTCTTCATTTAAATTTTGACTTATTTCTAGGCTGATCCGCCAGTTAGCCACAACCTCTAAGATGTTTCTCTTGAACGGGTGGTTTTCCGGCAGTGCATTCACCTCATTCACCGCCTGTTGCTGAACCGTTTTACGTCCCAAAAGCCGCAACCACAGAGTTTCTTCTGTCGCCGGAATTTGGTTAATTGCTACCAGGGCCGATCGCAATCCCGCTGGTAGAAAATAAACCCCACTAGGCCAATTTCCTTCAGGGTCAACTTTGGCACCAAAGGCATCCAGTACATTTTCAGAACAGGAAGGAGATAAAATCCACAAACGAGGCAGTTCATCTTCTGTTACGGATCTTTCTTCCCGCCTTGCTTCACGCTGGAAATCGCCTTGCATGGCAAATAATTTAATCAGGCATCGACGCACTTCCGACCAGTTTGGCGGATTGCGGAAAGGCTCGATCAGACAGGCAGTTGAAGCCATTTTAGCAATCAAACCCAAAAATTCCAAGTTTGTTTTCGGTGCTGTGCCTGGTGAAAACCAAACATCTATTTGACGAACTTCAGCAGTTACTTCTCGACTGACTATTACGTCACCCAGAGGCCCTAATAGTTCGCTGAGATAGTGTTTGGCAAATTGATCGTGAAAGTTTCTAGTCATTCTCCTACCTTCATTGCCGAAATAATTGCCTGCTGACTCACCGCCTTGTAAACACTATCCAAATACTGCATCACAGCCTTAGTTGAAGCCGGATTAGATTCGGGATTTTTCGTCGCATCATTTGCTAAGGGGATATTTCCCAAAACATCTAAAACAGTCTCGTTACTCGGCGGCGGTACAATCACAACTAGGGCAGATTCTAAAGGCTCATCATATTGCCAAAATCTATCAATTTTTAGAGAATATTGGGGTTGGTAAATAGGAGTTTCTCCCTTGTTCCCCCGATCAATAGAGCCTCGACTTCGCATCTGTCGGAGTGCTTCGATAATTTGTTCCTTAGTGCGACCACGGAGCTGAAATAATACAAAGGGGTCTTCGCCGAAGCGATCGGCTAACAAATAATATACCGCTCCAATATGTTTGCAGGGATTAGCTTGATCGGGACAACTGCACTGACTGCGAACATCATCCAGTCTGAATGGAAACAAACTCAAACCATTTCCAGTGAAGACTTGCTCAATATTGCTTGGCATTTCTCCTGCTAATAGTTTAGCAGAAAATATCGCTTTTTGGGACATTGTTTCAATTACATATTGCCATTCTTCATCGGTGAAGGATTCCAGCCATATAGAAACTTGATAAGGTTCTATTTCTGTTCCCTGAACTCTGGCAAATACCTTTTGAGTTTGAAACTCAATGCTGAGGACGTTTCCCTGCCTTGCATAGACCCGCGCACGTTCCAAACGCTTTTTGAAACGGTAGGAATCTAGGAGTTCCAGCCAGCGTTCTACCCACCATTCGCGACTGATTTCAGTATAGCTATTTGTCATTCTGCCTCCTCGTCAATCACAGCACTGCGATCGAGCAATAGTAAGTTACGCAATTGATTGGTATCCAATTCGGTCAGCCAATGTTCGCCAGCACCTACAACTTGTTCGGCTAGTGCTTTTTTACTTTCAATCAAATCGTGGATTTTTTCTTCCAAAGTGCCATTACAGACAAATTTATGCACTTGAACATTGCGAGTTTGACCGATGCGAAATACCCGGTCTGTTGCCTGATTTTCTACGGCGGGATTCCACCATCTGTCGAAGTGAAAAACATGATTTGCCCGCGTCAAGTTAAGGCCAACACCACCAGCTTTGAGGGAAAGAATCATGATTCTTGGCCCTTGCGGATCGTTTTGGAATCTGTCTATCATTTCTTCTCTTTGGTTTTTGGTAGTGCTGCCATATAAAAACAGGATTTCTCGGCCAAGTTGCTTTTCCAAATGCGGTTTGAGCAGTTTTCCCCATTCGGCAAATTGAGTGAAAATTAAAGCGCGTTCGGCAAAGCCGTTGCGTAGGGAATCGCCTTCCAAAATTAATTCTTCCAACATTTCCTCCAGACGCTGAAGCTTTCCAGAACGATGTCGATCGCCTACTGTTGCTTCCTTTAGAAATTGTGCTGGATGATTGCAGATTTGTTTCAATTTTACTAACAGCGCTAAAATCATTCCTCGTCGTTGAATACCATCAGATTCTTCAATTTGTGCTAGAGATTCTTCGACCAATTTTTGATAAAGCGTTGCTTGTTCCTCAGCCAGACCGCAAAAGACGGTCATTTCTTGTTTTTCTGGCAAATCTTGAATGATTTCGCGGTCACTTTTGAGGCGACGAAGGATAAAGGGTTGGACGAGCGATCGCAATGTCTTTAAAGAATTTGTATCGCCATACTTTTCAATGGGAATTCCAAATCGGCGCTGGAAGAAATTACGCTGTCCCAAATAACCTGGATTGAGAAAATCTAAAATTGACCACAGTTCTTGCAGCCTATTTTCCACTGGCGTTCCTGTCAGCGCAATGCGAAATGTACTTGACAATTGCCGCAAAGCTTGGGACTGCTTTGTTTCGGGATTTTTGATGTTTTGGGCTTCATCTAGCACTACACCCTGCCAAGAAATGCTTTGCAAATCTTTGGCATCTCGAAAAGCTAGTGCATAACTGGTGATAATCAAATCCTTATCTTCGATCGCTTTAGCAAAGACTTTTCCTTTAGCGCGTTTATCACCGTGATGCACCAAAACTTTTAAAGTCGGGCCGAATTTTTTAACTTCTCTTTCCCAGTTACCTAAAACTGATGTTGGACAGACTAGCAGTGTTGGTTTTTCCAGTGCATCTTCTTCTTTGAGATGCAGTAGAAAAGCAATAGTTTGAATGGTGTTATGGCAAAGAATGTTGTTAGCAACGAAATTGTGATGTTCGCTTACCTCAAAATCGTACACCCACCCATTATAATCGATATCTTCAATTGACTCGATTTGGCAATAAAAAACTTCTCGATCGAGAAGAGATTGCAAGTGTTCTCTAGTTAGATTCAACAGTTGTGGATCTAACTGTGCGTAAGCTTCCAGGGTCTGAGTCGTCCATTTGGAAGGTTTTAGCTGCCGATAATTTTGCTCTGCTTCCCCACTCAGGATGCGATCGAATCCAGCGACAACTCGTGACAAGCTGGTGTGCGAAAATTGCTGCGATCCGTTGATGTAGACATTGTTAGGTATCCCAAAATGCCGTATAGGGAGCTTTGTTGACTCAACTATCTGAGCCATTATGTTTGAAGCTGGAATTCCTTCTACATTAGTGTTGCTTACCCGTTGACAAATATCTGCCAATTTTCGCTGTTTGTCTGGATTGCTAAATTCTATTTCTTGCAAAAACCTGCGGGCGCTATTTCCTCCCAGCGTGCCAATGTAATAAGTACGAAAAATTCCCGTGCCATTAGTAGCGCGTTTTTGTTTGGCAGCTATTCTTAACCAAATACCAAAGCGCCGGAGTAGGGTAGAAAGTTGCTGGATTAATAGGGGTGATGCTGTAGCAATTTCGATACTCCGCATACTGGAAACTACGGCGGATTCAGCATCGAAATAATTTCGCAGGAAAATACGCACGCTATTCAAATCTGCCTGCATGATGAAGGGGGGAATTGATTTGTCACGCGATCGCTTGCCCCATTGATACCCCTTACTTTCTAGAAATCGTCGATACGCCTGACTGTTTATCTGAAGGACAGGAACTTTTCCGGGAAAAATACGTATGTCAGGACGATTGATTTTGAGGTTATAGCGCTTACCGATGCGATTGAATATTTGGAGTAATTCTTCTAAACGCCCAATATCTTTTTGCGATATCGTGACTGTTCCCCGATTTTCTAACTCATAACCTTCGCCGATTTGCCAAGCTAGAAACTTAACTATATCTGCATCTTCTGCTTTTCCTTCCCAAACCAACTCGCCCGGTACGCAGATATAATCTCCTACTAAGAGGTTATTTGTCCAACCTCGATCGGTCAGTAATTTGTGACGACGGGTAATAGCGATCGCGCTGCCATCTTTTAGCGTTACTTTCCGCAATTTCTCCTGCACTTGCTGTCGGTAAAGCCGTCGGATGGGAGCCAGCACAATTTTACCTGTATTGTCGTCGATCGCATTCACAAGCAATGACTCAGCCGGAGTAGCCCAAAATCCCTCGCCGTCGAACTTTGCATCCTCAGAATAAGCTTCCCAAATTTCTTCTGCTTTTCGCAGCATTCCATTAACAAAAATGAGAGAATCTGGACTCAAGCATTTTCCCAATCCCATATCGTCCGCGAGACAAGCACCTAAGCTCCAACGCTCTAAAAAAGCTAGCCACCCAGCACCTAATGCTTGATATGGACGCAATTGACCTTGGAAAGTGGCAGGAACTTCGATCGCTTCTACCTTCTTATTGCCAGTTAGAGTTGTAATCAACTCCTGTAGCGCCCCCGATGCCTCAAAGCTGACAACTGGCAGTTTTTCAATTGTTTGAGTATCGCCACTACCAAGGCGCAGCGCATCTTCTAGGGAGAGGGATACCTCGTCTTTGCGACTGACAAAAAATGCTTGTGCTGCTTTGATATCTTGCGATCGCAATTCTACCCACTCCCCGTTGATTTCCGCCAGTGGCGTCTTAAGCGCTACCAAGCGATCGAATTCCTTCTTCGATAGTTTTTGTCCGCCAATAGATAATTCCCATTTAAAGTTCAGTAGACTCTGCAAACCCAAACGCTCATTCTTTTTGATTTGGGGAGTATCTGCTTTTATACTCAAACCTAAACGACTTGCCCAACCGTCGCGATTTGCTAAACTGGGCGGCAAAATTACCCCTAATCCGCTATCTTGGAAGCGCCAAGAACCCGTTTTGATAAATTCGTATGCTTGCAACGGATTGAGGCGACAAAACTGGGGAGATGGAGTTTCCAAACTGGGTTCGATCGCAGGCATTAGTCGAGCTGCTAACCCCAAACCTCTGAGTAAAGTTTCTTGGGGTAATTTGATATTTCTGCCTTGGAAAACCAGACGCTCAACTGCATTATTCCAGATAGTTGCCGCATCTACCAAAAATTCTGGGTCATCTACGGCTTGCAAACAATATTCTAACGTCCAATCTGTTTCGCCTTGTTTTGGAGGATGAACTTTAAAGCAGGTGCAAAACAAACTTTGACCAGTCAAGAATGGTTTTAATGGTGCAATCCAGCTATTGAGGGTTGCTTGCAAACGTTCCGCTGCCTGGGCTTCTGCCGTTATCATACCAGACTGGTTTCCCAACCCTTTGAGCCACTCTCCCACAACCGATTCTGTAGTTGGTGGAGACTGTGTACTTGCAACATTTCGCACTTGGGCATCTATTGTGTTACTTAAGAATTGCAGCAACAGTTTTTTTGGTTCTAGCGGCAAATCGATACTGGGATCTGAAAATTTCTCTCCCAGTCCCTGATAAGTGCGGCAAGCAGCGGGCATCTGCTGGGCGAATTTTTGCAGGCGATCTCGATCGGCGGCGCTATCAATAACTGGTTGCCAGGAAGCGATCGCATTCCCATCTTCAGTTTGCTTAAGTGTTGGTAAAAATTTACACCGCGCTAGTAAATCAATACTCCACCGCGCTATATGCGACCAAAAACGTAAATCTCTGCCCAAAAACGAGTCAGATCCGTTAACTGAGCCAAGAGGTAAAGCAGTCAAAAATGCGATCGCTTCCAGAGAATTCAGACAAATTCCCTCAACTTGCCAAGGATACAGATATTCCAAAAGCGAAATATCCTCATCTGTACTTTCAGAAAGTGCCGTTCCCGAATGCCAGGGAGAAATTGGCTCGTTATTTTCTGGATCGATATGACTTGGTAATGCCAAAGTTTGTAATTGCCATCGCCTCGAAGATAGAGAACGATCGCTGCTAGCAACCTTTGTTTTCCGACTTTGCTTGGTAACAGTTTTACCTGAAGAAGAAGATGCTTCATCTGGTAGAAGAAAAACATCATCAGGCAAAACCTGGCTCAGATGAGGTAAAGATTTCAAGTAGGCGATCGTATCCGCTGGATTCATCGCCAATGGATGAGGCGGCACAGTTCCAGATTGAGAAGAAGACCCAGTAGTAATTCTGCGCCAAGTTTCTCCCCAAATGAATAGATAACCACCCTGAGATTGAACTAACCAACTACCGTGTAAAATTGCCATTTAGAAACTTCTCAAACTTTTGCGTAAACAGTATCACTCATTCGATTTTGGATGAAAGGATTTTGGATTATCCCCACGACTGAAAGTCAGTTGCTCAAGACAGACATTTTTGGTTTTCAGTCATTAATCATCGATAGTTTGCGATCGACATTAGAATTAAATTTCAATTTTAAATCTAAAATCTGCCCCTCTTACCCCCTCCCCTCTTACCCCCTCCCCTCTGCTCAAATAGCATAGTAAGTACCGAAGAGCCGGACTTTTGACTTTTGACTTTTGACTTTTGACTTCCGCGTAGCGGCCCTAGCCCCTAGATCAGTGCTAGGATTGCCACAGATAAAGAAGTGTAATACAAAAGGACCGAATGGTAGAGATAGACAAATCTATATCCTTTGATGGAAGGGATATTCGACTGAAGGTTGGCCTCCTTGCTCAACAGGCGGGTGGTTCCCTGTTGATTCAATCGGGAGAGACGACCGTATTAGTGACGGCGACCCGCTCTAGTGCCAGAGAGAACATCGATTTTCTACCTTTGTTGGTGGATTACGAAGAAAGAATGTATGCCGCCGGTAGGATTCCGGGCGGTTTCTTGCGCCGGGAAGGCCGTCCGCCAGAAAAAGTGGTTCTCACGAGCCGTCTGATTGACAGACCGCTGCGTCCCTTGTTTCCCAGTTGGCTGCGAGATGACATTCAAATTGTCGCCACAACGCTATCAATGGATGAGCTAGTACCGCCCGATGTGCTGGCTGTGACTGGCGCTTCCGTAGCGGTGCTGTTAGCCAAGATCCCGTTCAATGGGCCGATGGCGGCGGTGCGGGTAGGATTGGTTGGGGATGACTTTATTATTAACCCCACATACGCGGAGATGGATGCCGGGGATTTGGATTTGATCGTAGCAGGTTCTCCCGAAGGCGTGATTATGGTGGAAGCGGGGGCAAACGAGTTGCCAGAAGCAGACATCATTGAAGCTATTGACTTTGGCTATGAAGCGGTGCGGGATCTAATTGCTGCTCAGCAAGAGTTGCTCAAAGAACTAGGCATTGAGCAGATTTACGAGACGCGACCGGAAGTAGATTCAACACTAGCGAATTTTATTCGCGATCGCGCCACAAATCCGATCAAAAGCATTCTGTCTCAGTTTGAACTGGGCAAAGCAGCTCGCGATGAGGCATTAGATCAGATTAAAGCATCTGTGCAAAGTGCGATCGCAGAACTGCCAGAAGAAGACCCCATCCGAATCATCACAACCGCTGAAACCAAAGCGCTGGGCAACCTTTTCAAAGACATCACCAAGCAGATGATGCGCCGCCAAATCGTCGAAGATGGCGTCCGCGTCGATGGTCGCAAACTCGACGAAGTGCGACCAGTCTCTTGTCGCGTCGGACTATTACCCCGACGAGTCCACGGTTGCGGTTTATTTAACCGAGGACAAACCCAAGTCTTGTCCGCCGTCACCCTGGGAACCCCCGGCGATGCCCAAGCAATGGGAGACGATCTCCATCCAGAAGATGCCAAGCGTTATCTGCACCATTACAACTTCCCGCCCTACTCAGTGGGAGAAACCAAACCAATGCGTGCCCCAGGACGCCGGGAAATCGGTCACGGAGCCTTGGCAGAACGAGCCCTAGTCCCCGTATTGCCTACCAAAGAACAATTCCCCTACGTCATCCGCGTAGTCTCGGAAGTGCTTTCTTCCAACGGTTCCACCTCAATGGGTTCTGTTTGCGGTTCCACCCTAGCGTTGATGGATGCTGGCGTTCCCATTTCCAAACCCGTCAGCGGTGCCGCTATGGGCTTGATTAAGGAAGGCGAAGAAATCCGCATCCTCACGGATATTCAGGGTATTGAAGACTTCCTGGGCGATATGGACTTCAAGGTAGCGGGTACGGATACCGGCATTACGGCATTGCAGATGGACATGAAAATCAATGGTTTGTCTTTAGACACCATTGCCAAAGCCATCAATCAAGCGCGTCCGGCGCGGCTACACATCTTGGAGAAAATGCTGATTGCGATCGACAAACCGCGCAGCGAAATGTCCCCATTTGCCCCCCGCCTACTCACCCTCAAAATCGATCAAGACCTCATTGGCCTTGTTATCGGCCCTGGTGGCAAGACGATCAAGGGTATTACAGAGGAAACTGGAGCCAAAATTGACCTTGAAGATGATGGCACAGTCACCATTTCTGCCCTAGATGTAGAAAAGGCAGAACGAGCCCGCAGTATTATCTTCAACATGACGCGCAAGCTGAACGAAGGAGATGTTTATGCCGGTCGCGTCACCAGGATTATCCCCATTGGTGCTTTTGTGGAATTTCTGCCCGGTAAGGAAGGAATGATTCACATTTCGCAACTGGCGGATTACCGAGTCGGCAAAGTGGAAGATGAAGTGGCAGTAGGCGATGAAGTGATTGTCAAAGTACGCGAAATTGACAACAAGGGACGCATCAATCTTACACGGCTGGGAATTCACCCAGATGAAGCAGCAGCAGCTCGTGCTAATAGTTCCGCCAAACGATAAGCGGCAAAAGTGAGAAGGAAAAAAGCAAAAGAAAGATAGTTTTCTTTTCGCTTTTGCTTTTTACCTTTGCTGCAAAGTTTTGACTTGTGACTTGTGAGTAGGGACACGGCATCATAAATAAGTCGATCGTATAGCAAAGTGCTTCGGCTTTAGTGCTGAGTACAAACACAGTCTCCGCCTTGCTTTGAGCGTTTAATACTGTCCTAATGTATTCGCGTAGCGCTATACAAAAGATTTAATTATGCCGTGTCCAAATCAGCATATTTGATCTCATGTCCCGTAGCATCGGTTACCTAAAAAAATCCTGTTCTTATTCTTATCTGTGTTCATCTGTGTTCATCTGTCTTCATCTGTGGTAAAAATTTAACCAACGATGAAACAGACAATTTGACGATTTCACTCTTCTAACGATGCTACCGGACGTGATATGACATTAAATTCAATACCAGGGAAAGCAGATTTTAGGCGACCTTCAATTAAGCCGATCGCAAGATGAGTAAGATCGATTCCTATCCATTGGCGGTTAAGTTTTTCGGCAGCGTGTAAAGCAGTACCGCCACCGCAAAATGGATCTAAGACGAGATCGCCAGTATTTGAACTAACTTGAATAATTCTTTCTAAAAGAGCAACAGGTTTTTGGGTAGGATAACCGAGACGTTCTTTCGCTTGAGAATTGAGCAGCCCAATATCATCCCATAAAGCTTGTAGAGGAGTTCCTACAGTCTCATCCAGATATCTTTTGAGCCGGATACCTCCAGCTTTAGTAAAATGCAAACGACCCTCAGCATCAAGGCGTTCCATAGTTTGAATAGGACAACGCCAAAAAGAAGTTATACCTTTATATTGATAAGTGTAGCCACCACCAGATAATCCTTTAGCAGTCAGGTTGTCATCAGTCCAGCGACGCCCATCCGGGTCAAGATTTCTAAATCGGGATTTGTATTTCTCATCATTTGCTACATATACTTGATTCCAGCAATACCGATCGCTTTTAACGTAATACAAAATTATATCTGTATTTGCACCGAACTTTTTGGGGTCGTTATGGGCGCTTGTCCGTTTCCAAGTAATTTCATTTCGGAAGTTTGTTAACCCAAAAATCAGGTCTATAATAATTTTCAGATAATGGCTAGCAGTCGGATCGCAATGCAGATACAAACTTCCAGTAGGCTTCAAAACTCGGTGCATCTCCACCAGACGAACAGCCATCATTATCAGATAAGCTGACAAGTCATTGTGTCCCAAGCGGCAAACTAAAAGGTCTATCACCTCGGCTAATTCACCATTTATCTGGAATAATTCATTTAGCGATCGGTTTGACTCATCATTCCAATGCCAAGTATCCTCAAAAGCAGTTATTTGAGTATGGGATACATTTGCCTGCTGGCGTCCACCGACAATAAGTTTGTAATCAGTGCTGGAATTGAACGGTGGATCGAGATAGATCAAGTCTACGGTTTCAGTGGCGATATTGTTTCTGAGAACATCGAGGTTATCACCGTAATAGAGTCGGTTCATTTCAGCAAAGGTAGTTTGACGATCGACTGCAATCGCCCCCCTAGCCCCCCAAATCTGGGGGGAGAAGAGTCTTCCCCCAGATTTGGGGGGAGGGGGCAACGGGGGGGCGAAAAGCGTAAGTCCTAATATAGAGCGGTTTTCACTTGCCTGTGGTATGGCCCAGAAACCCGGTTTCTTCAACAATACCTTCGCCATTTCTTTGTAGGTTGAGTCCTTGTGAAGCGAAACCCAACCTACAAAGCTAAAGCCGAAGCACTTAAGAAGCACTCAGCACTCAGCACTCAGCACTCAGTACTTATTTGAGGACGCAGGCGCAAAACGATCGCCAGAAAGCCGTAAACTGTTGTTTAAGTTTATTAGTCTTCGTACTTCAGAGTACCCGTGCGAAAAATCGTCATCGCTGGCAACTGGAAAATGTATAAAACCCAGACAGAAAGTCTGGAGTTTTTGCAAGGATTCATGCACAGTCTAGAAGAAACCCCGGACTCTAGGGAAATAGTTCTGTGCCCTCCCTTCACCGATCTGGGCATCATATCCAAGAGTTTGCACGGTAGTCGCGTGCAACTGGGTGCCCAAAACGTCCACTGGGAAGATTATGGAGCCTACACTGGTGAAATTTCGGGCCCCATGCTAACCGAAATCGGGGTGCGTTATGTCATCGTCGGTCATAGCGAACGGCGTCAATACTTTGGCGAAACCGATGAAACTGTTAACAAACGGCTCAAAGCAGCTCAAAGCTACCACCTTACGCCGATCCTATGCGTGGGCGAAAGCAAGCAACAACGAGATACTGGCGAAACAGAAGCGCTGATCGTCACCCAGCTGAAAAAAGGCTTGATTGGTGTGGATCAACACAATCTCATCATCGCTTACGAACCGATTTGGGCGATCGGCACTGGCGATACCTGCGAGACTAAAGAAGCAAACCGAGTCATTGGCTTAATTCGTTCTCAGCTAACTAATCCTGATGTGCCGATTCAGTACGGCGGTTCCGTCAAGCCGGATAATATCGACGAAATTATGGCCCAGCCAGAAATCGATGGAGTCCTCGTTGGCGGTGCGAGTCTGCAACCGGACAGTTTTGCTCGGATTGTCAATTATCAGTAGTTAATAAGTAGGTGGGCATAATTAAACGTAAAACTGCCGTGCCCTCAGAAACCCGGTTTCGCATGAGTTACCGGGTTTCTGGGTGTTCAGTTTATTTACGCCCACCTATTTAGCTAACAGCTAAAAGTTATGATGAACATTCGCGATCGCACCTTTAATTGGGGCCATAGCACATACCTGATGGGCGTCCTGAATGTGACGCCCGATAGTTTTAGCGACGGGGGAGAGTTCAGCGCCCCAAACTCTGCCTTAGCGCAAGCTCGATATTTGCTAGAAGCGGGTGCCGATATCCTCGATATTGGCGGTCAATCAACCCGCCCCGGTTCTGCTGACATATCTAAAGAAGCAGAACTCGATCGCGTACTGCCTATTGTAAACTCGATCCGCCAAGAGTCTTCCGTACCAATTTCTGTTGACACTACAAAAGCCTCTGTAGCGAGGGCTGCTGTTGCAGCTGGTGCGGATATGGTTAATGACATTTCCGGTGCCACTTTCGATCCAGAAATGTTGCCAACCGTAGCAGAATTGGGTGTTCCCATTGTATTGATGCACATTCGCGGAACGCCCCAAACAATGCAACAGATGACTGACTATCAGGATTTAGTCGGGGAGATTTACGAGTTTCTCTTAAGTCGAATTGCCGCTGCTGTAGCAGCAGGAATTGATCAGACAAAGATTATTGTCGATCCAGGTATCGGCTTTGCTAAGACTTACAACCAAAACTTAGAAATTTTGCGACGATTAGGAGAATTTCGTTTGCTGGGATGTCCTATTTTAGTGGGGCTATCCCGCAAAAGTTTTATCGGTCATATTTTGAATCAACCAGATCCCAAACAGAGAGTTTGGGGCACTGGTGCAGCTTGTTGTGCGGCAATATCTTTTGGCGCTGATATCCTTCGAGTTCACGACGTTAAACAAATGCACGATGTCTGTCGCGTCGCCGATGCCATCTTTCGATTTTAGTTGGAATCGTTGGTTAATCCCTTCTCGCCAGAAAATTTTGTATTTGGTAAAAGACTGTAAAAGTTGAGCATTTAACCTCCAAGATAATGAAAGTGTTTTTTCTAAAGTATCATAAATCTGATTAGTTTTGTGCAATTAAAATAGCTCATCTCTAACAATTTTTATGACAGGGCGACAACTATGGATCTTCCGTACTTAGTGTGCTAAGTTAACTTAAATTTATCTTCAAGGCTTTGCCACATAAGGATCATACTGATAAGAAATCACCTCACCATTCGCCTTTCTTACCCCAATCAAACGATTTTCCTTATCCCACGTATAACTGACCTCCTCCACCCCATTCTTAATCCTCGACAACAGATTCCCATTATCGTCATAACGATATTCAATCGTCTGAACAACTACACCATTTTTCTTCAATTCTTCCTTCCGTCTTCAAACGGTCATTATCATCGTAAGTATAAGTAGATAAGTGTGAGAAACATTACCAAAAGTAGTTTTCACAGCGGCTAATTTTGTATTTCCTTGATTGTCAGATGCTGCTCCGGCTCCAAACGAACTTTCCACCTTTATCGATATATCCCGATTTCCATCCATAAAAGTTTTTGAATGTTACACTCGCTAGACCATTTTTGAACTTTTCAACAGCTCTAAATTGTGGGGGAATAACTATTTTTCCATTTCTGTCAATGTAGCCAGACTGATTACCAATCTTAACAATTGCCAACTCCTCCGAAAACTCATCTGCCAGATCGAACTGAAAAGGGATTGTTACCTTTCCAAGTTTGTTGATATAGCCCCACTTACGATTGACAAAAACTGGAGCCAACCCTTGACGAAAACTTAAAGCATCACTAAAAATTAATGGAATGACTGTTTTTCCAGTTTTGCTGATATAACCTAACTTACGCCCCTCTGTTCCTACGCTTCCTACTACTGCTAGACCTTCAGAGAAGGGAAAGGCTGTATCAAATTTGGGTTGGATAACTATCTTTCCGGTTTTGTTAATGTAGCCCCACTTCCCACCAACTTTTACAGCTGCTAGCCCCTCATAAAAACTAGAACCTTCATCAAATTGAGGTGCAATAACCATTTTACCAGACCGATCGATATAACCTATTTTTTTATCAACTGCTACTTCTGCTACTCCTTCTCTAAAATTGCCAGCATATATAAATTTTGGTGAAATAACAATGCTTAAACTTTTGCCTATGTAGCCGTACTTATTGTTAATCTCAACAGGTGCTATGCCTTCAGAAAATTTAGAATAAGGCTCGACTTTCCAAGAGCTAGGTAAGATATTAACTTTGCCGACTTTATCAACATAGCCCAGTTTGTCCTTATTAAATCTTACACTTGCTAGTCCTTCATAAAATTCTCCAGCCTCATCAAATTGAGCTTTGATAATAACTCTACCTTTCCGATCTATATACCCATATTTTGGGATTTGTTTAACACTATCGTCAGCGTAAAAAACAAATAAATTTGGGTCTTTGTTATTTTCGTATGACTCCGAGATAAAAAGCTTATTTGAATTTTGCAAGCTACAAGATATCAAAAAAAAATGACAAGGAAAAGGTGCAAGCAAGCAATTTTTTTCATTTTGCTGTTTCCCCAACAATAATATTCCAAATAAATCCATGACAAATGTTTATGTGACATCAATTTGTCCGTATTTTGTGAGTGTTGTATTGCGAGCCCACCAGCATTCGTGACAGGTTAAGAAAGTGGAGCGAATGTCAATGAGCGAATATACTCAATTTAACCCAAAAAAAAGAGAATATCACCTGGTCGGGGAGAGGGAAAAGGCAATCGTGGATTGCCTTTTCCCTCTCGGTATGATAAACAGGCTCATTTTTCCAACCAAGGAAAGCTTTCGGAACATACCTTTTCGCGCAGAAACTACTGGTATCCAGTTCAAAAAGGCTCTTATATTGCGACTGCAAGCTCTTCATCATGACACTAAAAGGGTACTAAAGATGTCAAACTAAAGTATCAGGCATTTTGACAATTAGACTATGAAAAAGCGGGTAAATCGCCATCCAGATCACGCGAAGCGACACAATACACCCAGCCCAAATAACCAAGTTATCGCCGCGCACCTAGAAGAATTACTAACACCAGTGATTTTTAACCAACAAGCCTACTACCGTCAGTTGGGATTAAGAAACCGCATCCTAAATTTATCATTAATGGTAGCAGCAGTATTAACCCTACTCTGGCGACAAGTACCATCAGTACAAGAACTAACTCGACTTTTAGAGAGAGAAGATTTACTCTGGTGTCGAGCGACCAAAATAGCTCAACAATCGCTGTCAGAGAGGCTATTAGAATTTCCAGCTTCTATATTTGAGCGAGTATTTAAAGATTTATTACCTGTCTTACAATCTTCTTGGCAACAGCGTCAAAAACGCCCAATCCCTGCAAGTATAAGTTTCGCCAGCCGACATTTTGATCAGATTTGGGTAGCAGACGGTTCAACATTAGAAGCATTATTTCGGAAACTGAAAAGCTTAGAAGATGTGAAACCTGGACAGTTGGCTGGTAAAATTTGTACGGTGGTTGACTTGATAACTCGCTTACCTGTGCAGGTTTGGTTCCATACTAATCCCCTCGCATCTGAAACTAAATTTGAGGAGGGTTTACTATCCTTAGTATCAGGCAAAACCTTACTCTTACTTGACCGGGGGTTTTACCATTTCCAGTTTTTTGAGCAACTAATGATTCAACAAGTAGACTTTATTACTCGACTTAAAGCGAAAGCTTCCGTGAAAGTTATTCAAGTTTTCACGTCTAACAACTCAGTGAAAGACCAACTAATTAAACTAGGGACAGGACGCAATAGCGCTCCTATTCTCACACTGCGTTTAATATCGATTCGGACTGGTAAAACCTGGTATTCCTATCTTACTTCTGTGACTGACCCGAAGATATTACCTCCTTATGTAGTGGCAGATTTATATCAACGCCGTTGGCGGATTGAAGAAGCTTTTAATACAGTTAAGCGCTTGTTGGGATTGTCCTATTTATGGACGGGTTCCATCAATGGCGTGAAGTTACAGGTGTGGGCAACTTGGCTATTCTATGCGGTTTTGGTTGATTTGGGTGATGCAGTGGCTGACGAGCTTTCTTTACCATTTGACCGAATTTCTTTGGAGATGGTTTACCGAGGTCTTTATCATTTTACTGTTGCTTATGACAAAGGTAAAGCTACTGACCCCATTCAGTATTTCGCTGACCCTTCTAATCAAGATTTAGGAGTTATAAAAGCTCTCCGAAAGACAGAAGGAAAGCTGGATTTATCACCTTTTCCTCTGCCTCTTAATTGATTTTGGAAGATAAACTATTCTATTTTTAGCCAATTTGTGGAGATGTTTATATTCTTTAATTTGGGTAACTAATTAATCTTTTTCAGCCAAATTAATTTCTGAGATGGTTTTAATGAAAACGATCATCATACCGAGAGGGAAATGCAATCAGAGATTGCATTTCCCTCTCCCCGACCAGGTGATATTCTCTTTTTTTGGTTAAATTGAGTATATTCGCTCATTGACATTCGCTCCACTTTCTTAACCTGTCACGAATGGCCCACCAGAGTGTCCCTTTCCTCTCGCGAATATCCTCTTCCTTATTGGTTCCATTTAGCATAGCTGCTATTTTCTGCCAGCTAACTGTGTCTCTTAGCGGTACAGTGATACAGCCCTGTGAAGAGCGTCCCGGATGTAGCCTAAATCCATCGCGTCCATATAAATCGTCATCCCTATCATTCCGGGGGTTAGAGTCAATTCTATCTAATCGATACCAACCTGCGTGGGTCGGGTTATCGTCATTGTTCTTAAAAATCTCATAATTACCTCCAGGTATAGGTCCGTTGTATTTAATACTCTCAAATTGCGGGTTATTTTTGTGCGGATCATTCCCAGAAAATAACCCATTAATGACAAGAGGAGAAGGGGTATTGCCACTTAGATCGTGTAGGATTAGAGTACCTGTAGCACGATCGTAAGAGCCTCTAACTTGAGGTACTCGAGAGGTTGTTATTACAGGGATCGCTCCCTGTGGTGTAGAGCTAGGGATAGAAAGAATGATGCTAAGTATAGCTGTTGTTGCAATTCCTTCTTGGATACTGAACAAGCCAGATGGATCTGTAAAATTAATTGGGCTGGCATTGCCATACAGATACTTGTGTAGCGTCAGAGGCTCACGTAGTCTACCCTCATAACTATCCCTCCTAGTAAACCGCCCAGTATCCGTATCATAATACCTAGCCCTCAAATAATAATCACCCAAACTCTTATCGAACTGTTCCCCAGCAAACAGGTAATTATTCTGCACGTTGTTAGTAGACCCAATCAGATTCCCGAACGCATCATAACTATACCTATCCGTCACCACCCCACTACCATTCGTCAACCCCCTCGTACTACCCAAACCATCCACCAAATAGAACGACTTCTCACTCCCCCTCTGCTGAGAAATCAAATCATTACCATACACATAACCAGCAGTCAACCCATTATTAACCCTCTCCTCCAACACCTGAGCATAAGGCAAATTCTTATCTACCAAATACTCAGTCTTCACCCCATTAACAGTAGAACTAACCCTTACCCCATCACTATCGTACTGATAAGAAATCACCTCACCATTCGCCTTCCTGACCCCAATCAAACGATTTTCCTTATCCCAGGTATAACTAACCTCTTCCACCCCATTCTTAATTCTCGACTTCAGATTTCCATTGTCGTCATAACGATACTCAATCGTCTGAACAACCACATTATTCTTCTTCAACTCTTCTGTCTTCAAACGGTCATTATCATCGTAAGTATAAGTAGTAATCCCCTCAACCGAATCATTCTTAGTCAAGCGATTCCCTACTTTATCGTAGGTATATTCGATAATCCGATTACCAGCAACCGCATCATTTATTGTCTCTTTTGTCAACCGATACAAACTATCGTATTCATACTCAACTTTCCTACCATTCTGTTCGGTGATAACTCGCCGATGACCTACCAAATCCAGAGTGTAATCGAAACTGGAAACAACCACTCCATCTTTGACATTCTTCACCAACTTCAACCGATTCAATTGATCGTAATCCCTAGTTTCCACCACCGCATTCGGTAATTCAGTTTTAACTAAATTACCAGCAACATCGTAGAAATAACTCGTAGTTCCTTGAGAACTCGTTACCGTTTTCAACCGATTTTGTTCGTCATAAGTATAAGCAACATTACCGTTGGGAGTCCTAACTTCTGTACGATTACCCAACCCATCATATCCGTATTCAATCGTATGACCGCTTGCTAAATAAACTCCATTCGGGTCAGTCCGAGAAATCAAGTGATTGCGTTCATCGTATTTAAAAGAAGTAGTTCCCCTCGCATCAACAATCTTGTCAATCTGTCCGCTGGGTGTATAGGTAAACGTGACGGGAACTTGACCGCTAGCAGCAGAAAATTCTTTCTTAATCAGGCGATTTTGGGCGTCGTATTGATAACTAATCGAATCGCCATTGAAATCAGTCGTAGTATAGATATTTCCTACCGCATCATAAGTAGTATACGACTTCTGACCAAGCGGTAATTCACTAGCAATACGTCGTCCATTCTTATCGTATTCATACTTAGTTTTATGGTCATTAGCATCCTCAATCCAAACTAAACGATTCGCTTCATCGTATTCATATTCAGT
>NZ_JAIQZN010000187.1 GCF_023333585.1 Argonema antarcticum A004/B2
CATATCGCCTCAACGTATTAGGATGCAATCCCAGAAATTCGACTGCTTTTCTGAGTGGAATATATGCCATACCTAAAGTATAGCATTAGTGAGCGTTGGTGAGCATTAGTGAACAAAATTTTAACTAGCTAATTGCCTCTCTGGAGACTCCCGCCATAGCTGTACTCGGCTTTAAGGCGAGACGCGGGGTGCTACAACGGGGGGAACCCCCGCAACGCACCCGCTCAGGAAAGAGAGGTCGGGGTCTATGCGACATAACTACTTCTCTTCGTGATTTGGTTTTAGGGCTTGGGAGCTAACACCATAGCTTATTAATATTTAAAATACTGTATAGTTAAGGGAAATTTACCTTAACTTCGCAAAAAGTAAGCGGTCAGACTCAAATCAAAAGCTGACCGCCCAGAAGTACAGGGGTTGGGTTAAAAGAACCAACCGTAGCTGTGTAATCCTTTGCCTAAGAGATTAACGCCGAGATAGCAAATCCAGACGACTGCGAAGCCGGTTGCAGCCAAAATCGCCGGACGCCTACCTTGCCAGCCGCGAGTAATCCTGGCATGGAGATAGGCGGCAAATATGAGCCAAGTGATTAGCGCCCAAGTTTCTTTGGGGTCCCAACTCCAGTAGGAACCCCAGGCTTCGTTAGCCCAGACGGCACCGGCGATAATGCCAATTGTCAGAAGGGGAAATCCTAGTCCGATGGTGCGGTAGCTGATGTTATCGAGGGTTTCGGCTAGGCTGAGGCGTTGAGGTGAAAGTAATTCGGCGGGCTGGACTTTTTGTGTCGGTTTGGTTTCTACCTTGTTGAGAACAG
Source organism: Argonema antarcticum A004/B2 (assembly GCF_023333585.1). Classification (GTDB taxonomy): domain Bacteria; phylum Cyanobacteriota; class Cyanobacteriia; order Cyanobacteriales; family Aerosakkonemataceae; genus Argonema; species Argonema antarcticum. The sequence goes on from NZ_JAIQZN010000187.1 coordinate 812, forward strand.
CGGTTTGGGCGCTACCGTTGAGGTCATTACCACCTTTGAAGGCTCCTGTCAAGACGGGAGAAAGCGGGAGGGTTTGCTCAATAGTAGCTGCCGAGTTTAAGGATACTAATTCTCCAGAACGGCGCAACTGGTAGCGATCGCTGCGAAAGCCGCCGGTGCCTACGGAACTACCTTTGAGTTCGATGTTTTGTCCGCGAGTGACGACTAGAAATGCGATCGCCAATAGCGACCCCACCATTAAAGCGGCATAACTCAGCATCATGACGCTGACGTGCATCATCAGCCAATTGGATTTGAGTGCGGGTACGAGGGGTTCTGCTGACTGCATGGGCGCTGGCAGGGTCATGGTGGCAAATGCCGTGATGCCCATTGCTACGGGTGCTGTAGCGACTCCTACCAAGCGACTGCGGCTCATATTTTCGGCAATCAGATGGACTGCGGTGATTCCCCAAGTCAGGAAAAAGAGGGATTCATACAAATTGCTTAATGGAAAGTAGCCTGCCTCTAGCCAGCGGGCCCCTAGCAAAGAAGCTATGGTCATATTTGCGATCGCCATTCCAGCTGTTCCCAAGGCTGGTAGATAGGGGATGCTAGGAAAAGCTGCGCCTCCCCAATAAATCAGCATCGTGATAAATAGCAAGGCAAAGCTTGCGTTGTCCAGCCAATTCTGGAGTACTACCAAATCCATAATTCTGTTCTTCCCGATCGTTTTAAAGCATTAACTTTGTATAGTACAGCGAGCATTGGGCATTGGGCATGGGGAAAGGGACTAGGGGCAGAGGGGCAGAGGGAAGAATCCTTCTTTTGACTTTTGACTTTTGACTTTTGACTTTTGACTTTTGGCTTTCCCTACTTCTCAACTTTTTTTAGCTTGACAAAAATGTCGAAGCGTGTGGTGCGTGCGTCGCTGACGGCGGTGGTGATACCAACTGCTTGCGTCGGGAGGATCGAATTTCTGAGCATTTTTTGGGTATTGGGATCGGGGGAGAGTCGAAACAAAGAAGTTAAGACGCTGGCTGTCAAGTCGATACCGAGACGATCGATGTCTAGGAAAAAATTACCGTTGTTGGGTTTAAGTTCCCAAGGGACTATATTTCGGAATAGCTGGCTAGAAGCTAAAGTGGCTTTGGGTTGGGGAACGATCGCATCTGTGATGTGATCGCCCAATACCAAGAAAGCTACATTATCTTTTAGCCAACCGTGGCTCATTTTTTGCCCTTGGGATGGGGAAGTAAAATTAATTACAATGCGATCGCCAATTGTAGTTGTTTCCACTTTTAAGTTGTATTTATTGGCTAGAGCCCGGTCAAATTGCTGGAGGGATTTTTCAGCTAAGCTGCGATTGCTCGCTTTTACCATAAATACCACTCCCGCACCTGAATTGAGAGATGGCGAATCTTCCTTAGATTGTTGAGGAAACGGAATCAAGGATAGGGAGAACTCACCGTCCATCCAGGCTACTAAATCTTTATCTAAATCTAGATTGGAGAAATTTTTGACCAAATTTCGCAATTCTTGGGGTTTAAACGGCGTCATCGGATTCGACTCTGCCCCTTGAACGTAGTCCTGCCAAAACTGTTTTAAATTGCCACCAGACATCATCATCAATGTATTGGCTGGAAGTAGTTCGGGCATTATACCAGCTTCATTTTTGACAGCATACTTTTTCTGGCTATTCGGCTTGAGCCAAGAAATACTCTTAAAGCGAATGCCGTCTTTTTCCAGAGTAATTGTTGTCGCTAAGCCTTGCTGCTGCTGGAGTTCGACAAAGCCTTGGGGAGAAACTTGCTGCTGAAAATTTTTGGCGACAGATGCTGCTGCGGGGATATTAACATACAATTTAGCGAAAGGTCGATCGGTTTGGATTTGCGCCAATGCTTGAGAGTAGCCGGGAGTTTTGGCTAGAGATGCACCGCCAAGATAAGTGTCGATCGCGCGATCGGTTGCTTTGGAATCGGTTGTGATGACTAAAAACCGCCGATCTAATACCGTTGCTGAATAATTCTCCGTAGGAGTTTCTTTGATTTCTTTGATTTGGATGCCTTTGTAGGTGCGATCGATCCAATTGCCTTGTTTGAGGGGACTGTTGGGTTGTTCTAATAGCTTTATAGCTCGAACTGGGTCGTCGATCGGCAATACTATGACGACAGACTGCTTATCTGGTTCTGGTTTTGAGGATTGTTGGGTGAGTTTACCTTCCGGGGATTTTGTCTGTTGTGACAAAAAGGCAATAGTTACTTCTTTGCCAGCCCAAGACTGGATATCTTGTTGGTAATTGTAGCCATTGGGGGTGAGGAAGCGATCGCGCAAGTTGGAGAGTGTGCGATCGAAACCCGCTTGGCTTTCTTTAGTGCCAAACTCGCGCAACTGCTGCCATCTATCTGGATTCGTGGACACAGAAAGGGCTACTAAAGCATCTTGGGGAACCACGTTAGCACCCGCAGGCAAGATCCTCGATAACTCCTGTTTCTGGGTCAGTACCCAGTAGGCAGTTGCGCCGCCACCGATCAGCAGGGTGGTAACTACCAAAGTTACTAAAATTGATGGTTTTTTTCCTTTAATCATTAGTCATTAGTCATTAGTCATTGGAAAAGGGAAGATTTTAGATAAAGTAGAAGATTTATTTTGAATTGAAAATCTTCCGTTTGAAAATTTTAAATCTCAAATCTCAAATCTGAAATTCCGTTTACCTAATCCCTACTAACAATTTGTGATAGAGAGTATCCCGTTGTTGATAAGGACGCCCCAGGGAACGAATAGCCGCTTGCAAAGTTTCCACTTCCATACAAGTACCTCCTTTTGCCCCAGCCATTGTAGTAATATGCTCCTCCATCAGCGTGCCGCCAATGTCATTGCAGCCCCAAGTCAGGGCTTCGGTAGCACCAGCAAGACCGAGTTTAACCCAACTAGGTTGATGGTTAATTATCCAATTTCCCAGGAAAATTCGAGCTACGGCTGTCAGTAAAAGGGCGTCTGCTAAAATGGGTTGGTCGCGTCCGACGCGGCTGCGTAAGGGTTTAGGTGCTTCTTGACCGACAAAGGGCAGTAGGATGAATTCTGATATCCTAGCTGGGTATTGCCGTTCCAGGGCGGTTTGTTGGAGGCTTCGCAATAAACTCAAATGCCACATTTGCTGTTCGGGCGTCTCTATGTGACCGGAAAGCATTGTACTGGTTGTCGGTAACCCCATACTGTGAGCTGTGCTAACAATTTCTAACCAAGTGGCGGTGTTAATTTTTTCTGGACAGAGGATGCGCCGCACGCGATCGTCTAAAACTTCTGCCGCCGTTCCAGGCATGGAGCCTACTCCAGTATCCCGCAAAGCGCCAATTACCGCCTCGTAGGTTAAACCATCTTCTCTGGCAATAAATTGCACTTCCTGGGGGGAAAAAGCGTGCAGATGGAGTTGAGGGAATTCGTTTTTGATGCCCTTTACTATCCGCAAGTAATAAGCCAAGGAACTACCATTAAGTTTAGCTTTAAGATTGAGTCCCCCTTGCATACAAATTTCGGTGGCACCTCTTTGCACCGCATCTGTCGCTTTTTCGATAATTTTGGCTAAATCTAACCAATATGCGCCTTCTTCCCCTTCATCTCGGCGGAAGGCGCAGAAACTACAGTGCTGTTCGCAGATATTGGTGAAGTTGATATTCCGGTTGATAACATAGGTAACGGTGTCGCCAGCTTGTCGTTGGCCCAGTTGGTCTGCTGTGGCGCGAATGGCTGCTAAAGTCTCTGAATCTGTCTGCTTTAAGAGTACCGCGCCCTCTTCGGGAGAAATATCTTTGCCAGTGAGAGTGCGATCGAGAATGGCATCAACAGTTTTAATAGTCGCGGTGGGTTTAGGAAAAATCTGCTTTTTCATCAATTTAGGGAAGAGGGGCTAGGGGCTAGGGGTGAGAAGGGCTAGGGGCTAGGGGTCAGAGAATTTCAGATTTGAGATGTTAGATATCAGATTCGTCAATTAAAAATAAATTTGAAATCTAAAATCTAAAATCTCAAATCTGAAATTACTACAGTACTGTTCAATTCGGCTGGTGTTGAAAATATTGCTACTGACTATGACAGGACGATATCTGTATTTGCATTTTGCTGATAAAATCTCAAAAGCAGCCATTTTGACTTTTGACTTTTGACTTTTGACTTTTGACTTTTGACTTTTGACTTTTGACTTTTGACTTTTGACTTTT
>NZ_JAIQZN010000188.1 GCF_023333585.1 Argonema antarcticum A004/B2
TTTGGGCTGACGATGGATGCTTCTCTATATACTCTCTCAGTTGGCTCATTTTTGGCAAGGTAAAACTCCATTTTACCTATGCGATCGCAATTTAGTTTATATGTTGGAGATGTCTATTGGCGGTAAACGCTATCGAGAATTTGTGATAGAGCAGTTGCTATCCATACCTGAGAAACTCTACACTACTCGCGCACCGTTAGCTGGCTTGGGTATCGGGTATCAAATGCAATGGTTGAAACAAAAAGCTCCCAAATATAAGCATTTACAACTGGCGCTTTTTTGAAAGAGAAAAGTTAATATTTCTGCCTAACGGCATAAGGAGGGAGAAATGTTCAGTTATGGTTTTTGTTGATGAATTCTAATTCAGCCCCGAACTATGCCGCACTAATTAAGCTAAACGAAAATTATCCCAATCCACCAATTTGGTTGTCACCGAGAAACCGAATTTATTCGACTCAATATGGATTGGGAGAAGTTATCGGAACAATCGGCAATCAATTAGTTGCCAATTTTCACAGAGAAGCTCAACCAGTTTCTTTGAACTGGATATCAGCGATTGAATCTCAAGAATTGATGCCAGCTGACGATGCTAAAGCTCGAAATACCAAATCTCATAGTAACGAGCAAAGCTTTGAAGAAATTGCATTGGGATTAGCAGAAAGCATCGTTTATACGGAAACTATTCCGGCTTCTGATGGTGAACTGTATCCGATTCCGGGCGATTTACCAATTGCACTTTCTGATGCTTTAAAAGCTGTTGGCATCGAGCAAATTTACTCGCATCAGTTGGAATCATTGCAAGCATGGCGTCAGGGAAAAGATATCTGCATTTTGACACCGACAGCCAGCGGGAAAACTTGGTGTTTTAATATTCCGATTCTGGAATCCTGTCTAACCAGTAATGCTACTGCGCTTTATCTGTATCCGCTTAAAGCACTGGCTACTGACCAAATTGACAAACTGCGATCGCTCGTTACTATCTTGCCTGAAGATGCCACTGTAAAAGTTGGTGTGATGACTGGCGATGTATCGATGTTGGAACGCAAGCGGCTGTTCGTACCAGAACCTCCTCAGATTTTAGGACTTAGCCCAGACTTATTACATTATCAGCTTTACGCAGTACGAGCCAGAGATGGAGAGGGTTTTCGCAGTTTCTTGCGACGGCTGCGCTACGTAGTCGTAGATGAATCCCATACATATCAAGCTGGATTTGCTGCTAACTTTGCCAACCTGATGCGACGGTTGCGATTGGCAGTGGATAGTGTTGGTGGCAATTCCAGCCGCTTACAATGGGTGTTTTCATCAGCTACCATTGGCAATCCAGTGCAAGTAGCACTACGGTTTTCGGGACGAGAAGCTACTCCAGAACGGTTACAGTTGATAGACAAGAGCGGCGCTAAAAGCGCTGGACGCACGATAGTTTGTCTCAAACCCAGCACTACAGCTAATCCCGATGCTGCTAGGGTGATTCTATACCTGCTGCAACATGAGCTATCTGGGATTTGCTTTTGCAATAATCGATCGGCTGTTAAGAATCTGCTCTCACTCATCAAGCAGGAAGCAACTCGCCAGGGGTGTCCGCATTTGGCTGATGCAGTGGCAATATTCTATGGCTCTCTGAAGAGCGATCGCCGTCAGGATATCATCTCCCAGGTAAAGACAGGTCGCATCAAAGCGATTCTCTCCACTAGCTCATTGGAAGCGGGAATCGATATTCCTGCACTGGACTGGTGTTTAGTACGCGGGTGGCCGGGTTCTTTGATGTCGTTTCGCCAGCGAATTGGTCGAGCAGGTCGAGGGAACAATCCGGGTCTGGTCATCTTCTTGCCCGTGGCTACCAGCCCCCTCGATAACTATTACAGCACTAATCCCAACCTGTTAATACATGGATCTGCTGAAAGGAGCGAATTTAACCCAAACTACCCGGTATTACTAGGCAAACACCTGATGGCAGCAGCGGTAGAAAGTGGCATTCCGTTGCACCGACTTAGCCATTATTTTGGCGAGAAGGCGGGTGCGATCGCTTCTGCTTTGATGACTCAAGATCAACTTTATGTCAGCAGAAACGGTCAGTTATGGGGACGTGGGTATCCTCATAAAGAAATCAATTTGCGCGGTAATGCTATAGCTACTGTCAGCACCCCCGGCTGAAGCACGGGCGGCTCACTGCCTCCGATTCAGATAGCTGACCAGCCTTAGTCTAATGACTACGTTCAGAGCAAGAGTTAAAGTTCCTACCTTGGGTTGCGTAGCTAGACCCAAGCCCTAGAACCAAAACGTTAAACATCTTTAAGGGGTTAAGGAAGTGCGTTTTGGAAAGTACCGACTCTGAACATTGGCGAAGCTAACGTTACGAGAAATCAGGAGAGACACAACAATGTCTAACCAAAACTACGCTCTAGTTCTAGACACCAACCGTAAACCACTCAACCCCTGCACCCCTGGAGTTGCTAGAAGTTTACTCAAAGCAGGGAAAGCAAAAGTATTTCGACGGTTTCCCTTTACGATTATTTTGGGTAAAGCTGTTGCCGATAAACCATCACCAATGCAACTGAAGCTAGACCCAGGTTCAAAAGTAACTGGAATCGCCTTACTCCAAGGGGAAAAAGTTGTTTTTGGTGCAGAACTTATCCATCGTGGACAACAGATAAAGGATGCTCTTGAATCACGCAGAGCATTAAGAAGAGGACGGCGTAATCGTAAAACCAGATACCGTCAACCTCGTTTTCTTAACCGCACCCGTTCTGATGGATGGTTAGCCCCTAGTCTTCAGCATCGAGTTGAAACAATCCTGACTTGGGTAAATCGATTGCGTCGATATACCCCCATAGAAGGGATTTCCCAAGAACTTGTGCGGTTTGATTTACAAGAAATAGAAAACCCGGAAATATCAGGTATTGAGTACCAGCAAGGAATGTTATTTGGTTACGAAGTTCGGGAATATTTATTAGCTAAGTGGTCGCGAAAATGCGCTTATTGTGGTAAGGAAAATGTACCTTTGCAAATTGAGCATATTCACCCCAAAGCCAAAGGTGGTACAAACCGAATCTCTAATCTATGCTTAGCTTGCGAACCTTGCAATATTAAGAAAGGAACTCAGGATATTGAGGCTTTCTTGAAAAAGAAGCCGGATGTCTTAAAAAGAGTCTTGGCTCAAGCTAAACGTCCGTTAAAAGATGCGGCAGCAGTCAATTCAACCCGATGGACTTTGTTTAATAGACTCAAGCAAACTGGTTTGCCTGTTGAGGTGGCCAGTGGAGGTAAAACCAAGTTTAACCGATGTAGGTTAGAGCTACCTAAAACTCACTGGCTGGATGCAGCTTGTGTGGGTAGTGTTGAACAATTAGATGTCAAAACAATGCAACCATTATTAATCAAAGCTATGGGGCATGGGAATCGCCAGATGTGCGGCACGGATAAATACGGTTTCCCAATTCGTCATCGGTCTAGAATTCAAATTCATCAGGGGTTTCAAACAGGCGATATTGTCAAGGCCATTGTTACAAGTGGCAAAAAAATTGGCACTTATATTGGTCGCGTTCTTTGTCGAGCATCTGGCAGTTTTGATATTGCTACTAAAGATGGTCGAGTACAAGGAATTAGCCACAAATACTGTCAAGCAATTCACCGAAAGGATGGGTATGCTTATTCTTTTTAGAAATACACAGCGAATAAATTCGCTCGTGTCGTGTTTCATCCCCCGGTTAAAACGCGGGGGCTTCCACACTTCCCGGAGGTTTTAGGTGAAGTTAATCGATAGCAGTACGGGTGAAGAATTTGAGGAAACTAATCTCGATATTGCCTATCGGGAAGTATTCCCAGGTGCAATTTATAGCGCTCAAAATGCTAATGGTGAAATCGTAAAATACAGAGCAACTGAATTAGAGGTTGAGGAACGTCGAGCCGTTCTGATTCCAATCGACCCCAATTCTCACACTTTTACAATTCCTGAAACTGACTTAGAAGTTAAACAACTGGAGCTTCTTGCAGAACCAAAAATTGTTGCACTTTCTATCCCAGGCGCAGAACTTAAGTTAAGTTTGGTTTGGGGAGAAATCAAGACATTGGTGACGGGGTATAAGTTGTGCATTAAACAATACGAACTAAGTTGTACGCGCAGTAGTTGCCGCAGCTATCACCAACCTTTATCGGGGAAATTCTGCCCAACTTGTGGAAGTAAGCTCAAAAGGATTGAACTGATTACGGTAGTGGATGAAGTGGATTTCAGATTACCGTACTGCACTGAGTATAAAACACCTGTGGTGAAAGTAGAGGTAAATTCAGTTGCTACGAACATAATTTGCCGTGAAGTTCAGCATCTCAAAACTAAGATTCAGCGAGAAATACCGGAAATACCACCAGTATATGCAGCGCTTTGGGAATCTTCGCCTGTTACAATTGCACTGCATAGCATCGGACATCAAATCATCTTTGCAGTACCGTTGGTTATCCTCAGTTCTAGTTTGGATTTGAATTATTTGGTGGTTGAGCAGGAGGAAACAGTGGGATATTTCTACGATGCTGTAGCTGATGGGAATGGATGTAGCGAGGCTGTATTTCATCAGTTTGGTAAGTTTGCTCGGAGTGCGGCGGCGTTAGCTCGTAATTGTAGTTGTGAAGCGGGGTGTCCGAAATGTTTGTATATGCACTCCTGCCTTCAAGATAATCAATCTTTGAATAAGCCGATTGGATTAAGCATACTAGAAGCTGTTGGTGAGTAAGTTTAGGTATTTAGCAAAAAACATAGCTTTCTCAATGTTGGGTAAAGCTATGTTTTGCCATTTAATAATTTTAGCTCGTCAGAAATAGGTAAGTTACGAATAGGCAAGTTGCCACATCGAGCCAGTATGCTTGTAACCGTTCAGGGGGTGCGCCTGCGGCGCACCACCCCAAGAGGAGTTGTAAAGATTTTGGAGAAAAAAAGTGGGC
>NZ_JAIQZN010000016.1 GCF_023333585.1 Argonema antarcticum A004/B2
GCGGTTAAAACCGCTCGTGTCGTTTCCCTCTCAGGTCTAAAGACTCTGAGTTTCCCACTTACCGAGTGTTTTTATGATTATCGGGGTAATTAGGCTCTTTCGGAATAAGTATGCAAATGTTATTTTAAGAACATTTTGACTTCTTTTTTCCCCGTTTAGAGTTCCCGGTTCCATATTTCTGCGATATAACTTGGCATATTAGGTAAGAAAGACCCCGACTTAACTTCGCTATCATAGGACTGACTGAGGGAAGAGGCTAATGATAAACGTAAATTTTAACTTAGCGAGTATGTCGGGCATTGTTCTAGCTATTGGTGGAACAGCCTTATATGCTCTAAGAACTTGGCGTCCAGAGCTATCGCGAGACTCAGATATCTTCTTTTCGGCAGTTTCTTTACTGTGCGGGGGGATTTTGCTGGTTTATGGATGGCGGTTCGATCCAATTATGCAGTTTGGTCAGGTTTTGCTGACAGGAGCGACCATCTTTTTTGCGATCGAAAATCTTCGCCTGCGGGGAGTAGCGACAGAACAAGCAAAGCGGAATACACCGATTGTGGATGAAGAGCGCCCCGTCAGCAGGAAGTACAAAGTTTATCAGGATGCGGAACTAGATGCACTCACCCCTGATGATGAGGAACTCATCCCCCGCCGCCTCCGAGGTAACCAAGAATCCAGAAACACGCGAAACGGGACTAATGGAAGCGAAACCCGTCGCCGTCCAACCAATCGGGACACCAGTAACGACAAACTCGGTTCGGGAGAAACGCGCCGCCAACGTCGCCCCCGTCCAGAAACTCCACGTCCTGAAGTAAGGGATGAGTGGGGAGATTCGGGGAATGTGGAAGACACTCAACCTCGCAGAAGCGGAAATCGTCCCCCCCGCGACGAACCCCGACAGCCAGAAACAGCATCTCCGCGCCCCCGGCGGCGTCCAGCAGGAGACTCTGGTTACGATCGAGAACGTTCTTCGCGGAATACAGACCCCACACCAAGCGATTATGTGGATTATCAGCCGATCGATCCTAACGATGATGAGGAGGATAATTCAGTCAATTTCGATCGATAAAGTGCTGAGTGCTGAGTGCTGAGTGGTAAGTGAGGAGTGCTAAGTGGGGAGCGGTGAGTGGTAAGTGAGGAGTGCAAACACAGTCGCTTCCTTGCGGGGAATACCTCAATACTGTCCTAAAATATCTGACTGTGGCTATAAAAAATAAATGCCTAGATCCTTAACCCAGCAGTGGCTCAATTGGGGAATGGGCTTAAGTCTAGCTGGATTGGTTGTTGGCTGTAGTCAGATTGAGATTCCTTTGATCTCAAGCTCTCTCAACAGTGGGAACAGCGATGAGCAACCGGCTTTGAGCGGAAACGGTCGCTTTTTGGCGTTTGTATCGAACCGTCAGGGCGGGCGCAGAATTCTGCTGTACGATTTGCAACAGCGGCGATCGATCGAGTTACCGGGCTTGAACCGTCCTGGAGCGATCGTAGAACATCCCAGCCTCAGTTACACAGGTCGCTACATTGTCTACACCGCCGACGATCGAGGTAGACCGATTGTGGCACTTTACGATCGCGCCATTCAACGATCGCAACCTCTCACCCTATCGTATCGAGGTCAAGTGCGTAATCCAAATATTAGTCCCGATGGTCGTTATATCGTTTTTGAAAGCGGTAATCGCGGTCAATGGGATATTGAGATAATAGACCGGGGTTTAAATATTGAGTTAGATAAGGAAGAGGGAGAGAGGGAGAGAGGGGGAGCAGAGGCTTCGACGTGAGACGTTCGGCGAGGATAAAAAAATAACTAATGACCAATGACCAATGACCAATGACTAATGACTAATGACCCATGACCAATGACTAATGAAATTTATCTTGCTATCAGCTATTGCTACGCTTGGTTTAAGTGCTTGCACCGCTAACCTCAGCTTCCAACAACTTCCCTTCGATGCAGGAGATGGAACTATCAATAGTCCATCTGCGGATATGGAACCGCAAATGGCCGATCGCTATATTGTTTTTAGTTCTGACCGACGGCGACGTCAAGATATCTACCTTTATGATGTGGTGGAGCGGCGTCTGATCGATTTGCCGGGACTAAATGCCCAAGATGCTCTAGCAAATCATCCCTCTATTTCCCAAGATGGTCGCTATATCGTTTTTGCCACGATTCGCCAGGGCCGATCGGGAATTTCTCTTTACGACAGGCAAACCAGGCAGTTACGCAACCTTACCAGCAACCTACAAGCCCAAGTAAGAAACCCGACCATCAGCGCTGATGGTAATATAATTGCCTTTGAATCGAGCGTCAACGGCCAGTGGGATATTTTAGTTTACGATCGATCGGGAAGACCCTTAGACGTGCCGACAGATCCTCGTTGAGATCGGTGATTTCGGTCAATGCCACAGGTAAATAAAACTGCTAATAAAGTATTAGCCAGCTGGATTCGAGACGGTGAAGCGAAACTGGGAACAGAATAAGCTATAACCGCATTCAAATATGACAATAACCATTAAATCCTAAGTTCAAGGATGAACACTAAACTTCTATCTTTAATTACATCAGGGGTATTAAGCGCCGGATCTGCGATCGGTCTGACTGGGATTAACGCTCTTGCCATAACCAGTCTGCTATCCGTCAATTCAAGCCCTGCTTACGCCCAAGACGCTGACGAACAAATTAATGTTCGAGTTTATCAAAGAGCGAGTCCGGCAGTGGTATCCGTCGTCGTGGGGAGTGGAACTGGAAGTGGCAGTATTATCAGCCCAGACGGTCTTGTTTTGACCAATGCCCACGTCGTCCAAAACACCAGGCGCACCGTCACAGTTGTCTTGGGCGATAACAGGCGGTTTCCAGCAGATGTTATTGCTTTTGGTAACAACGGTCTCGACTTAGCCGTCCTCAAAATTCGCGGTGTCACCAATCTGCCCACTATTCGCTTGGCACGTACTGGTTCCATACAGGTGGGACAGCGAGCATTTGCGATCGGCAATCCCTTCGGTCAATTCGCAGGTACTTTTACCGTCGGAATTGTCAGCCGCATTGACAGAGAACGGGGCTTGATTCAAACCGATGCCGCCATCAATCCCGGCAATTCTGGGGGGCCACTCCTGAACGGCCAAGGAGAACTGATTGGCGTAAATACTGCTATTTTTACCAACAGTCGTGCTGGTGGCAACATTGGCATTGGGTTTGCCATCTCTGTAGACCGTTTGCAGCCTTTCTTAGCAGCCGTCCGCGCCGGACGCGCCCCCCGCGTCACTCAGCGGCAACAACCTAGAACAGCCAATCCGCCACAAAATCTAGCATTCAACGGTGTGCCGGTCAATGACAGACTAGGCCCCGGCGACAACATCTTACCAGTGGATAACAGCTTTTTTAAAGTCTACAGGTTTGAAGGCAGAGCCGGTCAGCAAGTTGTAATTGAGATGCTCAGCCGGGAAATCGACCCGTTTTTGATTCTGCTGGGGCCGAATCGCCGCGAAATAGCTCAAGATGATGACTCAGCTGGCAGCAAAAATGCCAGAATCGCGGTGACATTGCCGATGTCAGGTACTTATTTGTTGATTGCCAACTCATATCAGGCAGGTGAATCGGGCAATTTCATTTTAAGAGCCTTGGCTGGTGGTGCTGGCGGTCGCCGGAATCGACTCAGGGTAGAAAACTTGATTTTACAGCAAGAGGGCGTGCTAGGCCCTGGTGCCTCGGTATTGTCTTCCGATGGCAGTTTTTACAGAATGTACAATTTTCAAGGTCGTGCCGGTCAGTCGGTGACGATTACGCTGGAAAGTGCTGATTTCGATCCTTATTTGGCACTTTTAGGGCCAGATGGTGAGAAGCTGGCAGAGAATAACAATATCAGCCCGAACGACCCTAATTCTGCCGTTAGTGTGACTTTACCCAGGGCTGGTATCTATCGTGCGATCGTCAATACCTACCAGCCAGGAGGTCGAGGCCGTTATCTGCTGACAATTCGCTAGATTTTAAATTTCAGATTTTAGATTTTAGATTTGAAATCTGAAATTCTTCCCTCTTCCCCCTAGCCCCTAGCCCTATTTGCTTTTGACTTTTGACTTTTGACTTTTGACTTTTATAGCCCCTTCTTCCCTTCCAGTTGTTGAACGGATTCGATTAGCGATCGCACTTCTTCTACACCACCAGAAGGTTCAAATCCCAGGGGAAATTTGCCTTTTAGGAGCATCCGCAATCCCAGAGGCCCCAGGCTAATCAGTCCTTTTATATCCCTAAAATAGTTACCGACTACTTGCAAACCAAATTTACGTTCGTCAATCCAGCCGCCTTCTTTAACTAGATCCACTAATACCTTACGATGGCGAATCGATCGACTGGCTTGGGCGTCCTGGAGAGCCAGAATTTCACTTTTAATTTCGCCAATTCGATCCATCGGTGCTACATCCATAGGACAAACCGCATTGCAATAAAAGCACCGGGTACAGCCCCACACTCCCTGAGTGCCTTGGTTATATTTTTCCAAACGGGTTTCGGTTTGGGCATCGCGAGAATCAGCTACCATCCGATAAGCTTTCGCTAGGGCGTGAGGGCCGACAAATTCTGGGTTAACTTCACGGGCGTTACATTCGGAATAACAAGCGCCGCAAAGTATACAATTTCCAGTTTGATCGAGTTGCGATCGCTCTGCGGGGGTTTGCAGAAACTCCCGTTCCGGGACTTGTCTAGCAGCAGTACTAATATAAGGATCGACTGCCTCCAGATTGTCCCAGAAACTTTGCATATCCACCACCAAATCCTTGATGATCGGCATATTGCCCATTGGTGCGATCGTCATTTCCAGAACCGATTCTGACGAACTAAGAGCAGCATCTGAATTGGACGTGGAAGCCATCTGTTGCAGCCGAGCCACTTCGTTACCTATATTTTCCTTACAAGCCAGAGCCGATCGACCGTTAATCCGCATAGAGCAACTGCCGCAAATCGTATTGCGGCAATTTTTCCGAAAAGCTAAACTTCCATCTTGTTCCCACTTGATGCGATTCAGGCAATCTAGAATTGTGTTACCAGGTTCAACATCCAGCTGATAAGTCTGAAAGCGGGGGCTGGTATTTTGGCTCTGTCTGACAATTTTAAAACTAACTTGCATTGTCTCTAACCTTCGTGAAGTTTACGGTGGGGAGGGGGGAACCTTCTCTTAAAGTGCCACTTTTTCTAGTTTAAAGCTCAGCCGTCAACAACAGCACGATTTTGCTTTCTTGGCAAGGGAATAAGGTTTTTTTTCTATTAGCGAGCGCTGGGCATAGCAAAAATGTAGATCTATCAAAGCAAGGAAGCCACTCTGTTTCCACTCAGGACTCAGGACTCAGGACTCAGCACTTTACTATATGTATCACTGAGTAAATGTTCTCAAAGATAGATTTTCTCTTTCAAGATGCTCGTAATAATGTAGCGCTATGTATCTTTTGTAGGGAAAACCTGCCGATCGGCCCGGTGAATTACATCTCGAAGCCTTAAATATCGAGTCGGGGATTGCCAAAGTTAAATGAAATATTTGATTTAGGATAAATTTTCAGAAAAGTACTTGTCAAAACCACCTCATTTAAGGATATATTCTTTATAGAGCCAAACTTGGCTTCGGATTCTATTAACTAAACTAAAAAGCGGATATTTCTCAAAGCAATGACTGAAACAGCAACAGCACCATTAACAGGAAAAGCTCTCCTTAACAAAGTAAAAGAACTCTCCCACTTACCCCGCCGCGAAACAGCAAAGCGTTGTGGGTACTACTCGGTTACCAAAAATAACCTGGATCGCGTCAATCTAACAGATTTTTATGACGCAGTTCTAGAAGCGCGGGGTATTGCTCTCAATCCCGAAGGCTCGAAAGATGGTCGCGGTCGCGAAGCGACTTATCGGGTAAGCGTCCATAAAAACGGTCAGATTGTGATAGGTTCAACCTATACCGAGTCAATGGGATTAAAGTCCGGTGATGAATTTGAAATAAAGCTGGGCTATAAGCACATTCACCTGATCCAGGTTGACGCTGACAAAAATGGGTCAAGCAACGGTAAGGTATCGGTGGATGACGGCGAAGAAGAGGAATAAAAATCCTCAAGCAGGTGAAGCTCAATAAACTGACACCAAGCCAAAATGGTAGGGCGAAGTATTTGTGTAGATAATTTTTGACTGAGTATCAAAATCTTAACAACACAAATGCTTCGAGCCTACTGACTACTTCGTCAAAATTACCGCTAATGGTCAGGTTGATTGGCTATGACTATGTTTGAGGGGACAGTTGGCGCGATGCAGTTGTTTTTTACTTCTGCGATCGCACTTGTGAAGGTGATGGTTTTTTTCCTCGCCTGGACGCTGTGTTGGTTGCCTATAGCAATCCCCACCGCCAGGGCCTTGAATTGGCACCCTCCGAAGCCCTTGGAGGCGTCGCAAAAGCTGCCTTTGTTGGCATCCCTCTATCTCATTGCGCCACTCCTATTGTGGGGTGTAGCTTGGGTGGAGGGCGTGTCTTTCTCAAATTACGGGTTAGCCTGGAATCCCGCTGTCTTAGTTTCTGTAGGACTGGGATTGGGCTTTGGTGCGATCGGCATTATCGTTATATTTGGCATTCAATGGGCGCTAGGTTGGGTAAATTGGCGTCTTGAAAAAGACACAAATCTCTTAGAGATCTTGCTGACAACCTTATTAATAGGATTGTTGGTTAGCGGGATAGAGGAGTTAATTTTTCGCGGTTTCCTGCTGAACGAACTTCAGCAGGATTATTCTATATTAGTGGCGGCGATTATTTCCAGCCTGATTTTTGCCCTGCTGCACTTAGTTTGGGAAATTGACGAAACTTTGCCCCAATTGCCGGGATTATGGTTGATGGGAATGGTTTTAGTTTTGGCGCGGTTGGTAGATGGCGGTAGTTTGGGTTTAGCTTGGGGATTGCACGCAGGTTGGATTTGGGGTATTGCAACTATTGATACAGCTAAATTGATTAAGTATACGGGTAAGATTTCGCCTTGGATAACGGGTTTTTCGGAGAAACCTTTAGCTGGTTTAATGGGAATTTTGTGTTTGTTGGGAACTGGGGTGGTGTTGATGAGGATTTGAGAAACCCTGGATAGAAACCCGGTTTCTTAGAGAAACCGGGTTTCTGGGTAGGGGGTTTCTGGGTAGGTGAGTGTGCGATCGACTAAACCAATTTGCGAGTGTCTACGATCGCAGCGTCAACGTTGAAACCAGTGATAGAATAACCGCAAGTTTCGGGTATGGTAGCGGATGAGCGTGGTGGTGATAGGCGATCGAGCGGTAGGGAAAACGAGTATGGTCATAGCTTTGCATGACCCAGGGACTAAGCACGTCAAAGTGCTTACCGACCTGAAAAAATATTACGATCCCGATACGGGTGAAGCAGCAGGTACTTCTAGGAAAGAGGAAGAAACGTTGCTAGTGGAAGTTAAGCTACCGGGTGGGGAAAGGCAAATCCAAGTTCGTTGGATAGATACTCCCGGTGAAGCTTGGGAAAAATCTAAAGAGTGGCAAGAAACAAAATTGGCGGCTTGGCAGGGTATCCAAACAGAAGTCAGCCAGAGTCAAGGGGTTCTGCTCCTGCTGCCTCCCCAGCGTATCACAACGGAAGAAGAACTGCGGCGTCCAGACGCTTGGACTAATAACTTGGCAAGCTGGCTACAATTTTTCAATCAGAATTGTGCCACAGTCCAACACATTCTGATCTCGATTCACAAAGCGGATTTGTTTTGCGACATTCAAGCTGAAGCCCAGAGGTGGCGATACGAACAATTGAAAGGGCTGCGTTGGATTGAATACAATGAATATATTCGCAATACCTATTTTAATAAAGCGGATGAGATAATTCGGGAATATAATCGTCAGCATAGCACAAGCCTGCGATTTTTTATTACCACGATTAAGAATCCGTCTCTGTTAGAACTTCCCTGGATTCATCTTGCTTCTTATCTCGCCCATAAGTAATATGACTCGCCAAACTCCTAAATCAGCAGAAATTCGCATTATTGGCCCCAGACAATCTGGGAAGACAACTTATCTGGCTACTTTGGCTTATTTTCCTCATAAGAAACAAATGAAGCAATTATATGCAGGTATGGAAATAACGCCTGTGGGAGAGGATGCAGAGAGACTGGGGAGAATGGCGGAAGATATTATTATGCAAGGGAATAAGCTGGCTGGTACTTTCAAAACAAATATAGATTATTTGCCGTTTTACTTTTTTAGAATTAAGATTCCCTCAATTAAGGGAATGCCTCCTATAGAAATTGAACTAAATACCAGAGATTATCCGGGTAAGATATTTGAGGAAATTCCCCTACCCCATAAGCAAAGTGAAGTAGAACCATTTATTGATGATTTGTTTACAGCAAATGCTTGGATGGTGATGCTAACTGATTGGGAACCTGGACGGGATAAGACACTTTATAAACCGGCTTTTAAAAAGCTATGTGAGGAAATATTTAACAAAGAGAAGATTAACCCAGAAATAAAGAATTTGCGAATAGCTGTGGTGATGTCTAAATGCGAACGCGGGGAATTATGGCCGTGTCGTCTTGACCCAGAAGAAGATTTATTTAGAGTGCGATTACCGGAAACTTATGATTTTCTGAAGACAAAACTTTCGCCGCAAAGATTAAAGTTTTTTGCTTGTTCGTCTTTTGGGGTATTGAGCGATCGCATTGGCGATTTCGATCCTCGTCCCAATCGCTATATTCCCGATGATGGCAGTATATCAGAATTTAATGCTTTTCTGCGAATACCTGAGCAATGGCAACCTTACGGTTTAATAGCACCGATTTATTGGTTAAGTACGGGGAGAACTTTACATGACCACCGTCTTTAGAAAAATCATTAAAACTATTAGCAAATTTTTCCGAAGCGTGGTCAATCTTTTTTCAAGAAGACCGCGATATTTATCCGGCAGTCCCGATATTAGAATTGTTGGCCATCGACGCGCTGGCAAAACAACTTTTATGGCAGCTTTAGCTAGGTGGCCCAATGCCAGACGCGATAGTCCAATTGAGTCAGTTAAACCTTTTGACGATCGAACAGACAAACTTATCGACCAAGCTAAAGATATATTAGAAAATGGATTACCTTTAGCGGGAACTTTCTTTCCTGAAGATGCAAACGAACTACCGCTGTATACCTTATTAATTGAAATGAAACCCGCCTTTCGCATCGGCGGAAATATTAAGTTTCAAGTATCTTGTCGCGACTATCCGGGTAAACTGATTGAAGAACTACGAAAAACCAATATAACTCCCAAACTGAGTAACTATTTAGATGATTGCGCTGATGCTACTGGTTTGTTATTATTGATAGACGGAACAGCGAGAGAAGATAAGTTGTATTCCCAAGCTTTCGAGAGGTTAAAGGAAGAGTTAAATTTTCGGTTGACGGGACAAAATAAAAATCTAAACAGCTATCGCATTGCGGTTGCGTTCTCGAAAGCAGAACAAGGTTCGGTTTGGATTCATCGCCACGATATGCAGAAGTTTATGAGGTTAAAATTTTCGCAAACGGAAACCACTTTACAAAAGTGGCAGAAGGAATGGGGTTGTCCGATGAACTACTTTTTTTGTTCGGCTTTTGGCATGATAGGGGAACCACTAACCCCGAATTTTAGAGAGGAAACAAGAGATAGCGGCGCTATTTGTGGAGTGATTAATTACCCGCAGTATTGGAGACCTTTTGGTTTGGTTGCACCTATCTATTGGCTGCATACAGGGAAAGATGATTGGCGTTTAAGAAAAATGGAGGATTTATAGGTTATGTCAGGTATACAAATATATGAGTTTTCTAGAGAGTTTTACGAAGAAGAGAAGGATGGAAAATTTGTATCTGGAGGGTATAAAAATGAAGTTGGGCCAGGTACTATAGCTGTTCCGCCAAAAATTCAAGAAGCTGTCGAGCGGGGGGATTTTCGGATTAACGATAATCGTCCACCTCAAGGAGGAAAATTCGCCCTAATCGGCAGAGAAATTGATGATAAATATTCTGTCTTGGCAGTTGCTACAAGCTTAACAGAAGACGGATATCGCCCAGGAGTATGTTACCGATATTTTTGGTTGGAAAAACCTCAAAATGAAGATATAGATGGAATTGGCACGTTATTACTTTGGTGGGAAAAAGTTAAATCTCCGAAATTTGAGTTTAATTGGAAACCTAATAATTCAAGGCTAGATTATTTTGCAGATACTCGTAGTAGGGATGATTTTATACAATCTAATTCAGAATTTAAAGATTGGGTTCCAAAAATAAAAAATAATTCGTCTCAATCTCCATTAACATTAGACAACAATGGTAAAAATATTAGTTACAAAGGACTGCATTACCTCGCTATACATCTTCATCAATCTTATAATTTTCCCATTTCTTGGGCTTGGAATGTAAAAGAGCTAGATAAAAAACAAAAATTCACTATAATATATTATACAAATAGTAAAATTGAGATAAACAGATTATATAACCCAAATTCATCAGCAATTGTAAAGCGAGATGAGCCGATCCCACCTCCAGGTTATATTGATTGGCAGCCAACAAGAGATTGCCTATCAGACCTGGCCAAAAATGAAAATATTAATCAAAACAAGCTTTCAGAACTTGTTAATTACTTGCAACATTCTTCAATCCTTCAGTGGAATTGGAGTCAGATTAACGATCAAAAAATAATCAACCAGTCTACTACTCCATCTGGGGCCAGGTATAAAGCATTACGGGCGATTTTAGGAGGCGAAGAAGTACAAGGTTGGCTAGACTGGTTGAGGAAAACGAGTAACCAGACTTTTCAGCCAACTTCTTTAACTATTCAAGCAGCACTTCTAAAGGCTAGCCACAGTGAAAATACAAAAAATGCTTACAATCAACTGGTATCCCGTGTGAATGAAGGGATAAGTCAAATGCTGCTACAATGCACGTCACCAGATATTACAAATAACCAATATGACAATATTGAATGGTTATTGTTTAAATCAAATACTGTATTAAGTAGTGATTTTGTAAATTACACATGGTCTTCCTATTTACAGGGATACGCCAAAAAACTCGTGTCTTGGCTAAGTGCTGAAGATACACAAAGAAACGATGATTTTTATAAACAAATTCGAGAAACATTAAGTGAGTGGGATAAAAAGGGTAAGATAAATAGAAAATACCCCTTATTCCCCGAATATAAAAAGCTAGCTCTGTTATTTGAAAAATGTAAAAATTACGATTTGTCAGCAGTTTTATATCAACTTAGCGAGGGAGATGTCCCAGAGGATATATCCAAAAATGTAAACGAGAATGTAAACGAGAAAATTATTCGACTCAGGAAGAGACAAAAAAAGGCTAACATATATCTAATTGGGGTTGCTGTTCTTATCGCCATTTTAGCATTAGTCGCAGGGATGCGTTTTGCCCCTGGGGTATTTCATCTACCAAATTTGCCGCAAGCAAATTTGCCGCAAGCAAAAGATAATTCTGCGAAAAATAATTTCATCCTTCCCAGAAATTTTGAGCGGGACTTAGACTTGTGGGACAATACGGGCGACCCGCAAGCAAAGCAAAGATTAATTCAATTTCTGAAAGATGAATTACCCGAAATTCTCAAAGATAAAGATAATGATGGAAATAACGAGGGAAGAAAGAAAACCTCTATCGCAACAACAAATACATTCATTAAAAATGCCTTTACTCCTACAGTATCTTTGTCAAAAGATAATCCTGTAAAGTCTGATAGTCCGCCTGATGACATAAAAATTATCCAACAAATGCTGAATTTCATAAAGTATACTTCTAATTCAGAAGAACTCCAATTTTATACTGGAGATGGAGAAATCACCGGACAATTCGATCAAAAAACTACAGAAGCAATTAAGAACTTTCAGCGAATAAAGATGAAATTAAATCAAACTACTGGTACTGTTGGCCCAGACACTTGGAAAAAGTTGCAAGACTCGTTTAAAGAGGAACAAGTAAAGCCAGTTAAAGAGTTTTTGAGAAAAAGCTTTGAAGAAGGAACAAATGATAATGAAATCAAACAGAATATTAACAAACTAAAATCTTGTAAAAAAGATCCGACAAAAGCTATAGAATTCATCCCATGCTTGAAGGAAAATCAAAAAATACTAAAAAAAGAAGATCAAAAATGAGATATTTCCTCTTCACCATATCCGGCATTTTCTCCGCCCTATTTGGTTGGGGAATCAGCCAATTTGTCCTCGATTTATTGAGATCCCCCATCGATGAAACTCTCCCGATAAAAGCGGACTTTATCATCCTTCCCTTTGTCGCCGCTTCTCTCGCCGTCGCCATTGTGATTGCTGAAATCTTTTCCAGCAACCCCACTCGCCATAAAGCTAACTTCCGAGTATTACCGCCTTATTTTTGGAGTGCGTTGCTAACAGGTATGGGTGCGGGTTTAGCTGCTGCTATCTTTAATTTCATCCTCTATCAAACACCAGCGCCAGATTGGATGGTTAGGGTTATCGTCTGGAGTATTGTTGGTTTGTTTACGGGGGTGGGTGAGGGGTTTAGCTGGCGGTTTCGCAGTATTGAAGGCGGTACGGATAAGGCGAAAGAACGGATTTGGAAATCGACTTTGTTTGGTTTAGGTGCGGGTGTGCTGGCGGCGGTAATTGTGGAGTTGATTCGCAATAAAATAGAATTGGGTGGATATGAAGATCCGGTGGGATTTTCTATTTTGGGATTTTCTCTCGGTTTGTTGTTGAGTTTTGCTACTTCTCCAAGTTATTTAGCTGCTTTGAGGGCGGGGGAGGGTTTTGAGGCGATGGCGATCGATCCTAAGTATGGTGGGAATAGGGAAAAAGCTCTATTAAAAAATAGTCAACTTAGATTTGTGACGATGGATAGAGATTTTGAGGATGACGATGACGATGAGGATGAGGATAATGATGAAAATAATAACACAAGAAACAATGGGATTGTAATCGAGGAAGGTTTATCTATTCAATTACCATTTGAAATTAAACATCCTATTGTTATTGGTTCTAGAGATGATGCGGATATCTATATCCCTAATCTACCCAAAAAATCTGCTACTTTGCAAATAAAAGGAAGAAATTTTGTGCTGAAATGCAATGTGGAAGGCGCAGTTCAGGTGCAGCGATCGCGCCTTTCCAAAAATGGGGAGGTCACTTTAAGACACAATCATATATTGACATTTTACCATAAAAATAATAGGGATAAATATTATCGATTTGTATTTTATAATAAGTTTCTCGATCCGCAAGCTTAAAGGCGGGGGATGGAGATTTTTTTTTTACCACAGATGAAGACAGATGAACACAGATGAACACAGATGTAGATGTAGATTTTGGGTTGGGGGAGGGAATTTTAGTGTAGAATGTTTGGATGGGGAGGATGGGGGTTTTGTTTACAGCCGATAGGAACAGATGTAGATTAAGTTGGAAGGATGGTTAGTATGTCGGAAGTTTTGGCAATTGAGTTAACACCGGATATCAGTCATATCATTACGGAAGATGATACGCCAGTGGATAACATTTTTTCGGCTAAACAACAACGTCTGTTGGTAGAATCTTTATATAGTTCTTGGCAAAGTACGGTTCCTTTTTTGGTTTGCGCTAATGTCGGTTTATTTTATAGCCGCACTTTACCTCCTTTTGTACCGGATGTTTTCCTCAGTTTGGATGTCTCTGTTACTCCCGACTGGCGACAAAAAGAAAACCGCGCCTATTTTGTTTGGGAATTCGGTAAACCACCAGAATTAGTAATCGAAATTGTCTCGAATAAGGTGGGTAATGAGTTGGGTAAAAAGTTGAGAGATTATGCTAGAATTGGGATAGGTTATTATGTGGTTTTAGACCCGTTCCAGCAACTAGGAGAAACTCGCCTCCAAGTTTATGAATTGCAAGGAATTCACTATGTTTCTAGGACAGAAACTTGGTTGGAAGATGTGGGGTTGGGATTAACTTTGTGGCGGGGAGTTTATGAAGGGGTCGAGGATACTTGGTTGCGCTGGTGCGATGTTTCTGGTAATATGATTCCCACTGGCGCGGAGAGAGCAGCACAAGCGGAGGAACGCGCCCGACAAGCGGAGGAACAATCCCGAAGGTTAGCAGATCAATTGCGATCGGCGGGAATTGAACCGGAGGTGTAGAGGCGCTAAACAAAGCTGGAGGGTGAAAATACCTAGCTCGCCTGGGGTTCAAACCTCCGGGCTAATAGCGAAAGTCCGTTTTAACGGACTGAAGATACCGGAATTTATCGGTTAAAATTGATATTGGTTTAATCAACAATGAACCATGAATAATGAACTATGAACTATGAACAAACTCAAAATAATTGCATTTTCTACTTTGTTGGCGTTGTTTCCTTTCCCCGCTTTATCGACTTCGCTGGAAATATATCGGGTTACGACAAAACAGGATAAGGTTACTTTGAGGGTGAAGGTTTTGGATGATGAAAGAGTTCCGATCGCAGGTTTGAATAAAAATGATTTTAAAATTACTACTACTAACGCACAAGGAAATTCGGTAAGATTAAGTCCATCACAAATAACTTTACTTTCTTCAGAACAATCTAAACCTGACCCTGCTAAGTTGGTGATGCTGTTGGATATGAGTGGGAGTATGAAAAATGAAGATTCGGGGGGGACTAAAAAGTTGGATGGTGCGGTTGGCGGTGTGAGAGAATTTATTAATGAAGTTAGGGGAGATAATTGGGATGTGCGGATCTCTCTAGTTCCTTTTGGGGAGGGATGTAAGAATAGCTTTACTGTTAATGAAAGTATTATAGATAAAAATTTTAGTCCGTCTTGGAGTCCCGATTTAAACCTGGAATTAGATAAATTAGCTAAAGTTGATGTTTGTGCTGCTACCAATATATATCAGCCGTTAGATGAAGCTGTCAAGTATTTGGGAAATCTACAGCAAAATCCAAATGATAAGTTACCCCCACCAAGATTAGCTGTTATTTTACTTTCTGATGGGTATGATGTGGTAAACGATCGCAGCGATGAGTCAGAGAGATTCGATAAATTGCTTGAGGTTTTTCAACAATATCCAAAAGTGACAGTTCACACGATGGGATATGGGGAGAAGTTGAAGGAATTGCGCGATCGCATCGGATGTCGTCTCAGCGATAATGAACTTACTGTCGATAATTTGAAAAAATGTCGAAGTGATATTAAAAATATACACGAGTTTATTGTAGACGAACCTCGATTAAAACAAATTGCGGAAGCGACAGGCGGAATAAACGCCTTTCCCGCCAACGCCGCAGCGGTAGCAGATACTTTGCGGAAATTTTTAAGCACTTTGCGCGAATATGAAATCGAATACGAACAACCTGGTGCGCGTCGCAGCGGTAATTATGAAGTTACGGTATCAGTAAACTCACCATCTCGGCGTTTAACAAATGTTAGATCCGATCCAAAACCTTACCGCTTAGATACTTTTGATTATATCGCTCTCCCCTTATCAGAGCGCTTACCCATTCTGGGAAGTATCTTGATGTTGGGTTTAGGAACGATGATACCATTTATATGGTGGAGCAAGCAATTGAAAGATTCTTCTTTTCGCGACTTAAACTCATAAAAAATGCCCGAATACATCGCCGTCATCAAAATTTTCAACAAAGAAATCCGATTACCTGTGACTCTGACAGGTACTCACGAAGACTATCCCGAAGACTATTTTCGTTTGGAGAAAAACCAATCTCTTTTGCGCCAACGTCTTCAAGAACAAGGTATCCATCAAATTGAAGACGCGCAGTTAAAAAAATTGATCGATGAATGGATTGGCGATATCAAAGAAGGACGGAAATATAGTGCGATCGCGATCGATTTACCCCCAGATGCGATGACTCCTCCCAAAACTACTATTCCTCCTAATGCTAAACCTAGTGATATCTTTGATTATACACCGAAATCATCTCCTAGTATATTTTATGAAACAGATAGCAATGAAGCGGAATTTTAGCATAAGTTGCTAGTTGGTATAGCACTGAAGCGCAACTACGTACCTAAGAGATCCTAATTACATCTGTGTTCATCTGTGTTCATCTGTGGTAAAAAATAATCCTTTTACTCATAATGCAAACCCCACTTCCTTATCAAAGATGCCAACAAGAATTAGAAGATTTACTCCGTTCCCAATATCCTCTAATTTTTCTCCGTTCCGCTGAAGAAACTAGAGCGGTTAATTGCGCGATCGCATCTCACCAATCCCTCACCTATTGCTCCGATATTCCCGATGGAGAATTAGCCAGATGGAGCAGCAATAACGGTTTCCAAAAACGTACTGGAGAACCGGGAAAAGCTGTTTGGGAAATTATCTCTTCTCCCCTCCCAACGAGAGCCGATCCCATTCAGCACGCTCTCAATTTTTTATCAGAAAGATTGGAAAAACAAGCGCTCGAAAATTCAGCTAGCCAACATACTTATATATTACCAGATTGGTCAACTTTTGTCGATCCACATTCTCATCTTTTAGCGCGACAATTGAAAGAATTAATTATCGCGATCGATCAAAAAAGACCTCGCCCTAGAATGAGTTTAATTGTCATCGGTTCCGATTGGCAAATTCCCACCATCCTTCGCAACAGCATTCACATTTTAGACTTACCGCTTCCCATCGGTGAAGAATTATATCAAGATGTATTTAGAGTCGCCGTTTCCAAATATAATCTCCCCGATGAAGAAGCCAGACGCCTCGCCGAACAAGCTCAAGGAATGCCATTGCAAGCTGCTAGTCAAACTGCTAAATTAATTACTACCAGAAATCTTTGGATGTATCCCCAGCAAGCCGGAGAATTGATTCTAGAAGTCAAGAAACAAGAAATTAGAAAAACCGGGGTTTTGGAATATTTCGAGCCGCAAGGACAGGGATTGAATGAAGTAGGCGGATTGCAAAATATTAAAGATTGGATCGTAAATCGGCAACAATGGTTCGAGCAAGATGTTCACCC
Organism: Argonema antarcticum A004/B2; assembly: GCF_023333585.1. Lineage (GTDB taxonomy): Bacteria > Cyanobacteriota > Cyanobacteriia > Cyanobacteriales > Aerosakkonemataceae > Argonema > Argonema antarcticum. Next base: position 16,934 of record NZ_JAIQZN010000016.1, read on the forward strand.
ACAAATGCGACCGCGTGCTATACTATTGGAAGGATATCCGGGATGTGGAAAAACTTTCATTGCGAGAGCGATCGCACAACAGTGGCGCGTTCCTCAAATCAACTTTGAAATATCTCGATTGCAATCAAAATGGGTAGGCGAATCAGAAAGTAACACCTTCCAAGCATTAAGAGCGATCGAAGCTTCCGCACCCAATATCCTATTTATGGATGAAATCGAAAAAGCATTCGCTGGAATAGGTGGCGATACCTCTGGCGTCAATACCAGACAATTCGGTACTTTCCTATCTTGGCTCAACGATAATCAATATTCCATCTTTTTTATCGCTACTTCTAATAATAGAAACGCACTACCAGCCGAACTATTTCGCGCTGGCAGATTTGACGAAATTTTTATTATTATGCCACCGAATACAGAAGAACGTCGTGAAATTATTCGCAAACGCTCTTCTGCCTACAAACTGCCGCTCATAACTCAAAATATACTAACATTTTTAGTAGAAAATAGCAATGGTTTTTCCGGTGCAGAACTGGATAAACTGGTAAAAGAAGCCAAATATTTAGCTGGTTTTGGGAAACCACCAACTGATAGTCACTGGCGACAAGCTTTAAAAGAAATATCTCCCCAGTATAAAAGTCGCAAAATGCAAGAATTATTGCGAAATTATCGCCAACATTTAGAAGAAAGAGGAGGAAAACCTGCCTCAGTAATAGAAGTAGGTTTTTGGGAAAGTTTGATTGTTCATGGTTGATTGTTCATGGTTGCTAACAAGCGATCGAGCGATTGGATAGAATTATAGACTACCTAATCCGACGCGATCGCAGCGAAAATTGAGAGCATTACTTCTTGATTGCAGTTAAAATAGTAACGGGATTTAGGGGAGAAAAACGAGTCAGAGATGCTACCGGGACCGATCGCGATAACTGCACTTGCAACAACTGGTAATCCCATTTCCTTTCGCTCACCCATGTGACAGCCATATTCAAATGTTCCAAAGTAGCTAAAGCCAACACCAATACGCCGCCAGGAATTAGCTTTTCGCCACATATATTCAAAATATCGCTTAAATTGCCACCACTACCGCCAATAAAAATGCGCTCTGGGTGCGGGAGGTGATATAATATTTCAGGAGCTTTTCCGTGGATGGAAATAACATTGCGGACTTGGAAACGACGGCAATTATCCTCAATCAATGCCGTACCAGCAGATGTTTTTTCGATCGCATACACGGCAGAAGTGGGAAATAAGCGACCAATTTCAATCGAAACCGAACCTGTTCCAGCGCCAACATCCCAGATTGTTTGTTTTGGTTTTAGTGCTAATTCTCCCAAGACTAAGATGCGGACTTCTCGCTTAGTCATCAAACCGGGCCGATCGCTAAAACTCAAAAAACTAGAATCTGGCAATCCCAGATGCGGTAAGGTTTCTAAGTCGATTTGCTCATCTGTGATTTGACGCAATAATACTACCACATTCAGGGGTGCAAATGTCTGATTTAGTACAGATGCGATCGGCAAAGATTGAACGCGCTCATCCGCACCACCTAAATTTTCGCAGATCCAGAATTGGTAATGACTGGGTAAATCTAAAGATAACAACAGACGTGCGATCGCACCTGGACTGTGAGAATCATCCGTCAGCACCGCTATTTTCTCCACGCCTTGCTGCAACGCTTGGATAAGCTCGTCAAAAGAGCGTCCGTGAGCGCTAATTACGCGAGCATCTTGCCAAGAAACTTTAATCCGATTAAACGCTAGCTGGATAGAACTTAGATGGGGATAAAAAGTCAATTGTTCTGGAGGAAGTTCCATCAGCAACAGACGCCCCAACCCAAAAAATAACGGGTCGCCAGTAACTAAAACGACAATAACATTGTCAGTAGAAAGGCGGTGGCGAATTTCCCGAATTGCTATTGTAAAATCGCCCAATAAGATTCGGTCAGCTGGATGAGTGGGGAAGTACTTGAGATGGCGATCGCATCCCACCAGTACCGTCGCCCATTCCACAATTTGCCGCACCGTATCCGTCAGTCCATCTGCCCCATCCAAGCCAATTCCAACAATATGTACTGTCATTAGTCATTAGGAAAATTTTAATTTTAGATAGCAGATTTCAAATTTATTTTGAATTAACTCCGAGAATTAAGCTATTACGCATCTAAATCGAATATAAAGACGGCTTTCCTGCCCATCCCACAAGAAGCAAGAGAAAAACTGACTATGAAATTAGATGCGTAGCAGCTTAGAAATCCGAACAAGTAATATCATGTCCATACGTATCGGTTACCTAAAAAAATATTGTTCTTATTCTTATCTGTGTTCATCTGTGTTCATCTGTCTTCATCTGTGGTAAAAATTTAACCAACGATGACAACAGACAATTTGACGTGCTGAAATCTTAAATTAGTCAACAGTCATTAAAACAGACTATTCCTCAGATGCTAAAACGATTAAAGCATTAAGGATCGCCGCAGCGACTGGAGAACCACCTTTACGACCCTCGACCCGAATCTGAGGAACGGTAGTAGAAGCAAGTGCTGCTTTTGACTCTACCACCGAAATGAAGCCGACGGGAACGCCAATTACCAAAGCAGGTTGTACCGATGCCTCTAGCAACTCAGTGCAAAGAGCCAGCAAAGCGGTGGGTGCATTCCCGATCGCAAAAATAGCTTCTGGAAACTCCCGCCAACATTGCAACAAACCCGTTTCGGTGCGCGTTTTTCCCGGAAGTGCGGTTTGTGCCATCTCTACAGCACTGAATAAGGGGTTGTCAAAGGTTTGTGACACCAATCCAACAACCCCTTGTTTGACCATCCCAACATCTGTCACAATCGGTACGCGACATCGGATAGCAGCAATTCCCGCCTCTATTGCGCCTGGAGTAAAGCGAATTAGCTGCTTGAACTCAAAGTCAGCCGTGCTGTGGATCACCCGTCGCACGATCGCGTATTCGTTTGGGCTGAAGTTGTGGGAGCCAATTTCGCGATCGATTACCGCGAAACTCTGCTCCATAATGGGATGAATAGGCAAACTCATGGAAATTTTGGATGAGAAGGATGATTAGGTGGCAAATCAGTTTCCTAGATTATCCGATTTAGACCAGCTTTCCCCAATCTAAAATCTAAAATTCCAGGACTGGCCAGTCAGGTTCCCGATAGTAGCGCGTCATATCGTCGAACTTTCGCAATTCAGCTTTCTTTACCAAGAGTTCCGGCGCATTTTCCAGCCACTGCAAATTGAAATCAGATAGCGTACTGCTGAGACGATCCCGGTCTAAATCAGCCGATACAGAGCCAAAATAGCTCAGAGTTATGTGAGCTGTGAAGTGGTACTGCTGCTCAATTCCAAGCGAAATTAAATCGCGATTTTGATAGACCGTTTGACGGAGTTTGAGAATGCGATCGTAGGAAGGTTCATCTGCGGGCAACAAATAAACTGCCAGCGCTCGCGGCATCAGCATTAATCCTAATATTTGCCATCGAATTGGAATACCACCGCTCACCAACGGTAGACTCTGCTGAAAAATTTGTGCAATTGTTTCACCCAACCGCACATCAAACTCAGGATTCTGACTCGCGTCGCGGTAAGCACCATCCCAAATCAAGTCAGCTAAAGTTACATGAAAGCTAGCTGGCGGCACCGCCACCATCAGACCGGGATCTAACTTTTGCAAAAGTTGCTCTTGGCAATCTTTTAATTGCGTATAAAAAGCAAAATTTTCCGAATCTTCCTCTGAAGGTGGGGTGATAACCGTATAGCCAGGAAATGGCACAGCTTGGAAGCCACCTTCCGGGCGCGGCTGAAACTTTGGCGATTCCTGAATATGCTGTACTTGGGATCTGTAAGTTTCTGGTAGCATCATCCGTGCTACCCGATTCAAGTAAGTTTGATAGTTCTCGTCCAACCTTGATAGCCTCGCATTTTAAATGGAATAGATTTTAGGTAGCTGCCACAGTCATTGTCAGTTGATGGGGGGCTACGAACCTAAAACGGGAACCTCACCCCCCCCAACCCCCCTCTCCGACCTCGGAGAGGGGGGAGAAATACTTCTCTCCCCGTTGACGGGGAGGGGAGGGGGCAAGGGGTGGGGTTCCCGGTTTAAACTGGTAGCCTGATGGGGCATCGGACGAAAATCTCAAAAATTTTCATGACCAATGACCAATGACCAATGACCAATGACCAATTACCGGGGATCAACGTACTCTTTATGCCAATTTACCTCTACTGGGGGGAAGATGATTTTGCGATCCAACAAGCTGTTGGCAAGTTGCGCGAAACCGTACTCGATCCCCAATGGGCTAGTTTTAACTATGACAAAATATCTCCCGAACAACCAGATGCTGCGATCCAGGCTTTAAATCAAGCCATGACGCCGACTTTTGGGGCGGGTCAGCGTTTGGTCTGGCTGGTTGATACAACCATAACCCAGCATTGTTCTGAAGACCTGTTGGCGGAATTACAGCGGACTCTGCCCGTCCTACCGAAGTCTTCTGTTCTGTTAATGACTTGCCGCTCCAAACCGGATGGGCGGCTTAAATCCACTAAGCTGCTGCAAAACCACGCCGATGTCCGGGAGTTTTCCCCGATCCCGCCTTGGAAGACAGACCAGATCGTACAGCAAGTTAAACAAGCTGCACAAGAGGTTGGGGTAAAGCTAACGCCAGATGCGATCGAACTTTTGGCTGATTGCGTTGGTAACGATACAAGGCTGCTTTTTAGCGAGCTGAAAAAACTACGGCTGTTCGGACTGGACTCACAACAGGCTCTTTCTGCCGATACTGTTGCTTTTTTGGTCACGGCTAACACCCAAAACAGCTTGCAGTTGGCGGTGGCCATCCGAGGCGCTGATACAGGCAAAGCTTTGGGATTAGTCGCCGATTTGATCGATCGCAACGAGCCAGCTTTAAGAATTGTTGCGACCTTAATTGGACAATTTCGGACCTGGTTATGGGTTAAGCTGATGATCCAGTCGGGCGAGCGGGATGAAAAAGCGATCGCCACCGCCGCTGAAGTCGGCAACCCCAAACGCATTTACTTTCTTAAGCAAGAGGTCAACTCTCTCACCTTGCCAAAACTTTCTGCCACTTTGCCCGTACTGCTAGACTTAGAAGTCAGCCTCAAACAAGGCGCAGAGGCAACAACCGCCCTGCAAACCAAGGTCATCGAACTTTGCCACATCTACAAGTAGCCAGTCATCACCCGAATGGTGGAACTTCACACCCCAAAAATAGTTCAAAACAATTGAACCTATCAGTGTGCTGGTTCTTGACAACACCCAAACATGATGAACTCCTCTCTTGACATTGCCCGACTGGGCCTGAACCGGATGCTGTCGCAATCCTTGATTGTGGCTTTCCTCTCCACTATGGGTTTGCTCTGCGGACTGGCTCCCGATTTCTCTGCAAGTTCCCCTACTCTGATCTTCAGTTCTTCTGCCAAAGCCCAAGCCGTTAGCGATGATGAAGCCAGTAGATTTGCCCGCGCTGCCTATACGATTGAAAAAAGGCGTCAAACTGTGGTAGAAGAAATTAAAAACAGAACAAGTGGAAACGTTCCCGATATTACCTGCTATCCACCAGAAAGATTGGAAACGCTCGACGCCGACATTCGCAATGATGTGAAGAGTTTCTGTGATTTTTCCAGACAGACTATACAGTCAAATCAATTCTCGGTTGGGCGCTTCCTTGAGATTCGCAGTAGCCAAGCTTCCGATCCCAGCCTCAAGCAACGAATTGACCGTGAATTGCTACGACTCCAGTCTGGTTCCTAACACATAAAGGCAATAATGTCTACATTTCCGAATCGCAGGTAGCTTTTCGCTTGGCATGAATATTCTTCATGTGTTTCTTCACAGTATTAAGGGAAATAAACAGCTTATCCCCAATCTCCTTATAGGAGTAATTAGCTCGATAAAGTAACCAAACCTCGCTTTCCCGTGGCGTCAAACTGTATTGGTGAGCATCGTTATTTACTATAGTCTGGAGAGATTGATGTCGATCTTCTAGGCTCACCAACAGGCAAGGATACTTCATATCTTCTAATTTTAGCCATCGCGCCCGCACGCGAAGACTAACTGAATCGTCCTTGTGAATTTCGGACTCGATCGCAATTTTTTGATTGGGAAATATATCGCGGCTCTCAATTAAGGACTCGCAAACACGCCAAATCTCATGAGGTAGGGAATTATTTTTATCTTTTTCTTCACTAAGTTGTGTGCAAATCTGTCTGGCAGATTGATTGGCATGAACTAACTCGCCTTGCTCTGTTAAAATCAAAATGCCGTCCATAAAGCCCTCAAGGACTCCTTGCAACAAGTAAGATGAATCGATATTCTGTGAAAAGGCAATTTTTGACTGTTTATCTTGAGTATTCGCTGTGATGGGGGCAGTTGTTAACGGGTTCATTGCTAATCTCATCGATTTCCTTGACGACACACAGGACAAATGGACGTTTGAGAAATGCACCCCAGTATGATTACGTACTCATACTTCTTTGATAAAGGATCTATTTAAATGAAAAATCACCCATACTCGTGAATACACTTAGTTTATGGAGACTGGGGACTTGGTAATTCTCCCGCTCTCCGGCTCTTACCCTAGCCCCTAGTCCCTAGTCCCTAGCCCCTAGCCTGATGATGCTGATTTTGACGCAACGTTTACCAGCTGACCCAAATGCCGCAGTCAGTTATACTCTCTCTCTGACAGCTAGTGAACGCACTCGCAGTCGCCACCGCTTCGAGATGCCGGACGGGCAAGCTTTGTTTCTGCGTTTGCCTAGAGGTACGCTGCTGCGCGATCGCGACCTCCTCCAATCGGAAAACGGTACACTGGTGCGAGTGACTGCCAAACCGGAACCAGTTATGACCGCTCTAGCTCCTACTGAGTTAGCTCTGCTGCGGACAGCTTATCATCTGGGTAACCGTCATGTGCCGCTAGAAATCGCTCCCACTTATTTACGGCTATCTCCCGATCCAGTCTTGAAGGATATGCTGGAACATTTGGGGGTAGAAGTAAGAGAGGAAATTTTGCCCTTTGAGCCAGAAATGGGAGCATACGGACATAGCCATTGAAAATTACTCCCTTCCCACCCAAAGAATATCTATGAGGGAGCAGAGGGGAAGAAGAATGATAGCTAATCTTTTAGCCCGAAAGGAGTAAAGATTTATGCTGAATGATTGGGCGCTATTATCTTTGCTGCAATTGACTAACTCCGCTTTACCAGTGGGAGCATATAGTTATTCCGAAGGTTTGGAAAATCTGATTGAAGTCGGTACAATTAAAAATACCCAAAGCCTGAAGCATTGGCTAGAACAAGAACTGCGCTACGGTGCAATTCGGTTGGAAGCATCGGTGATGGTACGAGGCTATACATCTGTCAAATTGGGCGATTTAGATACTTTGAGTTATTGGAATGGTTGGGCTTCAGCTGCTAGGGAAACCGAGGAGTTGCGGGAACAAAGCTGGCAGATGGGTCGCGCCTTAGTTCGTCTTTTGCAACATTTGCAGCCACAATTAACCTCAGTTTTTACCGAATTGGGTGAAACTTGTAATTATGCTCTAGCATTTGGCATCGCCGCAGCCCACTGGCAGATTTGCGATCGAGCATCTGTGTTAGGCTATTTACACAGTTGGGCTACAAATCTTGTCACTGCTGGCGTCAAATTGATTCCTTTGGGACAAACTGCCGGTCAACAGTTGCTGTTAGATTTACACCCCACGATCATCAGTGCAACTACAGAAATTTTAGCTTTAGATGATGACCAACTTAGTAGCTGTGGGTGGGGATTATCTTTAGCAAGTATGGCTCACGAAACCCAGTATACAAGGTTATTTCGGAGTTAGAGTCTAATTTCTTATTAAGATTGTGAGCAATTCGTAAAACAACAATCAAAAATTATGCTTTCCATCCAAATGTTTTCTTCTATCTTGCACTCAGTAAATCGGTATTTGATATCGCGTTTTAGGTTAGTTCGCCGTTTATTCCTAAATCTTACTCACAAAAAATTAACGCCAAAAGCAACGGTCGCCCCCTTACCTGACAATGAACCAGCTAGGCTAAAATCACTTGATAGTTACCAAATTCTCGATACATCTCCCGAAGAAGTATTCGACGACCTCACAAAGCTAGCATCCCATATTTGCGATACTCCCATTGCTTTAATTAGTCTTGTAGATGCTCATCGCCAGTGGTTCAAATCTAGAGTTGGTTTAGACGCAACAGAAACCCCCAGAGAATTAGCTTTCTGCGCTCATGCTATACTGCAACCAGAAGAGATCCTAATTGTACCAAATACCTTAAAAGATAAACGATTTGCAGCTAATCCATTAGTACAATTAGAACCAAACATCAAATTTTATGCGGGAACACCTCTCGTAACACCTGATGGCTTTCCTTTGGGTACTCTATGTGTCATTGACCGAGTACCACGAACCCTCACATCAGAACAATTAGAAGCACTACAAGCATTAGGTCGCCAAGTAATTACCCAAATGGAATTGCGAATTAATTTAGGTAAGTTAGAACGTTCCATAACTAAACGTCAGCGAATAGAAAAAGCACTCCGTCGCAGCAATAAGCAACTAAAGCAAACTCTCCAAGAATTACGAAATGCTCAAGTTCAAACAATTCAAGGTGAAAAAATGTCCTCTTTGGGACAGATAGTTGCTGGGATAGCCCATGAAATTAATAACCCAGTTAACTTTATTCACGCTAATTTACCCCATGTGAATCGTTATACAGAAGAAATGCTTAATTTGCTAGCTCTATATCAAAAGCAATATCCCAATCCAACTGGAGAAATTCAAGCATATTCTGAAGAAATTGATCGGGATTTTTTAATCGAAGATTTATCTAAAATTCTGGGTTCCATGCAAGTTGGGACTGACCGAATTCATAAAATTGTTTTATCATTGCGTAACTTCTCTCGATTGGATGAGGCTGAAAAGAAAATAGTTGATATTCACGAAGGGATTGATAGTTCAATCCTAATTTTGCAACATCGACTAAAAGCCACGGAAAAGCATCCCCTAATTGAAGTAATTAAACACTATGCGGGAATCCCGCGTTTGGCGTGCTATGCTAGTCAAATAAACCAAGCTTTTATGAATATTTTGCTCAATAGTATTGATGCTATTGAAGCAGCTTTTGAATTCAGTTATTTATCCTGGGAGAAGGATAGAGGAGAAATTCATATTCTCACAGAACTTTCAGATGAAAATCATGTAATAATTCGGATTGCTGATAATGGAACTGGGATTAAAGAAAATATTCAAAAACGAATATTTGACCCGTTTTTTACTACGAAAGCAGTAGGTAATGGAATTGGCATAGGACTTTCAATTACTTATCAGATTGTAGTCAAAAATCATAGCGGCAGGCTCAATTTTATGACAGAACCAAAAAAAGGTACAGAATTCTCCGTTGAGATCCCGATTTACCTTTAGCTCCCATGCTGTACCCTCAAGTGGTATAATAAGACTTACGCACCCTATCAAAGGTGTAGGGGCGGGTTTTGTTGAGAGATTATTGATTTGACACAGGGGTTATCTGCTAAACCCGCCCCTACAATCCTTGATTTTTCCTAATTTTGCGTAAGTCCTAATAAGTAAACCAGTTTTCTGCATAAGTCCTCAAAAATCTAAAATCTAAAATCTAAAATCCAAAATCGATTATGAATGCGTTTAGAGTGGGAATTGCCGGCCCAGTGGGTTCTGGGAAAACTGCCTTAGTCGATGCGTTGTGCAAGGGAATGCGCTCAAGCTACAGCATTGCAGTTGTCACCAATGATATTTATACCAAGGAAGATGCCCAGTTCTTGGTGCGGAGTCAGGCGCTGGAGAGCGATCGCATCCTGGGTGTAGAAACCGGCGGTTGTCCCCATACCGCCATTCGAGAAGACGCCTCCATGAACCTAGTGGCGATCGAACAAATGGAACGGAGATTTACAAATCTTGACCTGATTTTTGTAGAAAGCGGGGGCGACAACCTCGCCTCCACCTTTAGTCCAGAACTGGTCGATCTGACAATTTACGTCATTGATGTCGCCGCTGGTGATAAAATTCCCCGTAAGGGTGGCCCCGGAATCACCAAATCTGACTTACTGGTAATTAACAAGATTGACTTAGCCCCCTTAGTGGGGGCCGATCTGGGCGTGATGGAACGGGATGCCAAAAAGATGCGCGGCGATAAACCGTTCGTGTTCACCAATTTAAAAACTCAGTCAGGGCTACCTTCTGCGATCGAATTTATCAAGTTGCATATTGGGCGGACGCACTAGCGCAAGTTGTCAGTGGTCAGTGGTCAGTTGTCAGTGGTCAGTTGTCAGTTGTCAGTTGTCAGTTGTCAGTTGTCAGTGGTCAGTTGTCAGTTGTCAGTTGTCAGTTGTCAGTGGTAAAAATCAAGATTTCCAGAGCAAAACAGGCAATTTTTAGTGGTGAGTTATTTCCGCCATCCTGCACTAGCGCTAACTGGCACCACATTTCTATAGTATTTTGTGGGATAGTCATTTTTTAGGTTCCATTCCATGAAACAGCTCTCATCCCAAATTTCCAGTTGGAGAAACTACCTCCAGCGCCTGATGTTGTCAGTCGTGTTGATATTGGCGACAACTGTGCTAGTTGCTGACCCGGCTTTTGCTACGAGTGTGTATGAAATGCCTAGCCTTACAGCAGACTCTAGCACTTGGGTAGTTGACAAGGGCGAAGTTGTCAGTCGCGTCACCGAAGGCAAAATTAGCAGCTTGCTAGAGAATTTAGCCAAACAGACGGGCAATGAAGTCAGAATAGTCACCATTCGCCACCTTGACTACGACGAAACAATCCAAAGTTTTACAAATCAGCTGTTTGAAAAATGGTTTCCAACACCAGAAGCGCAAGCTAATCAAACTTTGCTAGCGATCGATACCGTCACCAACAGCACGGCAATTCGGACTGGGGAAAAAGTAAAATCCATCATGCCCGATGAAATTGCCCAGAGTGTGGCCTCAGAAACCGTACAAGTACCGCTGCGACAAGGTGATAAATATAACCAAGCTTTCGAGGATGCAGGCGATCGCCTAGTTGCCGTATTATCCGGTCAGCCAGATCCAGGGCCACCCCAAGTAGCAGCAGAAAACGCTCGGGTAGAAGGAACCTTTAAAACGGCAGCAGAAACCGACCGAGGCAGTTCTACTGTCTGGGTAGTTGGTTTGCTAATTGCCGCCACAGTCATCCCAATGGCGACTTACTTTTGGTATCAGTCCATGAGTTCTTAAGTAGCTGGGCGTAAATAAACTGAACACCCAGAAACCCGGTAACTCCTGCTCTCACCGGGTTTCTTTTAGTCTTGAACGTAATCTTGACCGCTAATTAGAGCCATCTGGGCCAGAACAAACTCTCGGCCTAGATACGCGGCATGATCCAGAAGAGTGACTGGACAGGGCTGAGTTTCTTCAAAAATCTTGACGCAAAGTTCCTTTGCGGTTGTGCCAGTATATATGGTGCTGTAAGTTCGTTCCACTTTACCTTTTGCGGGAATCACCTTTCCAGTTTCGGGGTCAACGGCTAAACCGCGATCGTCAATTACATTCGTGAAATGCTTGGCGCAAATCAGTCCGGCATCCCGATCGAGGTAGATAATAAAATATCCCCCAGGGTCGAGTTCGATATCGCGCTTAGAAAGGTTTTCATCAATTGCAGCAAGGTTTTCAGAAGTTTGATTCATTTTCACTCAAAAACTTAATTTGATTGCTCAACAAATTTATTGTTATTCACTCTGAATGGCGATGAAGTAGAGTTTTACAGAAGGACAAAAATGGGCAAAATTATCAGGTTTCCAACTCAACATCAAGTGGAAGTTCGCGGCGGCTAAAGGGAATATCCTTGTTAATCGCGTCGATTTCTTGCTGCTCCATTTCGTTGACTTGGCTGATGTAAGACCGCAGAATTTGGCTGAGGCGGGGGTTATAAAAGCGGTGCAGGCTGTGATTGGCACTAGCGGGGAAACCGCGACGTTTTTTGTGGTGTCCGCCCGCACCAGGGTCAAAACTTTGGATGCCGTGCGCGATCGCCCATTCGATTGGGCTATAGTAGCAAGCATCAAAATGCAGGCAGTCAATTTCTTGATTGCAACCCCAGTAGCGTCCGTAAAGGCGATCGCCTTTTGTGATGCAAAAAGACATTCCCATCGGCTGGTGGTCATTTTGTTCATTGTAAGCAGCTACAAATAATACTTGGTGTCGGTATTTGGGATACAGTTGTTCAAAAAAGCGCTTAGTCAGATATTTGCTTCCCCACCAACCAAACTTATCGCAATGGTCGCTATAAAAGCTGTACATCTGACTAAATAGCGACTTAGGAATTTCATCGCCTGTCAGGGTTTCGAGTCGCAAACCCGCTTGTGTCACAGAAGCGCGTTCCCGTTTGATGTTGCGGCGCTGATTGGCATTAAAAACGCCCAAATAATCATCAAAAGTTTTAAATCCTTTGTTTTGCCAAATATAGCTGTGGTGCAGCCAACTGATGAAACCGTGGCGTTCCATCACTGTTCGCCATTGTGGGTCAACATAGAGGAAATTGCAGCCCGAAATGCGGTTACTGGCGCAGAAATGATCGATCGCCGCTACCATCAACTCTGTTAGTTCATCCTCATCTTCGTCAGGGGCAATTAAAAAGCGATAACCTTCAGCAGGCGTAAACGGCGTCATTCCCAAGAGTTTCGGGTAATACTCCACACCCAAACGACTAGCCAAATCTGCCCACTGGTGGTCAAAGACAAACTCGCCGTAACTATGACCTTTAACATAAAGTGGCGCAGCGGCAATCAGATCTCTGTTTCGCCACACTGTCAGATGTTGAGGAAGCCATCCAGTTTGAGCCTTAACACTGCCAGACGTTTCTAAATTGTGCAACCATTCCCATTCGAGGAAAGGCGTTTTCAGGGGCATTGCGAGGGCATCCCACTGCTGTTGCGGAATGTCGCCGATTTGGTTAATCCAGGTCAGGTTATAGCTCGGCTTGAGTTGTTCTAGCATCGTGAAAGGGTGCGATCGAAGTTTCAAACTTTCTTTAAAGTAATATAATCTTCCTAATGTTGGAGGCGATAATGCAAAAACACTTCCTCCTCAACCTGTTGAACTGCTAAAAGTTGAAGACGAGGAGCCAAATCAGGTAAAAATCCCGCTCCTTCCACTGGCGTTGGTGCAGATGCTCCGCCTAAAATCAACGGGCAAACCGTCAGCCAAAATTCATCAATTAAATTAGCTGTTAGCAGCGATGCTACCAGTTTGCCGCCGCCTAAAACCGCCAATCGTGCCAAACCCAGCTGTGCCAGCTGTGCAAAAGCCGCCACCCACTCAATCTCTCCATTATCTGTCTCAAAAACTAAAACTCGCTCAAATTCTGAGTTTAATTGCCATTTTTGGGCACCGCTAGCTGTAGTGAGCAACCAGCGGGGAATCGGCTGAGAAAAGAAGCGCAATTGAGGGTCAATCTCTGCGGAAGCGGAACAAACAATCTGTACTGGTTGTAGTGCTTTGCTTTGCTGTTCTCGTTGTTTGAGGAGATGGGGATTAGAAACGCTCAGCGTTGTTCCGTAGGTACGCAGCGTCCCAGCACCAAATAATACCCCGTCAGAAGAAGCGATCTGTTTTTCCAGGTGTGCTTTATCATTTGGGGAACCGAACCGTGCGGGGGAAGCTTTGGCATCGGCAATCTTGCCATCGGCACTCATGGCTAGAATAACGGTGGTATGCGGTTGGTTCATCACAAAAACTATAATTGTGTTTATCGATTGTTTTAAGACCGACTGGCGGCGATCGTTCAGACTCACCCATAGCATATTTCGACACTTGTGGCTCTAGGACATTCGCTCGATCCGGTCTGTTTTTGCCTCCTTGTTGTTGCGGTTAGCATCTTAAGTTAGAGACTATCTATGGCTAAGCCAGGTCAATTTTCTGTTCGGAGCATCCTGCTTGAGCAATACGCGCAAGCTATGATGCGATCGCCCTTAATGCAGTTCATGGCTGGGCCACGTCAATCCTCATTTCGCCGCATCCTGCTAACCCGGATTTTGCTGCTGAGCGTACCAGTTTTACTGTTGGGACAGTATGTGATATATAGAAAGGCACGCTCGACGCTATTGGAAACTGCCCGCCAAAACTTAACCGAAAGTGCAGTGACAAAAGGAGAGAGGATTGACGAGTCAATCCAAGCAGTAGAGGCGAACCTACTTACAGCTACCGAAACAGCTGTTGTCAAGTCTGGATCGATCTCCCAGTCGCAAGAATTTTTCGCCTTTCTCACAAAACAACTGCCGACAAAGATACAGTGCATTCAACTTACGAACGTCCAAACGGGTAAAGTTGTCACCAGTACTTGTGGAAGTAGATCGATTAGTTCGCTTCCGGCTAATTTATGGCCGCAGCAGCAAAGTCAATTGTTTCCCGATCGCTCAATTATTCACGTGACAACGCTACTACCGCCAGGAAAATCGCCAAGAGTTGCTTCTCTTGCCGAACAAAGCAGTTCAGAAGGCCAACTGGAATTAATTTTTACAGCACCCATTTATGACAATACCGGGTTACTCCGCAACGCCTTAAGTATTCAGTCAACTTTGTATCGGCAACAGGTTGCTAAACCAGGGTCTCTTTCCGGCTATACGGTAGTGATTGACCAGGACGGAATGATTTTAGAGCATCCGGTTGCTGACTTAGTAGGGCGTAATGTTGAGCAACTGGAAGATGCAAAGCGACTCAAAATTTTAATTAAAAATGCCCTGGCTGGCGAACAAAATTTTCTTCACTTATTTGCCTTTGAAAAAAATGGCACAGAATCAGTGGCTGGGTATACGGCTATCCCCAGCCCCGTCAGTAACGATCCAAATCACAAGTGGGTTATTTTAGCAGTAGCAAGTTTGGATAATGCACTGTTTGGGCTTAAAGAAATTAACCAAGTTCTGATTAATTTGAGCTTGTGGTTGTTAGCGGCTAACCTATTGGCAACTCTGTATGTATCTCGCGATCTAGCGCGTCCCTTAGAGCAACTCGGAGACTATGCCTTGAATGTCCGGGGCAGACGATCGCCATCCAAGGTCCCCCACAACTTCAAAATCCAAGAGTTTAATCAATTGGCCGAATCCCTCGATAGTATGGTCGAACGACTGACAGCGTGGGCTCAGGAGGTAGAAACAGCCTGGAAAGAAGCGCAAGCAGCTAACCAACTAAAAAGTGAGTTTCTGGCTAATACTTCTCACGAGCTGAGAACTCCCTTAAATGCCATCATTGGTTGTATTCGCTTGGTAAAGGATGATTGCTGCGATGACCGGGAAGAAGAGATAGAGTTTTTGCAGCGGGCAGATGATGCAGCTATTCACCTGCTTAATATTATTAATGACATATTAGACTTGTCAAAGGTTGAATCGGGTACTCTTTCTGTGGTGATGCAGCCGATGGATTTGCGATCGATCCTCCAGGAAGTAATCGATCTACAAAATGTTCACATTAATCAGAAAAACCTACAGTTGCTTTGGTCTGAGCCACCAGAGGCGATCGCACTACAAGCAGACCCGGCAAAGCTAAAACAAGTTTTCCTAAATGTGATCGGCAACGCTATTAAGTTTACTGACAAAGGCAGCATCACTATTAGTACACGCCAGGAAATAGCGTTAGACAAAGACGGTAGCACTAATAGTTCTTTAGTTGTCGTAAGCGTTAAAGATACGGGAATTGGCATTGCGATCGATCAGCAGCAAAAACTGTTTCGACCTTTTGTAATGGCTGATGGTACGACAACTCGCAAGTATGGCGGCACCGGACTGGGACTTGCCATCTCCCGGAAATTAATCGAACTGATGGGCGGTAGCATCTCTCTACACAGTGCTGGTATAGGTCTTGGCACAACGGTTGAGATCGAAATGCCGATGATTAATTCCTCTCGGTTAGCCACACAAACCGATGCAGCATTAATTTAAATTTTGGATGAAAAGATTTTGGATCGATCCCCAGACGGTCGTTCTAAGGCTTGAGACATTTTTGGTCATTATGCGATTTTATAGCCATAGCCTTGGCAGTTAGGACAACTCCAACTTTTACTTCTGGTCTTTCCATCCTTTACTCCGTAACCCTTTTCCCTCAACACTCGCCCCTAGTCCCTAGCTATATCTGTGAGCAAATAGGTAATCATTTGCCCTTTGCCTTTAATAACGATCGGCCCCCTTTTTTCAAACAAATATTTATCTTTTAAACGCTCATAAGTAGCCTCCGTAATTTGAATACTTCCCGGTAACCCTGTTGATTCCATCCTTGAAGCAATATTAACTGCATCGCCCCAAAGATCGTAGATAAACTTTTTCGTACCAATGACTCCCGCTACCACTTGTCCGGTATTAATTCCGATCCGAATTTGAAACTGCTCACCCTTTTTGGCTTGAAAGTGGTTAATGGCAATTTGCATATCCAGTGCCATTGCTGCGATCGCTTCTGCATGATCGAATCTTGCGATCGGCAATCCACCCACCACCATGTAAGCATCCCCAATCGTTTTAATTTTCTCTAAACCGTGTTTTTCAGCTAGTTCGTCAAAAGTCGAAAAAATCTCATTTAGCAAGTTGACCAATTCGATCGGCGGCATTTTAGCAGAAAGAGGAGTAAAGCCAACGATATCGGCAAATAGAATAGTCACTTCATTGAAATGCTCAGCGATTGGAAGCTGCTGTTTTTTTAACTGGTTAGCTATAGCTTCTGGTAAAATATTTAGTAATAATTGTTCCGATTTTTCCTGCTCTAATCGCAAGGCTTCTTGTGCCTGTTTGCGATCGCGCGATTCGATTGCCAAAGCAACCAAATCGGCAATAGAGCGAGCAAAACTTTCCTCTTCGGGCGTCCAGTGATGGCATCTTCCCACTTGTTCCAAACAAACTATACCCAGAGTTTTTCCACTCTGGTTAATCGAAACATCTAGCAAAGATTTAATGTTCAAAGGAATCAGGTAAAATTCAATCAATTCCTGGAGTCGCGGATCGGTAAGAGCCTCGACAGCAACGACGGAAGCAGAGGATTGTAAAGCTTTGAAATAGGAGGGATAATCTTCGGTAGAGATTTCCATCCCTTCAGAATAACAGTTGCGATCGCTCTCGAACAGATTCAAACACTCAATCTTAGACCCACTCCGATCGTACAACCATACACTCACCCGCCCTATCCCCAGCATTTTAGCAGTTGCTTTGGTAATCGCTTTCAGCGCTGCCGATAAATTACCCTGGGAAATCGCCTTATTTCTTGTTAGTTTTACCAGCACTTTGTTTTGTTTCCGCAATTGTCTTTCGCTCTCTCGCAACGCATCCTCTGCCAGTTTGCGCCGAGTAATATCCGTGACAATCCCTTCGTAATAACATAAGTTTCCTTGAGCATCGCAAACCGCACGGGAATTTTCCGAAACCCAGATAATGCTGCCATCTTTGCGATAAACCTGAGATTCAAAATTGGATAAAGCACCATTGTTTGCTAGCATTTCTACAAAAAATTTCCGCCGATTTGGGTCTACATAGACTTGTTTTTCAAGATTAGTGACGTTAGCAATCAATTCCTCTTGTGAATCGTAACCATAAATTCGTGCCTGTGCCAAATTTGCGCTGAGATAGCGTCCATCGGGGGATGTTTGGAAAATTCCCTCAGTGGCATTCTCAAAAATACTGCGATATTTTTCCTCAGCTTGTCGGAGAGCTTCTTCTGCCCGTTTGCGAGCGGTGATGTCCCGCACCAGAATTAACACCTCATTCTCATTTATAGGGACAATTCGGACTTCTTCATCTAATATGCCGCTATCAATGTGAACTTGCTGTTCGTAAATTTGCACCTCACTTGTTTCCAGTGCCCGGTGGATATAAAACATTCTTACTTTAAATAATTCCGGCGGAAATCCTGTCGATAAATGCTGACCGATCGGATTGTGGCTGATAGCCGACACCTGAGAATATTTCGGTTGGATGAAATCCAAGTAATAGCCATCTCGATTAATTCGCATCATTAAATCGGGAATCGCCAAGAGAATTGCTTGCTTTTGTGCTTCGCTTTGGCGCAGTGCTTCGTCAGCTCGCTTGCGTTCGGTGATGTCAAATATCGCTCCATCCAACCAGAGCATTACCCCATCTCGATCGAAAATGCCCTGACCTTTTTCATAAATCCAACGGATGCTGCCATTGGCATGAATTATTCTGTACTCCAGAATATAAGGAAGTTTTGCACTCAAGGCCCGATCGACATCTATTTCCACCATCTCTGTGTCATCGGGATGGATGATACTAGCAAAAGTTCGCACCTGATTGTCAATAAAATCAGAGGCAGGATAGCCAGAAATTTCCTCGATTACATCGCTGATGAAATCCATTGTCCAGTCAGAGTCCCACTTGCCGCGATAGATAGCACCTGCGATATTAGAAACCAAACTTCTAAATCGCTCCTCGCTTGAGCGCAGTGCTTCTTCTCCTTGCTTGCGTTCGGTAATATCTTCGGAAATGCACAGCAAGTGAGTCACTTGAGCGCGATCGTCAATCAGAGGCACTTCCAAGGTTCGCAACCATCTTGTTTCACCGGATTTTATATTGATGGGTTGAGCGTCCATGTCAATTAACTTGCCCGTTTTCACCACTTCCAAGTCCTTTTCGACAAAGAAATCAGCTTGCTCTTGGGAATATAAATCGTGGACATTGCGCCCAATAGCCTCATCTCTGGAATTGCCAAATATCTTTTCGCTAGCTTTGTTCCACAGCACATAGCGAAAGTCATTGGCAACATCTTTGGCAAATACTGCCAAGGGAATGTGTTCGATGATGCTGTCTAAAAACCGCTGTTGTTGAGACACTTCCTCTTCCAAGCGCTTGCGTTCGCGTGCTTCTAGAGCTAAAGATGCTAAATCTGCTAATGAGCCTGCAAAATTTTCCTCTTCCAGCGTCCAATGACGAGCTAATCCCACCTGTTCCAGACATAAAACACCCACCGTCTGTCCGCCCAATCGAATGGGAGTATCTAGCATAGAAGTGATGCCTAGTGGAACCAAGTAAGAATCTGTAAATTCTCCAGTTCGAGGATCGTTGCGAGCATCGTGGGCTGCGATCGTCCAGTCTTCTAGCAAAGCTTTGAAATAAGCAGGATAGTCTGCTGCTGTCAGCTCAAGTCCTTCTGAATGTTGGTTTGGAGTGCGCTCAAATAAGTCCAGGCATTCGATCGCCGTATTTGTCTCGTTATAGAGCCAGACACTAGCTCGTTCGATCTCTAGGGTATAGGCAGCCGCTGCGGTGATTTCTGTGAGGGCAGCATTTAAATCGCCCCCATACAGCCCCTTATTTCTTGATAAGTTTACCAGCACTTCGTTCTGATGGCGTAACCTTATTTCACTTTGCCGCAGGGCTGTTTCTGCTAAGGTGCGATCGCGAATTTCTTGTTGCAGCACTGCATTTTGTTCTTGCAGTTGCCGTTGCAGTTTCCATAGAGCTAAGTGATTCTCGACGCGAGCAACAACTTCTGCACTTTGAAATGGCTTGGTGATGTAGTCTACACCACCGACAGCGAAGGCTTTTATTTTATCCAACACATCATTAAAGGCGCTGATAAAAATTACCGGCACCCCGCGAGTTTGCTCATCCGCTTTAAGATGTTGACAAACTTCATAGCCATTCATTTCTGGCATATTGATATCGAGTAAAATCAAATTTGGTAGAATTGCCTGACACGCCGTCAGGGCCATCTTACCGTTCAAAGCTTTGCGAACTTCATACCCTTCCTTGGTTAGGATCGTTGATAAAAGGCGCAGGTTGTCCGGTTTATCATCAACAATAAGAATATTCGCTTTATTATTAAGAATAACTCCTTCTATATCATTGATTTTAATTCCTAATGCTTGCTCGTTAGTCATTTTTTTGCCTGTTGAATTAAATCTATGACCTTATCAAAACGAAATTCATCAGCCCACTCTTTCAAGGTTTTGGCGAGAGGGGAACCGTTCGCTGGAATATGCTCGATCATCTCGAAAATTAGGCTATCGCTGCATTGGGCAGCCGCCTGATATAGCTGGGTTACCCACTCGGCGGACATTTCGCACAAGTATTCATCAAGGGGTCGATCTGAGCCGTGGCAGAGATCTGGTGAACCTAGATCTCGCGTCTCTTCTTGCTTGGATTTAACTTCCAAGCTGTTCACCACTGGCTCGTCATAAATGTATAGCACCCCTAAATAGCGAGCCATTTTTTCTAAGATTAGCTCGATTGAGAACGGCTTGCTCACAAAATCGTCGCAGCCAGCCGACAAAATAGCGATTCGGTCTTCCTCAAAGGCACTGGCAGTCAGGGCGACGATCGCAGTTGCCCCACCCAGAGGATGCGCTTTGATGCGTTTGGTAGCCTCGTACCCATCCATCACCGGCATCTGTATATCCATCAAAATTAGGTGTGGTTTCCAACTTTCCCACAGGGCAACTGCTTCCATACCGTTAGCGGCAGCACGCACCTCAAAGCCTACATTTGTAAGCAATTTAACCAGCAGGAGGCGGCTGACTTTCACATCTTCAACCACAAGGATACGATAAGAAAGTTGGTTAGGCGCTAGCCCAATTACCTTGCGGGTTTCCTGAGAAGTCGGAACATCCTGCCTTTCAACTACACAAACGGGGATATCAAATTTAAAACTTGTTCCTATCCCCAGGGTACTGCTGACGGCGATCTCTCCTCCCATCAGTTGCACAAATTGTCGGCTAATAGGTAAACCCAATCCGGTTCCTTGCTCAGATTTTCGACCTGTTTCCGTTTGTCCAAAAGGTGCAAATAGGAGATTTATTTCTTCACTGGCAATGCCAGGGCCAGTGTCTTCAACTTCAAACTGGATTTTCAGTTGTTGTGGCACAGGCATTCCGACTGTGTCAGTTGTCCGTTGTTTAGATCTGCTAACCGCTGACACGCAAAGCGTGACACTACCTCTTTCCGTGAATTTGATTGCATTTCCAAGCAGATTTATCAAGACTTGACGCAACTTGTTATCGTCTGTTTTCACGTATTGAGGAAGGTCTGGAAATAAATTGAAGATTAGCTCTAAGCCCTTAGATTTAGCTTTGAGTTGGAACATCTCTTTGAGAGTGCCAAGCAAGTAGTATAGGTCGAAGCTATTTTCATTCAGCGTTAACCTGCCAGCTTCAATTTTCGACATTTCCAAAATGTCATTGATCAATGTCAGCAAATGCTCGCCACTGCGACTGATAATTCCCAAATGTTGCTTCTGCTCAGCCGATAAGGATGAATCGCGGTTCATCACTTGGGTAAAGCCCAGAATCGCGTTGAGAGGTGTACGAAGTTCGTGGCTCATCTTGGAGAGGAATTGGCTTTTGGCGCGGTTCGCTGCATCTGCGGCATATACAGATTCTTGGAGCTTCTCTTCTGCTTTTTTGCGCTCCAATTCGGCTCCGGCTCTGGCCGCGAAAATTTCCAAAATTAACTCTATTCTCTGGTCATTTCCCATCGGCTTCACATCCATCACTACCAAATGACCTAAGACATTGCCATTGGAGTTAATCAGCGGCATTCCTGCATAGCTTTGTATGCCTAAATCAATGAGAAATTTATTGTCAGGAAAATGTTCCGTCAGGCTATTAGGGTAGTAGCACAATTTGGCATTGAAAATAGTTTCACCGCAGGGAGTGCCAGCTATTTCAAATTCGATGTTTTCATTGAAATCAGTGCCATTCCAAAACGCCAGAGTGCGAACTTTGGTTTTTTCCCAATTTGCCAACTCCGTCACCAAGGCGTAACTGACTTGCAGTATTTCAGCTAGATATCGGACACACGAGTGCATGAAGATACCGCCAGTTTTTGAGGCTGTACCCTCTACTATTAATCGCAGCGCTTCTTCCCGTCGCTTGCGATCGGTGATATCTCGCGCTACTAAGATTACCGAATCTGGAGAAAGAGGTGAAATGTTTGCAGACAGCCAAACTTCTCGCGTCTTAATTGTGAGACTGTATTCAATACTGACTGTCTGCTGATTTAAGAGAGCTTGTTGAATGGAGCTAAGAATAAGGTCAGCTTGCTCTTTTGGTATAACATCGTGCAGCGTTTTGCCAATCATATCAGCAGCCTGTTTGTACAAATTCGTTGTATATGTGGGGGCGATTTTGAGACAGCGCCCTTGAACATCTCTCACAATCACAACATCAGTCATCGCCGCGAATATGGCACGCAGTTCCATCTCAGATTCTTGGAGTGCTGACTCTACTTGTTGGCGTTCGCGAATCTCTTGTTGCAGTTGCAGATTTTTTTTCTCTAATTCCTGCGTGCGAATTTTTACTAATTCCTCTAATTTCTGATTGTAATCCTCCAATTTAACATTTTGTTCGACTAATTGTTTTTCCTGAGAGTATGTGCGTACTGCTTCTTTAATCGTCAATTTTAGGTCTTCAGACTGCCACGGCTTGGCAATATAACGATATAAATTTGCGGAGTTTATAGCATTCGCTACAGCTTCAATATCTGCTTGTCCAGTCAGCATTATTTTGATGGCTTTGGGTAAGATGGCATGAATACGCTTTAATAATTCATCGCCTTTGATATCGGGCATTATATAATCGGAGATTACGAGAGCAATTTCATACTCATTTTTTACCAACTCTGACAATAACTCCAAAGCATCTTCACCACCTTCAGCAGTTTCTATAAGATATTCATCCCCAATTGCCCTTTTTAGTTCGATTTTCAGGCTATCCAGGATTGTATATTCGTCATCGACACAAATAATGACTGGTTTATTCATACTTTTGACAAGCCATCCTTTATAGTTTCAATTAATTCTTTTTTACTCCAGGGTTTTGGCAAGTAAGAATGCAGGTTAGCTAGAAGGTTGGCACGTTCGACCGCTGCTCCATCGGCTTGTCCTGTTAACATGATTTTAATAATGTTGGGATATTTTGCATGGACGCGAATGAGAAATTCATCTCCCTTGATTCCCGGCATTAGCCAATCAGAGACGATCGCCACAATATCAGTTCCTTCTTCTTTCAGTTCCTCAATAATTTCCAAGGCTTCATCAGCACTCTCAGCAATTTCATATAGGTAGGCATCCTTAAACTCGTTTCTGAGTTCGATCTTTAAACTATTCAAAACTACGTTCTCATCATCTACGCATAAAATTACTGGTTTAGACATAGGGTAGTTACTCCTCGTTCACTTAATTGGTAGGGACACCGTAAAAGTAGTTTGACCTGGCATTGACTCCACCGAAATGTTACCCTCGTGTTTGTCAATTATCTTCTTGACAATATTCAATCCCAAACCGCTACCTTCTCCTGGAGGTTTTGTGGTGAAAAATGGATCGAAGATGCGCGACATAATTTTTGGATCTATTCCCGTGCCGCTATCGGTGATGCCGATCAGTAAGTTGGTATCTTGCTGCCTTGCATCAATGGTTAAGCTTCCCTTGTTACTCATCGCTTGTAAAGCATTATGGATTAGATTTGTCCAAACTTGATTAAGTTCGTCGGGATAGCACAGAATTGATGGCAAGGCCCGATCGTAGTTTCTGATCGTCTCTACACCATGTTTGAGTTGACTTTCATAAATGGTTAAGACAGTTTCAATTCCTTCTATTATATTTGCCTTTAGCTTATCTCCAGAATTGTCATAACGAGCATAGCTTTTCAGGGCAAAGACTATTTTGGCGGCACGGTTTGTGGCAGTCGTGATGATTTGCGTGCTTTTTTGGAGGCTAGCAAGTTGGTAGAGGTTGTTTAAAATATCTTCGCTTTTTGGATCTTTTAACAATGGCAAAAATGGTTCGATATTTTCATAAATGCCGAGGTCTACTAGGGTATCGGCAATCGTGTCAGCATTGGTAATTTCGCGATCGGAAAGTTGACTAACTAAAGCGCGTTTAAAAGCTCGTTTTTCTTTACTAGAAAATGTAGTTACTTGTCGAGTTGAATTTTGCAGCAAGGCAAAGAAGTCTTGCTGACGTTGTGGAGAAAGTTGTTGAAAAAATGCCGGTAATTTTTCTAGGTATAAAGTCATGAACTCGGCAATATTCTCAACGGATGAGCGAATTGCCCCCAAGGGAGTATTGATTTCGTGGGCAACCCCAGCAACCAGTTGACCTAAAGCTGCCATTTTTTCGGATTGGATTAGTTCTTCTTGGGTGGCTTGCAGGTGTTCCAGTGTTTGAGAGAGTTCTTGGGTGCGTTCTGCCACTTGGATTTCTAAGTTGCGATTGTATTCAGCTAATAACTTTTCGGCTTGTTTGCGTTCGGTGATGTCTTGAAAGGCGGCGAGTGCATAAGCCACATTACCTTCTGCATCATAAATAGGTGTTCCCCAAACTTCTAGGGGGATAATCTTGTTTTCTTGGTGAATTTCCATGTCGTCTATTGTCGCACGTTCCCCTTTCAATGCCTGCATTATCACAGTGCGTTCATAGGGAAAGAGTCGATCGCTTCCGGCGAGATAAGCTTGATAAACTTTTGTTAATTCATCGTCAGTGGCATGAGGTACTACTCCTTTGCCCAGCATCTGCTGTGCAGTTTGATTGACATAGCAGGGTTTACCTGCTGCATCTGCTACAAATATGCCCACCGGCATAGCTTCTAGGTATTGATTCAGCCGACTCTTGCTTTCGCGGACTTCTGCGTAGAGTTTGGCATTGGCGATCGCGATCGCTGCTTGCCCAGATAAAAGTTGCAGAACTTCCAATCTGTCAGGGGTAAAAGCTCCTGCAATCAAATTATTTTCTAGATAAACAATGCCGCTGAGTTGACCCTGATTCATCAGAGTAGCACACAAAATAGATTTAGTCTGATGTTTTTTGATGTAAGAGTCATTGGTAAAATTTCCCTCACTCATGGCATTATTCAAAACCACAGCTTCATTAGTGCGGACAACGTAGTTTATTATAGATACGGGTAGGGAATTATCAATAGGAATTGACTGCAAGACGATGATATCGGAATCTACTGCCCCCGATGCTTGAATCAGCAGTTGCTCTCCTTCTTCTGCCTGGGAATGTAAAATTAGGTAGCCAACTTGCGCCCCGGCATTTTCGATGAGAATTTTCATCAATTTTGCGAGTAACTTATCCAGCACCATTTCGCCGGAAATCGCTTGCGATGCTTTCATAACTGTGGCTAAATCCAAAACTGACGCTGACTGAATGCCAGTAGAGATACTGCTAGTTATCGTGCCACCGTCTGAAATCCTCTTGGCTGCTCCGATGCGTCTGAGTAACTGCGGATAATTTGACTCTAAATGCTTGACTTTTGCCGTTGCTCCCCAGCGAGAATAGCAGTAGTAGGCATCAGTCATATAAACTTGGGCAATTTTATCTTTGCCCCATGAAAGGTAGAATTTCGCAGCTAGTTCGTTGGCAAGGGCTTCTTCGTTGATATACTCATTTTGTTTGGCTTCAGCAATCGCGCGATCGTACATCTCTAGGGCTTCTACATATTGACCGAGTACCCGATGTCGTTCGGCTTCCACTAGATAAAATTTCTGTAAGTGATTCATGGGAGCATAATGCGCCCATTTCTGCATCTTTTCCTGGTTAGCTATTACCTGTTCTATCAGGGCTTGTTGTTCGGATTTTTCGGCGCTAGCATACAAGCCCAGCCTTGCTAAAGAATCATAGAAATGGAAGACAGGAACAGCTAGCATTCCAACCACGCCGTCTAAATATTCCGCTGCTTTGGTGGCATTTTCAACCGCTTGAAAATAGTCGTAAAACAAATAACTTAAAATTAGTTTATTTAAATATAAATAATTCAGTGATAACCGGTCATTTGCAGCTAAAAACTCTGGCAATAATTGTTCTTCGTTGTAAACTTCGCCAATTAATACACTAGGACTTTTAGTCTCGTAGTTCAAATTTAAAACTGATTGATGAAAAACATCCATCTTTTGTCTAATTTGACCTATATCGCGACTGTATTTAGCCGTATCCTTAACAAGTTCATTTAAATCTTTACCGATAAAATATGAATTTTGAAAATTCACAATTGCACAATAACCAGCCCATTCAAACTCTCCCGTTTCTAGTCCAACTTGATAACCTAATTCTAAATAAATTAATGTTGAAGCGACCGATTCTTTCCAATGATATATATGTCCTGCAACCGCTTCAAATGTCATGGCTTTAAGTGAATTATCGTTGAAAATAGACAATACATTTAAAGCTAACTTGCCAAATTGATAACCAGATTTAATGTCGAATACTACGCCACACAAAATTGCTCCGTAAGTAGCATAAGCATAGCTAGACCAAGGGGCATTTCCATATTTAATAGATAGATTAACTTCTTCGCACACAATCAACGTAAACATGGGAGGAGCTACCATATAGGCAGCAGGAACTATCCTCGCTAGGATACGCATAGCTGCTAACTTGTCTGGATCGGTCATTTTTGGCAGGTGAATTAATCGATCGATCTGCCTCCCGTTCAAATTTGAAATTGTTTGTTCCAGTTTTCGCTGAATATCGGACAAGCTAGGTTGTTCGGTCAAATTTATACCCAATAATTTCAGAACTTGTAGCCCAATTTTGAGTACTTCGAGCAATCTAGCTTTTACTTGATAAGCTTGAATTTTAACTTCATACACTTTCACGCGATCGAGCAAAGTTTTGGCTTGTTGCAGCACTACTTCTACCAGTGTCTCCATCTGCTCAAAGTCGCCCGATAAATATGCCGCCTCCGCTGCTAATTCATAAAGTGCCAGGGTCATGTTATACTGTGTTTGCCAGCTATCTTCTGCTAAAAGTTCGCGCCCCAAATTAAAATACCTGCTTGCCGCCCCATAAGCTGTCGCTGCTTTGGCTTTTTTACCTGCGATCGCATTCAGTCTGGCAATTTCATCTTTTTCCGCTCGACTGATATGCATAGACGTTAAATTCAACGTTTCTACAACACCAAGATTGAGATGATCGACGATCGCAAATATGTTCTCTGATAACGCCTCTGGCGTGGTATTCCGCAACAGCAAGCGACCTATTTGCAAATGAACCGCTTTTTTCTGCTTTTTATCGATCAAAGCATAAGCCGCTTGTTGGACGCGATCGTGCAAGAATTTGTAATTTTGAATTAGCAATCGATCGTCTAATTCTGATGTCGGCAAAATGAACCCAGACTTAACTGCCGTAACTAGGTCTGAAAAAATTTCTGAGGGTGATTTTTCACAGATAATCGAAAGGGTGTTTAAGTCAAAAAATGCCCCCACACAAGCCGCCAAGCGTAGCACCTCCTGCGTTGATTCTGGCAGTTTCTGCAACTTACCTATAATCAACTCTACCACATTGTCTGTGATGCCCTTCGCCTCAATTTCTGCAATATCCCATTGCCAAACATGATGCTCACAATCAAATGCCAGCAGGTTTTCTGCGTACAAAGTTTTCAGAAATTCATTTACAAAGAACGGATTGCCAAGAGTTTTCCGCACTACCAATTCTGCCAAGGGTTTTACTGAGTTAGGATCGCTGTGTAATGTGTCGGCAATCAAGTGGCTAATATGCTCTACATCTAAAGGATTCAAGGTGATAAAATTGACATTTTTTCCTTTATTTTGTAACTCATCAAGCATGAGGAGTAACGGATGGGAAGCGTTGACTTCGTTATCGCGATACGCCCCTATAAAAAATAAGTATTTCGTATTTGCATCTGTCATCATTAGCTCAATTAACTTCAGAGATGCTCCGTCTGCCCACTGGAGATCGTCCAGAAAAATAACCAATGGATGAGCTTTGGAGCCAAATGCCCGGATGAAGTTTTGGAAAACAAGATTAAAGCGATTTTGCGATTCTTGCGGCCTTAATTCTGGTACGTCTGGCTGCTTGCCCACAATCAATTCCACTTCGGGAATAACATCTATAATTACCCTACCTTGCTGGCCGAAAGCAGCTAGGAGTTTGTCTCGCCATTGGTTTACCTGTGCTTCGCTTTCAGTTAAGAGTTGCTTCACCAATCCCTCCAAGGCGACTACCACAGCAGAATAAGGAATATTGCGTTGAAATTGATCGAATTTACCTGAAATGAAATAGCCGCGCTTTTCTGTAATCGGTTTGTAAATTTCAGCTACCAGGGATGATTTACCGATACCGGAATAACCGGCTATCAGCATCATTTCGATTTTGGATTTTGGATTTTGTATTTTGTATTTGGCAATTTCTACAACTGGTTTGTCCTGGGGAGACGCTACGCGATCGAAAGCTGCGAGAAGATCTTTAACTTCGGCTTCACGTCCGTAAAGTTTTTGAGGAATAAGAAACTTGTCGGAAATATCTTGTGTACCCAGCGTCAAATCTGATATATTTCCATGACGCTGTAATTGAGTCAAACATTTTTCCAAATCGGCTTTAATTCCCCAGGCACTTTGGTATCGTTCTTCAGCCGTTTTCGCCATCATTTTCATCACAATATCTGACAGTGCTTTGGGAATATCGGGATTTAATTGATGGGGGCAAATTGGCTGTTTAGCAATATGACAATGCACCAATTCGAGGGGGTCGATGGTAGCAAAAGGCAATTGTCCGGTCAGCAGTTCGTAGAACGTGACGCCAAGGGAGTAAAAATCCGTGCGGTAATCTAGGAAGCGGTTCATTCTCCCTGTCTGTTCGGGAGATATATATGCTAAAGTACCTTCTAAAATATTGGGATTTTTGAGGGTAGGATTTTCGCGGGTTAAGACGGTGGAAATGCCAAAGTCGATAATTTTGAGTTGCCCTGTTTCTGGGTGAAAAACTATATTGGAGGGATTAATATCTTTGTGGATTATATTGGCAGTGTGAATATGGCCTAAACTATCAGCAATAGCAATAGAGATCGCTAAAAATTCAGCTAGGTTAAATTTCCGGCTATCCATCAATATCTTTAAGGATTCGCCGCCAAAATCTTCAAAAATAATGACGAGAGTATTCTGATAATTTTGTAAACCATAAGCTTTGATGGTGCCATCAATATTCAGGTTGCAGGCGATCTCATATTCTTGCTTATATCTGCGGATCTCCTCTGGTGTGGGATAGTCTTGTTTCAGCACTTTGAGGATAACAGGTTGGTTATCCTTCTGAAGGATGCCTCGATACACTTCAGAGTTAGGACTGTCATAGATTTTAGCTGTAACTGCAATGCCGGTCAGGTTGAGCATAGTATAGCTAGGGACTAGGGGCTAGGGGCTTTCTGGCTAGGGAAAGTTTTGAATTTTGAGTTAAAAGAGGGAAGAGGGAAGAGGGAAGAAGGGTCTAGAATCAGGGGTTTGGTGGAATTAAGAACGTCCTAACTGCCGAGAAGGTTGCTATAGTCTTAAATCGTTGGGTTTTGCGATAGCGAAACCCAACCTACAAATTGAGCTACGATTGTTAGTTTTAAATCCGACTAAAATCTAAGTGGATCGGGAACAGTAACGGGCACTCCACCTTGCTCTAATGATTCTGTTATAGCACGCAGAATTTGGACTAAATGAGCGCCAACCCAGCCAGAAGAAACCTTTGAGGTGGTGTTGTTGCTAACACAATCAAGAAAGTGTTGGCAAACTTGTTTTAGAGGTTCTCCTGGTTCGATATTTACGACTTCATGGCTTTGATTTACAGGGGTAAATCGGTTGCCGCTTTGGTCTAAGCTTCCATGCTGTATGCTGAGGGGTGATTTTGTCGATAATTCGTCAAAAATTAAAGTACCCTGACTGCCTACGACTCCCAGACGCCTCTGTTTATCGGGATTCAACCAACACAGATGGATATATGCTTGAAATCCGCTGGGGTAGGTAAGCGTCACCCAAACCAAGTCGGCTAAACCGCTTTGCAGCCAAACGTTGCCAGTAGCTTGTACTTTTATTGGCGTTTCCCCTAGCCAGGTGTTGAAAATGGCGATATCGTGGATGGCTAAATCCCATAAGGCATCGACATCCGGGCGCACTGGGCCAAGGTGGGTTCGGGTGGCGTAACCGTAGCGCAAGTCTCCCAGTATTCCCTTTTGGATGACAGTTTGTCCGCCAATTACTGCGGGATGAAATAAATAGGTGTGATCTACTACAAGTTGGCGCTGGTGTTGTTCTGCTAGGTGGCAGAGTTCCAGGCACTCAGCTGGGTAGAGGGTTAAAGGTTTTTCTGCGAGGACGTGGTAGCCTTGCTGGAGGGCGTCAGCGATTAAGGTGTAGTGGGTTGTGGCTGGGGTGACGATCGCAACAGCATCCAGTCCCGGTAATTCTCGTACTTGGGCCCAGTCGGTTGCCAGCACTATGCTCTCGTCGAACTGATAGCGCGATTGCGCTGCACGCACGCTACGCGATCGCAAAGCTTCTAATCTCTCCGGGTTGGGGTCTACCACCGCCACTAAATGCGCTTGGGGATTTTCTAAGAAGTTTCGCACCAAGTGGATACCCCATCGCCCAGCCCCTAATACAGCAATTTTAATTGTCATTGGTTATTTGTTATTGCAAAAGGGAAGATTTTAGATAAAGTAGAAGAATTGAGAAATCGAACAACGTTGCTACGCTTTTATTAGTTTGTCGTCATTCATCCCTGCCTAAAATGTGGTTTTTTTGATAGTATTTTTAGGTAGGTACTTCTGACGACATTTCTGTTAAATCTGAAATTTTAACTCTGAAATCTGAAATTATATCGTGTCCGGTTGCATCGTTAGTATATGAGTGAGATCGTCAAATTGTCTGTTGTCATCGTTGGTTAAATTTTTACCGCAGATGTAGGCGCTTCGCCTTCCCGTAGGGTAGACAGATGAACGCAGATGAACGCAGATAAGAATAATCACACGATTTTTTTAGGTAACCAATGCGTAAGGACATGATATTATTCATTTGACATTTTAACTTTTGATTGCTCAAAAGCAACTTTTGCAGCAGCTTGTTCGGCTGCTTTTTTCGATCCTCCTTTTCCGGTTCCCCAAGTTTGTCCCAGTACTTTGACAACTGCGGTAAACATTTGTAGATTACCTCGAATTGGCTTCATTTCCTTAACTTCATATTCGGGTAAAACCTTGTAGTAGCTCTGGGTAAGTTCCTGGAGTGCTGCTTTATAATTGCGACGGGCTGGGTCGCTGCGAATTTCTGCGGCTAATTGTTTAAAGTGGGTAGCTAACCAGGGTAGCACTAATTCCAAAGTGTGTGTACTTAGGTAGAGAGCGCCCAACACAGCTTCTAAAGCGTCTGCCAGCCTAGTTTCCCGTCCGGCAATGTCTCCTGCCGCACTCCGATCGAGCAGTAGGTATGCTTCTAATCCATAACTATCGGCTATTTGTGCCAGGATGCGATCGCTCACCAATTCCGCCCGAATCCCCGAAAACTCACCTACACTACAGTCGGGATAAGTTTCCCATAAAAATTCTGCTGCTGCCAGCCGCACCACGGCATCTCCCACAAACTCTAGCTGTTCGTAGTTAGCCTCAGCCGAAAAAGTCGGATGAGTTAGCGCCAAGTCCAGTAGGTGCCACTCAACAGGCACTTTTTCAGGTAGTCCAAGCTTTTGCAGCAAGCTTTGGAGTTGCTTTTGACGGCGGGGATAAGTGAGATTCATGGAAGTTAGGCCGATTTCTTTAAAAAAGACTTACGCTTTTCGCCCCCCTAGCCCCCCAAATCTGGGGGGAACAGGACTCTTCTCCCCCCAGTTTTGGGGGGTCGGGGGGGCAAAACCAAGGTTTTTGCGTAAGTCCTGTTTAAAAAAGAAAAGAGAGGAAGAGAGTCGGACATAAGCCGGGTTCTGTTTTCAAGGCCCACGTGGAGCTTTGAAGGCGGTTATCTATCTGGGACGCCTGTTACCAGACGCCTCTAGCGGTACACAATAAGCGGAACGGGTAAAAGACCAACCGTAGTTCCTCCGACCTTGCTCCCAACCGGGGTTTACCGAGCCAACGCCTCTCGACGCTGCTGGTGCGCTCTTACCGCACCTTTGCACCCTTACCCCTAGCAAATCAAAAGTAAAAAGTTTTATTTTTGACTTTTGACTTTTGACTTTTGACTTTCTAGGGGCGGTATCTTTCTGTGGCACTATCCTCACGGTCACCCGCACTGGGCGTTATCCAGCAAGTTTGGTCTTTCGGGAGCCCGGACTTTCCTCAGACTAGCTTTCGCTAGCCCGCAACTGCCTGCGCCTACTCTCTCCCCTTATCATTTTAGATTGTGAATTTTAGATTTTAGATTTTAGATTAGGAATTTGGATATGGGGCAGAGAGGATGAGATCTGTTTGTTTTTCTCAGTTGCGATCTTCTTCTTCTATAGCTTTGTAAAGAGCCTCTGCTTTTTGCCGATCGACGATCGCACCCTTATCGTCTCCTAAACGACGACGAATTTCGCTCCGCAGGTCATAGGCATCAGGCTGGTTTGGATTTAGCTCGATCGCATAGTTCGCATCGGTAAGGGCACCTTTGTAGTCCTGTAGCCGCTCACGAGCGTATCCGCGAGCGAGGTAAGCCGAGATGTTTTTGGAATCCAATTTGATAATTTCGCTATAATCTGCGATCGCACCTTTGTAGTCCTTTAACATATTACGCATTTGTGCCCGTCTGCGATAGATCTTGATATCTTTGGGGTTGAGACGCAAAAGATAGTCGTAATCTTGATTCGCACCTTTATAGTCTCGTAACCTAGCACGAAGGCTAGCACGGCTAAGGCGATATCCAATGTCGTTGGGTTTTAAGCGTACAAGGTGATCGTAATCTGCCATAGCTCCCCGATCGTCACGCAGCCACATCCGCGCCCGCGATCGCTTAACATAAGCATTGATATCATTCGGATTTAAGCGCAAAGCTTCGGTTGCCTGCTCAACTTCTCTTTTTTTAGCTTCCGTTGCCCGTTTTCGTAATTTTTGCGGATTTTGAAACGAGTAAGAGATTATTCTAGCCCAATTAGGCGCGATCGCTTGAAGAGTGCCGATCGTACCTCCGAATAAGCTGACAAAGTAAAGCATTACCAGCAATACTATTGTTGTCCGCTTGGCACCGGATTCGTGGTGACGTTGGATTAAATCTTTCGCCAGTACATATCTCTTGCTAAAGGGCAAATTTCCGTAGCCCATCTGCTTCAGATTCTGGAAGATAGAATACAGAAGATTTTCTCGATTTTCAGGTGGGTTTTGCCGGAGTTCCTTCCGCAACCACGAATTCACTTTGGCACTGCGGAAACTATTTGGAATACTCAAAGATATCAAGATAGCGAATAACAACAACATCGGTTGACCGATACCAAGCAATCCCAAGATAATGACACCAAATACCTTGAAAATTACGCCAATGTAAGGATGGCGAGAAAACAATAGCAGGTCGGCAATTTGTCCGCCATCAAGCGGGTAAACTGGGAGCAGATTAAACAGGTTAAGACCAATCAGTATCCAGCTAGCTTGTTGCACCCAACCAGGATAGCTACCGTCACGAGACGCGATCGCTAATCCCATCCCAAGAATCAACCCAGGCAAAGGCCCTGCCAGCAATATCCAAAACTTTTGAGTGAGTGTCGCGTCTTCTTTGCGAGCAGTTGCTACAGCACCCAGAAACGGTAGGAAGAGGAGAGAAGTATCTTGATAGCCGAAAAGTTTCATCGACAACAAGTGTCCGCTTTCATGGAACAACAGTGCGCCCATAAAGATTGCGAAACTTTGCAGAGAAAAAAGTTTCATATAGCTAGCGATAAACAACGCCAGACTGCCTAGTAGCAGCCAAGTGCGTAATTTTTTGTTAACAATTCCCTGCTGCAATTGTTCCATACGCTGAAATCCCTCAACTTCCAGTTCTACGGGGATTTCAACCTGGATAGTTGAATCTGTTTTGGCTTGTTGTCTGCGTTGCTTGATGATACCTGCTGCCTTCGATCCACCCTGTATTGTCTTGTGGGATGTTTTTAACGCTGTCAACCAATCGATCTGAAATAATTCTGCTTCCTTGATTGGCGATATATTACCTGCCTTTGCCAAACAATCAATGTAATCTTTAATAAATATCTGTAGCGTCTTGGCAAAAGTATCTGGTGCTAAATTACAGGGCGTTTTGGTTGCCGCTAATTGATTTAATTTATCTTGGTGAGCTTGCCATTGCACCGATGTTTTATCTGTATAACGATCTTCGATAATGAAGTTAGGAATCTCACCTATAATGCCATACGCCTTACCGTTCATGGTAAGCAACAAACTTCTGTCTTCAAAGAAGGTGAAGAACTCAATGTCAAACAAATTGACAGGCTCAGCCGGACGACGAATGGAGACTATCGCATAGGTTTTGAGCGTTTCATTATACAGCAATATCTGCCAACTTGTGGGAGGGTAAACCTTTACTATTGACTCAACCTGCAAATAGCTGCATGGTTTGAAATCCAATTGTTCTAGCTCTCTAATTGGAGTTTGAAATAACTCTTTGAGGTAAGTAGGAACTTTGTCAGCTTTTTGAAGCTCGTACTTTGGGTATTGGACTGGTAACTTGCGAATCTGCAAAAATGTGATGAGATAGCGGATCACATACAGCAGTGCATAGATAGCGATCGGGTAGAGCAGGTATTGCATAGCAATCTCACAGTTTAAACTACGCTTAGTGTTCCCATATAGAAGAAGGTTGTAACCATATTATCCGATCGCGTCCAATTCACACTTGACTTGCCCTTAATCTTTCTTGATTGTAGAAAAATTATCGAACCAGCCCCGACGCCAGAAAAAGTAGATTAGACCAGAGGCGATCGCAATCATAACAGCCCAGCAAAACGGATAGCCCCAGTACCAGTTGAGTTCTGGCATATTCAAGGGGGATTTTTCTGTATCAAAGTTCATCCCATACACGCCAGCGATGAAAGTTAGCGGAATAAAAATTGACGAAATCACAGTCAGCAGTTTCATAATTTCATTCATTTTGTTGCCGACACTGGACAGATAAACATCCATCAAGCCGGAAGACAGTTCTCGATAAGTCTCCACAATATCCATCACCTGAACTGCGTGGTCGTAACAATCTCGCAGATAAATTCGCACATCGGAACCAATCAGACTGCTGCCATCTCGAATCAGGTTATTTATGGCATCTCGCTGCGGCCAAATAGCGCGGCGGAGTGTGAGCAAATCGCGTTTGACTTGATAGATTTTTTCTAGCGTGTGCCGCGTCGGGTTAGTCACCACTTCATCTTCTAGTTCTTCAATCTGCTCACCATAGATTTCTAGCACTGGGAAAAAGCCATCAATAATCGAATCTAACAAGGCATAGGCTAGAAAATCGGCTCCACGCTGGCGGATCGTACCTTTGTCGTGGCGAATGCGATCGCGCACCGGTTGGAAACAATCGCGCTCTGCCTCCTCCTGCACTGTAAGCAGATAATACTTGCCTAAAACAAAACTGACTTGCTCGCTGTAAAAACCATTACCTTTCTCCTTGGGCATCACCATTCGAGCAATAATCACCAGCTGGGAATCCAAATCGTCCACTTTAGGTCGCTGGGGTACATTGACCACATCTTCCAGAACCAGGGGATGCAAATCAAACACTTGACCCATTCGCCGCCAAATGTTTTCATTTCCTAAGCCGAGTACGTCCACCCAAGAAACCGACTCCGTATCCAAATAAGGAACGCAAGCTTCCGGTGTATCGAGTTGAACGCGGGTGGCTTTGCTAGCGCAGTAATCGATCAACACAATGGAGGGCGGCGCGGCATCATCCTCAAGGTCAAGAGTCCCCGGCATACTCCCTGGTTTGTCGTAGTTGAAATCAATGTAAGATTCATCTTCATCTTTGGCATGGGGTGGTGCAGCTAATTCAGAAGGTGGGAAACGTTTATCTGCCATGTTGGTTCACTTGGAAGCTATAGCAAAAGTCAAAAGTCACTCATTCAAAAGTCAAAAGTGAAATGCTTTCTGTGAATTGATTCTAGCGTTTTAGTACGTCTTAACCGACGAGAGCGGTTGCTATACTTGAGCGGGATATTAAGGTGGGCGTAAATAAACTGAACTCCCAGAAACCGGGTTTCTAAGGGCCTGACAGTTTTACGTTTAATGATGCCCACCTACTTAATCAAATTCTGGACGACAAAAGTGACATTTTCAGGACTTACGCAGAAAGCCCCCAGAGTTGGGGGCTTTCTGCGTAAGTCCTGATTTCCATAGCTCCGGGTTCGATTCCATACCTTAACATCACTAATGAGATAATCTTTAGAATTTGAGTTCTAGCAATTGACCGATCGGCCCAAATGAAGACAATCAAACCAACCGAACCAATTCAGACACGGGGAAACCTGGACAAAGTAGTCATCGAAAACGATGTTTTGCACTTAGGGGGCTGGGTAGCCTCAGTTGACGCAGGCCCTGTGGAAGGCTTCAAGATTGTCTGTGCAGGTAAAGAGTTGACCGACTTTGTGATGGCTTTGGGCCTTGATAGCCCTGACGTGGAGGAGATGTTTCCAAAGCTAGACTGCTCTGAAAAAGCTCGGTTTCATATTAATGTGTTTTTGAACGAACAACAGCAAGAACAGGTTCGGGATTCCCTGATCGTTTTAACGCCGTTGTTCGAGGGTAGAGAAGGATGCCTCCTGCTCGATCTGCTAGAACCTTCCCTACCGCTCCCAGACAGCGATTTGCGGGGCTTTATCGGCGCAAACGTCAACTTTACCGACGCTGCGATCGAATTTCTCGGCTACTTTTTGCAAAAGGGTGGCCTCAAACCGACAGAAAACGTCCTCGATATTGGCTGCGGTGCAGGTCGCATGGCTTATGCTCTAGCTTACTACTTGGCACCCACAGCCCGATATGAGGGATTTGATATCGCACAACCGTTGATCGAATGGGCTGGGAAAAACATTACTGCTCGCTTTCCCAACTTTAATTTTCGCCAGGTCAACATCTACAATAAACTTTATAACCCGGATGGAACTTTGCAAGCGACGGAATTTGCTTTCCCTTATGAGGATGAAACCTTCGACTTCGCGTTGCTGACTTCAGTCTTCACTCATTTACCATCTGAGGAGGTTCGCCATTACCTGGACGAAATTGTGCGAGTTCTCAAGCCAGGTGGTCGTTGTCTATGTACCGTTTTGCTGCACAACGAGGAGTCCCAAAAGCTGATGGAGGAAGGCAAAAGTACCGCTAACTTGGTTTACCAAATCGATGATTATTTCGCTACCAGCCCGGATGTGCCGGAAAGGTTCATTGGTTTCCCAGAAGATTTGCTGCTGACGTGGATTTGCGATCGCGGTTTCACCCTACAGGGCAAGTACTATGGCGATTGGTGTCGCCGCACCGAGTTCACCAGTCACCAAGACATACTGGTTTTCCAAAAAGATTGCTCTTTCCTTTTCCGTATGCAGATGTTCGCAAAGAAGATTTACCGGATGTTCCAAAGTCGCAACATGAATGAAAAAGCTTGACTTTAGTACCAAATAGCATAGTAATTCTGAAAGAGCCAGACCTTTATGAAGACAATCACACCAACTCAACTGGTTCAAATGCGCGGGAACATCGACAAAGCAGTCATCGAAGACAATGTGTTGCTGTTAATAGGCTGGGCAGCTTCAGTTAATGCAGGCCCTGTGGAAAGCTTAAGGGTTTCATATTCAGGTAAAGAATTCACTGACTTTGAGATGGCTTTCGGCATCAAGAGTCCTGATGTCAAGGAAATATTCCCAAATCTAGAATGCGGGCAGAAGTCGCGGTTCCGCATTCGCATACCTCTCAATCTAGAAGAACAACAACAAATTCGCGATTCCCTCATTGTTGTGACTCCCTTATTCAAAGAGGGAGAGGGAGGAACCATACTCTACCTGCTAGAACCTTCCTTACCGCTTCCGAGTGAGGATGACAGCGAATTGATGATCTGGATAGGGTCAAATGCTCTAGACACCTTCAGTCGCACAGCGATCGAGTTTCTCGGCTACTTTTTGGAAATGGCCGCTCTCAAACCGACTGACTCGGTACTTGATGTTGGCTGCGGTATGGGCCGCATAGCCTACACCCTAGCCTACTACTTGGCACCGACAACCCGATACGAGGGGTTTGATATTATGGAGCCACTAATTCAATGGGCTCACAATAATATTACTCCTCGCTTTCCCAACTTCAACTTCCGTCGAGTAGACATTTATAACAAGCTTTATAACCACAACGGAACTTTGCAAGCGACGGAGTTTGTTTTCCCCTACGAGGACGAAAGTTTCGACTTTGTTTTTCTGGGTTCTGTATTTACTCACATACCCGCTTGTGAGGTTCGTCATTATCTAGAAGAAATCTACCGGGTTCTCAAACTGGGGGGTCGTTGTCTATGTACCGTCTTCATGCACAACGAGGAGTCGGCAAAACTGATTGCAGCAGGCAAAAGTTCTGCTAATCTGGTTCACGAGATCGATGATTATTTTGCCACCAGCTTGGATATGCCGGAGATGTTCACTGGGTTTAAAGAAGACTTGCTGCTGGAGTGGATTTGCGATCGCGGTTTCACAGTGAAAGGCAAGTATTACGGCTTGTGGTGTGGCCGCAGCGAACACACCAGTTACCAGGATATTCTGATTCTGCACAAAGATTGAACTAGATTCGGTGTAGGTGTAGGGTGCGTTACGCTTAGGCTAACGCACCTTAAAATAGCTGAACCCTCAACTTTCTCCCAAAGTCAACACACCTGACTGCATATCCACTACCAACCGGCGATTTTTCAACCACTGACGACCGATTAAAACTTCTGGAATTCCCTCTCCAACATGAACGGCAATATCAAACTCTTCTCCATCTATTCGTACTTTTCCTACATAAATCTCAAAAACAAAATCTCCTTGTGCTGTTCCCATCATTTGCTCATCTAAATAAGTCCAATTAACTCCCTCTATATCCTGCTTGTTCATTGCTAGCCACCCTGAAAATCCCGTATCCAGCATGGCATCAACTGGTAGTTCTAAGCCGTTATCAACTATCAACTCTATTTCAAAAAATAGCTCATCTCGATCGCCAAACTTCCCATGTATCATATTGTGCCGCACACCCCTGTCTCATTGATTCTGAAAACGTGCAGCCTAGCATTTGGGTGCTTTTGATGCGCTATCTTTGCCACTACTAATTCATCCTTATCAATAAAATAATCTCCACTATCAGGCTCAACTGCCATGTACCAGTTGTAGTGAGTTTTTATCAATTCTGGCTGAACACGATCGAAAACTACTTTGGAATGCTGACGAAATGCTGCTCTTTCAGCGTGCCACTGGTTTATCTCTTCTTGAGACATCGTTCGTTCCGGATATAATCTTCCTCGGCGTACTGTGCGAGTGGGCTTTGTTTCTGCCATTCTTTTTCCCTCTTTTTTTGAAATCTTTATGATAAGTAGGTGGGCATAATTAAACGTAAAACTCCAGGCCCTTAGAAACCCGGTTTCTCCAAGAAACCGGGTTTCTGGGAGTTCACTTTATTTAAGCCCACCTACTTATACCAAATCCGCAACGATTACCCCCTTTATATGGATCGGCTGTAGAGACGTTTCATGAAACGTCTCTACAATGTTTATGCCAAAAATTAAAGGGGGTAACAAACCCGGGTTTGGTATTATAGCTAGGGACTAGGGGCTAGGGGCTAGGGACTAGGGAAGAGGGAAGAGGAAAAAGCTTACTCTGTAAGGGATTATGGACTAAAGGTAACAGTTGGAGTTGGCTTAATCGCCCTGGCGGTTGCTATATATCCGCATTTTAGGCGATCGCCACAAAAAAAGCAGCTTGTCTGGTAAACAAGCTGCTGTAATGAATCATTGGTCATTGTCAAAATTCTACTAATGACTAATGACTAAAGGGCTACATCATACCCATGCCGCCCATGCCGCCCATGCCGCCCATGCCGCCCATGCCGCCCATGCCGCCCATGCCGCCCATATCGGGGGCTCCGCCAGCGGGTTTTTTCTCAGGCTTTTCGACAACTAAACCTTCGGTAGTTAAGACCATACTGGCAATAGAAGCGGCGTTTTGCAGGGCCGATCGCACGACTTTTGCTGGATCGATAATTCCAGCTGCAATCATGTCTTCAAATTTATCGATCAGGGCGTTATAACCGATGTTGAATTCGGTGTTTCGCACGTTCTCGACAATCACAGCACCTTCGACGCCTGCGTTATCGGCAATTTGGCGCAATGGTGCTTCTAGCGCTTTGCGGATAATCTCTGCACCGATCTTTTCTTCGGCATCCAAGCTGTTTTTGATCTCGTCGATCTTTTTGGTCAAATGAATTAGCGTAGTGCCGCCACCGGGTACGATGCCTTCTTCCACAGCCGCTTTGGTGGCGTTGAGGGCATCTTCGATCCGCAGCTTGCGGTTTTTCAGTTCGGTTTCGGTGGCTGCACCAACTTTAATCACCGCAATTCCACCCGCAAGTTTGGCAATCCGTTCTTGCAGTTTTTCTTTGTCGTAATCGGAGTCGGCTTCTTGCAGTTGCGTGCGAATTTGGCCGATTCGCTTTTGCACGTCTGCTGTGGTTTCGCTACCAGCGACGATGATGGTGGTTTCTTTATCGATCGTGATTTTGCGGGCAACTCCCAGCATATCGAGGGTGACGCCATCCAAGCTGAGTCCGACTTCTTCGGAAATCATTTGACCGCCGGTGAGGACGGCGATATCTTGGAGCATAGCTTTGCGGCGATCGCCAAATCCAGGTGCTTTGATCGCGACGGCATTTAATACACCTCTGGCTTTGTTTACCACTAAGGTTGCTAAGGCTTCTCCATCAACATCTTCGGCTATCACCAGTAAGGGTTTACCCAAACGGGCAACTTTCTCCAAGACGGGTATCAAATCTTGGATGACGCTAATCTTTTTGTCGGTGAGGAGGATGCGGACATCTTCGTATTCCACTGTCATCCGTTCGTTGTTGGTGACGAAGTAGGCGGAAATGTAGCCGCGATCGAGCTGCATTCCCTCGACTACTTCCAGTTCGGTTGTCAGGGACTTAGATTCTTCAACGGTAATCACGCCGTCTTTGGTGACTTTCTCCATCGCTTCGGCGATCATGGCCCCGACTTCTTCGTCGTTACCGGCAGAGATGGTTGCTACTTGTGCGATCGCTGCACCTTCTACTGGCTTAGCGACTGCTTCGATTTCCTTCACCAAGGCGACAATCGTTTTTTCGATGCCATGTCGCAAGGCGACTGGATTTGCACCCGCTGCTACGTTCTTCAAGCCTTCGTGAATCATCGCTTGGGCTAGGACTGTGGCGGTGGTGGTGCCATCACCGGCGACATCTTTGGTTTTGGAGGCGACTTCCCGAATTAGGTGGGCACCCGTGTTTTCTAAGGGGTCTTCTAATTCAATTTCTTTGGCGATCGTAATCCCGTCGTTGACAATTTCCGGTGCGCCAAACTTCCTTTCCAGTACCACATTGCGACCTTTTGGCCCCAAGGTAATCCGAACGGCGTCGGCTAAGGCGTTGACGCCCTTCTCTAACGCCCGCCGAGACTCTTCATTAAATGCAACGATTTTTGCCATATTCTGTTTCCACTCGCTTCCATTAGCCAATTTAGCACTCTCTGCGTCCGAGTGCTAATCTCTTGGGGATTGGTCAGTGGTCAGTGGTCAGTGGTCAGTTGTCATTGGTCAGTGGTCGGTGGTCATTGGTCAGTTGTCATTGGTCATTCTCCCCCACTCTCCCACTCTTCCCATCTTCCTCTAGCCCCTAGTCCCTAGCCCCTAGCCCCTCGCAAGAGCCCCTATTTTCTTTTGACTTTTGACTTTTGACTTTTGACTTTTGACTTCCCTAGTCCCTAGTCCCTATGCCATCACCATGCCACCATCAACGTTAAACACTTGGCCGGTGATGTAGGCCGCAGCTGGGTCAGCGGCGAGAAAGCGAATCATACCAGCGACTTCTTCTGGTTGACCGTAGCGACCTAGAGGAATGTATTTCAAGATTTCCTCTGATTTGAGATTGCCAGTCATATCTGTGACAATAAATCCAGGGGCAACAGAATTTACTGTGATGCCGCGAGAGGCAAGTTCTTTGGCGACGGTTTTGGTGAATCCAATGACGCCAGCTTTGGCGGCGCTGTAGTTGGCTTGACCGGGGTTGCCCATTTGACCGGCAACTGAGGAAATGTTGATAATTCGACCGCTGCGTTGTTTGAGCATTATTTTACTGGCGGCGCGGGTACAGAGAAAGACGCCTGTGAGGTTGAGGTCGATTACGGCTTGCCAATCTTCTGGTTTCATCCGCAGTAGCAATGTGTCGCGAGTAATACCAGCGTTGTTGACGAGGATATCGACGCGACCCCATTTTTCCATTGTGGCGTTGATGAGGTTGTCTACTCGATCGGCTTTGGAAACGTCGGCTTGGAGTGCGATCGCATTACCTCCTCCCGCTGTAATTTCCGCTACCACCTCTTCAGCAGCGGTACTTGAACTGGCATAGTTGACAACAAGATTCGCTCCTTCGGTGGCTAAAGCCAAGGCGGCGGCGCGACCGATTCCCCGCGAAGCCCCTGTAACAATGGCAACTTGTCCCCGCAACCGCTGATAATTTTCTGGCAATACTTCCATGTAAGTCAGTGAGATAGTTCAATAACTGCCCTAACTATCTTAGGGTGATTCGTACCTAAGACTTACAAAATTCATCAAACCAGTAATCTAGGATTGAGTTGGTGTTAAGCAAACAATTAATTTTGTCTTATGGCTACTAAACAACAGTTCAACAGCTTTGAAGAGTTGCTATCTGGTTCGGATGTG
Source organism: Argonema antarcticum A004/B2 (assembly GCF_023333585.1). GTDB lineage: Bacteria > Cyanobacteriota > Cyanobacteriia > Cyanobacteriales > Aerosakkonemataceae > Argonema > Argonema antarcticum. The sequence goes on from NZ_JAIQZN010000016.1 coordinate 59,555, forward strand.
CCAGTGTTGGTTGATTTTTACGCTACCTGGTGCGGCCCATGCCAGATGATGGCTCCCATTCTAGAGCAGGTGAATGCCCAAATGCAAGGCCGCTTAAAGGTTGTAAAAATTGACACAGATAAATATGCTCAGTTAGCTTCTCAGTATAGCATTCACGCTCTGCCAACGCTAGTACTCTTTAAGAATGGTAAGCAGGTCGATCGAATTGAGGGTGTGCAGTCAGCGCCACAGTTGATTCAGCACTTACAGCCTTTTATTTAAGTAAATCTGAAATCAAATAACCCACCTGGTTCGATCGAATTAGTTGGGTTATTTCATCGGTCATCGATCATTGGTAGGAAGTTGAGAGGGAAGGGCGATCGCATATAATAAAAATATCTTCAGCCAATACTAGAGATAATCAAAAATTAGATATTTCAGAAATAGGAGAATTAAAAATGACCGAAACAAAACCTACTCGCACGGTGCGTCGAGGCAGAATATTCCCAGAAATTCAGTGGTCAGAAGAAAAAAAGGCGCAGTGGAAAGCAGAAATGGCAGCAACTCGTCACCGTTGCCAAGTTATTTTTGAAAAAGTCAAGCCAGGGGTAATCAAAACTCACTATAACTATTTTATGGCGATCGATCCAGATAGCGAAGACTATTTTATTGACAAAAATGAAGAAGTAGCTACACAGATGGCTCGCAAAAAAAACCAGAATGCTATTCCATATATTTTCGTTATTAATGAAACAGGAGTAGCTGGCAGAATATGATCCAAGGCAATCACTATCTTCAGCCAATAGCAGAGTTAATTGAAAATTAGATATTTCAGAGATAGGAGAATCAAAAATGACTGAAACAAAACCTACTCGCATCGTCCGCCGAGGCAGAATATTCCCAGAAATCCAGTGGTCAGAAGAAAAGAAGGCGCAGTGGAAAGCCGAACAAGAGGCATTTCATAAGCGCTGTAAAGTGGTTTTCGATCGCGTTCAACCCGAACTGATTAAAACTCATTACAACTGGTATATAGCGGTTGAACCTGATAGTGGAGAATATTTCCTCGATCGCGATATAGAAATAGCTACACAAATGGCGCGTCATAAACACCCAAATGCCATCCCGTTTCTATTCCGAATTAATGAAACGGGAGCTTGTGGTACGATATGATCCACGGCAAATTTGGCGATAATGATGAGTTATTTTTTGAAATAGAGTTGATTGATGATGAGCAATTAGAATTGCCAGTTGATGCCATGCTAGATACTGGATTCTCAGGTTGGTTAGCTATTGAGAAACAAGATTTAGAGGGACTCGGTTGGTTTTATGTTCGCAAGGAATTGATGCGGTTAGCACAAGGAGGAGATTCAGAGTTCGATCTCTATGCGGGAAAAGTACGAATAGATGGAGAAGAGTTTGATATTCCCGTTCATGTTGGGGATGGAGTTCCCGAAATTTTAATCGGTCGTCAATGGTTGAAAAGTCGGCGGTTAGTGGTGGATATGCAGTCGAATGTTTTGACTTTGGGAGGAAGTTGAGAGGGAGGGAAGGAAGGGCGATCGCATATAATAGAAATATCTCTGTGATTGAGTCGATCGCTAGGTTCAGCCAATAGCCGAGTTAATCGAAAATTAGATATTTCAGAAATAGGAGAATCAAAAATGACTGAAACAAAACCTACTCGCATCGTCCGCCGAGGCAGAATATTCCCAGAAATCCAGTGGTCAGAAGAAAAAAAGGCGCAGTGGAAAGCCGAACAAGAGGCATTTCATAAGCGCTGCCAAGTGATTTTCGATCGAGTTCAACCCGAACTGATTAAAACTCATTACAACTGGTATATAGCGGTTGAACCTGATAGTGGAGATTATTTTATTAATAAAAATGAATTAACCGCTATAAATATGTCGCGACATAAGCATCCTAATGCTCCTGTTTATATCTTCCGAATCAATGAAACGGGAGTAGCTGGCACAATATGATTGAAGGCAAATTTGGGGATGATGAGGAGTTATTTTTTGAAATAGAGTTGATTGCTGCTGATGGATTGGAATTACCAGTTGATGCCATGTTAGATACAGGATTTTCAGACTGGTTAGCAATAGATAAGCAGGATTTAGAAGGGCTTGATTGGCCCTATGTAGGAGAGCGAAATATGCGAATAGCAAAGGGAGAGGCAAATTTTGATATTTATGTAGGAAAAGTACGAATAGATGGAGAAGAATTCGATATTCCCGTTCATGTTGGGGATGGAGTTCCCGAAATTTTAATCGGTCGTCAATGGTTGAAAAGTCGGCGGTTAGTGGTGGATATGCAGTCGAATGTTTTAACTTTGGGAGGAAGTTGAAGGGGAGGGAATGAAGGGCGATCGCATATAATAGAAATATCTCTGTGATTGAGCCGATCGCTAGGTTCAGCCAATAGCATTTATTTCAAAATGAAGAATTTATCTTAAAACCGATAATGGGATATAAGAGCGCATTTGGTATTTTGGAAACGAGCCAGAGATTCTCGAAAAAATACCGCATATCCGAAATAGTTTCGATGATAACATGAGTTAAAATAAAAATATCCTCAATAAATAGCTTATGGACGAACTATGACCAAAATCAAGGATAACTATCAAGTTACTCTCACCCAAGAAGGATGGATGGCAATTGAAAGTATTGCCGAAAAGTTACATCTATCGGTGTCTGAACTTTTAGAACGAGTTGGTAGCGGAGAATTGGCAATTGTTGACTCAGAAGATTTAGAAGATTATCTAGATTTGCAAGATGCACTAGCAGCAGAAGCAGATCCAGAAAATCAACAGCGAATTTCTTGGGAACAAGTTAAACAAGAACTTGGGTTGTCAGAAAGCAATGGAAGAGTACCGGATTGAATTTCTCCGTACAGCTTTAAAGCAATAACGATATTTTAGAGATTTTGATTATAAAAGTGGGACAACGGAAAAATATTTACAAGGATTGAAGATTGGCGATCGCATTTTCTGCATCAACCTTCCTTACAACTCCGGCAAAAAATCTTCATCAAGGCATTCTTCAGGCGTGAAAGCTGGCTCAATGGGAAATGTATCGAGGTGAAGTTCTGTTTCGTCTGCGGCTTCTTTTATGGCGTTTTGGTAGCATTTGTAAAACACTTCTGTAAAGTAATTCCGCAAACTGGGACTGTCTTCAAAAGCTTCTCTCAAACGGCGACGGTGTTCCCTAATTGTATGTCTCCAGCTTCCCGATCGCTTTTCTGGTTGATATTTGTACTTGAGAAGGTGCATTAAAACTACGATCGAATTGCTCCGAACTGCTTGTTTCTGACTTTTCCCTATATCCTCCATTTCTTCAATTAAATTTTCTACATCTACTGCGGCGAAGTTACCTTTCCGCAAAAGTGTTATTGTCTCTTGAATCCACAGGTAAAAGTCGCGATCGTATAGCTTAGAAATATTTTTCTTCCTATAAGTTGCTGTCATTGTCGATCTTCCTTACAACTCAGGTAAAAAATCTTCATCGAGACATTGTTCTGGCGTGAAAGGTGACTCGCTGGGAAATGTATCGATCGGCAAATTGGTTTCTTTGGCAGCTTGTTTGCGGGCTTTTTGATAGCAGCTGTCAAACACTTCAAGAAAATAGGGCTTTAAGCTGGGACTATCCTCAAAGGAATCTTCTATGCGGATGCGATGTTCCTCGATTGTGTTTAGCCAACTTTGAGAACGTTTTGTCGGTTGGTATTTGTACTTGAGTAAGTGCATTAAGAGAATTCGGAGATTGCTTCTCAGCGCATTTTTATAACTTTTGCTCATGTCTTCCACTTCTTCGATGAGGTTTTCCATATCCAGTTCGGAAAATTTGCCTTCTCTGAGAAGCTTTGCTGTTTTTTGTGCCCACAAGCAGAAGTCGCGATCGTACAATTTAGAGGTTTGGATTTCTGACTGAGATACCGTCATAATTACAATACCTGCTACAAATATTCTTTCAATTATACGCGAAATGACGATTGATATTACAGCGGATTGCGAGTGGTGAGGTACAGGTAAATTGTAGGGGCTTTTTTGGCAGATAATTTGTGGCCGATCGACAATAATTATGGCAAAACCCGCCCCTACGAACGCGCCCTCAAAGAAAATCATTTCATTGTACCTCATGTGCCAAGATCGATCTTCCTTACAATTCAGGTAAAAAATATTCGTCTAGACATTCTTCAGGGGTAAAAGGTGATTCGCTGGGGAAAGTTTCTAGGGGCAAATTAGTTTCATCAGCAGCTAGTTTCCTGGCTTTTTGATAACACTTGTCGAAAACTTCCTTGAAATATGGCTTCAAGCTAGGACTATCCTCGAAGGCTTCTTCCAGGCGTGTGCGGTGTTCCCGAATTGTACTTAGCCAACTTTGAGAACGTTTTGTCGGCTGGTATTTGTACTTGAGTAAGTGCATCAAGAGAATTCGGAGATTGCTTTTCAGCGCATCTTTATATCTTTTGCTCATGTCTTCCACTTCTTCGATGAGGTTTTCCATATCCAGTGAGGAAAATTTGCCTTCTCTGAGAAGTTTTGCTGTTTCTTGAGCCCACAAGCAAAAGTCGCGATCGTACAATTTGGAAGTTTGAGTTTCTGACTGAGATACCGTCATGTTACGATGCCTGGTACAGATGTTCTTTCAATTATGACAAAATATCGATAACTTATGCTCCAAACCAGGTTTCTATAACGTAAATTGGTGGTTATAGCCATTTTAGATCTGGGAGAAACTCGGTTTCTTGGCTAAAACTTGCCGAGGGAGAAGATTTTCCGTCGGCTGTCAACAGTCATGCTATAGTTTGAGGAGAAACGACAGATAAAAGTGTAAAATGAAAGATTGGAGAAACTATGACCCAGATTAAGGAGAACTATCAAGTCACCCTCACCCAAGATGGATGGAAGGGAATCGAAAGGCTCTCAGAAAAGTTGAATCTGTCGGTGTCGGAACTTTTAGAACGAATTGGTAACGGAGAACTGATAATTGTTGATCCTGAAGATTTAGAAGATTATCTAGATTTGCAAGATGCAATAGCAGCAGAAGCAAATCCAGAAAACCAACAGCGAATTCCTTGGGAACAAGTTAAAAAAGAACTTGGGTTGTCAGTAAGCAATGGAAGAGTACCGGATTGAATTTCTCCGTACAGCCTTAAAGCAATTAGCTAAACTTCCTGTAGAAATAAAGCAACGAATTGCAGCTAGAATTGAACAACTCAAAACTAATCCTTATCCCCCAGATGTAAAAGCGTTGAAAAATGGCGGGGACGTTTGCGCTTGCGGGTAGGAGACTACCGAGTAATTTATCGGATCGAAAACGATATTTTAGAGATTTTGATTATAAAAGTGGGACACCGGAAAAATATTTACAAGAATTGAAGTTTTGCGATTGCATTTTCTTTAGAGTGCCAGATTAATTATCGTGGAGACGGAGCAGGAGGAAATGTGATCGTACAACCGCAAGCTAGTAAAAGATTATCACCCTGAAATAGACTCCTGATTGAGTGATTCTCCAATTAATTCGTAAATCTCTCTAATTTGTTCAACATCCAAAGTTTTAATTATTTGTTCTGCTGCCTTCTTGGAGTTATGGCGAGGTATACTTACCCATAATCCGCCATTTAAAGTAGCCGATTGAACTTTTGCTAACCACTCTCTCACCACTTTTCGCCCTTCTTCTGTGATTTGGTAATAGCCACGTCCTTTCCCCAATAAAGGCTCAATCCATCCTAAGTCAAGCCACCTTTGCCGCCAAATGTGCGCGTTACTAAGGACAGTTCGCAATACCTTCACAATTTTGTGTGCATTAATAGGCTGCTGATCTGGACAAGCTTGAACCAGCTTAGAAAATTTCTCCAAATATTTTGATCGATTTCCTTGTTCCTTGAATAAAAAATTTTCCTCCTCCAATGTTTTTACTTGGGCTGATTCCAATTCTTTGACAATGCGATCAATATCTGATGGGTCAGAACCTAACCCAAAAGGCGGTTTAGCTTTGCAGAGTTCTTCGTAACTCTTGAAAGCCTTTCCATGTTCATCAATAAGCTGACGATAACCCGCGTATTGCTTCATCAAGTCACGCCAAGCTTTCAATTGTTGAGCATTAAAGGCAGCATCATGTAGAACTGATTGCAGTTCTAACCTGACAGCAATCGCCCAAGGACGAGATCCAGGCGGTGCATTAAGGTTGCCTGCATTAGCTAAAGTTTCTATGTGACCATTTAATCGTTCATTGGATAGTTGCTTTGTAGCCATGCCCACACCTGCCTCAATTCCTCTAGTGTCATTGCCGTGCGGGACTTGTCAAAAAATTTGACAATCTCCCCATTTAGGGTTTTGAAGTCAATTCCATTCTTAGCTGCGTAACGGCGAACATATTTTTCAATATTGTCCCGCATAACATCCCGCTCTTCGCTAGGAGTAAAAGGTTCTTTTACCGCTACTGATTGATCTTGTGTTTGTCCATTGAGGTATCCCTCGATAAAACGTTTTAGTTGAATTGTGCTGCTCCCACAAAGTCCTGCATTTTGCCTAGCTGATTGGATTCTAGCTGTCTCAGCATAGTCAATGGTTTCACCATTACTTAAATCCGAAGCTCTTGAGCGCGTTAGGTTTGAATATAACGGAATAATTGAATTATCTCGAAGCTGATCGCCGAGAAGTTCATTATCGCCTTTGCTACCACTGCGCTCCTCGCGTATCTTCTCTTCTTTTTCCTTAATAATTGGTTCTTGTTCGGCAATTATTTTTCCTACACATTTACGAGCTAATTCATCATCAGGAATATAAATGTGTCCTTTATTTTTTAACGCTCCAGGTTGATCATCCACTCTGGCTGCTCTTGCCCATGCTTGTTCAAGCCAAGGTACAGTTCTAAATTGAGTTAAACAGGCAATATGCGTTATGGCAGGAACATCAAGTCCTTCGTATGCCATCGCCACTGTTACCAGAACATCAACTGCTTTTTGATCTCCAATAGGATAATGTTTCTTAAATTTTTTAATCGCTGCTTGGGCATCTTTTGATTGATCGCTTGTTGCTTTTATAGCTTTTATTCCTAACTCTTTAAGCCACTCCATATATTGATTTGCTTGCTTGATTTTTGGTGCAATCACCAGTAGCTTTGAACGCTGATTAATTATTTTGTGTGACTTCCAATTTTCAACACATCTTGTTAGTAACTGATGAGCGTATCCTGTGCTAAGTGCTGTACGAAGAGCTATACCTGTATAGTCTCCTGCTTCTGCCAAACTCTCCACAGAACATTCCTGTCCTTTTTGATCTATCCACTTAGCTTCTCCATCTCCCCATTCAAAATGAAGAGGAACAATCGCACCTTCTCTAAGAGCCTGACTTCTTGTGTATTCAATAACTTTAGTCTCTTGATTACTAGACAAATTAGGAGTAACACCGCCAGTAATTTCTTTATAGGGCATAAAAGCAATAGGCTTGCCATCCCCTCGCTGATGGGTTCCTGTCACCAGAATAACCAAAACAGCACTATCGACCAATGGTTGTAATGCTCGATGCCACGCTCCATCTTCCTCAACATGATGAAACTCATCTAGTACCAGAATATAGCGCTTACGCCGAAGTTCCTGAGCGTGAAGGTCGGGATTTGCTCCGATAGCTTGGTATGTAGCTACATAACCGGACATTCCTTTACATGGATTAGGCTCGTTGTTATTAGCCATAATCCTATGCTGATGGCCTAACTGATCCTTGAAATAGCTATTTTCAAAATTGTCTTCTGCTTGCTTTTGCAGATTTAGTCGTGGAACTACCCAACAGATTGCATCAGCAATAGTTTCATGAAAGCCTCCTCCAGCTGCTCGATTAGGAAGTAGCTGTGCAGCAGCAATCACAGGAATTAAGCTTTTACCGCCTCCAGGGGTAACAAGCAGAATAATTTTTTTTACAGCGGTTCCCGCCTTGATGAGTTTACAAATTTGCAAAAATTCAGCTTGGTGTTTTCTAAGATTAAGAGGCTCTTTGGGCGGCTGTTCAAATAATTCTAATTGAATTGCACTGGTCATATTTCTGTTCTCCTCACCCGTTTTTTTATAATGACATTTGGGGCATAATGCCTCCATTTCGTGAACGTTTGTTCGTTTAGTTTCTGCCCAACGCTCAGTGTGATCTGCGTGCCAGTCTGAAGGCAAGTCACATCCGCACCACTGGCATTTGCCATCTGCCGCATACCAAAGAGCAGCGCGTAGTTTTTTTGAACGGAGGAAGCGGCTCTCTTTGGGCATCTGAAAATCCTCCTACTCTGAGAACTCCTTTCTGCTATGATAGTACAAATGTTCTAAAAAAATTGGGATATCCAAGTCTATCCATAAATAATTAGAATAGATAGCACCTTTTGTATAGTGGTACTAGGGATTCTGCCAATCGTAGCTTAATTTGAAACTTTCAACGGAGAAGGTGGGATTTGAACCCACGGAACCCTTGCGGGTTCATCTGATTTCAAGTCAGACGCATTCGACCACTCTGCCACCTCTCCAGGTGCATCCTTTGTATTTTACCAGCAGTTATCGCAACTGGCTACAAGAAACCGGGTTTCTTGAGGTAGGTTAGCCAAAAACTTGATTCGCAGCAGTCAGAAACCCGGTTTCTCCCAACAGAGTATCAGAACGCTGATAAAAAATCTCCTCAGACTCAACAGTATACTCTTTGCCAACCCAAACCAGCGATATCTCAGAGACGACACCAGCTTGTAAGGATACCAGGAAGAAATTCCGCAGCCGATCGCTTCCATTCTGCACAATCCGAGGCACACTTGCCGCATTTAAATAAACTGTCCCATCAGGACTGGTAGCAACTGAAGTGCGTAACTCATCATCGGTGTAGCGCAACTGGTGGTGCATATGCCCAAATGTTACCAGGGGAATGGATTTACCCAGATGTTTGGTTTGCGCGATCGCATCTGCAAAATCCCGATCGCCGAAATCTTCTCCCACCGGTTCCCAATCTTTACCGCAGGGATCGTCCGGGCGATCGCCTAACCCGAAAGGCCCATTGTGACCCAGAAAGATGACTATATTATAGGCTGCACTATTTGCCGCCTCCACAATCCGGCTGCTAGATTCCTCAAAACTCGTCACACCATACCGCTTTTCATAGAAATCGATATTTTTCCAAACCTCTCCACCCCAACTGAAGGGACGACTCCCCACAACAGTTAAGTTCAATTCTGGGAAGTCCAGCTTTCCGTAACCCACATGAGTTTCGCCCAAAGCATCCAGCTGATCCTGCACCCAGTCTTCCTTCTTGCGGTTGTAGGGACACCGCTTGCGTCCCCACTCCGAGGCGCTGTACCAGGCATCGTGGTTGCCCAAAATGACCGCTTTGGGGAGATCGAGAGATGCGATCGCTCTTACCACCCCCACCGACTCATTCCCAAAATCCCCCACAAACAGCACCAAATCCACACCCAAGTGGTGTAAAGCTTCCCCATCCTCAGCTTCCCACTGGTCGTGGACATCCCCGACAACTGCTATTTTAATCCCTTGATTTTGATTCCCCTGACCAGCCATACCTACTTCCCCTATCATCCTTTTCCAGGATAGGCAAGCAAAGCCTGTTTTTGCAGCCAACTCAAGCAGCAACTGATATTTACGTATTTTTTACGATACTACTTGCCAACATTTTTAGTAAAACAAACTATAATTAATCAATAATCAAGGCTATGCCTTCCTACACCTGGTAGATGCTTACTGTGTTGATTACTACACTTCCTCTCAAAGATTACACTCAAGCCCCAGCAACTCCCCCTGATTTGTTTGAGGCGATTCAAGCTCTGAAAATAAAGCTAAACGCCGTTATTCTCGCTCACTATTACCAAGACCCTGATATTCAGGATGTAGCAGATTATATTGGTGATTCCCTAGAGCTATCCCGGCGAGCCGCCAGCACCAATGCAGATGCGATCGTCTTCGCTGGCGTTCACTTTATGGCGGAAACTGCCAAAATTCTCAACCCAGATAAATTGGTACTTTTACCAGATTTAAACGCAGGTTGCTCTTTGGCAGATACTTGTCCCCCCGACGCCTTTGCCGCCTTTAAAGCTGCACACCCAGGACATCTGGTAATTTCTTACATCAACTGCTCTGCCGCCATTAAGGCAATGAGCGATATTATCTGCACCAGTTCCAACGCTGTCAAGATAGTTCGCCAAATTCCAGAAGACCAACCAATTATATTTGCTCCCGATCGCAATCTCGGTCGCTACGTCATGGAGCAAACTGGGCGAGACATGGTACTCTGGCAAGGAGCCTGTATTGTACATGAAAACTTCTCGGAAAAGAAGATAGTCCAGTTAAAAATTGCCCACCCAGAAGCCGAAATCATCGCTCATCCCGAATGCGAACCGCCAGTATTGCGTCACGCCAACTACATCGGTTCTACCAGTGCTTTGCTGAAGTATTCTCAAGCTAGTTCCAGTGAAGCTTTTATTGTTGCTACCGAACCTGGTATTATTCACCAAATGCAGAAGCAGCAACCTCAAAAACGCTTCATTCCCGCACCACCAATCAACAATTGCGCCTGCAATGAGTGTCCTTTCATGCGATTAAATACTCTGGAAAAGCTTTATTGGGCGATGAAAAATCGTACTCCAGAAATAACTTTACCAGAAGAAACGCGATTGGCGGCATTGCGACCAATGCAACGGATGTTAGAAATGAGTTAATCAATAATTTCAGATTGCCAATTGCCGATTTCAAATTTAAAATATTTTTAGATTAAATTTGAAATCAAAAATCTGAAATTAGTAATGACTAATTGCCTAATCGTTTTCACTCGCTATCCAGAAGCAGGAAAAGCCAAAACGCGGCTAATTCCCGTCCTGGGTGCTGAAGGTGCAGCTACTCTGCATCGCCAAATGACAGAAAGTGCGATCGCACTTTGTAGAGACACGATTAATCGCGTCTCTACTACACTATCCATAGAAGTGCATTTTGCTGGTGGCGATCGACAATTGATGCAACAATGGTTGGGAGATGATATCATTTATCGACAACAGAGTGAAGGCGATATTGGAATGCGAATGGCATCTGCATTTGAAATAGCATTTTCCAATAATATGGATAATGTTATCATCATTGGTTCTGATTGTCCGACCCTGAATTCCCAAATTATCGCATCAGCATTTCAGGCACTTTATCAGCACGATTTAGTCCTTGGCCCCGCCACCGATGGCGGTTATTATTTAATTGCATTAAACCGTCTTATTCCCGAACTATTTACGGGAATCACTTGGAGTACATCTGAGGTTTTTCAACAAACAGTAGAAATTGCTGCTAAGCTCAATTTAGATGTTGCTTATTTGAGTGAGCTTGCTGATGTCGATCGACCCGAAGATATTTATTTTTGTAATTTAAAATTTTAGCAGGGAATTTCGTCACAATTTGGGATGCGTTGTAGAAAGCAGCGAATCATTTCTGCACCGAAAAATGAATCCCAACTCCATTCATCCAGATAATAATCAATAGAATAAAAACCCATAACAGATTCATCGTCATTAGTGTATGGATTTGAAACTACCTTACCTCCACCAAAGTCACAAATACTGGGGAGATGTCCTTCGGGAGCGTTGAGATCGAAAGGGATATTTTCGCGGCGCTTAATTGTATAAGCTTCTCGCCTGTAGGAGTAAGGAATATTACTTTTCTCTATCTTCCATCCTAAGAGATCGCTAAACTTTTCTGCGGTTATTTCATATTTTGCAAACGCCGAACTTTCGCATATCTTCTTCTGCACGCTAAAGCCAAAACGACCATTACTGTATATTGTCCAAAGTCTGTCAATAACATAAAGGTCTTCTGAACTTAACTTTTGGATATCTTCTTTTCTCAGCCATTCTCTTTCTCGATTAACTGACTTCAGAACGAGATCGCGAGTTAAGAGATCGGCCTCTTTCCATTGTCTTGTTACCAGTAAACTTTCTAATGGTTTGTAGTTCAAACCCGTTGCAGAAATTGGAGGAAATGATTGCAGCGCCTGTTGGACTTTTGGTTCTTTTCTACGTGCTAATAATTCGTAAGCAGTCCACTGCACTTGTTTTGATTCATCATTCAAAGCTTGAATTACTAAATCCAAACCCGCTTCACCATAATTGAGAGCTTGAGAAAGCGCAGTAAGTTTCAGAGCGACTGCTGCACTTGCCATGCGGCTTTTGACTCCTTCTATTCCACCTAAAACAACATCTCCTGTTGAAGCTCTTTTACCACCGCCAAGGACGGCATCATTCTCTTTAGGCTGAATCGACATAGATTTTTCCTTAGTAAGTATGCACGATCTGAAAAATTCATCTTCTACAAAGATGTGAATTTAACGCAGTCCCGTTTCTCGCAGAAGTGCATCTGCCCAAATTCTATCCTCCGATTTGAGAGGCGGTACGGATTCGAGACGGTAGTTTATTGCCATATCAAATCTTGCCTGATTGTATACCTGAATTAACAAACTCTGTAAATCTACCAATGGTTCAGGATCTCCCGATCGCAAAGGTAGCAGAAACTGAGGAATTTCTTGCCGAACGCTAAAAGCATACAACTGCGCTTGCGGACGGCGATCGCCTCTAGCAACCAAAATGCGATAGTCCGATGGCGGGATTTGGCCGATAATTCGCATGGGTTTACCGCCTCTGAGTAAGTCAATTTCTACCAAATTTGTAGGACTGCTTAATACTTCTCGACGCTTTCTTTCATAAGCATCTCGTCCCATACCGGCGCGTTTGTTGGTGGGAGAGATAACTTCGATCGCTGTGACCACATATCCTGTTTCCTCCTCTCTAATTTCTAAATAACCTTCCCTCATTTCTTCCGGTACTGGTAATCTCACCGTGACAGCTTCAGTTTGTGCCGGTAAAGTCATCGTCGATCGAGTCTGACTTGAGGTTGAACTTTGAGAGTATACAGACACATCAGGAATTGCTACGGTGACGGACTCTTCTTCCTCCTCACTCAGATAAATACGTTTTTCAATCGCCACTCTGTATTGAAGACTGAGATTCGATTCTATGGCTATGGCAATTGCTGTAATCAGGCGGTGATGTACTTCTGACCACCGGATGGGATTCTCTAAATAAGGGTTCATTCCAGGAAACGGAGAAGGCATTGCAGCACCTCACAAGCGGATAATTTCAATCAACAATATAATTATTACAATATAACTCAACTAATATTTCTTTGGCTATCCCATGCAAAATCCCAAAATTTCCATCATTATTCCCGTTTTAAATGAGGCAAGCAATATTACTAAAACTGTATTATTACTTCGGGATGCTGTTAATGTGGAAGTTATTGTTGTCGATGGTGGAAGTCAAGATGAAACAGTCGCCATAGTTAACTCGTTAGGCATCAAACTTTTATCTTCTCCTCCACAACGCGCTAAGCAAATGAACGCAGGTGCAGCACTTGCTAGCGGCGATATCCTTCTTTTTCTCCACGCCGATACCCTTTTACCCGCAAATTTCGACACTATGGTTCGTCAGACTTTAGCAGGAGAGAAATGCAAGAAAAATTCTCCAATTCAAAATCCAATCTTTAGCCCCCCCTTAAAAAGGGGGGGTTGGGGGGGATCTCAACCCCCCATTGCTGGTGCCTTTGAATTGGGAATTAATTCCAAAATCAAAGGAATACGGTTAGTAGAAAAGATGGTGAATTTGCGATCGCACTTTTTTTCCCTACCCTACGGTGACCAAGCCATCTTTCTAAAGGCAGAGGTATTTCGCGATATTGGTGGTTTTCCCGAACTTCCAATTATGGAAGATTTTGTCCTTATCCGTCGTTTAAGAGAATTAGGAAAAATTCAAATTGTCCCAGTACCAGTGCTAACATCAGGACGGCGTTGGCAGAAACTAGGCGTCCTGAAAACCACCCTGATTAACCAACTAATGATTATTGGTTATTTCCTGAAAGTTTCCCCAGAAAAACTCGCCCGTTGGTATCGCCGTCAGTAATTTGAGATTTGAGATTTTATTTTCAATCTAAAATCTCAAATCTTAAATCGATCTTAGCCTTTGATAAACTTCTCTAACTTTTGAGCTAAAACATCTACAATTTTCGCCTGATTATCTGGCGTAGCTGCAACTTCTGCTTCGATATTTTTCACCACTTCTGGCGGTAGATTCAGCAGTTCCACCAGTTTTTGATAAGCTGCTGCTTCTTCCGGGTTAATTTTCGGTTCATCAGGCGTTCTTGAACTAGAAGCAATCACCTCATAACCCAATAGCAACACCAATTCGCGTTCTTCTTGAGTTTCCAGCTTCGGAATCAATCGATCCAACGGAATATTTTGGATTAAATAAGCCCGTAGTTCTTCTTGCAATTTTTGCTGCTGCGCTGCATCTGTGGAAAACAGGCGACTGAAACGGTCTAACATTAAATCCACTTCTTCGGTGGCCAGATGTCCATCAGCCCAAGCCATTGAAGCAACAATCCGTAACAAGTTCATCTGGCGGGGATTAATCGGCGGGGGGGGCGGTGGTTGCATAGTCATCAGTGTCTCCTGGTAATTTTTTTCTTGGTTTTAAAACTGATTGAATCAATGGACTTTTTGCCAGCTTATATTTACAAAGAAACGAGGTGTGGTTGAAAACCTGCAAATAGGCTACCACACCAATTAAAATAATCAAAGTTATCTTTAGATATCTACAAGATAGCTGATAGCGGCACTCCCAACCACCCGGCAAAGTTTTGTTTCTGCGTTGGGGATGGGTTCTCCACAGCGACAATTTTGTAAGCGTTGGGGCGCGGTGCTGCTAGGGTAACTGGCAAAGTCCGCAACTCGTCTTGATGGAAAACTGTCACCTGGATGGTGTCGCCCGGTTTATAATCTTTGAGGCGATCGCTCAAATGTTCTGCCGTCACCCGCAACCCATCGATCGCCAGCAACTCATCACCAGCATCCACACCCCCTACTTGAGCTGGAGAACCGATTTCCACAAAACTAATTACTTCTTTACCATTTTGTGATTTAGCTGTCAAGCCCATTTGTGGTGGTTGTTCATCTTCCGAGTCCGATCGCACTTGCAACCCAAAAGGTTCCAGGTACTCATCAAAAGGCAACTCATCCGTTCCATCAATATAGCGGGCAAAAAAGTCGCTCAAATCCATACCAGCTATAGATTCGATCGCTTGCTGCAACTGGGAAGGCGTAAAGCCGATTTCCTCTTTACCGAACTTTTCCCACATTTGCCGCATCACATCATCAAGCGATCGCTTATTTTCATGTCTTTCTCGAATCAACAAATCCAGCAACAACGAAACCAATTCCCCCTTCAAATAATAAGAAATCTGGGAATTATTGCTATTTGCATCTTGTCGATAAAGCTTAATCCACGAATCAAAACTCGACTCACTCACCGGCTGCACCTTTCGCCCCGGTATTGTCAGGAATCGGCTAATTTCCTTACCCAAATTATGCAAAAATGACTTAGCATCGTATATCCCCGATCGCAGCGGAATCAAAAGATCGTAATAACTTGTCGTCCCCTCACTAAACCACAGTGAAGGAGTGTAATTTTCCCCATCATAATCAAACTTTTCTAGCCCTTTAGGACGAAGGCGCTTAACATTCCACAAATGGAAAAATTCATGCGCCACCAATTGCATAAAGCGATCGTACTTATCCTTAGCCCGAAAACCAAAACGCGAATAATTTAAAGTGCAGGCATTTTTGTGTTCCAAACCACCAGCACCCGTAGAAGCCAAATGCAGCAGAAACACATACCTTTCATAAGGTAGCCCCCCAAACATTTCAGCTTCTACCTGGATAATTTTTTGGAGATCGGGAATAATCCGATCCACTTCCGCATTTCCCTGTCCCCAAATTGCTAACTCATGAGACTTGCCCAGCACCTCAAACTCATATAACTTGTGACAGCCAACTTCAAACGGACTATCCACCAGCGTATCAAAATCCACGGCCTCGAAAACATTAACTTGCCCTGCTACCAGCGGCAAAGGCGTTGTCACCCGCCATTCTCCTAAAGGCGGGATAATTTCGATCGCGATCGGTCGATCTGCAAATCCCGGTAAATAAAAACACAGCGCCGCCGGATTGAAATAACCGTGAGAATCATCTAAATGATTTGTACGCACCGTCAGCTCGTTGGCAAACACGCGGTACTTCACTGTTATTTCAGACACCCCATCAGTTTCAATTTGCCAGTGATTTTTCCCTAACTTACACCAAGGCAAAATATTGCCCCCGCTATAGGCAGAAAAATCCTGCAAATGCTTAGCATACTCCCGCACCAAGTAAGAACCTGGTGTCCAAACTGGCAGCTTTAAATCAAGGACTGAAACTGACCAACCTACAACCTGCAAAGTCACCTCAAACAAGTGAGAACTAGGCAGCGGCATAGCAACCTGGTAGTGAATTGCCGGTGTAGTGGGGGTAAAGCGGCTGAATCGGACTTGAGTGGCTTCCGTCATCAATCTAAAATCCAAAATCTAAAATCTAAAATTGTTATACCCTTCCTGCCAGGTGCGTCAACTGCTTAAGGTTGATCAGATGGATAACTTGACGCCCAGCATCAATCTTGATCCAACCCTTACTATCTAGTTTTTCCATAATTTTAGTCGTTTCCTCCACACCGATATCCGTCACATCAGCCAAATCTTTCAAAGGGATGTTATAGATTTCCGTTCCCTTCTCGGTTGCCTGACCGTAATTTTCTCCCATAGCAACCAAAGTGTTAGCTAACTTGACAGCAGGTGGCTGATGGCGCAATTGAAAGCGGTGGTTCATTTGGCGCAGTCGCCGTACCATCACTTGCAGCATCCGGTGGTGCAGCTGGGGGTCTTTGAACAGAGTTTGAATAAATCGTTGAGCGTGGACGCTAAGCAAGCGCACTGAGCAGAGGGCAACCACATCCGTTGAACGGGGAGATTCATCTAGAATCGCCATTTCTCCAAAAAAATCACCCTGTCCCAGAATTGCCAGCGTCACACCGTCATCGCCAACGATGCGTCGGACTTTTACCCAGCCAGATACCAGGAAGTAAACCGCGTTACCCCAAGCATCTTCCATTAGAACCGCTCGGCCTGCTGGGTATTCGTGTTCGTCAGCAACCGACAGAAGCCATTCTAAGGTTTCTGGGTTGACAGTGTTGAAAAGAGGGAAAAGTTCACTAAAATCTTCAGTTTGCATGAAAGATCTGAAAAGAGTAGACCAACCTTGGCAGAATTGATATTCTCCTCCTTGCTAAAGCAAGGATCTGCCATAGTGGCAGCAAAGGTTAGCTGGTATTTTCCTAGTCTAGCGATAACTGGTTTAGAACCAATCCAACAAAAAGTTTTTGGTATTCGCTCTAGTATTGTACCTTTTTAGGGTATTCAGCCTTTACATCCTTCCAAACCTTCCTATTTTCGCTGCCGACCAGCCTGCTGAGCCACAAAGCAATGGGTTCTCTAACCTCAACTGGTAACGTTATCGTCAGAGTTCATCTCCACTTGCAGCAATTTCAGGGTTTCTAGCTGTTGGTTCAGGCTCTTGAGCAATTCGTCTAGCGCAGGCAAAGCATCTAATTGTCCTGCTGTTAGAGTGGGATCGATGCGAGTGCGCTTTTGAATTTCATTTATCTTGGTCTGGAGCTGCTGGGCCATAGTCAAGGCATCTCGACTCAAATTTTCCAGCTGCTGCTGTTGATAAAACTTCAAAGCTGCTCCCCGCAATACTTGCAGCGTTGCTTCTTCTCCGTGAGTACCGGGCATCACCCGCAAGCGCAATAGCAAACGGTGTTGTTGATAAATTCTCTCGATCTCTACTTGTTTCGGGTGTTCTACCGAAATCAAAGACAGGTGGGTCAAGAGCTTCAGCTCGTTGATCACTCCCTGAAACACAGCGGTATCCAGTCCTTCCAACACGGACTGCAAGACACCATTCTGACTCCAGAGAATGCGACCGCTATTTGGATGTCGCTCGAAAAAAAGCCGCCCGATTCCTCCTGCGAGGATTCTTGCCAACAACTCCTGTAGCAAGTTTTTCGGTGTTAGGGTCGCTAGAACTTCCACTGGGCTTGATATGTGATGTGCCTGTACTTCTAAAACAGGCAAGCCCACGCCGGAGGCTGGCGTTGGCGGCTTGGGCGATTTTGTGTTTGGCTTTTGCTTTTCAGGTGTAGCCTTTGGGGGCTGGGGCGAAGGGGTATATGAATGGCTTGAAGTGGTGGGTGGCGCTGTCACCTGTGACGAACTTGACTCTAACTCCTGTTGGTTTAAATCTTCTGGACTATCTACAATCAGCGTGGCTTGAGTGTTTTGGTCAAACTTATTTTCAGATGGAGTGTTCTGCTGTTTGGCAGTTGCTTGCTTTAGCTGCCCGATATGGTTTAAGTAGGCCGACAGCACTGCTTGGTGCTTTGCTGCTGAAATTGGTTGGGGCACCAGAGAGCAATTCATGTAGGCTAAGATGCGGCGCACGTAATCCAACGCGGCAGAGTCATCGGGATTTACCATGCCCAAATTAAGGTGGGTTCCCTCTAGGGAAATGGGCAGAACTTGATGATACAGGCAAGCTTCAAAGGGAAGGATACCATCAATTAACCGGAACGTTACGTCGTAATTCGCCTGTTCCATCCCTTTGTCAGGTTGAGGTGAGAAAAATGCTTGCCGATCGCTGCTCTGCTTGAGCTTTAGTAGATTACTTGCCAAGGGTGCCATAGGTGTTTATTAAAGCTTACTACCATCTCACACACTCCTTTTCCGGATAAAAAGTTTTCCGTTTTGGGTTTGAATTTTTACAGGTTAGGTTTAACGACTCGATCTATTTTTAGACGAGTCTACTTTGTTAAACTCGCCCGTAAAGATTCTCTTCAATTAAAAATTGAAAACCCATAACTTAACACTCTCCTCAGGAGTGGACTTGGAGGCTGCGGCACCATACTGGCGCTCCATCCTGCTACCCTAACTTTCGCAGCCAGTCTACAAATGTGTCAGTTTCACTTTTGTACCCTGAAGGTTTGACCCAACCAAGGATTTGTGGTTAGAACACCCTACCCTTCTCTCATTTAATGCTTTTTTTGTTACCAAATTGTCATTCTTTAGTCAAGACTTTTTACCTCTAAAGAAAGATTTTCTGACTTTAGGGTTATAGCTCTAAATGCAATTGGGATCGGCCAGCCATAGCACCCGTATAGTTAAAGACAACATTATAACTCTTTTTTATTCTTTTGTACAGCCTTGATGGCAACTCCCAGTTTTTAGATTTAATAAAAAGGGGTGAGTTTTTTTACACGCTCTTTAAGAAGGGCTGCGCTTTTCTTGAGCTGCTAGGTAAAGCTTGCTCCATTCGCCCATGACCTGATTGGTTTTCAGGTTCAAATCTTGGGCGATCGCTTCTAGGGTTTTGCCAGTTGCCAGTTTGTCCAGGAGTAGGCGTTGCTCAGCAGTGAGGCTTGAACAGTATTCTTGCCATTGGCTCGGTGTCAAACCCAGGTGGTGTTCCTGTAAGGAAGTTTCTAGCCAATTGGCTACTAACTCTGGTTGGATTTTGAGGGCGAAGACTCTCACGGCGTGGTAGCTAATTTTTTCCCGCAGCCGATAAATTTCCTTGATCGGCTTGTCCAAGGTACGGGCGATCTCTTCCTGGGAGCGACCCTGGAGATAAAGCTGAAGCCAATCTTGAGCGACTGGGCCGACGGTTTGAACCAGGTAAGACTCAAATTCCTGTTTTACAGATGTCCGCGCTGCCATTCTTTCTTCCCAAGCTTGGGTTTCTTGATACTGAGCCATTGCTTGGGCGTCTAGCAGACTGACTGGGTTGTCTGCATCTTCCGGCATCACTTCTTCCGAAACTAGCCGCACTAGGTCGCCTGTTGGTACGTGGGTGATACCTCCCCGTCCCGATCGGCGCAGGTAGTTGACAAAACGGTAAAGCAGTAGCGGTTGGTTGCGGATGGGCCGCATACAGTATTCTTCGGCGGAAGCAAGCAGCAGGGCGTTTCGCAGTCGGGAATCCGAGCTGCACTTGGTAATCCAGGCGATTTGCTGCTGCAAATAGCGATCGCTATGTAACAATTCTTGAATCACTTCTTGTAAGACATCGACCACAGCCCGGTGGCGATCGCGGCTGAGGGAGACCCAAGTCTTTATTTTATTTCGCAGCATTACCAGAGAACCCAGCCGAGTAATCAAATTACGATAAGCTCGCTCTGGCCCGACTCCCAGATACCGATGCAGTAAAATGCGGTAGCGATAGTCCATTGCTTGCTCGGCAATTGCTAACTGGCTGGCGGTTAGCTCCTCAAACCGCGCTAAATCTTTTCCCAATAGCCAGCTTATAATACTCTCGTATGTTGCCCGATCGTAGTTCGGACAGTCTACCTGGAGCCGAGCGAGCCAATTCTGGGCCAATTTTTCAGCTATTTGCATGGAGTCTAGCTCCTCAAGTCCTTAATTAGAGAGTTTGCCGCCGCGAAGAATTGATTTTGATTTGAGTTTTAAATCCCAGTAGCATAGCCAAATTTTACTATGGGTTTGGGCGAGTGTGGTAAGGCAAGGGAGTAAAAGTGAAGGATTGTGAGTAAATGTTAGTAAAGTGACAACTGTTGATGAACCTCACAACCTTGCCGATGTATTCACCCACACGGGTAATGTTTATCTTTATCTGTCGATCGATGAAACGATTTTGGATTTTGGATTGACCCCAAACGGTCGAGAGGGGGCAAGCAATACTGAAAAGCTTTTTTTCTTCTCCCAGATGATCGAGAGGGGGCTTAAAACCTTTTTTGTTTTAGGTCATTTTTTAACAAATGGCCTATATATCACAAAATACATATTTTTGCAAGCTCCGATGATAGCGAATATTCCCAGTTTCTGAAATTACCGAATCGGTGTTCTAGTCGAGCCCATTTCTTGTTTATAAGCTAACACGCATCTAATTCGGATATTTCTAATCCGGCAATCAAACCTTCAATTCCTCTCCCACTCCCCCACTCCCCCACTCTCCCACTCCCGCTAAACATACAAATTAAATGCGTAGCAGCTTATCAATGCCCTCCTACACGAGGTGTTTCAGATCACAATCATCAGGAGAGCAGTCTCACCAGCCGTAAATATTACATCTTGTTAATTAAAGTAAAGTGGCTTTAATATTGTCTGCACCCAGCCTCTGTCGAAACTATGCACCCAGAGCCAATTGAGATGCGCCTGCAAAAACTCAAGCAAGAGCAGGAACTAATTTTAAGTCGAGTGGATAATGCGATCGCTCTATTTGACTGCGAGCATCGACTTGTCTTGTTCAACAATAAGCTTTCTGTGATTTGGGGCTTTTCCTCAGAGTGGTTGCAAAGCAAGCCGACGTATGAAGTTGTTTTTGCTGAAATCTTAGCGCAGGGCTACTGGTTAGAGGCGCAGCACAAACAGCTGGTTTCTGCTATTGAGCAAGCAGAGGCTGAAAATGTTTCCTACTATATTGAGCAGAGCAATGGCATTTGCCTTGATGTTTACGCCACCGTAACATCAGACGGGGGACGCCTGTTTACCTTCCGAGATGTCACCAGCTACCAGCAAGCCCTAAAGGAAGCTCAGCTGACACAGGCAAACTTAAATGCCCAAGTGAGGCGTCAAGCTTTTTTATTAAGCTTAACAGAACGGCTACAGCCTGCGACCGATCTGCGGGAAATTGGGCAGTTTGCCCTTAGCTATCTGGTAGAAGTGATGGGTGCAGCTTTTGGCGATGTTAAGGTAATTACTGGAGAAGGAGTCGATCGCCAAGCAGGCATCCTCACCAATAAAGTTTTGGGACAATTTATTGCCACTTACGGCGAGGTCGCTGTTGCTGAAATGGAAGTGCTGCTCTCTAGAGGCATTCCTTACGGTCAAGGGCTACTTTGGAAAGTGGTTGAAACGGGCAAGCCAATTTTTGTGGAAGATTATTACAACCACCCAAACGCGCTACCGGGGTTTCGCCACCCATCGATCGGTCAGTTGGGCATTTTTCCCATTCCAGCTGCGGATGGCACCATTATAGGGGTTTTAACCCTGGAATCTCGCAGTTTGCAGAAGTTGCAAGAAGCTCCCCAACAGGATATGCTACTGGCAGCTTGTCGGACTTTGGGTGTGGCGATCGAACGCGCTCAAGCTCAAGAGAGTCTGCGTCAGATTAATGAGGACTTAGAGCGAGCATCTCAGATGAAATCTGAATTTCTCACCTCTATGTCCCACGAACTGCGGACACCCCTCAATAGCATTCTGGGATTTTCTGACTTGTTGTTGCGGCAAAGGGCTGGTTCTTTGACCGATCGCCAGATCGGCTATGTCCAAACAATCGAAAAAAGCGGTCAACACCTATTGCAGTTGATTAACGACATTTTGGATTTATCCAAAATTGAAGCTGGCAAAACAGAACTCGACCTACAACCTATCTCCATCCAGTATCTCTGTACAGAATGCCTGAAAATGATTCAGCCGCGTGCAGATAAAAAGCGATTGGCTCTTTCCTTAGAAATTGACTATCGACTCAAGAATGCGAACTTGGATGAGCGTCGCGTCAGCCAAATTTTGATTAATTTGCTTTCCAATGCCGTTAAATTCACACCAGAAGGTGGGCAAATTAAGCTGACCAGTAGATTGATTTATGGAAATCAGCTGGCCAAAGAATTTCGGCCCGATCGTAGTCCTATCAATCCCAGTACACCTTATCTATGTCTGGAAGTAAAAGATTCTGGAATCGGCATTGCCAAGGATAAATGGCATTTGCTCTTTCGACCCTTTCAGCAAGTAGATGCTTCCTTAGCTCGGCGTCACGAAGGTACAGGTTTAGGTTTGGCTTTAACAAAGCGGTTGGCAGAACTACACGGCGGTACTGTCTCCCTGGAATCGGTGGAAAATGAAGGCTCTACATTTCGCATCTGGCTACCTTTGACCGAAATGCGACAGGAGTCAGCTGTCACTATCCCTCAGATTCCTAAGTCAAATTATACTCAGCACTCAGCACTCAGCACTCAGCACTTTTATGCCAAACGGGTGTTAGTAGTTGAGGATCAACCTTACAATCAAGCGTTAATTTCTGAAGTGCTGGAACTGGAAGGCTATGCGGTTGAATTAATCTATGACGGTTGCACGATGATGGAAATGATTAACTCTCCTCTGGTCACACCTCAATCTTTACCTGATATGATTTTAATGGATATCCAATTGCCAGAGGTAGATGGCTTTCAGCTCATCCGTCACCTCAAGGATCACCCTTTGTGGAAAAATGTGCCGACGATCGCCGTAACTGCGATCGCAATGGCGGGCGATCGCGATCGGTGTTTAGCTGCTGGTGCTAATGGTTACCTGAGCAAACCTTTGAATTTAGATGAATTGATTGCGACTGTGCGATCTTTTTTAGATAAAAATCCGACCTAATGGTTACAAGATGGGGTAGTGTTTTTCAAACAAGTCAATGTGCTTGAATTTAACCACGATGCTTACAGTTGTTACACGGAATTGCTCAGACAAAGAATTCGTATTGGTACGCAAGATTTAAGAATTGCTGCGATCGCAATTTCAAGAAATGGGATTCTGGTAACTCGAAATCGGCGGGATTTTGAACGAGTTCCTGGTTTGGTGTTTGAAGATTGGAGTGTAAGCTAGCTGGGTTAAAGAAGAGAGCGATCGCCTTGAAATATCAAAAGCAGATGTGGGAAATAGCGATCGCGTTAAAATTTAAAAAACCTATGCGGGAAATTAGGGAAGGTAGAAGAGAGAAAGTTAGCGGGATTGGGTAGTATGGATGAAGTGCGATCGCTTTCACCAAATAAGCTGACAGAAATATAGGTTATAATTACTAAAATCAGAGTGGAGGTTTCAGGTAATGAAAACTACTTTATTAAATGAATCAGAGGAAAACTTAGCTCAATTAACTTACTCAGTAATAGTTGAACGAGAAAAAGAAGGAAGTTATAAAGCTACGGTGTGGGGTTTAGCAGATTGTGAAGCGACTGGAGATACGAAGGAAACTGCGTTAAAGAGTATTAACCAGCTTTTAACAGCGCGGTTAGAAAATGCTGAAGTTGTTGTACAAGAAATGGCTTTACCTAAATCAGAAAATCCTTGGATAAAGTTTGCGGGTATGTATAAGGATAATCCTCTTTTTAATGATATGGTTTCTGAGATGGAAGCTGATCGGCGGGAAGTTGATGCGGAAATGGAGGAATATTACCGTAAAATTGATGCGGAGGAGAAAAACAAGTGCTAAAATCTGCCTCATCTTGCCAAAAGTTCATGGCAAGTTGTGGTGTGCTGTAAATTAGGAAAATAGGTAGTGGACAGGGGACAATCTTACATCAGGGTAAGCGAATTAGAATTACGCCGAGAGCAAGCAATAGAAAAATGTGGAGAAGGATTAGTTTTAAAAGCCGAAGGTCGTTTGCAGTCTTTGCTGAAGGAAGCAGAGATTTTTATTAGACTTGATGGTGAAAATTTAGAGAGATGCCTCTTTCGTTTCTTGGGAAGATATTGCAGGTAATGCTGAGAATCTTCGGTGGCGGTTAGAAACCATCGCATCTTCTACGAGTTTAGCAGATTTAATGGAGGCTAAGGAGCAACACTTTTATTTTGAGGCTCAAATTCACGCTGGAGTTATAATTGAGGATATTGCTGAGATTATCTATATTGAAGATAGTCCAAGTGATTCGATCGCTCAGTTGGCTCTTGAGAGAGGTATCCCGATCGCTGTAGTTAACCTGAATGAATGTTAAGTAAGGAGTCGAGTATGCCAGTACGTAGAGAAAATGTTGATTTTTTCTTTGATGATTTTATCAAAGTCAGCACTGGAAGTAAAGAGTCGAGTATCTGGGCAGTAGGCAGTTATAATGGGGATTTGATTATGACTGTCGTGAGAAAAAAGATAGACAATCTGATAATGGATGATATTGCTAAAGAGCGAACTTTTGTGACGCTAAGCGATTTGATGAAATTCGATCCTTACCGTCAGTATGATTCGGAAGCGATTAAGGAGGCTGAAATTATGGCTAAAGTAAGAAGGTCAGCTTCGGTGACAACTTAGAAGGTAGGGGTGGGATGTGGAGAGGCGATCGCAAAATAACAGTGGTGTGTATGGGCGATCGCACTTATATTTTGTTACAGAAGTGATATGCGATCGCATTAAAATATCAAAATCGGATGCGGGAAATTAGAGAAGCTAGAAGAGAGAAAGTTAGTGGCATTGGGTAGGATGGATGAAGTGCGATCGCGATATACTAATATACTAACAATTAGCAACAGAATTCCAATGCCTATACCTTCAGAAATTATAGCTCTCATTGAGCGATTAAACCAGGAATTTAATCAGACTGAACAAGAAGCTACAGATGCTCTGAACATAGTCAGACGCAATTTGTCTTTTTTTCCAAACAATGTTATAATGACGCAATATTTTGCTTATCTAAACACTATATTGTTTTCTGTAGAAACTTACAAAAGACAAGTGCAGGCTATGGTGGAAATAATCTCGCCAACAGATGTGCCAGCCGAAGTAATACAGGAGGCGGGAGAAGATTTGGGGAATTTGCTGGGTCGAGCGATCGAAAGTAAAATGGCTGTTAGAAGGATTATAAGTCGTTTGGAGGGATGAAAATGAGAGAACCACTAGATGAAAAAACGATGCTTGAAATTCTTGAACTGGCGAAAGAAGCCGAACAGAAAGCTAGAGAAACAAGTGAGTTAGCAACTGCGATCGCATTAAAATATCAAAATCGGATGCGGGAAATTAGAGAACTTAGGACAAAAGAAGCTAGCAGAATTGGGTAAGAATGAAACAATTACCGGATAAAAAGAAACTACTTGAATTGCTTGAACTTGCCAAAGACTTTGAAAGGGAAGCTAGACAAATGAGTGAGTTGTCTACAGAAATAGCTTATAAGTGGCAACGTCGTTTGGAAGCAAGGCGATCGGCAAAGCGGGAAGTGAGTGAGGTTAAGTAGTGGAAAAAAGAACGATCGCACTTTTATTTTGTTAGGGGAGTTGGGGGCGATCGCGTTAAAATATCAAAACCGAATGCGGTAAATTAGGGAAGGTAGAAGAGAGAAAGTTAGTGGCATTGGGTAGGGTGGATGACTTTAGCTACTTATATCTAGCCACTGAATATCATCTTTATTTTCTTCTATTTCTTCTGAAAAATCTTGCCACTTTAACTGGCTTAGTGGATCGAGTATTAATTGTATATCTGCTATCATTTCTGGCTTTAACCACGATTCACTAGGAGTAGAGAATTCTTGCATACTTGCCACAGCAAAACCCAATCTACTAATTTTCCTAATGATTTCAGAAGTTAACGCTAAAAATGATATTTTATACTCAAAAGTTTCAGCTAATTTTAATAAGGTTAGCAAATAACGATCAAGCGGATTTCGAGCATCAATATCTTCATAGCTAGATAGAACATTTTCTAACTTCATTGCTTCGTCAATAAAATATATCGTACCTCCACTAACTGTCTTAAATATCAAGAATTCAAGAATCTCTTGTCTGTCTAACGACTCTATAATTTTTGTTGCTGCTTCGGTAGCTGCATGAAAATTCCCATCTTTAAGATAAACAAGCTGACTATAAAAATATTTAGGCAGGACAACATCTTTAGAAGTCCATACTAATAGCTCAGGATTACAAATACATAAATCTGGTTCTAGTCCATAGAGTATATTCATTTTATCCGCTCTCCCTATCTTTTTTTAGTTTACGCGATCGCGATTTATTCTCGTCTGTGGAAACTGGATCGAAACTGGTAAAGTGTATTCTCCCGTGTGTCCTGCATTTCCACACACCGGACATTGACATCCCAACTCTCTCCAGCTATCTTCGTGATAGGCAAGTTTGTGACGGCGACACAAGTAAACCCTTTCCCCCGGACGAAATATTTCTTGACTGTAAAGATCTTTTGTTCCTATTACATTTCTTAATATATTGTCTAAATCATCAGGTACGTCTGGGTTTAAAAAATTTTCGTCTATAATAGTTTCGCCGTCACCACCAGTGGGAGGAAGATCTACCTCAAGCTCGATCCATTCGATTTCTTCTGTTACAGGAGAAACATTAATATTTCTCCTATTTGGCTGTCTTGGTGGAGAAATACCGATATCTCGCCATCTAATTTCGCCTGTACCCGGTTGTATTCGTCGGGACTTTTTGGACTTGGCATAAATAACTGTGCCAATACTAACTACGAGTATTCCTACTCCTATTACCAATAACCATTCCATTATTTTACTTGCTATTCAAGTTGCCTAAACTCAATTTGTAAGTCGTTGGTATTCCGTTTTTTTATCTGCACTGGAACAGGTAATGTATGTAATTTGGTATGTGCATTATTTCCACATACCATACATTTACATCCCATTTCTCTCCAGCTATCTTCATGATAGGCAAGTTTGTGCGTATAGCACAAGTAAACCTGTTCTCCAGGTCGAAATATTTCTTGAGTTACAGGATCTTTTATTTCGCCGCTGCTTATATCTATTAGTATGTTGTTTAGATCGTCAGGTAAATCTGGAAGTATTGTAGAAGTTGATGAGGAAGTATTACTACTGGAAGATGAGCTTGTGTTTGAAGAAGATGACTGAGAATTAGGAGCGCTAACTATTAAAATAAAAAGGGCTACCCACCATCCTGGATGGGTAAAACCTAAAATAAGAAATACTATAGCTAGGCAACCTAAACAGCCTTGTCCATTATCTGTATTGTTAGCCATCTTTAAGTATTTCCTTTATTTCGATTTTTTGAATTTTCTCATTGCTATCCTTATATTCAATAGAACGGGGAATATAAACTACATCACGAACTACTTTTTTAGCTGGTTCTGTATTATTAGAAGTTGGGGAAGGAGAGACTCTCCTACTATTTCCTCTGCCTCTGGCTCCCTGAGTTTCAGTCCTTACAGGGGTAGGAATGAGAGAACTAAACATAGGAACAATTACGCCCCCTTGTGCATTTTGAAGTTCGATAGTTTTTTCGCTCTTTATGGGAGAGCGGTAATTGTAATCTGAGAGAGATTTATCTGAATTTTCGATTAAATCTGTTACTTGAATAACCTCCACATCCTTGACATTTTCATTGGGGATAAATTCATCTACAAACAACTGAAATCTTTCAGCATTTTCTGTTACTTCTTTGGAAATGACTAGCAAAGTTATTTCAGTTCCTTTACCAATACTGTCTCCTACCTTAACAATTGGATACCGAAGTAAATTTTTCTCCTTTTCTAGGTAACTAAATACTGGCGCTGGCATAGTTTTTATGTCCGCTTTTAATGGAGAAACAGGTTTATTGCTTATGCTATTATTAAACAGATTGTTAAGCAAAAGTGAACCACATAAGGCTGCAATTATTACTAAAACAAAAATCATCCAAGCTGTTACAGGAAAACGTCTAGCTTGCTTTGTGGCTGTTACTTCAGGCGCTCTATTTATCAGGTCAGTATTGTCTTGAGGTTGTCTATCGTTATTATCTTCTCTCTCTTCTCTCCATTGAATATCCTGGTGCCGTACTCTTGGTTCCTGAATTTGCTGTCGAGTTTGGCCAAATATACCTGGATAAACTGGTACTGCTTTTTCACCCAAAAAATAGCCAATCTCTAGTCTTACAGGGTCATATACAATTGACAAACACCAAGGATGATGGAAAAATGCCTGCTGTGTGTTCCTATCTGTTGGCGACATGAACACACTAAGATTAGGGTGAGAATGATACCAACCAACAATGTTTTCTTGGGGATGCTCAGACCTGGCATAATTCATAATGCTCAACCAGGAATCTGAGGTAAACTCTAGATGTGCGCCTGTTCCAATTGTTGCTGGCGCTGCGACTGCTGCCGTAATCTCCACATATATTCCATAATGCGGATCGGAGTAAGCGTTACCAAAAAGAATGCCACCTTGTTCGACCCTAAGATTAGATCTAAGATGCGCTTTCAAATCCTCAAGGGCATCTGTTCTGATATATACTTCTTTTTTGTGTGAATCGCTGATGCCTCGTTCCTCTGTAAATTCACTAATTGACTTGAGTATTGGCTTATAAACATCCTCACTTTCTACCCAGACAATTTTGTTTTGTGGTTCGGAATCAGAGTTTCCTTTTTTTCCTGGATTGTTGCCTTTGGAAAAGTTTGGTAAATCAGGTGCCATGACTATTCCTCTAAAAATCTTGGAATGAAATATTGACTGGTAATTCTTCCCAAACAATCCGAGATTTGAATGTCTGAGTATCAATTGGAAAACGCCGCATATTATTGCTAGCCCAAGTTTTTGCTGTGCTGTTAGCTGGACTATTCAAATTGGTTATATCGCTTGCATACTGAATGATTTTGCCAATTCTGAGAACCAGTTCGGTAAGTGTCTCTGCCATTGTCCACTCAGAACCGAGACATATATTTAGATTCTGATAAACATTTGGGTGAAAAATTGGAGTCAAAAATTTAGCGTCAGGTTTTCCTTTTGGATAATTGCTGCCCAGAGTGATTTCTACCCGGTGATTATCTCGAAAAACCGGCTCGTTTCCCTGTAATCGCTCTATGCCTCTGCATCGATATTCGATTACATATTGATAGGGTGGATTACCGCTTTTTGAAATAATTGCTAGCGTACTTCCCGAATCAGAAACCATTTTGGATAACGCCTGAAAGTCATTTTGAAGCCGTTTTTCTCGTACACTCATTTCTAACCAGCCTCCAAATTTGGATAAACTTCTAGTACATCATTTTCTTCAACTTCCTGTGAGCCAAGAGTTGCAGAAGGGTTTAATTGTTGCCCAGTACGTTCCAAACGGACACCATAGTTGAAATTAGAAGGCAGATTCCACTTTTCCTGAGTAGTTTGTAAAATCTGTCCAACAGTGAGAGTAGGAGGTATGTTAATAGCTGCCTTCCGAGTGCCATCAGCCATACGAACAATTACAGAAAGTGAATTAGCCATGCTTAATCCTATATTTGGCAAAATTGAATTGCTATTTGACCTTTCGATGTCTCGCAGTGTAGTATCTCGTTCTTGGTTAGACACAACTCTCCTAATGTGAGGTTTGCACTAGAATCATCTAGGGTTAAATTTTTGATTACCTCAAAATCCCTTTGTTCGTGACCACATTTGGGGCAGGATAGCTGAGATTCTGGGTATTTGTGTAGGTGTGTATTCACCTGTTCTTCATCGTCACAAGTCAGACATTTCATCTTCCCTATAACTTCATTACGAAGCCACAAAACTGGTTCGGAAAATTCAGAATTAGCCAACAGTTTTAGAACTTCTTCCAGCTTCCAATTTGGCTCGTAATTGACACGCATTATCGGTTCAATTGATAAGTCGTGAGCAAGACAATCCTCTGATTTACGAATTTGCACTTTGAAGGTTGTCCAAGGATTTAACCCTAGAAAAACTTTTTCTCCCGGATTTATAAATCCCGTTTTACCGTGCAAATATAAAAGTGCTTGGTGAACCTGCATTGCACTGGTAATAGAAGCTATTGGCGCTGTTGTAGGCATCGCTGCTTCTGGGATATTCCGTTTTAATCCCTGACAGGAATATCGCTTGTTACGTCTTTCCCACATTTGATCGGAGATTGTACATTCATAACAAGCTGCTTCTGTCTTCGGGTCAAAAAAACTAATTTCCCCTTCAGCTATACCGATACCACCGTTTATCCAGGGAATACCTGCACGATAGGCAAGCTGATTAATTGCCCACCGCGCATTAATGCTATCTAAACAACCAATAATAATGTCGTGTTCCCGAACATCGCCAATCCCCAGGTCAAATTCCAAGTCGCCATAAATTGCCTGAATTGATATTTCTGGATTAATTTCCAGGATGCGTTGACGGGCAACTTCTACTTTTGGTAAACCAACATCTGACTCTCGAAATAAAACCGATCGAGTTAAGTTGGTGATTGAGACAGTATCGAAGTCAATAACGGTGATATTGCCGATACCCACCAGCGCTAGATTTTTCAGCACTTCGTTGCCCAAAGCCCCAGCCCCGGCAACTAGCACTTTGGCAGCTTTGAGTTTTTCCTGATCCCACCAGTCAATCAGATAGTGTCTCTCATAGCGGCTTTCTGGCTCGGCAGTAATTTCCAAGAAGTCCATGTTTGCTGTACGGTATTAACTAGAATGAATAGTTAGTCTTGTCATTGGCAATACCAGTCATTACCCGCTTGAGGTTAGCCCTCTCCCTGTCTTGACCCGTAAATACCACTACTTTAGTTCTTATTTTTACTTATAATAAACTAGCTATACATAGTCATACCCTGACTAACATCAGGATTTATGTTAGAATCTCATCAGTAATTTTCTCCCCACCCATCTATGGCATCTACTGACGAGCAGTTTACCCAAGCGGCAACCCACTGGGACTTGGAAACCCTCTACACAGATTTAGCCTCTGTCAAGGGAAAGCGCCTCACCCCCGTTGAAAAGCTACACCTGCGGGGGTTGCTTTGTGGTCATAGTCCCACTGAAATAGCGGAAAAACTAGGTAAAAATACTAAGGGAGTTGAAACTGATCTCTGTGCCAGTATTTATAGGTACGTTAAAAGTTTGGTGGATAAATGTAACGAAAAGATAGAAAACTGGCGAAATATTACTGAATGGCTTGATGATGCAGGATATAAAAGTCAGTCTTCTTCTAAGATGCCAGTTAGTAATTGTTTACCCGAAAATAGTACAGTTAATATAACTAATATATTTTATGAGAAATATAACATCAAAGTGTTTCTACAAATAACTGTACCGCTACCTTCAGAACTATCAATCCAAGAATTAGATATCGAAGACAATAATAATAACTAGGTTTTTGCTATAATTGAAATGTGTAAAGGTGAGTTGGCTGAAAAGTTCGATCGCACGCCCTTTCCTATTCTTTAATCCAAGTGCGATCGCGTAGCTGACAAAAGCCATTTTCTCTCATCCTCCAAAGTGCGATCGCTTTTCGGGAAACTTTATTCTTCTTCACCAGCATCTTGATTTGGAAAAAGGATTTCTAAATCGCGGTAGCCGCTGACAACCCGCACAATTTCAACACCGCCAGCAACCTGGCGATAAAATATCAAGTAATTATCCACAGGAAAACTTCGCAGTCCTGACTGCAAATCATCACGATTTTGACCCATTACTGGAAAATCAGCCAACAGCTTGAACTGTTGTTTAAATTTCTCCCTCAGACTTCTAGCAGCTTGAGGATTTCTCCTCGTGAGATATGTGTTAATTTCCCTCAAGTTTAATCTAGCTGAAGGAGCTAAGATATATCGGCTCATTATTTAGCTTGCTCTAGTTGTGCCATTTCCGCTTCAATTCGCCGACTATCTTCCTCAAGTTCGGCAAATACCTCTTCCCCATCAATTCCTTCACCGCGATCGAGTTCTTCAATACCTTCTCTGATTTTTGCCTTCAATTCGGCCAAACGCTCTGACTGAGTGCGATCGCGTTCCCTCAATAGCCACAACGCTTCTTCTACCACCTCATCAGCAGATGAATATCTACCGCTTTTTACCCGCTCGTCGATAAACTGTTCTAGCTCTCCTCTTAACGATACATTCATAAATTGCTCCTAACTCACTAATCTCTTTATTAATTATACTAACTCAAGTTGCTAATTATATTAAGTAGGGTGCGTCAGGTCGCCAAATTTTGGAGAGCATCACTAATTTTGGGCTGCTGACGCACCCTACAGCCTGATGTAAAGAAGCGATCGCATTAACTGTGTATTGAAAGTGAGTTGGCTGAAAAGATCGCACTTCCTTTCCTATTCTTTAATTTAAGTGCGATCGCACCCATCCCTTCACCCCCAGATTATTAGGGAATTATTAATTTTTTTATATCTCATACACTCCACCAGAACTAGCAGATATTCCCAAAGTTTGTGCAGCAGCAATTAGATTCCGATCTAGCGATAAAATGTTTTCTACCTTACGATTGTAGCCAATAGCTAAATGCAGTGCATCGCCAGCGCGTAACCCCGTATTGCCTTGCAACAAAAACTGAGTTGCTCGCTCGAAATCCTCTGTGTTAACTTCAAATATGGCATAAAATTCCGCAACATCAGCCTGAAACGCTCTCATGGTTTCTTCTACTATTTCCTGGGTTAATTCTCCCATGCGAATTCGACGGGTTAATAGGCTAGCAAACTCCACCCGCGTCCAATCACTAATTGCTAACTCACCAGCAGGAACACCTAGCAACACATCCTCAACGCGATCGCTAGTAGCTTCGTGGATATAAAAGGGAGCTAGAAAACTGGTATCTAAATAAATCAATACCTAGCCTCACTGCGTAGAGTTTGCAAAGTTTCTAGGCTACTGGTTGCAGCTATTGGTTGGGTTCTCCTCAGCTGAGATCGGGATTTCAGCTTTCCCTTAATCTTTCCAGGAACGTTTGAGCGATCGATTAATTCTTGCCCAATAGTAGATAATTTAGCGATCGCCTTTCCTTGACGAGTAATAATCACTTCTTCTCCCCGTTCCACCTGACTGAGAATTTGATTCAGACTTGCCTCAAAATCAGCAACACTCAATTCTATCATAACAGTATCTCCCTATCAAAAACAGTACTTGCCGAACTTTTTTCCTATTGTTGAAATTCTTCAAATAATTCAAAAAATCTATCTAGTGCATCCCTCTCATCCTGAGAAAAGAACAAAATTATGTTAGCCCAACATTGAGAAGATTCTATCCCAAATTTTTGCTGAATCCATTCTTGAAATCCATCCAGCGGGTTTTCTGCTGTTAAAGGTACACCAAGTTGGTACTGCGCTACATTATATCCCGATAAAAAAGCCTGAAGACAAACGATTGAGGGTCTACCCAAATAGGCGGCAGGTTTGTTTTTGATTTTTTCTAGCACATCACCTAGATAATCCATCGCGAACCTCTCCCTATTCAATTTATCAACTATATAAATTATAGCCAAATTAAAGCTGTGTTTCCGTCACCGTAAATTTGCCATTAAAATCTTCTACCAAAGGCCCGCCAAAACTATTGAGCCACTCCTGTTTAGGAATTCCGTCAGGATATAGGTGATCAAAAACTGTTTCAATTCTTCCTAATTCAGTTTCAATCTGAACAACTACGCCTTGATGAAAACCGTTGAGAGCAACTTGTCGATCGCTGCTATCATAAAATAAAGAAAGCCTGCTCCGATCGCCAAACATCTGAGCTAAAAATGTATAATCACAAGCAACCTGGACTTCACCTATTTCCCCCACAATAGCAGACAAAGTACGTTGGACAACCGCCGACTTGGAGTTATTTCCTAGCTCGACAAATTAAAACTGGATTACGTCAGCGAGATGTAGATGTTTATCCAAAATCCAAAAAGAAACCCGGTTTCTTGAAGAAACCGGGTTTCTGGGTGGCGATCGCACCAAAAAAAGCGGCTACCCCATTTCTGGAATAGCCACCCTTTTGTTTTTCGATGATACTATAATATCGGCTTATCTGAAACCAACAGCCGCTTGCCAAACGAAAGCCAACAGCAGGAAAAACACGGGAATCACAGGTAGAACATCTACCAAAGGATCGAAGACTGAAAAAGCTTCGGGCAATTTTGCTAACAAGAGCGCTGCTTCCATGTATTAACCTTCCTCTCCAACACAAATTTCATAATCGCCATAGATCTTAACATGAGCAGCTCACGCTGATGCCGGTGCGGGAGCAAGCCAGTGGGCAAATTCCGTCGTAAAGCGATCGCACAAAATCGCCTCTCGTATCCGCTGGGTAAAGCTCACCAGTTCCGTGAGATTGTGAATCGACAGCAGAGTGTAACCTAAAATCTCCTTCGCTCGCACCAAATGACACAAATAAGCGCGGCTGAAGTTCTGACAGGTATAACAAGCACAACTAGCATCCAAAGGCGTAAAATCTTCCCGAAACTGAGCATTTCTCAGGTTCCAGCGTTCCCCCTGTACCAAAGCAGCACCGTGACGCCCAAACCGCGTCGGAATCACGCAGTCAAACAGATCCACACCAGCAGCTATAGCTTGTGCCATTTCTCGATAAGTACCAATCCCCATCAAATAACGAGGCTTTTCTGGCGGTAGCAGTGGTGTCGTAGCTTTGACAATCTTTTCAATCAATTCAGGAGGTTCCCCCACACTTACACCGCCGATCGCATAACCGGGCAAATCCAACTGGGCCAGAGATGCAGCAGCTGACTGTCGCAAATCCAGATAAACACCTCCCTGAACAATCCCAAACAGAGCCTGATCGGCACGCTGATGAGCCCCTATACACCGTTCCAACCAGCGGTAGGTGCGGGCTACAGACGCCTCCATAACTTCCCGTTCGCAGGGATAAGGCGGACACTCATCGAACGCCATAATTACATCAGCACCCAGCGTATTTTGAATTTGGATCGATCGCTCCGGCGTCAATTCAATCAGTCTTCCATCACGAGGAGAACGGAAAGTTACCCCCTCTTCCGTGATTTTACGCATTTTACTTAAACTGAATACCTGGAAGCCACCGGAATCAGTCAGCATCGGCCCATTCCATCCCATAAACCGATGCAGACCACCAGCACCTGCCACAATACCTTCTCCCGGTTGGAGATGCAGATGATAAGTATTCGCTAACACCATCTGCGCCCCTGTAGCCTGCAATTGAGCCGCTGTCACAGTTTTGACATTAGCCAACGTTCCCACCGGCATAAAACGAGGCGTTTCTACCAGCCCGTGAGGCGTCAAAAAAACTCCAGCTCGCGCCTGGGTATGGGAGCAGCAAGCCTGACATTGAAATTTAAAACTGGAACTCAAAATTAATTCAATCCAAACACTTAAAACGAGTAATCGCTATCATCGTCAATATTAAGATCCCACTTAGCTGAAAGAACTT
Organism: Argonema antarcticum A004/B2; assembly: GCF_023333585.1. GTDB lineage: Bacteria > Cyanobacteriota > Cyanobacteriia > Cyanobacteriales > Aerosakkonemataceae > Argonema > Argonema antarcticum. Next base: position 95,333 of record NZ_JAIQZN010000016.1, read on the forward strand.
GATCCACGACTGCTTCCAGGTCAGCATCGTTTAAATTCGCAGTTCCTCTTTCTTGCAGCCGATTCGAGAGCGGAATAAGTCGCAATCGGCGATTCTCTTGCACCAGATCGAAATAACATTCGCACTCTAGCGACTGTTGCAGCTCTAGGTAATCAAAACTATAGACGTTTAGATAAAGCGCATGATTGGCAACTATACTTGCCCGACGGGGATCGGCAAAAACGTCCAGCACATACCCTTCTCCCTCACTATGTAAACGATCGTCCTGGATGTGGAGATAACGGACATGGTGCAAATCCGTTAAAAGTCTCCGCATATCTAACTTGTGAATGATTATCCCGGTATCTATAATACAGGGGGCAGGCAGCTGGCTAGGAAATTGATCTTGACTCATAAGTAAAATGCCTCTGGTCTCGATGAGCCTTTATATTGACAGGAAATGGTTAAATGCAACAGCAGGGTCAAGCCCTACAGACCAAGTTAATCTTTGAGAGAGAAAGCGTGCGACCTATAAATTAAATAAATACTTGCCAGCGGGTATATAAGGTTAGGGGCAGCTCAAGTGTGAAAATCGTGAGAAAAAATGAAATTGGCTGGCAATCTCAACAAAGATTTTGCGAATGCCTGCTAGACAAGCAGTATGGACGAAACTATCTTATCCTAGATTTTTTAAGCAACCCATCATTAAATTTACGTAATTTACTGCGGGAAATACTGAATGCGCGGACTCAACAGGTAAAAGTAGCGGCGGTGGGAGGTTGACTAAATAGCAAAATACTTGGCTAAAGTTACTCATACAGGACTTACGCAAAGCCTCTATCTGTAGGGTGTGTTAGCGATAGCGTAACGCACCATCCACCATATTTAGCGTCCCTGCGTAAGTCCTGTCATAGTTATTTAGGGCGAGAGTGTTGACGGGAGTGGTAATTTATGCTATGTTTTTGAGCGATGCCGAAAACCAAGGCTTAAAATTGTCTGGTTTGTAAACCACAGCCGCTTCAAAACTAGCCAGCCTGTAAAAAGGTCGAACGGGAGACCACGATTCGTTAAATAGGTTGAAAATAATGGTTGAACAATGGCTAAAAGCTTCAGAACCAATAATTATACTCTCCAAATAGGGTGGGCTACACCCGAATTTACGCCTGTGGACAAGTAAGAGCCGACTCCCCGTAAAAAAACTAGGAATGTCCTATTGTGAAGCAGGAAGCCCCCGCTATAATCTTTGATTTAGCGGGGGAAGATGTCACGAATGATTAATAGACGCTGGGTGGAACGGGTTCTTCGGTTTTGGCATCAGCAGACAAGTACACTTGCAGCTGCGATCGCTTTTTATACTTGTCTGCCCGTCCCAACCTCCTGGACGCTGGCTTTTCGGGGCATAGCCCGCCTCGCACCACTGGTCGGACTGATGATTGGGGGAATTTTGGGGCTGCTAGATGCTGGACTGCATTTGCTAGGTATGCCCGCACTCACTAAGTCTGCTTTGGTGGTAGTGGCTGGAATTGCCCTGACGGGCGGACTGCATCTTGATGGTGCAATGGATACTGCTGATGGACTGGCGGTGCCAGATCCGCAACGTCGCCTGGAGGTAATGTCTGACAGCGTTACGGGTGCTTTTGGCGCGATGGCCGCGATCGCACTCCTGCTACTCAAAACATCTGCCCTGGCAGACATAGAATCCCACCGCTGGTTAGCTTTGATGGCAGCGGCTGGCTGGGGACGCTGGGGGCAATTGGTGGCAATCATTTGCTATCCCTACCTCAAGCCCACAGGTAAAGGCGCAATTCACAAGGAATCAAACCATTCAGCCTACGATTTGGTGCCGGGATTCCTTGCCCTGCTAGGATTGAGCGGGTTTTTACTCATTTTGGACGATCGCAGCTGGTTGATAGCAGCTAGTATGGCTTTTGGCGGAAGTGCGATCGCCGTTCTCACAGGTGCCTGGTTTAATCACAAATTAGGCGGTCATACCGGCGATACTTATGGAGCTGTCGTGGAGTGGACTGAAGCGTTATTACTCTGTCTCCTCACTGGACTTTAGAAGAATGAAGCCCCCTGTCATTTCATATTTGAGATTTGAGATTTCAATTTAATTTGAAATCTCAAATCTCAAATCTCAAATTTACTCTCTTCCCTAGCCCTTTTTTTCTTTTGACTTTTGACTTTTGACTTTTGACTTTTGACTTTTGACTAAATCGGTCGCAGGCGCGTTACCTTGAGCTTAAATTCACCACCAGCAGTTTCACCAAAAGCCCGCACCCTAATAATGTAAGTACCGGCATCTTTAATGCGCGTGAACAGAAGCGAGTTAGTGCTGCCGTCTGGCCCATCATCATTTTCTGCCACCGTCGTGCCGTTTTTAGCCAGCAACGTGACAATTGTGTCAAAGCCATCAGATGTGATATCGATCGCCACATTATCACCAGCGGTCAAAGTCACAGCATAGTCGCGGGCAAACCCGCCCTGCCCCGTAGGAATATCTTTGTCCGACAGGTTGTCCGTAATTTCATTATTAGCAGGTAAGACGATCGGGTTATACAACTGGCTTTGAGCCCGAACTGTTATGGCACTCATACCAACTGCTAGCAGAGTTGCAGGAACAAGCAGGACTTGGCTAAAACGAGCAACAAAAGCTTGAATCATGATGGAGCGGTATATTTTGGCAAAAAAAGCGAATTTGTCAATTATACAGATGACTGTAGCTAGTCGTTGGCTTAGTTTACAGGTTTAGTGCGCTCAAGAGAAATAGCTTGCTGTGGGGAGGCGATCGCAGCTGTGCCATACACTCGAATTCCATGTTGGCGCAACGTATCAGCAGCAGACTGTACAGTCTCCCCACTCGTATAAATGTCATCTAACAACAGAATGGGTGCAGCAGGACGAGTGCGATCGAAATCTTTTCCCAATTCAAACGCCCCAGCCAGATTTTGTTTTCGCTCTACCGCAGACAAGCCAAACTGCGCTTTCGTATCGCGCACCCGTTCTAAGCCATGCCGTTGTAAAGGCAACCCAGTTAGCTTGCAAAAACCCTCTGCCAGCAACTCTGCCTGATTGTAACCTCTTTCCCGCAGCTTTTGAGCATGAAGTGGAATTGGCACCACCGTTAGCTTTGTACCAGCAGCAAGGGAAGACTTTAACCAAGCTTCAGCAAGCCAATACCCCAAAGGCTGAGCCACCCAGGGTTGATTTTCGTATTTCAGAACTTTCAGCGCCCGTTTGAGCGCCCCGCCATACACACCCCAAGCAAAAACAGGCCGTTCTGGACGCCATAATATGTCAGGTTTGGGCATTTGACAGCGTTCGAGCTGTCGCTGACAATCTTGACAAAATTCTTGAGGCGTCGGGCGCTGACATAAAGGACAATTGGATTGCAAAAACAAATTTAGCAATCCTTTCAGGTTTTGAGTCCAGTTACCCATCAGCCCCCAGCCGCGAAAGAAACCATGATTAGAAGCGAAAGTAAAAGACCGGGGCTTAGTAGTAGCAACAGCATTCCCAAATCGTGTAAAGTCATAACACCTAACCTCCTAATTAAGGTTAATTTAAAACAACCATCATGGATAGAATCGCAGTCTGGTCTATTCTAGTTTATGCTTTAGCCGTTGCTTTGGGTGGTGTATTTGGCTACATCAAAGCAAAAAGCAAAATGTCGCTAATTACTGGTCTGGTTAGCGGTGCAGCTCTTCTAGCTGCATGGTTTTTTAGCACGACAAAACCGGAAACGGGTTTGGCAATAGCAATTGTGATAGGAGCGGTTTTGGTAGTAGTTTTTATTACCCGTCTGATTCGTACCCGTAAATTCATGCCCGCCGGTATAATGATGTCTTTAAGCTTTTTGGCAACTGCGGTGTTTGTGTGGGGCTGGCTGGCTCTAGCCTAGCGTTATAGCTAGGGACTAGGGACTAGGGGCTAGGGGCTAGCGTTGAGGGAAGAGGGAAAATGGTTACGGAGTAAGGGATGGAAGCACCAGAGGTAAGAGTTGGAGTTGTCCTAACCGACGAGAGCGGTTGCTATATCAAGAATAATATTGGTTACACCCGCACAAGTTTGGCATCCTGTTGTTTGCTTTGGGGCAAATTCGCCATACACTGGCGTCCCATCTTCATAGTTTTCGGCAAAACTCCTACCAGCTGGCCTAATACCTCATCCGGCAGATGGTTGACTGTTTCAAAGCCGAAATATTTATCTAGCAGAAATAAAATTGCCTGTGCCCGCTGTAGGGGGACTGAACTCTCCATCGCCTTTTGAGTGAAGCGAAACCATTTTTGCCTCATGGCATAAGCTTTCTGCCTCTCTTGATAAGACTCTGGATGAGTTAAACCCAAATCGCCAACGGGAATGACCTTACTAGAGTCTATGTCGCACACACCGCCGACTGCTGACCCTGGCCCCGCAAATTCTGCGTGGTGGCGTTTGCAGACAATCAACCCACCCCGGCGACGAGGATCGATCGTCAGCAACTGTCCGCTACTCAATTGGGTCAAAACCTGCGTTGAGTTAACAGTAATTTGTGGGAGAAGCGATTTATTTGACATCTTGACCCCTAGAACTTCATATTCTCACTATGAATTATTCCTGAAAACTATTAAGTGACAGGAGGGTTTATCTTATAGTGACTGTAAGCTTTTGGGGCAGTGATTCTAGAGCTAGAGCAGATGTGACGTCACTTTAGCATCAAAGTGATTTTGGTCACAAGGTGAGTTATACGTTTGGCCAATCTAGTTGTGGCGTAGCGGTCAAACGAATCGCTTTTCCCATGAGCCTTTTTAAGACGCTGCAAGGGCGGTGCTTTGCACGATCGGATTTAATCGAGAACGGTCAGCAATCCATGTCTGATGCCATAAAGTAGCCGGTTAATCAAGATTTGCTCTCCTTCGCTGAGTGAATCAGTTAATAAGGCAGATCTGATCTGATACCGATCGTGGACAGTCATCTTGCCAGAAACCATGATCTGACCAGTAAGGGCTTCGATGGAAACGGGCTGCCAGTGGGCTTTAGGGTACATTTTTTTACGGGTGGGAACTTTATATGATTCAATATCTTCCATTTCTGGAAAGCGTCGTGCGATCGAAAGCATTCATAAAGCTTGACGCTATTCTTCTAGTTTGGTGATATGACGCTCAAATCAATGTGACCCTAAAGTTTCTTTGTAGTGATGCTAATCATTGACTTACCACTAATCTAAATCTCTAACTGAAGTTGCGGGGATCGCCGTGGGCTGGGCGATCCCCGTACTGGGGGGGTTGAGAACCGAATGGCACTAAGTTAAGCAAAATTTGCTGCCCAGATCCCCGACTTCTTCAAGAAATCGGGGATCTAGATCCAGCTTATCGATGCAAATAGCTGGCTCTTTCGGAGTTGCTATGCTTTTGTTCACCTAAGAACATTTTTATTTCTTTTCGCCTCTCCCACTCTGCCAC
>NZ_JAIQZN010000189.1 GCF_023333585.1 Argonema antarcticum A004/B2
TGGGGGAGTGGGAGAGGAATTGAAGGTTTGATTGCCGGATTAGAAATATCCGAATTAGATGCGTGTTAGCTTATCAGAGAACGAATTATCCGACGATTAAAGTCGTGGCTACACAAACTAAGCCCGCGCAGGCGGGCTTTAAGAAAAAGGGGTAGTTAACGAGGACTGGACTTACGCACTAACCCCCCCCAAATCTGGGGGAACCGGAGATTACTTCCCCCCAGATTTGGGGGGCTGGGGGGCGAAACAAGAAATATTGCGTGGGACAGCTTAGCTTGATTTTGACTTCGCTTCGAGACTCTCCAAACGACTCATCAATTCCTGATTTGATTTTTTCAACTGGTCGAGTTCTTCGCGCAGCTGTTTGACGGACTGGTCAGTACCAGCAATTTGCTGGACTTTTTGCACTGCTTCCTCAGCGATACGGCGGACGCGCCCATCCGGTGTACTTGAGCCCAAAGAGTTCAGTACTGGGATAGCTTTGGCTGTTTCCATCTGTCCCAACGCTGTAACAACGGCTACCTGTGTTAAGAAGAAAGTTTCTCTGGATAACTCTTGTAACTGTTCGATAATCCAATCAACGTTGTTCGGCGTCTGACCTGTGGAAACCGCACCCAAAGCGCGAATTGCTGCTAGGCGCAAAGCTTGGGGGATGCCGGGGTAAGTGTATTCCAAAATCAGATCGAGGGCTACTGGTGAAGTTTTTAACTGACACAGACCTGCGATCGCACCAATCCGCACTACCTCATTCCAGCCAGCTTTTTCTCGCAGTGTACGGCTAAGGAGTGCGATCGCTTCATCTTCCTTATCTTTAAGGATGGGTGATGCTACCATTCCCCCAATTGTGCGGGTAGCTGACGCCTCCACGTAGTAACTGGGGTCGCCTTTTTCCAGGAGATGTTTCACAGCGTTGTAGCTTTCGGCTGTCTTAATTTTAGCCAAAGCTTCCACCACAGCGCGGCGAACTAAGGGGTTTTCATCGTTTAAACCCTTTAGTAGGATTTCGCCTACTTGGTCAAGTTTAACTTCAGCTAGCTGTTTGGCAACTTCGACGCGAATACCCCAAAAAGCATCTTTTTCCAGTGAATCTGATAACGCTTTTACCGCCTCTAACCCGCCTTTTTTCGCCAAAGTCTCAGCCGCGTAGATGCGCGAGATTGGGTCGGGATCGAATTGCAACTGCGCTTTCAGTTCAGCAACTGCATACTCCAAAGACACAGTTTTCAGATAGTGATTTCCCAGATCGAAACTGACAAACTGCGGCTTCTCTTCCAACGGGAAGTAAAAAGTTTGTTCCCGTTCGTGTACTCTTACCGTAAAAGTTTTAAACTCTTTAAATTTGTCTTCTTGGGTATAGCCGAAAGCAATCGGAATCTTCAGGTCAAACAACCCGCTATCACTACCATTATTGCCTTCTTTTGCCTGAGTTTGAGTGACTGTCACTTTAGCCAGCTTGCTATCGCCATCCCAGGAATAGGCAACCTTGTATTCTGGATGTCCGCCGCGATAAACATACTGGTCAAATAAAAACAGCAAATTGCGTCCGGTAGTTTTTTCGATCGCCCGCAGCAAGTCTACAGTTTCCACAGTTTTGTGGGCATTATCGCGAACAAAAGTATGAATTGCCCGGAAAAACAACTCATCTCCCAACTCGGCGCGGATTGTGTGGTAGACGCAGGCACCTTTTTCATAGAGGTGTCGATCGTAAAGTTCGATCGCTTCTCGGTAGACATGAGTAACGATCGGACGACGATAACGACTGCTATCTTCGATAAAATAATTACGCGCCTCATTCAACCGATAGTATGCCGCATCCTCCAAACCATACTCGCTTTCCGTCCACAACACCTCAGAATAAGTCGCCATCCCCTCTTTGATCCAAGCATGAGACCAATGCTTGATCACCACTAAATCTCCAAACCATTGGTGGGCGAGTTCGTGGGCGACTAAACCTTCGCTACCGCGATTATCCAAAGATGCCCTTTCATCTATCAAACATCTGTCTGTCAGCAGCGTTGTCGAGGTGTTCTCCATCCCCCCAAAAATGAAGTCATCCACGCAAACTTGTGCGTATTTAGGAAAAGGATAAGGATAGCCAAATTTTTCGCTGAAAAATTCAATCATGCGGGGCGTTTTGCCCATAGTGAGGCGGGCTTCTTCTTCCCGACCTTTTTCTACATAATAAGTTACGGGTTTGCTATTCCAAGTATCTTGAATTTCGGCAAAATCTCCGACTGCCAAAGTCATCAGATAAGTGGGATGAACTTCTTTCTGCAACCAGTGATAAATTTTGTCTTCGCCAACATCTTCTGTATTAATTAGTTCGCCGTTGGAGATAGCTATCAACGGTTTGGGAACGCGGACGCGAATTTCTGAAGTTGCTAGCTGTCCGGGATAGTCGAAGCAGGGAAACCAGAAGCGGGAATCTTCATCTTCGCCTTGAGTCCAAACTTGTACGGGTTTGTTAGGGTAGTGTTTGTCTGGCCCGATGAAGTAAATGCCGCGCTGGGGTTTTTGGGCAGTATAAGCGATCGCAATCTCGATCTGCTTGCCTACCTGCGTCGGTGTGGCAAGTTTGATGTGCAGTTGTTCCCCGTCACAGTCAAAATCCTGGGCCAAACCGTCCACCTGCACAGACTGGATATTCAGGTTTACCGCATCCAAGGTTAAACGATCGATCGCACTCCGCACAGGCGCTAATCTGATGCTACAAGTGCCTTGGCAGGTGCGGTTGGGAATATCTAGCGCCAAGTCTAGGAAGATATGTTCTACCTGTCCCGGTCTATCTGGATTGTAATGGGGGCGGGAACCGGGTAACTCAAAAGATTTATGGCGATTATTTTCGGAATCAAAATAAAAATGTAACTTCATGTGGGATTGACTCTGTGACACAGGAGAGGTATGGCGGGATTAACAAAATGCGATCGGGTACATTTTCCAGGTTAGCGCCTTTGTAACTTAGCGACTGAGCCCCACTCCAGTTTAGCTGTGCAGCGTGTCTTTGGCAGCGGTGGGGTCAGAGTCAAGGTATAATTGACCTTACCTTTCTTTTAAACCTGCCGACGCAGGCTTTGTTTGTGTAGCCGCGACTTTAGTCGTTAGGCCAAAATTAGGAGAAATTAGTTAACTCCTGAATCAACTGCGCCGGAGACATAATTCGAGGCGTAGAAACAGGAAAATCTGCCGGATTGCGTGTTACGATCGCATCCAATTGATTCACCATAGCAGTGCTGTATTGTATCGCATCTTCAAAATCCCTGAAGTTGGCAGTTAGTGCCATTGAGATTACAGATTGATCCACTGTAGCTACTTGACAAATAGTAGCCAATCTATTTAAGAAAGTGAGTGTCCAGTCTCGACCTTTATTCTTCCGAATAATGTAGTAAAGGTCGCCAAAAGTTGATGCTGAGACGTAACCTTCAATTTGCCTTTGTTGAGCAAACAAGAAAACCTGCTCGCTTTCGCTATAAAAAGGCTGTCGCTCAAGGGCAAAATCTATGCTAATATTGGTATCAAGGAGGAGTTTCATAGATTATGTTTTTCCTTCAAAGCTTCCCACCGAGCTTGATCTGGATCGAAGTCAGGGGGTGCGGGTTCGGTATTTTCAAACAAGTCTCTAAATGCTTCTACTCTGCATGGGAGTTTTCTTTTAGGTTTGGCAGCTTGTGGTTCATTTTTACCCACCCTCTCATTCTCAATCGTCTCAATCGTTTGCAAAACGATTACTTCCACATCTCCTGGTGACATTTTAACAGGTTCAGTAACCGCTAAGTTACCAGCATCATCGACTTTTCCCTTGAGTTTGTAAGCTTGCATGGTATTCTCCTACAACGCTGTTTCTAGTTTAACTCCGATCGCCCGACTCATAATATATATTTTAGCAGGTGTATTTATATAATGCGATCGGACTCTATTACCCCATCATCTTCATCCGTTTCTCGTTCCAAAGCAGCAATAATCGTTCCTTCTAAATGATGCTGTTTCTGATTCTTCACATAAGCCACAGCCTCATCCAATTGCTTGCGTCCCAGAGAAAACACCCCGTACCCACGTTGCCAACCAAATTTTACTCCCGAACTCGGTAAAAGCTGATTCATCTCATAAGAACTGCTACCTTTGATATGTTTAACAAAATCTACAATTGAAAGAGTCGGAGGAATAGAAACTACTAAATGAATATGGTCTTCTATGCCGCCGATCGCATGAACAATACAACGATGTGAATCAGCTTTACCAATAATATAATTATAAAGGTCAGGTTCTTTCTTTGGATCGATTAGCAGTTGGCGTTCTTTTGTTGCCCAAACGATATGATAATAAAGCCGCCAAAGAGGCATAAAAATACCTTTTTTATTTACATTGGCATAATTTTACACTATTTTGGTAATCTTGGGCAAGCTCCACTAATGATTAAACATTTATTTACAAACACAGATAATCGCTCATCCATCAGACCCGCCTGAAAATCAATTTCCAGGCTAATAGCGAAAGTCCGTTCAAACGGACTGAATTCTCCACATTATTCAGTCCTCTTCAGAGGACTTCTGCTATTAGCCTGCGAATTGATTCGCAGGCGGGCTGGTTCGCAGGCGGGGATTAATTCGCAGGCATGATTAATTGGTAGACGAGATAATTAATCCGCCAACACAGATAATCGCTCATCCATC
>NZ_JAIQZN010000017.1:0-26419 GCF_023333585.1 Argonema antarcticum A004/B2
CTCTCATGGAGTAATCCAGTAAGGTCTCAGGTAGATTACCTGTTGATAGGCGCTAGGTGGAAGCTCAGTAATGGGTGCAGCCGAGGCGTACTAATCGACCGAGGGCTTGACCTCAATTATTTAACGTTGCTGTGCAGTCTTCAGGGCTCTGCCCTCACAGTTTTCCTGGTGCTTTTGGCGCGGTGGAACCACGCCGACCCATCCCGAACTCGGTGGTGAAACGCTGCTGCGGCGAAGATACTTGGTGGGTAACTGCCTGGGAAAATAGCTCGGTGCCAGGTTAATATTCATAGCAAAAGCTCTCTTTCTTAATCCAGGAAGAGAGCTTTTGATTTATTTGTAAGCTAATGACTAGCGGCTGTTATATTTCAATCCCTGATAGGGATTAGCACTTCGTTGCTCCCCACTAACTAAGAGAAGTTAATTTATTGCAAACTGTAAATATGTATTGACTTTTCTGCTTATTTCTACTATTTTAGCGGTTAGACTAAGCAGAATAAATTTTTACACAAAAAAATAATGATGAAATTTAAACAATTTTCACTATTAGGGTTGGGTGCGCTTTTGCCATTAAGCTTTGGTTGCTTACTAGCTGATGCAGCAATGGGTAGAGATGTATACGTCTGGATTCCAGATAGAAACAGCACACAAGCTGTTCCTGCACAGTTGTATTCTAACGGCAGACCTGTTGAATCTAGAGGCAGAGTAAATCTTCCTATCCGCGTAATTCGTACAGAGCCTTTTTTCGACCAGCCTAATAGTAGTTATGCAGCAGAGGTGCCTTTTTGCCGGATGGAGGGAAGAACCACCATAACACTGTGCAATGCAGCATCAATCACGCAGCAACTACAGTCTTCGGCTCAATCTTCCAGATGCAACCCTTTATCCAGCTTTGGGCCAGATGAGTGTCTTGATCCTGAACAGCGAAGGATGCGGGAAAACCTTTACTTTCCACAACCAGGCGAATAGTTATTTTCAATAACCCATTTACTTTTAAGTTCCCAAAAACGTTTTCTGTGCTATTGCTTATGCTAATAAATAGAAAAGCTGCGGAAATCAGCGAGTATGTACGAGCGATAGCGTTGTTTTTGCCTTAATATACAAGATTGTAACCTAGAGGTCAGCTTGTGGATGCTATTCTGGAACGATCGCGCCAACTCAAACAAGATTTAATCGAATTTGTCCTTGAGGCGGAAGGAGACTTGGCGGTAGCGCTGGAGTCTTACTTTGCTGTCAATGCAAAATCTCAAGACAATCGCTATGATGCTGCTGACGAGAAAAACCTGCTAATTGATACCTTTATCACTGAGGGGAAAGTCGGGGATAAGACACCGCTGGATTTGTTTTTGGAAAGTCAGCCAGAATTATCAGAAAGCGATCGCACTCTTCTCAACAACTGGCGACGCAGCTTTCTTGGCTTATTTGCTGTTACCCAAATTCTACCAGATGGCTTTGAGCTAATAAACTGGCTTACAGCCAAGAATTATATTGTCAAGCCAAACGACCCCCGCACACTAGAGGAAATGGCTTCGTTTAAATTAGGAGAAATTTTACTCACCCGCATTTCTCCTGTTAGCGATAGCTACTGGATGTTTTCTGGCCCTTGTTCGCCAATGGGTAATTTAGGCAAACCTAAATTGGCAGTAGCAATTGGTAACTTTAAGCAGAACCACAAGAAACATCTTTACAGCGATGCTCCCGAATTGCTAGAGCAAGCGTGGCAGTCTGTAGAGCAATTTCATCAGGACTTTGTTGACTTTTTCGGCAGCGATGAACTGATTATGCCGGGTTATCAGCTAAACAAAAAGCTGAGTGAATTTCAAGAAGTAATGACTAAGCGAAGGCTGGCAGCAGCAGGTATTGATGATTCTAAATCGCTGGAAGAAATAGCTAAAGAAGCTGGCATTTCAGAAGAAGAAATTAAAGCTGCGGCTGAAGAAGCTGGTGCTGATTCAAAAACAGTTTCCCAATTATTTGGCAAAAAGGGAAATACAAAAATGATGATGCCCAAAGTTGAGTTGCCTGACAACCTGAAAAAAGCTGAAGAAGTGACAGTTCTCGCTCATCCCCGCTGGGGACAGATGTTTCTGCCGACTTATACTAAGTTTAAGGGAATTTTAGAAGCAGAAGATTGGCAAAGTATCCCTAATGCTGAAAAACTAATTCGCCACTACTTAGAAGAACCTACAATTAATGTTTTCATTTGGCATCGGTTAGCGGAACAGTACCCAGTTCAGTTGGCAAAGGTGTTGGAAGGAGTTTTAGGGCGTCCGAATTTTAGTCTGGAAAGCAATTTAGACAGTTTGCTTCAGGAATTTAATAAACCACTGGAACCAGAATTACCAGAAATTGCGAGTGTTCCCGAACATTTGCACAATCTGTTTCAAGAAGCTGTGGCAGAAGTTAACAAATCTAAGTCTAAACCCAAAGCGCCAAAAAAGGAAGCCACAGGGTTTGGAAAATAGAATTTACTGAGAATTTCAGATTTTAGATTTCAAATTTAAAATTTTTGGTTAATGGTTCGCTATGTAGTGCTTTCGCGCCGCGTGCTGAGTTGATTAGGAAATCTGAAATCTAAAATTTGAAAGCTTTACCAATCAGTGTACTTTAACCAACTTCATAAATTTTCAATTGGATGTGTGGCTTCAGTTTAAAAGTGGTAACCTGTCGATTATTACTGAGAAATCCGTCTTAATACTAACCATATTATCTGGAGTTATAATCGGGACATGGACAAAGATGCACCAGATGTTTAGTTTGCGATCGCGCAAGTATTTTAAGATTGAATAATAAAGTCCTTCACAGACGAATTTACCGGCGTCGTGACTAATCTCTGTTACTTTTAAATCTGCAATTAATTGCTCGATATTTACCCAAGTTTTAATCATATCCTTTGCTGAGGTAGCATTAGATTCCACAGTGAGTTGTTGGCGTGACTCTGCCATGCCACAGCAGATGATAATATCGGGGTTGATTGAGTCTATTTGGGCGATCGCACGAGTGCTTGCTTGCTGAACATCAACCGGCAATTGCCTCAAAAAAGTTAAAGATGGCGATGTGGCAACGGGAGGATTCCTATGTGTACTTTTGGCAAATTCTATCAATAAATCATCAGATGAATTAGACTTTTGATGGGGTAGCCAGGTGGTAAATGATGTCAGCAGGATTTTTTTAGTCATATACAACTAAAATGGAGACAGTCATCAAGACTCAATAAGGGGAATGGATCGATGTCACTTATCGCTGTTGTGGATTACGACATGGGGAATCTGCACTCAGTCTGCAAAGGGTTGGAGAAAGCTGGTGCAATCCCTAAGATAACTGATTCTCCAAGAGATATCGAGCAGGCGGATGCAGTGGTGTTGCCGGGAGTGGGATCTTTCGACCCAGCTGTGCAACAATTGCGATCGCGCGGTTTAGTCGAACCAATCAAACAGGCTCTAGCTTCCGGCAAACCTTTCTTAGGCATTTGCCTGGGTCTACAAATTTTATTCGATCGTAGCGAAGAAGGCAATGAACCTGGTTTAGGCATTATCCCCGGTATTGTGCGACGGTTTCGCGCCGAACCCGGACTCACAATTCCCCATATGGGTTGGAATCAACTGGAGTTTACCCAACCAAATGTGTCACTTTGGCAAGGTTTGTCTTCTGAGTCTTGGGTTTATTTCGTCCATTCCTACTATGTTGACCCAGTTGACCCCAAAGTTTGCGCCGCTACTGTGACCCACGGCAGTCAAAAAGTGACAGCTGCAATTGCCCGAAATAACTTAATGGCAGTCCAATTTCACCCCGAAAAATCTTCTACTACTGGGTTACAAATTCTGTCTAATTTCGTGGTGCAAGTACAAAGTCCTGTTCTCGTCTAGTGAAAATAGCAGGAGTAGAAATAGTAATAGTAGGGGCGAAGCATTCGGGTAGAAAATCTATCGCCTACCCCTATATTTTATGCCCGAATGCTTCGCCTGTAGAAGCTAAAAAGGCATCAGTAAGTATTACTGAATCCTGTTCTATCAATAGTTTCTAATAGGGAATTACAAGTAGTTGACCGGGAATAATTTGGCGAGGATTGTCCCCAATTACATCGCGATTTGCCCGGTAAATTCGAGGCCAATCGAATGGATTTCCGTAGTAACTCTTGGCTATCCGCGTCAAAGTGTCTCCAGTTTGAACAGTGTATAAGTCGGGAATGACAAGTTGTTGATCGGGAACAATTGTATTGGTATCAAGCCCAATTAATTTACGATTCGCTTCGTAAATTGGTTTCCAATTACGAGTTCCGTAGAACATTTCGGCTATCTGCGCCAGAGTGTCTCCTTTTTTGACAATGTATGTCTGAGTCATAAATAAGTTTTTCCCGATTTGTGATGGACTAACCAATAAGATATTTAAGCTTGTGAAGTTGGCAGCAAATATTAATATTTTTTTCGTTTCTGTTATGAGTCTGAGAATTTACGGTAATCGCCAATTGAAAACTTTGCCTGGTCAAGCCACCCGACCTACTTTAGCACGAGTGCGGGAGGCTGTTTTTAACATTTGGCAAGGCACAATTGAAGATTGTCGGTGGCTAGATTTGTGTGCGGGTACAGGATCGATGGGTGCGGAGGCTTTGTGTCGGGGTGCTAGTTATGTGGTGGGAATTGAAAAATCAAGTCGCGCCTGTGCTATTGTACAACAAAACTGGCAGCAGGTAGTCCAAACCGGACAGATTTTTGAGGTGTTGCGAGGAGATGTTGTGCAGCGATTGAAAATGCTGGAAGGAAAGAAGTTCGATCGCATTTATTTCGATCCGCCTTACGCCAGCGATTTGTATGAGTCGGTGTTGGATGCGATCGCACAATATCACCTCCTAGATGAAGACGGTGAGATCGCAGTAGAACACAGTCCAGATTTATGGAATGTGGAAGAGATTCCCTCCTTGGAAGTTTGCCGCCAAAAAGTTTATGGGAATACGGCTTTAAGGTTTTATTGTCAGAATTAGTATAGCAACCGCCAGGGCGATTAAGCCAACTCCAACTGTTACATGAAGTCCATAATCCCTTACGGAGTAACCTCTTCCCTCTTCCCTCTTCCCTAGCCCCTAGCCCCTAGCCCCTAGTCCCTAGCTATAATTTAAAGGGAACCTCACCCCCCATCGGATTGGGAGAGAACACCCGCCAGCGTCAAAAAAATGGTGGCGTCAATGGGGCAGCGCATTGAGCAATTAGAACAACAGGCTGGACGGGCGCTAGAGCAAAAGTTTTCGGTCTACTGATTTTCCTTACCTTCCGATGCTAACCAGTAAACCGCGTAGGGTTCCTCTAATTTTTGGTCAGTTTGCTCCAGCACCCTTCTCAAAT
This sequence comes from Argonema antarcticum A004/B2, assembly GCF_023333585.1. GTDB lineage: Bacteria > Cyanobacteriota > Cyanobacteriia > Cyanobacteriales > Aerosakkonemataceae > Argonema > Argonema antarcticum. The sequence goes on from NZ_JAIQZN010000017.1 coordinate 5,337, forward strand.
AATCGCGCAGGCGATCGCAATTTTCCCCATTAAGGCGATAAGTTTGATTATCTTCTTTATCAAACAGTTTTTTACCCCTAAGCGCCAGGAAGTCAGGATTTTGCCACGAATCCTGACTCAGCAGGTTCGCATCTGATTCAGAAGGAATGAGACTAGGCGGAAGATCTCCCTCCAGAAGGGCCAAAATACGTCCTTGGCAAGCAAGGGTATTAATCCCCTTGCGCTCCAGTAAGTGCATAATTTTCCCTACAGAGAGCGGTTCTTTCCCAAATACCCGTAGAAGTTCCATCAGCAAAAAATAATCACTATATTGTTGCCTAGATTCATCAAATACTTGAGGATAGAGAGGTAAAGTTGCCAGTCCCACCGCAACCCTTGGGATTTGGGATTTGGGATTTGGGATTTTAGATTCTGACTCCTGTAGAGACAACTTATGAGTTACCCCTACAACTCCTGACTCATGGATAATTTTAGCGTTGGGGAGTTTTTGGAGCAGCCAATTGTTTACGCTCGGTAACAAGGCAGTTCCACCACTACAAATGGCTTGACTAATTGCTTCTACTGGTATACCCAGCAGTGCTAGTTGGGTGTTCAGTTCCCGATTCAGGCGTTGAATAAAAGGCGTAAAAACACGGTTTTCCAAATCTTGCCGCCGCAAAACCCAACGGTATGCACCGATTTCTAATGTGAAACTGTCTTGATGCGGCAATGTCAGCTTCACATATTGTGCCGATTCCAACAGAGTTTGTCCAAAGGTAGAACTTTCTAATCTCTGTTGTAAAAGGTAGCGAGTTGGCAAATCTGGTTCACCCGGTAGTGGCAAGTTTAAATCAATACTAAGTAATTTATCTTGAGTGCTGAGTGAATAACCAAATTCAGGATTCAAAAGCAACTGACAGATAATATCTTGGTCGAGGTAAGAGCCTGCATAAGCAAAACTACGGAGGTTAAAGTCAGCGTAAGTTAGATCCTGGATATCCGTAGGTAAATCCACTAAAGCTAGTTCTGTCGTAGTAGCTCCAGTGTGGAGTATCAAGGTAGCACCTCGCCGATCGAATTTTGGATATGTCGGTTGGAAGTCCTCAGCGATCGGTTCTTTTTTATTTTCTATTAACAAATCGGAAGAGAGTTCGGCAAGCAAGGATGCGATCGCTTCCTCAACAAAGCAAATGCGATCGGGACTCGCCACCAAAGAAGTCGCCAAGATGCTTTCGCGCACGTTGAAACGGTAAGCTTCGGGCCAGTAAGCGGGACAGCTGACGATCGCGCCAGCCAGCTGGGAGAGGGCAAAACGAAGCGTTTCCGGCTCTAAACCAACTGCTGCGATCTTATACTGAGAATTAACGCTTAAAAATGAAGTATCTTTTGCTAATTTCAGATTTGAGATTTCAGATTGTTCAATTTGCTCTCCCAATTCTGAAATCTGCAATTCCTTGGGATTTAAGGTAGCTAGTAGTCCTTCCAGTATTTGACTTATCTCTTTGAGCGTCGCTGTGGTTGCACCAGACAGCTGCAACACAGGCTCCCACTTATCCGTTTCGGCACAATAGTAGGTCAGACCAACTTTTAAGTATGGCTTAAAGTTCCGCAGTAACGTACCCTCGGAAACCATAACTGGTAAGCGAAAGGTAGGCTCGGTTGAATCCCTCTCTCCTGTGTATACCCAGCCAATTGGATACAGCTGGCGAGTTGAGCGATTTAACAAGGCAGCGGAAATCCCTGTTGTACCCACGTCAATTCCCAAGTACCAAATCGGAGGGAGTGAGGGAGGGAGTGGGGGAAGGGGCTGAGGGAGTATTGCTTGGGCAGGAGTGCTACTGTATGGGTATGAGCGTGTGTGGGTACGATCGCCTGCTCCACTGTTCGTAGTTTGTTCACTAGCCGCTAGTTTTTTTTTTCCTGTTCTTGATTCTCTGTAGAGATCGATCGTTGATCTAAATCAAGATCTGCATCTGAATTTTCGGTAATTTTTTCGAGTGATTCCCCAAAAAGATCGTCAAATTCAGCCAAAATTTCGTCTGGTATCGTACAAGGAATTTCTTCTCTTCTAACAGCATCGCCTGGATTTAAGTCTATTTCCGGTTCTAGTTGTTCGATCTGAGGATGAGACTCGATCTGTAATTCAGATTTCGTTTCATCAGATGCTGTTTCTACTTGCTGTTCAAAGCTCAATGGTGATTCGGCGATTTCTTCATCAGTTTTTCCATCACCAGAAAAGTTCTTGTATCCATCTTCACGACTGGGGAGATAAGCTGAGGCTGTCGGAATCGGCTCCTGATTGAGATCGATTTCTGTATTTTCGATCGAGTTACGCTTTGAATCATCCCTTGCCTGCAAAACATCCCCTTGTTCTTTTATATATTGCGAATCAACACCCTCAAGCGTAGAAAGATCTTCGCTCAACTGCTCTAACATATTCTTAGCGAGCCAAATATCTAGATTGGACTTACCCTCTAGCTCACCTGTTGGCAGCAAATCTTCATCTGGCGATGCTGGTAGGAAACTTCCTGCTTCCAGACTGGGGCTTTCTCCTACTCCAAGTTCGGCCATTTCTGGTGCTAGAGGCCCTTCATCTCCCAGAAAATCAGCTTCTGACAGGGGTGTAGCCTCTATTAAATCAGTCAGAGCTGCTATTGTTTCAAAGTTTTCTAGGTTCCTGCTTTCTCTGATATTATCCAGAGAGTTTTGAGTAGAAGAAAGAATTTCTCCCGATCCCAAGGAAAGAAGTTTCTCACTGCTGTCAAAGCTTTGGTCAGTTCGATCGTTTAGCCCAAAATCTACTTCATTTTCTGGATCTACCGTTCCATAATAAGCTTCCCTCAACTGAGGTGCATCTTCGAGACGGCACGCTGGAGGAGCGCTTTGAGCAATGTCAAGAAGGTTAAATTCTCGATCTGCACGACGATCGATGAGGCTTTCTTGATTAAGATCTTCGGCAGGATAGCTTTCATCACTAGCAGAATTAGTATTATCGCCTATAGCTCCAACTTCTTGTTTGGTGGGGAGTTGCTCCCACATCATCATTGACGGAACGATTAGTTCAGCGCCAGCATAAGGTAACGGTAGCTCCGAAGTAGCGATCGCGTTTTGCGTTTGATCTGGTATTACCTGCCTTGGCGCTAACTCTACTTCCTCCCCCGACAAAGCGCTATCCTGCTCGGACGAAATATTTTCAGTCGTCTGCTGGCTTGTTTCCGTCTCAGACAGCGATCCCCAAGCTTTTTGCTTTAGTTCGGCTTGTAGTTGCGAAGCATAATTTTGTCGCTGTTGCTCCAGTTGCTGAATTTGGGCCACCAAAACTTGCCGCTGCTGCTGTAAAGCTTCTAAATCTGCTTGGCATTGCTCCGTCAGAGAAGTCAACGTCGTAGCCTTTTCGTAGAACGTTCGCAGATACCCCATCTCCTCCACAACTGCTTGCAAAATCTGCTGAGGCGTCTTTTGTCGATTCAAGTCAGCTTCAACTGACTGAAATTGGAGCGCTGATGGAGCCTGCACAAATGGCATTTCACCAACCAGTTTTGCCCCTTGCGTTTGGGCTACCTCAACTTCGCCTCTGGAAGCCAACTGTTGCTGGAGAGTCTGAAGACTGCTGCGAACTCGTTCTAAAACCCGACGTTGTTTGGCATTAGCTCCTGAATTAAACCAACCCAGGCTAAATTTTCGGCTTTTGCCAAGTGCGTCGTCAATCTCTGCGATCGCTGCCTGAATTTTATCCGTCTGAAACGTCACGATGGAACCCCTGCCACTCTTGATTTTTTCAGCAGCTTAAGTGCAAATGCGCCCTACCAAACTGTCAATTTATGCCCGTGAGAAGTATACATAAAAAAGTTAGCTCTTAAGTAAGTACGATCCTATCAGTTTTATGGTACTTAAGTATACTCAAAGCTTACGGGACTTCTCACCACCATCTAACCACGGTATAGCAGGAGACACAAAAGGAGTTAAAATTGGACTCCTGAGCAAAATAGAACTCCTAAAGTAGTGGGCTGCCGAAAGGATAGGGCTTTCTTGCGCCGGTATTTTAAGAATATCGCAAAGCCGATCGTCACGTGATGCTAGACAAAGTGTATGCTAGGAACAGCAAGAATAGACAGCATAATCAAAATTAACGAGTGCTTTCTATCCCATGAGGTTATACAATACCTTCCAGTCACGCTCAGTTAAGCTTGGTATGGCAACAAGATTGAACGTTTTGGGTGCCACCCTTGTAAATCCAAGGTGAGTCTGCCTTATAAAAGTTTATAACGACCTGCGGAAGGCGGGTTGCTGCCTGTGGACGCTGTGTAAGACCATCATCGGGTTTAGTCCCGAACACTCGCAAGAGAGTTCCTACGGTGGCAACAGCGGATGAGACGGGAAATTCCAAAGACGAATAAAACCGTCCTAAGTTCTTGTTCTAGTTGGAAGCCCCAACTATAGCAAAGCTTAGTTGGGGTACTTCACTAGATACTGTTAACGACAGAATGGCCTCATGCAAGACCGAGTACCTCCTCGCGAAACGAATACAAATGTGAATACACTAATTCGCTCTACTCCTTTTTTTACAGGTTTACCAGAGTCGGCTGTCGAAAAAGCGACAGCCCACCTAGTCAGTCGCAACCATCCGGCAAATCAGGTGATTTTGCTGGAGAATGATTGGGGTAGTTCGGTTTACTTTATATTACAGGGTTGGGTGAAGATTCGCACCTATAACCTAGATGGGAAAGAAGTAACGCTGAACATCTTGGGAACGGGAGAGATTTTTGGCGAAATGGCGGCACTTGATGAGGTGCCCCGCTCTACGGACGTGATTACTCTGGCTCCTACGATAATTGGCAACCTACCCGCTCAGGATTTTGTTAATTTGATTTACACGGAGCCGATGGCGGGAGTCCGTCTGGCACAGTTGATGGGGCGACGCTTGCGTCAAGTGAATCGCCGACTCCGCTTGCGGGAATCCGATAGTATGTCGCGGGTGGCAGATACTTTACTATTTTTGGCCGATGGGCAGGGTAAGCGCACGACAGAGGGTACTGAAATTCCAAATTTACCGCACCGGGAATTGAGCAGTCTGAGCGGATTGGCACGGGAGACGGTGACGCGAGTGCTGACGAAGATGGAGAAAAAGAGCTTGATCAAGCGGGAACCGGATATGCTTCGCATTCCCGATGTGAATGCTTTAGAACGTCTGATAATTTAACGTAATGCCACGAAAGCAAAGCAGAAGTTCTTCGTTGAGCTAATTTGAAAGTGGGAAGATTTTGGAGGTCTAGATGGGTTTTCAGAAAATCCTTGTTGCGCTAGACTACTCGCCTTTAAGCAAGGCTGTTTTCGATCGGGCTTTGGATTTAGCAAAAGCAAATGGTGCCAGTCTAAGGCTTCTACATTGCCTGACAAACGAGACGATCGGCGAACCGATGGGGCCGATGCCTGTGGAGATGGGTTTTTATCCAGAGTTTGCAGGTTATACCTATCGATCGGACCCTCTGCTGACGGAAAAACGGCTGGAAGAGGCGCAGGCTATGCTGCGAAGCTACTGCGAAACAGCGAACAAGCAGGGAGTGGCGACGGACTTTGATTGCCAGGTTGGTGAAGCTAGCCTGTGTATATGTGAAGCCGCTCAAAACTGGGGAGCAGATTTGCTGGCGCTAGGACGGCGGGGTAGGACGGGATTAACAGAAGCTTTAATGGGCAGTGTAAGTAATTATGTAATGCACCATGCTGCCTGCTCGGTTTTGATAATTCAAGCGGTGAATACGGAATCGGGCGATAGCCAACCCTTAGTGTGAGGAAAAGGTAAGAGCGGCATACCCTATGCGATCGCATACTAAAGTAGATCTGCTAAGCTGCTTGGCACCTAAATTTTACAGTCAATTTAATGAAATTCTTGTGGGATGGGCGTCTCGCCCGTCCCTAACTACAACTTAGATGCGCGACAGCTTACCTTTTGGGATTTATAGCAACCGCCTTGGCGGTTAGGACATTCTCAATTCCACCAAACCCTTGATTAGACCCTTCTTCCCCTAGCCCCTAGCCCCTAATACATGAGTGAGTCTTTTGAAGAGAGCCCTGAATCGGCTGCCAGAGAGCCTGTAGCCTCTTCTGCTTCCAATCCTCATCTGTCCGAGCCAAAAGTTCGGGCCGAAGCCCCTTTGGTGCTGGTGGAAACCGCTTTTTTAGCCAGTACCGCCAGTTTGATTTGGCTGGTTAACTACTATTTTCCCCTTGGCCCATTGTTGCGAATATTTTTCCCAGTGCCTATTGCCTTGCTATACCTGCGGTGGGGCAAGCGAGCGGCTTGGATGGCAGCTTTGGTTTCGGGATTGCTGCTATCGGTGCTGATGGGCCCACCGCGCAGCATTCAGTTTTTGATCCCCTATGGTTTGTTGGGAGTTCTGCTGGGGGCTTGTTGGCGACGCCAAACCGGCTGGGCTGTATCTATATGCTTAGGTACGCTTTTGGGAACCATTGGATTCTTTTTTCGCTTTTGGCTGGTTTCAATTCTGCTGGGCGAAGATGTGTGGGTTTATCTAATCACGCAAGTGACGCAGATGTTGGAATGGGTATTTCTGAAACTGGGGTTACTTATAGAGCCAAGTTTAGTGGCGATTCAGGTATTCGCAGTGGGGATGGTACTTCTGAGTAACCTGGTTTATCTGTTAGTCGTACATTTGGCCGCATGGCTGCTATTAGAACGCCTGGGTAATCCAATTCCTCAGCCTCCAAATTGGATACAAGTCCTCCTGGATTACGAAGAGTAAGTCAAAAGAAAATTGGTCATTAGTCAGTGGTCAGTGGTCAGTGGTCAGTGGTCAGTGGTCAGTGGTCAGTGGTCAGTGGTCAGTGGTCAGTGGTCAGTGGTCATTAGTCAGTGGTCAGTGGTCAGTGGTCAGTGGTCAGTGGTCAGTTGTCAGTTGTCAGTGGTAATTAATTATTTTTTGACTTTTGACTTTTGACTTTTCTAGCCCCTAAATTTAGCCAATGATTAAAATTTACACGCAGGTGGAGAAGGGAAACGAGTGGCTGCGGCAATATCGAGGTCGCCAGCCAGTGTTTGCTTGCGTGTTGGGATTTACAGAAACCGGCTCGATCCCTGGTATTTCTGCCGCCGGACGCACTCCCCTAGACCGCCAATTTACTGCTTTAGCAGATGCAGAATTTTTGTACAGTGGCCCCGTATCTAAGCCCAAATATCCCTTGCCACCCCTACACGAGGGTGCCTCGCCGGTACTGATTTCCCGTGCGGTAGTTGAAGCGCTTTCACTGCCACTCTATCTGTTTAATGCTGGTTTGCCCCAGCCGCCGTCTGTACCGACGATCGATCTAGGAGGTAGGGCCGCTCGCTGTCTGAGTTCGGGTAAGGCCCTCCGACTGGAAACGGTACGCCATTTGTGGGAGGAGGGGTTAATTTGGGGCGAAAAGCTAGCGGCTGTAAGCGATTCTGGCTTCATAGTTTTAGGGGAGTGCGTGGTGGGGGGAACCACCACCGCACTAGCTGTTTTAACTGGCTTAGGCGTTCCCGCTGCGGGGAAGGTTAACAGCAGCCATCCCACTTGCAATCATGACCAAAAGTGGGCTCTGGTGCAGGCCGGATTAGAAAGTGCCAGACTTGGAAGCGTGGGAGATTGGCAAAGTGATGCCCAGACAGAAATTCCCAATCCAAAATCCAAAATCCAAAATCCAAAATCGATCGATCCCCTACAAGTAGTCGCCGCCGTGGGAGACCCGATGCAAGTGGCGGTAGCTGGGATGGCTATCGCCGCCTCGCGCACCTGTGGCGTCATGCTTGCCGGTGGAACGCAAATGCTGGCTGTTTATGCTTTGATTCAGGCAATAGCCAAAGAATATTCCTTGGTTTGGGAACCGGAACAAATCGTCGTGGGAACAACCCGCTGGGTGGTAGAAGATCCTAGCGGCGACACGGTTGGATTAGCGCAAATTGTTGGCTCTGTACCCCTACTGGCAACTCAGCTGAGTTTTGCCACTTCTCGTTACGGAAAGCTGCAAGCCTATGAACAGGGATACGTGAAAGAAGGTATGGGAGCTGGTGCTTGTGCGATCGCAGCTCATCTATACGCAGGCTGGAAGCAAACCGAACTTCTCCAAGCCATAGAAGCATTAGTAGAGCGATACTGCGCCTAATAAAGATGAAATTAGGCTAAACAGCCCTTTTAATGGACTCTTTGAGCCAGTAACTGTTCTTCCAATGCAGCGATGCGATTGTACGCTGCTGTTAGTTGTGCCGTTAGTCGCTGGATTTGAATTTCTGGTGCCAACTCTTTTTCGCGGTTGTGAGAACCAGTGTCTACATAGCTGTTATCTGCCAGCACATCCTTATGTGCCATTGCAGAATCCATTCTGCTCCCTTTATAGGGATAGCGTGCATCACTGAGCTTCCAAGCCGAGGAATCAGTGCTAGATCCTGTCGTCCGCCTTGTTTCAGAGACAACCTCGGATATTTGGCTAGTTAGCTGCTCCACCATTTGGTAGAGTGCATCAACTTTATTATTCACAGCGACGACTTGATTTCGTATGGATTCCATTCCAATCCCCAATTTTACTAATTTATTATTTCATCCTATGCAACAAATAGTTTAACTCTCTCTAACAATAGAATCATTTAATTTTTGAAGCAGATTACCTGAACAAACACTTCTATCTATTGTCAAAAAACTTCAAACTCTATCGCTGGGCTGAATAGGAGAATATTACTATCCTCCCCTGCTAACAATTATGGCGCGGTTTTTCTGACTATTTGCAGAAATTACGCTACCAACTTAAGCCGGGACAGTCTCGCCCTCACCCGCCCAAGAAGGGTCCCAGATGAAACAGGAAGTTTTTGTTAATGAATGTTAGCAAAAATCGAACGGAATAAGATTTCCCCCCAAGATGGGGGGCAGGGGCAAAGGGGGGCAACAATGTCCCAGCTTAAGTTGGTAGCTGCTAGGTAAACTAGGAAGTGTAGTGACCCAAATTTTTTTTGAGGACTGGAAAATGAATGCAATTACTCACCTGCTGGGGCATCGTATCACAGAACAACTTTATGCAGGCGATCGCACTCTAGTATATCGGGGTTTTCGAGAGAGCGATGCCGAAGACGGCTCGGCGTTGCGCCTACGCACTCCCGTCGTCATCAAACTGCTGCGAAACGAATACCCCAACTTCAGTGAATTGGTGCAGTTTCGCAACCAATATACCATTGCCAAAAATCTCAACCTCCCCAGTATTGTTAAACCCCTCGATTTAGTACCTTACAAAAACGCCTATGCTTTGATAATGGAGGACTTTGGAGGAGTCTCCCTGTCTACTTATCTCAAGGTAGCGACAGATCAAAACCAACCCTCTAAATCTTTATCTTTAGAAAACTTTCTAGACCTAGCTCTGCAACTAGCTGACATTCTCCACTATCTCTACCAAAACCGAGTTATTCATAAAGATATCAAACCCGCCAATATCCTCATTAACCCAGATAACAAACAAATCAAACTGATTGACTTCAGTATTTCTTCCCTGCTTCCCCGCGAAACCCAAGAAATCCAGAATCCCAACATCCTCGAAGGAACATTAGCCTATCTTTCCCCAGAACAGACAGGAAGAATGAATCGAGGCATTGACTATCGTAGCGACTTTTATTCCCTCGGTGTTACCTTCTATGAATTATTCACAAGACAGTTACCCTTCGTGTCAGACGACCCAATGGAGTTAGTGCATTGTCATCTAGCCAAACAGCCCATTCCGGCACATCAAATTCAGCCAAAAGTTCCTTTACTTTTATCCAAAATTGTCAGTAAACTGATGGCAAAAAATGCAGAAAATCGCTATCAAAGTGCATTAGGATTGAAACACGATTTAGAAATTTGCCTCGCTCAATTACAAGAAACGAGTAACATTGAGACGTTTGTATTAGGAACGCGGGATATTACAGACCGTTTCCTCATCCCCGAAAAGCTATATGGCAGAGAAACTGAAGTTGATAATTTATTAGCGGTCTTTGAACGAGTCAGCCAAGGCAGCACAGAAATGATGCTCGTAGCAGGGTTTTCTGGCATCGGCAAAACCGCAGTGGTGAATGAAGTTCATAAGCCGATTGTTCGTCAGCGCGGTTATTTTATTAAAGGCAAATACGACCAATTTCAGCGGAATATTCCCTTCTCGGCTTTTGTGCAAGCCTTTCGGGATTTGATGGGTCAGTTGCTATCAGAATCAGATCCTCAGTTACAAATCTGGAAAACCAGAATTTTATCAGCAGTTGGAGACAATGGACAAGTGCTGATCGAAGTCATTCCTGAATTAGAGCGCATCATTGGTAGTCAACCTTCTGCACCAGAACTGTCAGGAAGTGCGGCACAAAATCGCTTCAATCTGCTGATGCAAAAGTTTGTGCAAGTGTTTACCACAGCAGAACATCCCTTAGTGATGTTTTTGGACGATTTACAATGGGCGGATGGCGCATCTTTGAAGTTATTACAACTGTTGATGGAGGATACGGGGCATTTATTGGTGTTGGGTGCTTATCGGGATAATGAAGTGTCGCCCGTTCACCCCTTTATCCTGACAGTAGATGAAATTGTCAAGTCTGGGGCGACGGTGAATACGATTACGCTGCAACCGTTGAGTTTAGCGGATATGAATCAGTTGGTAGCGGATACGCTGAATTGCGATTTGCCCCTGGCTCAACCTTTGACAGAATTAGTGTATAAAAAAACTCAAGGTAATCCCTTCTTTGCCACCCAGTTCCTCAAGGCATTACATGACGATGGGCTAATTAAATTTTACCCCCCTCAGTCCCTCCTTGGTAAGGAAACTCAAGGGGGGTGGCAATGCGATATTGCTCAAGTCAAAGCTTTAGCTATTACCGATGATGTCGTCGAATTTATGGCACTGCAATTGCAGAAGCTACCGACGCACACTCAAGAAGTTCTCAAATTAGCTGCTTGTATTGGAGCGCAGTTTGATATAAATACGCTGGCGATCGTGGGTGAGACGTCGCCTGAAGAAACAGCAGCAGTTCTCTGGAAATCTTTACAAGAAGGTTTCATTCTTCCCACTACGGAAATCTATAAATTCTTCATTCAAACAGATTCTCCATCTGCCATCGAGTCTTCTGCAAACCCAACTTATAAATTCTTACACGATCGCGTCCAACAAGCCGCCTATTCCCTGATTCCAGATTCGCAGAAAAAAGCAACCCATCTCAAAATCGGACAATTGCTTCTACAAAATTCCTCTGAAATACAGCAAGAGGAAAAACTATTTGATATTGTCAGGCATTTGAACCAAGGAGAAGAGTTAATTACTCAACAAAGTGAACGGGAAACTTTAGCTAAACTTAACTTAAAAGCCGGACAGAAGGCTAGAAATTCTACAGCATACTCTGCGGCAAATATCTATCTACAAACGGGAATTGAGCTACTGACAGTCAACTGCTGGCAAACTCAATATGAATTGACCATAAATCTTTATGTTGCTGCTGCCGAAGCCGCCTATTTGAATGCCGATCTTGACTGCATGGAACAGATGGCAGCACTGGTGTTACAAGAAGCTCAGACGATTTTAGACAAAATCAAAATTTACAAAATTCAAATCGTCGCACAGACAGCCCAGAGCAAGATGTTAGAAGCCATTGCAATAGCCAGAGATGCCTTGGGGCAATTGGGGGTTGAACTCCCCACTGCACCTGACGAAGCCAAAATTAGTAAAGCGCTACAGACTCTAGCCAGCCAACAAAGCGGCAGAGGGATTGAGGAACTAATCGATCTACCTGTAATGAGCGATCGCCAAACTCAGGCAGCCATGCAACTGTTAGGAATGTTATTTGCAACTGTCTTCCAGGGAATGCCCGGATTAATGCCTATACTGAGCGCGACGATGGTTAGTTTATCGCTCCAGTATGGGAATACACCCGCATCAACGGCGGGGTATGCAATTCACGGTATGGTACTCTGTGCCTTTTTAGAAGAAGTGGAAACGGGCTATAGCTTTGGGCGATTGTCACTGAACTTGCTTGACGGATTTAATGTGCGGGAATTCAAGTGTACAGTTCTACTTCTTTTTGGCGGCTTTATTCAGCATCGTCAGGAATCTCTGAGGGCAATGATGCTGACAGTTAAAGATGGCTATGCGGCTGGTATGGAAACGGGTGATTTTCTCAACGCTGGCTACTGCATGATCAATTACTTCAATGCCAACCTTTTTGGTGGGGTAGAATTGGACACTTGGGAGCCAGAAATAGCAGGTTACAGGGCTGTCTTAGTGCAGACAAAACAATATTCTGCCCGGACTTATTTGGATATGGCGCAGCAGGCAGTGCAGAACTTGAGGGAAACTCGTATTCTGTCGGATTGCTTAATTGGTGATGCCTACGATGAAACGGTGATGATTCCTAAGCATCATCGGGACAACGATCTTACTTCGATCGCCTTTGCTTACATCTACAAACTTCTCCTTGCCTACTTTTTTGGCAATTATACGGCTGCTCTAGAGCATAGCGCCCAAGCCAAACAATATTTGATGGCAGTATCAGCTATGATTTTTATTCCCATTTTTCATTTCTATGCCGCCCTCACCCACCTAGCACTTTTCCCCACACAGCCAGAAATTGAGCAAGCTGAAATTCTCGCTCAGGTGGAAACTCATCAAACCACTTTGCACCAATGGGCGCAAAATGCTCCGATGAATCATCTGCATAAATGGTATTTAGTTGAGGCAGAAAAACAACGGGTTTTGGGCAATAAAGCCGAAGCAATAGATTTGTACGATCGCGCCATCTCCCTCGCTAAAGAAAATCAATTCCTCAACGAAGAAGCACTAGCTAATGAACTGGCGGCAAAGTTTTACCTAGAATGGGGTAAAGAAAAATTTGCCCAAATTTATGCGATCGAGGCTTACTATGCCTACAGTCGTTGGGGAGCAAAAGCTAAAGTCACTGATTTAGAACAACGTTATCCTCAACTCCTCGCTCCCATCCTTCAGCAATCTCGTTCCTCTACATCCTTCAAGGGAACGATCGCTCTGGGAACGATCGCTTCTACCCGTTCTTCTAGCAGCGTCTCTGAAGCTCTAGATTTGGCTACTCTACTCAAAGCCTCTCAAGCTATTTCTGGGGAAATTGAACTAGATAAACTACTGACTACTCTGCTAAAAATAGTCATTACGAATGCTGGGGCAGATAAGTGTGTCTTACTGCTAAAACAAGATAGGGAGTTACAGGTAGTAGCCCTGGTAGAAGAGGGACAGGAACCTGCGCTATTACCACCGATGCCTTTACAATCAAGTCAGGATGTGGCGATTAGTTTGGTGAATACTGTTAAGCGGAGTTTGAAACCTCTGGTACTTGCCGATGCTAGGATAAATCCTCAGTTTGCAAGCGATCGCTATATCGAACAGCACCAGCCGAAAAGTGTTCTTTGCACTCCAATTCTCAATCAAGGCAAGTTGATCGGAATTTTATATCTGGAAAATAACTTGACGGTGGAGGCATTTACGAGCGATCGGGTTGAAGTGCTGAATCTTATTTGCGCTCAAGCTGCTATTTCCTTGGAAAATGCCCGTCTTTATCAAGAATCCCAACAAGCCTTTACTGACCTCAAACAGGCACAAGTAAAAATAGTCCAAAGTGAAAAAATGTCGGCATTGGGTAATTTAGTAGCTGGGGTAGCCCATGAAATTAACAACCCCGTTGGCTTTCTTAGTGGTAACATCACTCCTGCTTTAGATTATATCAATGATTTGTTTGGATTAATCGATCTATTTCAGCAAGAATATCCTAATTATAGTGCGGCAATTCAAGAGGAAATTGAAGCGATCGACCTCGATTATATCAGGGAAGACTTACCAAAGTTAGTGGGTTCTATGCACGAAGGCGTGACGCGAATCAAAGCTATTAGCACCAGTCTTCGGATCTTTTCGCGGGGCGATAGCGATCGCCCCGTTTCTTTCAATATCCATGACGGCCTCGACAGCACAATTATGATCCTCAAACATCGCCTCAAAGCCAATGACACGCGCCCAGAGATTCGGGTCATCAAGAAATACGGTGATTTGCCGAAAGTAGAGGGTTATGCAGGACAGATAAATCAAGTATTTATGAATTTGTTGGCTAATGCGATCGATGCTTTAGATGAATCCAACCAAGGGCGTATTTATGCCGAAATCGCCAATCAAATTACGATAAAAACAGCGTTATCTCCAGACCAAAAACAAGTAATGATTTACATAAAAGATAATGGTGTGGGCATGAGTGAAGCGGTGCGAGAGAAGATTTTTGATGATTTATTTACTACCAAAGGAGTAGGGAAAGGAACGGGTTTGGGATTGGCGATCGCTCGTCAAATCGTGGTGGAGAAACACTCTGGTACGCTAGAAGTGAACTCAACTTTAGGTCAAGGTGCAGAGTTTGCGATCTCAATTCCGGTGAAGGCCAATGTTGCATTTATAGAATCGCAGAAGTGATAAGATACTAACATACATTCATTGGTTAAAATTTTACCGCAGATGAAGAGATGATGAACGCAGATCAACGCAGATAAGAATAAGAACAAGAACAGATTTTTTTTTGTAAACGATGCGTAAGGACACGATCTCATTCAGTCGCAAAGCGGTATAATAATTTGGCATACTAGAAACAAAAAAACAAAAATCCTTGCATCCAAAATATAAAATTAAATGAAACGACGGTCTTTTTTAGTTGGCAGCAGTGCGTTGGCTGTTTCAGGGCTACTCTCAGGGTGTAGCGGTCAGCAACAGGCAATTCTGAAAGTCAGATTGCTGAAAGATTCGATCCCAGCCCAGCTGTTAAATGAATTTCGTAAAGAACTCCAACAATCAGCTGGGTTGGATTTCGCAGCGGAAACTCAGTTTAAAGATTTATTTGCCCAACTGCAAAATTGGCAGGAGAAACCAAAGGCGAATAATTGGTGGTCAAACATACCGCTACCTTTTGGGAAAGAAAGGGCGATTCCGATTGCAGACTTGGTAACTTTGGGTGATTACTGGTTAACCCAGGCGATCGCAAAAAAGCTGATTCAACCCCTAGACCCAAAACAGCTCGATCTATGGCCCCAACTGCCGCAACGCTGGCAAGAACTGGTAAGGCGCAACGACCAAGGCAAACCAGACCCGAAAGGAAAAATTTGGGGCGCACCCTATCGCTGGGGTAGCACGGTAATTGCGTATCGTCGGGATAAATTCGAGTCGAATGGCTGGAAGCCGCCTACTGATTGGGCCGATCTATGGCGAAAGGAATTTAGCTCTAGCATTTCTTTACTCGACCAACCGCGTGAAGTCATCGGCTTAACCTTAAAAAAACTCGGTCATTCCTACAATAGCGATCGACTAGACAAAATTCCCAACTTAAAACAGGAACTCCTAGCGCTACACCAGCAAGCCAAATTCTACAGTTCCGATGCCTACCTGCAACCTTTGATATTGGGAGATACCTATCTAGCAGTTGGTTGGTCTACCGACGTTCTGCCCGCCATGCAGCGTTATCGTAACATTGCAGCCGTGGTTCCCCAGTCTGGCACCGCACTGTGGACAGACTTGTGGGTACGCCCCGCCGGTGCCAATACTAGCCCCGATTTACTCCAACAGTGGATTGATTTCTGTTGGCAACCGGATACTGCGCGTTTACTATCTCGTTTTACCCAAGCAGCCTCGCCCATTTTAGCTGGCAAGAACCTAGCTGAATTCGCCAATACAGACAGAAATCGGGTGGTATTGCCAACAGCAGAAATTGTGCAAAACAGCGAATTCCTGCTTTCCCTTTCCCAAAAGACTCTCCAAGAATACCAATCCCTATGGAGAGAAATTCGCTTTCAGGGGTTAGGAGTTCGCGATCGATCGAGCAATGAAAAAGGCTAGGGGGGAATTTTAGATTTTAGATTTTGGATTTTAGATTGGTCATTGGTCGAATCGCACGCTTGATAAGCGACTGGTGTTTAGACTATTGTAATCCAGGTGCGATAGTCTAAACTCCAGGGCGTTGACCCTAACCAATTGTAATTAGGGCTTGCTGAATAAGTCTACAGAACGAATCCAGAGGCTAAAGGGCTTGAAAAATATGGGGTTCGTCGCCCAGTTCCCCAATGGGAGCAAACTATTTCCCCAAAAAAGGCAAGGGTTTTGAGCCAAAATATCTAAAAAACTTGCACTTGCTTACGCAAAAAAGGCTCAAAACCCTTACCTGTATTATCTTCTACATTTTTTCAACAAGTCCTAATTATTTTTGTTAATTTTTACCCTACAACTAAAGTCGCGGCTTGCGCGTACAAAGCCCGCCTACGCGGGCTTCAAGAAAAAGGAGGTAGTTAACCCGGATTTGGTATAATATCATATCCGGTGGCATCGGTTGCCTAAAAAATTCCCCCTCTTATCTGTGTTCATCTGTGTTCATCTGTCTTTATCTGTGGTAAAAATTTAACCACCGATGAATCGGTGTTCTAGCCCCTAAAATTTAGTCGCAGACGGTCTTTGAAAACCCTCCCTGCCGATCGTATCGATCCAAAGATTGCAGGTTGCTGGGCTAACACTGAAATTACAAGTGTAAGTGGCTAAAACCCCCCGTTGCTGATTTAGAACGCGAAGATTGTAGCCGTAATCTCTGCTAACTGCACCAAAGTGGTTAACAAATTCATAGCGTTCCAGATAATCGAGTAAAGTCCATACTTGCCGATTCACTATAATAGTTACCCGACGCTCATCTTGACAAACCAACCAGGTATCGAGGAGTTGACCGCCAAACCGTTCTGAAGCCCACCAAAGACTAGGATTTGTCACACCAGTCTGGGAAATGGTATTTTCAGTAATGATATTTCGGCACCTGTTTCTTTGAGGGGTAGTAGTGCGATCTGACGGTGTTTGTGCCAGCAATATCTGAGATGATAAGAGGAAAAAGGCAAAAGGCAAAAGACAAAAAATAAACGTCTTCTTTCTTTTTACTTTCATGGTTAAATTTTATTCCCAAAGACGCCGACCGGCCTCTCTGTTAAGACGCTCGTGGGCGTCTTCCAAGAGGGCTGGAATATCCAACTTTTCTGGGCAGCGGGGCAGACAGTCGCCGCAAGAAGTGCAGCGATTTCCTTTCATACCCCAAAACCAATGTCCAGCGTTTTCAAACATTCCGTAGCGGTATTTAGCATATTCTGTCATGTCGTAAGCGACAGCCATATTCCGCAAGCGAAGGACTTCGGGAATGTTGATATTTTCTGGGCAAGGAAGGCAGGCATAGCATTGGCTGCACTTGTCTGTTGCCAAGACATTGGTTTGATGAGTTTGCAAACGTTCTAAAACTTCTAATTCCAGGGTTGTGAGCGGGAAATCGCTGTCTGCAACCTTCAAAGGCTCAATTAGTTCGGCTGGGTTGGCGGCACCCAGGCTGAGGGTGGTAATTCGACGATCGCTTAATAGAAACCGATAGTTTAGCTCCAAGGGTGACAGTGGATGGCATAAATCTTTGAGAGTTGGGGGCGGTGTGTAAAGAAGTCCTCCTTTATCAGCTGGTGAGATGATGAACACACCCATATCCTTTTGGTGAGCAAGTTCAACAGCTGCGGCATTTCTTTGAAAGAAATAGTAATAATGCAGATTGACAAATTCAAATAAATCTGTATTTATTGCCGCCAGAATTAGTTCCAAGGAGCCGTGGGTGGAAAAGCCAAAGTGTCGGACTTTCCCATCGGCAATAGCTTGCTGTACTGCTTTGATGGAGCCGTTTTGTACCCAGTCTAGGTGCGATCGCGTATTCAAGCCATGTATTGCCAGACAGTCTATATAATCTAGTTTCAGGCGGTCTAGGGACTCATCGATCGACTGAGACACGGTTTTGGGGTCAGCTGTGGGTGGGATCTTTGTAGTGATATAGAGTTGCGATCGCGGCACCCCTAAGCCATATTTTAATGCTGCGCCCAGATACTCCTCACTTTTGCCATATCCCCTAGCAGTCTCCAAGTGATTGATACCCAGCGCCACAGCCTGCTGTAGAGTCTGCCGCGCATTTTCTTCGGAATCCAAATAGCGCATAGTCCCCAGGGAAAACACCGAGAGGCGCAAATTCGTTTTGCCAAACTTTCGGTATTGCATTTAGCTGAAGCCGCCCCGCTCGATAAAATCCTCTGGTCTGATTTTATCGACAAATGCTCGAAACGCTTGCCGTTCAGCCTCATCAGCGTCCCGATCCACAGGTATGGAAGCATCGGCAATCACCTCTTCCATCACCCAGATGGGACTGCGGGTGCGGAGGGCGAGAGCGATCGCATCGCTAGGACGAGCATCAATATCTTTTTTGACATCTCCATGTCGGACTGTCAAAATGGCGTAAAATGTATTGTCCTGTAGAGAATGAATGATAATCCGGTCTAGAGTCATTCCCCAGGCTTCTAAAAGATTGACAAACAAGTCATGGGTGAGGGGCCGAGGAGGCGTTTGGTTTTCCAGCGCACCAATAATTGACTTAGCCTGATCCTGACCAATATAAATCGGCAGAGCTCTTCGGTCTGTCGAATCTTTCAGAAGCACAATTGGGCTGCGTGTGATTGCATCCAGTGCAATTCCAGCGACTCTCATTTCAATCATTGGCTTGGCCTCTAGAATACCTTGGGCAAAGAGTGGTTAAACTAAAAGGATAAACTGGTACTCAGCAGCTTTGGGCAAGTACCAATGTACTTATGTTTTTTCAGAGTAATCGATTGACAAAATCTTGGCTCTCAAGACCAGGTTAAGTCAACCAAAGCGGTTTAATAGAATCGTCTTTATATCCCAGTATGCCCTGACTTGACGCCGATCCTAACTAGAGATCGGGAATTCGATCAAAAAGTTAGACTTTCGATCTGGCTAGATAGTTGCATTGGGGACTAGATAAAGCAAACTGTGCAAAAAGCGATTATTTATAGCTAAAAACCAGTGTTTACAGGATTAATCGAAAGTTTAGGCACAATTGAACTGCAAGGAAACGATAATTTACGGATAACTTGCGCTGGCAATACCGCAGACCAGATTTTGCCGGATCTCGCCATTGGCGATAGCGTCGCGGTGGACGGGGTTTGTCTAACGGTGGTGGAGATTTTGCCGGTAGGATTTGTAGCCGCTGCTTCCAGAGAAACCTTACAGCGGACGACCCTGGAACAGAGACACTCGGAGGATGCTTGGGTAAATTTAGAGACTGCTGTGCGGGTTGGCAGCAAGCTAGGCGGTCATTTTGTTATGGGTCATGTGGATGGAATCGGTTGCGTGCAAGCAGTAGAACAAACGACAAATTCTTGGGAGATTGGTTTTACAGCGCCTGAGTCGATCGCCCGTTATATTGTCCCTAAAGGCAGTATTGCTGTCAACGGTGTCAGCTTGACTGTGGCGGATTGTGACTTGGCGGGCACTTGGTTTAAAGTGGCTGTGATTCCCCATTCTTTTGCCCAAACGAATCTCTATTATCTTAAGACGGGTAGTTTAGTAAATTTAGAAGGCGATATTTTGGGTAAATATATCGAAAAATTGCTCCGTTCGGGTTCGGGCGGCGTGGCGGCGACTAACGATGAGATTACACCTGGATTTTTGATAGAACACGGCTATTTTTAGTTAATATGGATTACCTAAATGTTGGCTACAGATGTAGAGTCAATTCATGAATTGACATACAAAGACGGGCTTTCCTGCCCATCCCACAAGAAGTTCAGAAAAACTGACTATCAAATTAGATGCGTAGCAGCTTATCAATCTACATCCCATATTCCCCACCCTGGGGTTCCCTAAAAAAATCCTCTCTTATCTGCGTTTATCTGTCTACCCTACGGTCAGGCTACGCCAACATCTGCGGTAAAATTTTAACCTCCGATGACAACAGATTCCACTCTTTAGCTCCGCCAGACCAAACTTTACATCGTCAGTCTAATTGGTGTTGGAAGGTTGCGAGTTAGGTAATGGTACTTCAGGTGAGTCGGAATTAATTGACTGAGCTTTAGGAATTATAGCTTCAGGTAATTGAGAGTTTGTTTCATGGCTTTCAGGAACAGTAATTTCTGGTAATTGAGAGTTAGTTTCCTGAATTTTAGAAACAGGTATTTCTGGTAATTGAGAGTTTGTTTCATGGCTTTCAGGAACAGTAATTTCTGGTAATTGAGAGTTAGTTTCCTGAATTTCAGAAACAGGTATTTCTGGTAATTGAGAGTTAGTTTCCTGAATTTCAGAAACAGGTATTTCCGGCGATCGAGAGTAAGTTTCCTGAATTTTAGGAACAGGGATTTCAGATGGTTGAATATTAGGTATCTCGCGCTCAGGTGGCTGGGTGTTAGCTTGAGGCTGTTGAGGTTTTTTGTCAGCCTTTGGTTCCTTAATCGCTTGAGCAGTTTTAAAGATTTTGACCAATTGAGCCAAGCTATACTCTAGTTGAGCGCGTGGGTCTATAGCGATCCAGCCTTCCCGTGTTTGCTCCCGAACTTCAAAGTGGAGGTGAGGGCCAGTCGAGTTGCCGGTGCTACCAACGCGCCCGATCGCAGTTCCCGGCTCCACCCACTCTCCTGGCTGGACTAAAATTTCTGAGAGGTGATTGTAGCGGGTTTCTTGAGTGTCGTTGTTGTGACGGAGGACAACCGACAAGCCGTAACCGCCTAAGAAGTCTGCGATCGCTACCTTGCCAGCATGAGCGGCCAAAACAGGCGTTCCCATTGGCGCACCTAAGTCTGTCCCGGCGTGGAAACGGCGATCGCCGCTGATCGGATGAATTCGCCAGCCAAACACAGAGGTAATTTCGGCAGGAATAGCCAATGGAAAGATTATTGGTAGATTGCTGTTGCCCACTTCTGCTTCTGATGGCTGCCCTTGCTTATAGTAGTAGGTCAATGCTGGATTGGGGAGAGTTTCATTGCCTCTGATCTCGCTATTAATCGCGCTTTCGCTGGGAGTGCTACGACCTTTAAAACTACCTTGTTTGCCCAGACCAATATTTCTGGGACTGATATTTATCGGATTAATATTTACTTTTCCAATTGCCGCCACGTTTACATCTCGACGCCGGGATTTCCAGGTAGTTCGATCGGCAAGAGGAAGACGTTTTTTCTGATAAGAACGGGGCAAATCGTCGCTTTGTTGGGTCTGGGGCAAACGGCTGATTCGATAGG
>NZ_JAIQZN010000017.1:26519-26825 GCF_023333585.1 Argonema antarcticum A004/B2
AACGGGGCCGATCGTCGCTTTGTTGGGTCTGGGGCAAACGGCTGATTCGATAAGAACGGGGCCGATCGTCGCTTTGTTGGGTCTGGGGCAAACGGCTGATTCGATAAGAACGGGGCCGATCGTCGCTTTGTCGCGCCACTGTCAGCTGACTCGGCTGGTAAGAACGTGCTTGCCGATCGCTTTGAGTGGGACGCGGTAGGCGACTGAGTTGGTAAGAACGTGCTTGCAGATCGGTTGGAGTGGGACGCACTTGCCGTGAAGCTTGGTAGGAACGGACGACGCGATCGGTTGGAGTGGGACGCACTT
>NZ_JAIQZN010000017.1:26925-96461 GCF_023333585.1 Argonema antarcticum A004/B2
GCCGTGAAGCTTGGTAGGAACGGACGGCGCGATCGGTTGGAGTGGGACGCACTTGCCGTGAAGCTTGGTAGGAACGGACGGCGCGATCGGTTGGAGTGGGACGCACTTGCCGTGAAGCTTGGTAGGAACGGGGAATATCTCGCCTGCTGGAACGGCGAAGTCCACTGACTGTATCGCTAGCAACAGCATTCCTTCTAACCCTTATTCTAGATACCGCCGCGCCACCGCAACGACCGCTTGCCAATCCTCCCCCTTTAAAAACTCTTTGACAGCCGGTTGAACGTTCCGACAGCACTATAGAACTTGGTGGTTTGTAAGAGCTAGTACCTAAGTCCTGCCTCCTTGTAGCACCCAGATTGTAATCAGTGGGGTCAATATAAGAGTTGTTATTGTTCTTAACCACAGATGAGGATGTTGTCCTAGCGCGTCCCAGCCTCGACCTCTGGGCGGTTCTAGGACGAGTCGTTCTCGTAAAAACTGGTGCCGCTTCTCTTCGAGCTTCTGGTGCGGGGTCTTGAGGCACAGCTTTCGGCATAACATCAGGAATTTGGGCGACAAGAAACCCCTCCGATGGTGTTTGGTTTTTTGCCCAAACCATGCCTCCACCGAGAATTCCTAAACCGCCTATCCAACCTATTCCCTGTACCAGCAGGAAACGCTGCCAAAAGCTGCTGCTAGAGTTAGTCGGGGCAGATTTCCCCTGGTCGTCAGGGGTTGACTGACTTATATTTACTTCAATTTGCCGATCTTCTGCGGACTGAAATTTTAGTTGCTTGTTGCGGTTAACTGGTTCCATTATCTCCACCACACAGTATAATTACTCAAATTTTTTAATTTGGAAATTGGGCAAATGGCATAGATGATCGAGAATTCTTCCTTATATTTGAAATCTGCAAAAGATCCCATACTGATTGCCATGCCGCTTCATTCAAAACCCAGACTGATTGTACCGGGCTTGAGGCAAATTTCTGAAGAGGGCATAACCCCTTTTGGTAAGAGGCGAACTCGCAAATCGCCGTTGAGAGCAACACCGACTACGACTCCAGGACATCCATCGACAAGAACCGATCGCCCAATGCTTGTCAGTAGATTTGCGTAGGAGGGCAAAAGGGTATCGATGCCTTCTCGTTGCCAAAAATGATATCCAGACATTAATCCGACTAGAGTAATAGCAGCTAACATTTCTAATGAAAGTACTGGGCCTGTACGATCTGTCAGGAAAGATTGGATATTAATGCCGGTTTCTGGAACTGGATTGGCCAAGTTAATGCCGACACCAATAACTGCTTTGGTAATGCGTCCCTGCTGCACCCTGGTTTCGGTAAGAATGCCGCCCAACTTGCGCCCTGAAAGTATTAAATCGTTGGGCCACTTGAGCAATACTGGTAGATCGTACTCCCGCAAAATTGTAGCAATTCCCCAAGCGCTGCAAATTGTCAGTTGTCCACTCTGCTGAGCTGGTAGGTTGGGAGCTAGCGCCACAGATAAGTATAAACCACCAGGAGGAGAATGCCACTGTCGTCCCCACTGTCCGCGCCCAGCTTCTTGCTGAATGGCGATCGCAACTGTGAGAGGGCCAGCGCCAGCGTCGAGCAATTCCCACAGTTTCTGGTTGGTTGAGGGGAGGGTTTCAAAAATATGAAGGGAAAAGTCTAGATCTTGAGTGTTTGACTGGTGAGCAAGCGATCGCTCTAATGCTTTCCGGCGATATCGCACTGACTCAAGTGCTGCTGCAAACTGTTGGCGATCGAATTCCACTATCCAAAAATTATGCCGAATCGAGGCTTACGTTAGCATAGAATTCATTGTTATTTTGCCAAGTTTTGTAGCTGGCCCGATCTCCTCACACACGACTGAACCCGATCTGACAAAATCAATTAATTCTATGCACGTTTGGCACTGGCGCACCTGGGAAGGATTGCCTTATCTGACTTGTAGTCTTTTGAAACCTTGGCCGCACGGCTTTTTTACGCAAGTGTTCTCGCCCCGCAACCCGGCAGAATTGGTGGCGGTGCTGCAACCTGATGCCCAAGTTTACCGGGTAAAACAGGTACACGGTAATAGGGTTCTCTCTGCTTCGGAAATTTGCGATCGAATGGAAATCCCAGAAGTGGATGGTTTACCATCGGCTGATGGTATTTTGACGGTGCAGGGACAGCAGGCGGTATGGGTTTGCACGGCTGATTGTACGCCAGTGCTGATTGCGGATGAGGTAACTGGACAGGTGTCGGCGGTTCATGCGGGTTGGCGGGGTACTGCACAGAAGATTGTGCCGGAAGCGATCGCACGTCTTGTGGCCCAAGGTAGCCAACTCCAAGATCTTCGGATTGCGATGGGACCTGCGATCGCAGGCGAAGTCTATCAAGTTTCTGTGGATGTGGCCGCTGAAGTTGGAGCCAGTATTATACCACAACAAGAAGGAATTTTGTCAACTTTGCAGGAATTGTCCAATTCACCGATATTGCCAGATCCAGAAGAGGGAAAAGTGCGGTTGGATGTGCGACGGGTGAATGAGTTGCAATTGGAACAGATGGGGATAAGTGGGGAACAGATTGCGATCGCACCTTATTGTACATATCAACAACGGGAACATTTCTTTTCCTATCGCCGAGATAAGCTAAAAAAAGTGCAGTGGTCGGGAATTGTGAGTAAATAAAATAGGAGAAACGAATCCCTTCGGTCTACAAGATTATGTAGGGGCGAAGCATTGCGGAATTAACGTTTCTGTTTTGAGTTAAGATTTATTCCGCAATGCTTCGCCCTCCCACTATAGTCTTCCACCACCGAAAGGAGTAATCTAAAAATCGGATGCAATTTGACAACTTATGTAAGTATCTCGCAGAGAAATATGGCTTTTCCGTACTTAGTGTGCCAAATTATTAGTTTTTGGGTGTCCTACACCATAGCTGGCAAGGATTTCAAGGCGATTTCCCCCAAAGCCGCAAGTTTCCATAGCGCAAGCGGATGTAAATAATCTCAAAGCCTTACCTAGCAAAGCCTTGATGATAAATTTAAGTTAACTTAGCACACTAAGTACGGAAGAGCCGCAAGATTATGGGTCGTCTACTCTCGCTAATGGGAATATTTTATCTAATACAGGCTTTTGGAAGTAATCCAGGGCTCGCCTCTCTACCACTAGCGTTGTATTTAAAAGAAACAATTGGATTATCAGCAGCAGAGTTAGGAAAATTCAGCGCAATTGCCTTTATTCCTTGGATGATAAAACCGCTTTGGGGGATAATTTCTGATAGTTTTACCCTTTTTGGCTACCAAATCAAAAGCTACTTGCTGATTTGCTATACCCTAGCGTTATTGATATTTTTGGGTTTGAGCCAGTTGCGATCGTACACGACATTCTCACTGCTATTTGGCGCTGTCTTAGTTTCAGCGTGCATAGCATTTTCAGATGTGCTGGCTGATAAATTGATGGTGATGGAGGGAAAGGCGCGATCAAAAACAGCTATTTTGCAAGCCGCTCAGTGGACAGCGCTTGGCTTTGGCGGCGCAATTATGTATTATTTTAGCGGGTGGCTTGCCAAAAATGCTACTTTATCAAGTGTCTTTCTCCTTAGTGCGATCGTACCTTTAGTTGGTTTGGCTGCAACTTTGCTCTTGCTTCGAGAAAATAAGGTAGAGTTAGACAAAGTTTCGAGCGAAAAAAGTATCCAGGTTTTGTTTTCCGTAGCCAAATCACGGAATTTTTTAGCAATTATTTGCTTTATTATTTTTATGGGATTTAGTCCAGTACCGCCGCTTTTATTCTACGAGCGGGATGTTTTGAAATTTACCGAAGAGTTTTTAGGTATTTTAGGTGCAGTGAAATTTTTAGGTATTGGCTTAGGAGCTTTATTTTTTGGTATTTTTGCCCGGAATGTTTCCCGGCGTCTGTTACTTAACCAAATTATAGGACTCAGCGTAATTTCGACGCATTGTTTGGTATTTATGTATGACAGAAATAGTGCTATTGTAGTGTTATTTTTAAACAGTTTTACAAGCATGATTGCCGTACTGGGAGTTTTGGAAATTTCAGCACGCGCTTGTCCAAAGGGCGTGGAGGGAACGACCTATGCTTTACTGGTATCAATTTCAAATTTTGCTTTTGCAGTAGGGGCTATCTTGGGTGGTTGGTTGTACGATCGCGGTATAGCTTTTTCAATATTGGTTATTGTCAGTGCGATGTTCACAAGTCTATGTTGGTTTCTTATTCCTATTTTTAAATTGGAAAAGGGTTAGAAAATACTGACCGATTCTTTCCAAAGGTTGACTTAGTTTCTGGATTACTGTATTAAAGATAAGTTTACCATTTTCACTTTTCCAAGGAGGAATGATTAAAATCGCCCTTACTGCTAAGACCAAACCACGCAAATATTCTCCCTTGTACCAGTAGGCACACGCAAGCGTTATCACGGATGCAGCTTTTAACTGTTGATCGTTGATTTCACGAGCAATCTTCATCGCCAACTTAGCATACCTAATTGCCTTTTTGTGTTGTTTTAGACACCCGTAACAATAAGAAATATTCGAGCTTGTAAAACCTTCCAAGAATCGATTTCCAATTAGATGACTAATCGTTAAAAGTGGCTGAAAGTAACCAATTGCAGTATCATAGTGTCCCGAACGAGCGTAGGTAGCGCCGATACTGGCTAATGTCCAGCTTTCTCCAAATTTATCGCCAAGTTCCTGAATAATTTGCAAAGCTTTTTCAAGGTATTCTATCGCATTTTGATGTTTACCGAGTGTACAATAAATAGCACCAGTATCGTGAAGTATTGACCATTCTTGATGGCGATCTCTAATTTTATAGGGAGCATCTAATATTTGTTGAAAAAATTCAAGTCCCTTATCTGGTCGCCCCATCAATCTGTAAGTGCTACCTATGGTGGCTGAGATCGTTACTTCCATCTCTACCTCTCCAATTTCACTGGCTATCACCAATGCTTGTTGGCAATATTTAATCGACTTTTGGTGCTGTCCTATAACGCTATAAACACTAGCTAGACCATCCAGCGCTTCTATTTCCTGCTGTCTATCGCAAATTTCACCAGCAATTTTTAACTTTTCCTGATAGTGTTGCAGTGCAATCTCGAATCGATCTAAACACCAAAAATAAATCCGACCCAAGCCACCTCTTGCTTGCGCTTCTGCTTTGCGGTTTTGAATTTCACAGGCAACATCTAAAAGTCGCTGATGATAATCAATGGCAATCCGAGGCTGTCCTAAATGACAATAAGCCCAACCTAAGCCATGCAAACAAATACAATCTAAATCTCGATTTACCTTGTGTAAAAGGTTAATGTAAAACTCGATTTGTTCGCGATAGTATCCCCAAGTACCTAATTGTTCGTGTAATGCTTTACTGTGAGCAAGATTTAGGTGAATAAAAAGTATCTTACTCGCTTTTTCCCAATCAGAAACTTCGCAGAGATGGTCGAATGCTTCCAGGTATCCGCGTACTTGCTCTAAATTGGAAGAATCTGGTTTAGGTTGGTACTCAGTGAGCCAATTTTCTACAGCCATGTAATGGGCAAATTCCCAAGGAGAAATATCGGCAAGCTGCGGTGTTGCCAAATCAATACCCAGCTGATTCAGCACCAAGTCGCCGCCTGCAGTAAAGTTAACACCTTCCAGAGATGCTTGATTTTTTACATCTAATTCAGGAAAATCATTCGTCATATTTGCCCCCTGGTTTTCCAGTTCTGAAGGTGAACTAGCGCTACACAGCGAATTAAATTGTGTTGTCTCAAAAGCAAATCATCGTTAATCACATCTTCTTCGATTAGGTAGCGATCGCGCAACGCATCCAATGCTATCTGTTGCGGATCTTCATCCAAACCGAAACGTTCCAAAGTTTTGAGATAAAAACTTTCTGGTACGGCGCGACGATATACTGAGCCAAAGCAAAGCAGTAAATAAGCATTGGGGACATCCTTTGCGAGTCGCTCAAAAGTCTTTTCAATCCGCTGTTGCACTGCTCTTTGTAAGCTGCGAGTGTATCGATCGAGCTTCAAGCAATCGTCTGCTGACTCGATTTCTGCTTGCTGCTTGCTCTGCTCAACTTCTTCTATCTCATGTCCGTATTGTTTCCAGTAAGCGACAACATTGGAGTTGAAAGGATGGTTGACAATTTCCCCTGCGATCGCACGCAACGCTAAAGGATGTCCTTCATAAGCAACACCAATCCTTTCCAAATAAGTTTTGGCAGGTGATTCAGCGCTAACATCTAAGCCATTTTTATGGAAAAACTCTAACTGTTCTGCTTCAGTAAATCCGCTCAAAGATTGGCAATGCCAAAAATTTGAATAACGCAAACCCATAACTTCCAACTGTCCTGGCAAATCCTGGGATGTGAGAACGATGCGACTCTGGCAAGAATTTGCAGATAGCAGACTTTGAAAGAATTTCTCCCACCACTCATCCTTAAAATTACTCCATCCTGTTTCCGCATCCCCTTCCAAGATCAGTTCTAGTGAATCGATCGCTAGCAGATAGCGGTTTTGCCGCAAGTGGCTGACTACCCAATTTAGCAAACGCTGTACTTCCTTACGATCCTCTGGCGTAGGATTTTCGCCCCAACTTGTAAGTAATTGTGCAGCTACACTGGCAAAGTCGGCATTTTCCCGCTCGTCAAAGTTTACCCTGAAAAAATCAGGGTAATCCCTTTGCAACTCTACCGCCAATCTTTCAGCCAAAGCGGTTTTCCCGATACCAGTGATGCCAGTGAGGATTAGGACTCGACAGGCTCCTTGAAGTTTAGCACTCAACTGGGTAATCAGTTGCGATCGGGCTACCCAGCGATTTTCGCGATCGAGGTAGGGGCTAATCTGTAACTTTTGCTGAACAGGACTCTTATCAACAATCTCTTCCCAGTTTTCCAGCCCTACACCTTTACAGATTGCAATAAAAGCACTCTCTTGAATTGGTAGCCGTCGCCAAAACCGCTTCAAAGTAGCTGGTGAAGTATTAGCATCATCAGCCCACTTAGAAGCATCTTTTCTCCAGTTCTTCTTTTTCCTAAGCTTGTCAACAGTTTCTAGCCCTTTGATAGATGCCCTAATACTCATCAACAGTCATTCCTTTTTAGATTATTCCTTCATTTAACAACTCTAATTTTAGAATGAAGAATCCTTCTTTTTGATAAGCGGTGAAAACCGTAACGTTCGGTAAGTTTAATAAGGTATCTAGATGAAAGTCCATTGTTCTTTCCGGCTAAAATGTAGTGATAGCTACATTTTACCCCATGATGCCGCAAGACCCGACGATAGTATAGCTAGGGGCTAGGGGCTAGGGGCTAGGGAAGAGGGGAGAGGGAAAAGGTTACTCCGTAAGGGATTTGGAAAAGAAGTAAGAGTTGGAGTTGCCCTAACCGCCTTGGCGGTTGCTATATCTCACCTGTAGCTCAGTTACAGTGATGAACTAGGAGTGAGCCAAAAAGTGAACTGTAAAACTTGTTTTTTTCAAGCAATCTAGAAAGGTAGCTGGTTGATGGCTAAATCTATAACACTTAAACATGGAGAAATAAAAAATGGGAACATGGTATGGAACATCTGGAAATGATTACCTAAATTGGCTCAAATCTGAACCTCTATCTGCCTACGGCAGGGATGGTAATGATACGATATGGGGCAATACTTACAATGACTATATAAAAGGGGAGGCTGGCAACGACTCTTTGAACGGTTATTGGGGTAATGATTCTCTTTACGGTGGATCGGGCAAAGATACTCTCATTGGCGGAGATGGAAATGATTACCTTGATGGGTATTGGGCTGGTTCTACCGGAGATGTTGACTATTTAACAGGCGGGTCTGGTAAGGATACTTTTGTTCTTGGTGATGGGAACGGAACTGGCTACACAGGTACCACTAGCTGGGCATACATTATGGATTTTAGTTGGCAAGAAGGTGATAAAATCCAAGTCCGTGGAAAGAAAGAAGAATACAAACTGACAACACGCTATGAACCCGGATCTGGCAACCCCAGTAAAATAGATACCGTAATTTGGAAAAACGGTGATGTACTTGCTGTTGTTGTAGATAAATCAGGAACAGATATTTTATTACCCGACGATTTCACCTTCATTAGCTAGTCGATCTTACCGCAGCTACTATTACAGCGGTTCCCGCTGTTAAGAGGTACAGTATGCGAAGGGGAAGGGCGAAGCATGACCGTATTTTATCTTTGCTGATTACCAATAAATCATCTGCCGGAATGCTTCGCCCCTACTTAAAATGTACTTCATTACAGCGGGAACCGCTGTATCCCTCTTCTGTCACTCTCCGGGAACTTTTCCGATTTCCCAATCCTCAAGCCTTTTCAGAGAAAGCGGTCTACGATTTTTTTCTACTCGAATAAGCTCCTTGGGAGCGATAGCTGAAATCCCCTCTGCGTAAGGGTTAGCTCGGAAAGTGACAGAAGAGGGGTATATAAGGATAAGTTTGGGTAATTTTTTACCAAACGCGATCGCATTGACCATTTATTCCAAATGCGATCGCATCACCCAAATGATTGGTAGGGGCGGGTTTAGCAGACATCTCTCGACAAACACAGACAACCTCCCAACAAAACCCGCCCTCACCAATGTCTCAGTGGGAATTAGCTCAATTACATCCCAAAAATCCATCTAAATGGTAATAGGTAGGTTTAGGCTTGGCGGCAGAGATCGGGGCAGGTTTTGTTGTTAGGTTATCTGTTTTACCACAGAAATATATGCTAAACCTGCCCCTACAATCGATGCGTTCGCGCAGCGTGCCGTAGGCAATCGGGTTTGTGAAATTAGAGAATGCGATATGCCTACGACACGAATCGCGATTCGCATTTCCCATTTCGTCAGAATGCGATCGCGTATCTTGCCTAGCCGCATATCGCCCTCATTGCGGTAACTCCCCAAATGCCTAGCGATATCGAGCTAGCTTTGATTCGGCTGTCAAATATCGCTTAGCTAGTTCAGCACTGGTTGGTAAACGGGTTTCTTGATTAGAGTATACCATAATAAGCAGTTTAAGAATATATAATTTGATTGTATCCAATATTTTGGATTACTAAAATAAGTTGTTTTCTCCTTTTACGGTTGTTTAGGTTGTTGCAAAATAAGTGCGATCGCAAATCTAACAAAAGCATAGCATCCATCACCAGACGCTACAAATCAGTTAGCAGCCTTGCCTTTCTAAGAATAAACGTCAGTACCGTCTCTTCTCTAGAAATAATGTCTGCTGTAATTTCCATGCCCGGTTGGATAGGATACTGACGATCGCTCTTTACCAGATAAGTTTTTTCGGGCAGAATTGTTACTTCATAGTAAGGGGCGTTACTGTTTTGAAGGGCGATCGCATCGGGTGCGATCGCACTCACTTTGCCTTTCAGGACGCCATAATCGGGATAGGCATAGGCAGAAACTCGCAATTGGGACTTTTGACCGAGGGCGATTTTAGCAATATCCTCAGCCCCAACACGAGCTTTTATTACCATAGAAGCGTTACTGGGAGAAATTTGGGCAATAGCTTCGCCCGATCGCACAGTTTGACCGGGGTTTCGCAGATATAATTGTAGGATTGTGCCATCAGCCGGAGAACTAACAACGCTTTTTTGGAGATCGGTTTCAATTTGTTCGATTTCTTTACTAGAGCGGTTGATTTGATTTTGAATTTCAATCCGGCGCTCGATTAAAGCTTCTCGTTCTTTTCTCAATGTGGCTATAGTTGCTTCACCCCTGGCTTTTTCTTGAGCAATTCGCTCATTAGCGATCGCAACTGGAGCTGTACTGGGGTTGAGCGCGGCTTTAACTCCCTGCAATTTGGCTTGAGCCACGCCCACAGCTTGTTTTTGCGTTTCCACTGTTTGT
Organism: Argonema antarcticum A004/B2; assembly: GCF_023333585.1. GTDB lineage: Bacteria > Cyanobacteriota > Cyanobacteriia > Cyanobacteriales > Aerosakkonemataceae > Argonema > Argonema antarcticum. The sequence continues at coordinate 36,764 of NZ_JAIQZN010000017.1, forward strand.
AGTTGCCCCTCAATGGCTTTTTTCTGGGCTTCAACTGCTGCTTTTTGCCCTAATACTGATTGTTCTTGCTGCTGAACCGTTAGTTCTGTCTCCTCCAATCGATCGCGAGAAATCGCTCCCGACTCGGCTAAGGGCTTATATCGATCGCGTCTGGAAATTGCTGATTTTAAGTTAGCCTCGACTCCCTTTAAATTAGCTTCAGCAGAAAGCAAATTCGCCTGCTCTTTTTGCAATTCTTCTAAAGCTCTTTGCAATTCTGCTTGAGCTATTTTTAAGTTGGCTTCCGCTTCTTGGACTTCAGTAACAGTGGTAATTTGCCGATCGCGATAGTCTCTTTGGCTGCGATCGAGATCTGCTTGTGCAGACACGACAGTGCGCTCCGTTGCCCTACTTTCGGCTAATAATTGCGTTTGCAGGGAGTTTAGTTGGGCAGTGATTTGAGCCAATTGCAGCTGATTTTGTTGAATATTGCCGATAAGTTGGCTTTTTTTGGTTTGCTGTTGAGAATCGTCAATGGTAGCGATCGCATCTCCCTGTTTTACCACCATATTTTGTTCGACTAAGATGCTTTTCACCGTTCCTTCCGTGGCTGCCTGGACTAGCCGCACCTCTCCAGAAGGACGAACCGTCGCGGGAGCTTTCACCGTGACATTGTACTCTGTGAGGGCAGCAAGAGCGACAGCCGCGCCAACAGTTCCTACTAAAAACAGCCCCCCCAGCGTTGTCCACCTGCCTATAGGAGGGAGAAACTCATCGCTAGTAACTGGGCGAAGAAATTCGGGATTGCGATCGCTAAACATATCAGATCAAAAAACAACTCTTATCCCTACCGAAGGGCCGTAATACAGTGTATCGCCATTCATATCCAACCTGCCAAATTCACCCGACTGAGCAAAATCCCTATACTGCCTCGGAGCCAATGCCAAACCACTCAAGTAAACTACATTAAATCCAGCCGTTAAACTCACATTGGGATGAACCTGCCAGTTTGCAGACACGCTCCCTTCCACCACAGGAGATATCCCCCATTCACTTCTATCTCCCTTAATTCGTTCTAGCAACTCTCCCGTGTTAAAATCAGACGCGCTGATGGTGCTTGTTTGCGCTCCATTGTTAGCAAATATACCAGCTTTGGCTCGCAAACCCAGACTAAAGTTACGACTGATACCGACATTTGCATTGCCTCCAATTTGAAGACCAAACAAGTTATTTCTAGTTTCGATATTGTAATCTCCAGTTGGATAAGCTTGAATTCCTTCATCGGGAAATTCAGCAGTACCGAATGTTGCTAAGTTGAATTTTTCTGGAGCGCTGATGTAGCGCACTCCCACCAGCAAAGAGGGTCGAAAGTTATTCGATGAATCTATCTGTCGCTCGTAGTTCCACTCGAAGTTGTAAAGGTTTGAACTGTAATCGATCTGGTGTTCGTAACTTACCAGAAAAGCCTGACTAATAGCGAAAGTGCCATTTCCTTGACCGAGAGGCGGCGGCTGATTAAGAATGTTAAGTTTGTCTCCCACGGAATCGCTAGGTTCAAGTATAGGGCTGTTGTCGGTAGGGACTTGAAGAACAACATCGCTTGGCACACCAGGTTCAGGAGAAACAAGCGTTGCTGATGAACTGTACTCCTGCAAGCCAAAGAAGGAAAAACTGAAGCTATCTTTTCGATTGGAACTATAGCCTACCGTAATCCTAGTGCCTAACTCATAGTCAAAATTTAGATTGTCAGTGCGTAAAGTTTCCCCTCTGATTTGGATCTGATCTCCGGTTGTGGTACTCAGATCTACAACCTCTGAAGTTACGATACCTTGGGGAATACTGCGGGTGAGGAACAGTGCTTCCGCCTGCACCGACCATCGCCCTACCTCTATTGGTTTTGACCGATCCTGTTCGCTTTGTGCGATCGCTTCAGGTTTCGTAATAGTATTAGTGGGGCCCTTGAAACCGTTGGCGTTGCCAGACGGTAACAGGTCTGCCGCTTCGTAGGACAATTTCTGGGATTCAAGACCGTCAATTTTACCTTCGATTAACAATGAGTTAACTTCCTCTGCTAAAAGTTGAACGATTACATCCTCATTCAGATGTTTTTGGAGTAGAAGTAGTTCTGCGTTCTCAGGTTGAGTCTGAATTAAAGCTGAATCTTTAGGCTGATTGCTCTGAGCGAGAACTAAGTTTACGTTGGGTATGGTAGCAACTGCTACAGTTATCGGAATCCCTATCAAACACATTTTTACAGCACCTACAACCATTAGCTCACTCCTCACATATATTCTCCATTTGTTTCAATAGTTTAAACTTTATATTCTCATTTTGTCTATGACGACCTGTCATACTTCTTTAAGTAGATCATGATTTTATCTATGACGGCGTGTCATACTTCTTTAAATGCCATACCAGGGTATTTACAAAGCTAAATTTTTATGATAACTGGCCTTTACAGCTTTTAAAAAAAAAGAAAATTATTGACAAATTTAAGTAAAGTTCTTATACTGCTTTATGGAGAAGATAAATAATTTTCTCCACTATCCTGATGTAGCCCAAGTAAACAAACCACCGCCTACCCAAAGGGTACAGCGGGGGCTTTGGAAAGAAAGCCCTGGTTTACCAGACTCAGGCAAAAATGCCTGCGTTCAAAGGCAGAACTCTCAAATTCTACGCACCCATCAAAAAGGACGATTACAGCCATGAAGAATAACCAAAAAACCCCCCTATTCACCGAAATTCCAGCCCAAAAGGCTGCTTCTATTAACGGTGGATGCCCAGCTCAATGCCTTCACAGTCGGTCGGCCAATGGAAGCTTAGGTGCTCGGAGCAAATAACTCAGAGGATGCCTGAGTTCCAGGCGTGAAGCATTGTGTACTTCACGCTATATAACTGAATCAGGAAATTTAGTTAAACTAGGCATCTGTGAAGATACAGATGCCTTATTTTTGCCTATAAAAAGCCGATGAAATATCCAAATGTTCTACAGCATAATGAAGAAGACTGTGGAGCTGCTTGTATTGCTTCCATTGCGAAAAAGTACGGGCGCAGCTTTGCTATCAATCGCATTCGCGAAGCTGTGGGTACTGGGCAACTGGGGACGACATTGCTGGGATTGAAGCAGGGTGCAGAGGCACTAGGTTTTAATGCTCGCCCAGTTAGAGCTTCACCTGAAATTTTAGACAGAATTAATGAAGCGCCCTTGCCAGCAGTTATTCACTGGAAAGGCTATCATTGGGTTGTTTTGTATGGAAAGCGGGGCAGAAAGTATGTCATTGCCGATCCGGCAGTTGGTATTCTTTATTTTTCTAGGAAGCAGTTAGCAGAATGTTGGACGGATTGGGTAATGCTTTTACTAGAACCCGATCCAATCCGATTTTTAGAGCAACCTAATGATAAAGTTGGTGGTTTTGGGCGTTTTTTGAAGCCAGTTTGGACTTACCGGGGTATTCTGGCGGAAGCGCTGTTAATCAACTTTGTGTTAGGTTTACTTTCTTTAGCGTCACCATTTCTGATTCAAATCTTAACTGATGACGTGCTGGTGAGGGGCGATACCAAGCTGCTTGGGGGTGTAGCGATCGCAGTTTTGGTGATGAACCTGATTAGCAGTAGCTTAGGATTGGTGCAATCTAACCTCGTCGCACACTTTGCACAACGTCTGGAATTAAATTTAGTTTTGGAATTTGGTCGGCAAATTCTGCGCTTGCCCCTCACCTATTACGAATCCCGTCGCAGTGGTGAAATTGTCAGCAGATTGCGAGATATTCAAGAGATTAATCAGCTGGTTTCGCAAGTGGTGATCGTTTTGCCAAGCCAGATGTTTATTGCATTTGTATCTTTTGGATTAATGCTGTTTTACTCCTGGGAACTGGCAACTTTTGCCTGTTTCATTGCTATAGCGATAATGCTATGTCCAGCGATATTGCTGCCTACTTTACAGCAAAAGATTCGTAAGTTATTAGTATTAGAAGCAGAAAACCAAGGAGTTTTGGTAGAAACATTCAAAGGAGCGTTGACACTAAAAATAACTTCGTCTGCGCCTCAATTTTGGGAAGAGTTACAAAGCCGGTTTGGTCGTTTAGCAAACGTCTCATTTCGCACTATTCAAATTGCTATTATCAATAAAACTTTCTCAGAACTAATTTCTGGTATCGGTGTAATTGCCTTGCTTTGGTTTGGCAGTAGCTTAGTAATTAAAGAAGAGTTAAGTATTGGACAGCTACTGGCTTTTAACGCCATGAATGCTAACTTTATAGGATTTATTCTCACTGCGATCGGATTCGTAGAGGAATTCACGCGAGTAAAAACGGCCACTGAGCGGATCGCAGAAGTCATAGACGCGACACCTGAAAATCAAGGTAAGTCTCAGAAAAACTTTGTCAAAATTCCTGATGATGCAGATATCATTTGCACAAACCTGAATTTTCACCATTCTGGTAGAGTTGAGTTACTTGAGGATTTTTGTGTAAAAATTCCTGGTGGTAAAGTTGTTGCTCTTATCGGTAGATCTGGCTGCGGCAAAAGTACCATAACCAAATTAATTGCCGGGTTATATCAACTTCAATCTGGCAATATTCGGCTTGGCAACTATAACCAGCAAGATATCTCCCTTGATTGTCTACGTCAACAAGTTGTCCTCGTTCCCCAAGAACCTCACTTTTGGAGTCGATCGATTATTGAAAATTTCCGTTTGGGTTCCCCTAATGTCACGTTTGAAAGCATTGTAAAAGCTTGCCAAATTGTCGATGCTGACTACTTTATCAGTAATCTACCGGACAACTATGAAACCGTGCTTGGCGAATTTGGGGCGAATCTTTCGGGGGGACAAAGGCAACGATTGGCAATAGCGAGAGCGATCGTCAATGACCCATCTGTGCTAATTTTAGATGAATCAACAGCCGGTCTCGATCCTATAAGTGAAGCGCAAGTTCTCGATAAACTGTTGTACGATCGACAAGGTAAAACCACAATTTTGGTCAGTCATCGCCCCAGAGTGATAAATCGAGCCGATTGGATCGTGTATGTGGAGGAGGGTAAGTTAAAAATGCAAGGCAATTTGGAGGATATGCGATCGGTCTCTGGCGACCATCTGAACTTCCTAACCCCTTGATTAAGTAGGTGGTTGTTGCAAGATAAGTGCGATCGCCAATCTTACTGCCGAACCAACCGCAGAGAGACGAGCCGAATCGCTCGCCGTCTTTTCCCATTTCAAAAGATGTTCTTGAAAAGCCGCATCTCGCTTGGCCCGTCGTGCGATCGCTTGACCGATAACCTTCTTCTGAATTTCCTCAGTTGAAATCCCCTGGCGCTTTAAGTAATCTATTAAACGTTCCACGCTATTTACAAACTGTTCTGGCGCTTGAGACATCAAAATAGCTTCAATTTGACGCAACACTTCTTGATACACTTGCATCTGTTTATCCATTGAAGGTCGCTCCGGCGGCTTCTTTGCAACAGGTTGGTCTAATGTTTCACCTGATGTTTGCTCGGAATCTGGCTGACGAACTACAATATTAAGCAGGCTGAGGATTTGCTGATGACGACTTAAGACGCGCTGGAGCATTTGCGGGTAGATTTGCAAGAAGCGCGATCGCACTATTTTCGCATTCAGTAACCGATTCGACGCCAGCCGCAGCAAATACTGCCCAGCCATTGATTCAAAAGATTTAATCGTCAGAGTAAGTTCGGGAGAGTCCTGTTCCATCTTAGTTATAGTAAAGATCAGCGCTGACCAATTCGGCTCCTCTGTTAAATCGATTTCGATATTAGAAGAATCTTCTCGATACTCTTTAGCTAGCTCTCCAGGTTCCAAATCCCGACCAACAGGATAGCGCTGATTTGGACTTTTAGTTGCATGATTGAACTGAGTAAAAAAGTAACGACACTCAACCTTAGAAAGATCGACATCTTCGATATGCCAATTCTCAATGCAGACGCCCGTCATTTGCGCCCGCTCCAAATTTGTGCGAATTAAATGACTCTCCATTAAATACGCTTCGCTCAAGTCGCTTTCGCTCAAAGTCGTATCGCTTAAATAAGCACCAGACAAATCCGCCCGCCGCAAATCTGCTCCGCGCAAATTAGCCTCGCTCAAATCCGATCGCAGCAACAATACATCTTGAAGATTAGTTCTTAATAAATAAGCTTTTTTCAAACTTGTTTTTAGCAGATAAGCACCAGCTAAATTAGCTCGACTCAAGTCAGCACTGTGAAGGTTCGCTTCACTCAAGTCAGCACCTGTAAGAACTACCCGGTGCAAATCTGCCTGACTCAAATTAGCCGATCGCAAACAAACACCAGTAAGATTTGCTTCGGTTAAGTTAGCCCCGATCAGAATCGCATCTCGCAAATTGGCCGATTCCAGATTTGCTTCGCGGAGATTGGCATTAGTGAAATTAGCGCCGATCAAGCTGGAACGACGAAGATTCGCCTCCATCAATTCCGCTCTCGTCAACTGGGTTTCATTTAATTTGCTGCGTTCCAGATTGCTCTGATCCAGCTTAGCGCCCTGGAGATCGGCACCGCTTAGATCTGCTTCTTCTAGCACTGCCCAATTCAAATCAGCCTCTTGCAGGTGAGCGAAACGCAAATCCCCTTTGCTAAGATTTGCCCCGCTCAAAATGGCGCGATCGAGATTAGCACCGGCCAAGGTAGTATGGCGGAGGTCGGCTTGGCGAAGACAGGCACCGTAAAGTTTGCTGCGACTCAAAAATGACCAACTGAGATTTGCGCCTGTGAGATTAGCGCCTGTAAGGTCAAGATCCTGCAAGTTGACGCTGGTGAGAATAGCTCCACTAAGGTCAATGTGGGCAAAATCTCGCTCTCCTTGTTTATATCGAGCCAGAAAATCCTGTACTTGCATTACGACCCCTAATATTTGGGCAAAAGTGGCAGCAGATTAGTCAAAAGTCACTCATTCAAAAGTGAACAATTCTTTCTTTTCCCCTCTTACCCCCTCCCCTCTGCACCTGTTTTCTTTTGACTTTTGACTTTTGACTTTTGACTTTTGACTTTAGGGGAGCCAACGGGGATGAAAACCGGGCAAGGGCAACTGTTCTGGCTGCATCTGGGCAGGCTTTCCTTCTGTGGGTGGGGCTGAAACTAGAGGCAATAGCCAGAGGGTACTGGAAGTAACTGCTTCGCCACTATCTGTTCGCGGGGCATCAGATTGTTCCCCTGCGGATAAGGGTGTTGCGAGAGGTTGATCAAATAGTAGGGCGATGCCATCTGGGGATAGGTTCATTTCCACCTGTCGCTGATTTGGTAGCACTAAAAGTGGTTTCATTTCGGCTGTTTTGAGGTCAATGGCGGCAATATATGGCTGTTCTTGGTATTGCTGTCCTGGGATAAGTTTGGTTAGGAGGCAATAAAGAGTCTGCCCCATCGGATCGAATTGGGCGCTCATAATTGAGCCAGTTATCCGCAAAAGTTCTTTCTCAACTCCCTGGTTGGTTACTAAATAGAGCGATCGCGTGTAATCTGTGTTAAATTTCACCATCGCCGCTGCTGTACCATCTCTGCTGAAACTAGCCACCATACCGAATTTGGGCAAGAAATCGAGCGGTTTATCTTGGTGTGTTTCTAGGGGTACGATCGCTAATCCTTGTGCTTGAGCGATCGCTAACGCCTTACTATCGGGGGTAATCAAAAAATCGCCTCCCAGTTGGCCTTCTAGGGGTTTAGCAGTAAGGCGATCTGAGCTATCCATCTTGACTGTCCAAATGCTAAAATCCCCAGGATTGCGTCGATTTAGGCGCTGTACGACAATGGTTTTTCCATCCGGTGACAGGTCGAACTTCAGATTTTGGTAGTCTTTCTTGTCTAGAACCAGCCTGACTTTACCAGCTGGTTCCTCTTTTGTGACTTCAGTGTTTGGGGATTGGGGTGCGATACCTGTGGTGACGGTGTAGAGGTTTTGTTCCAGCACTGCTTGACGCTGGGATGTGCGATCGTTAGCGGAAAACAAAATGCGACGCGAATCGGGATAAGGTATAAAATCGCTCACTACCAGGTCTGCTGGCGTCAGAGCGATCGGTTTCGGCTCGGCGGCACTGAGATTGACCAGCATCAACCGACCCGCGTCCTTACCCTCTACGCCCAAGTAAACGAAGGCCCGATCGCGTGTGCGGAATTTAGCCTCAAAAGGCTTGAGGTTAGCTCCTTTTTCTCCTGAACTACCGAATCGGTCTGTTGCTTGGAGCAGCTGCACTTTATACTCAATGCCGTATGGGGCTGGTGCGATTAGGGTATAAGCCAATTTACGCCCAGCCCAGCTAAATTTTCCTGGTAAGGGCGGATTAATTTGCAGATTTGCTTCTACACTGGCGTGTTCCATTGGGCGACTAAAAGTTAGGATGAAGCGGTTATCTTCAGATCCAATTTGTTTATTTTGCCAGCTGAAATCTCGCACCCGTGCTGATGAGCTATCTCCGTGCCACAATAGCAGCCCAATAACTACACTCAGCACCAGCATTACCGTAATAGCAACGCGGTCAAGGGGCTCAATCCATTTTAGATTTGGGGTTTTGAATTTGGAATTAATCATTGGTCATTGGTCAGTGGTCAGTTGTCAGTTGTCAGTTGTCAGTTGTCAGTTGTCAGTTGTCAGTTGTCAGTTGTCAAATGACCAATGACCAATGACCAATGACTAATGACTAATGACTAATAATCGTATGGATTTTTAGGTTCTGGAATAGGTTTTATAAAGCTAGCTTGGATAGTCAATTGGCGTTTACCTCCCAGATTTTCGGTGATTGCTTGACCTTCAACTTCTAACCAAGAATCGGGTTTAAAGGCTGTGCGGACTAGGGGCGAAGCATCGGTGTAGATAGACTCAGATTCGGAATCGGAACTTTTGACACTGATGTTTTGGCCGTACAGTTTGACTGGCAAACCTACTGGATAGGCATCAGCCGCACAGCAGGTAATTACAAAGCGGGAAAGCAGTAGGTATTGCTCTGGTAATTCTTGAGAATGGATAACAAAGCCCTGCACTTTGATTTTTTGTCCGGTATAGGCGTCGGGTTCTGGATAGGCGTTTAAGGTTCGCACCCAGTCGATGAGCGATCGATCTTCGGGACGTTTTGCACTCCGAAATTCTTGGGGCTGCGATCGCGTCATCGACAAGGAATCCGTGATGCCCCTCGATAATGCTGTTTGGCTCATAAACGGTTTGGGTGTAATTAGAAAACCCAAGATCGCTGTTGTCAGAAGCAAACCAGTACTCCAACCGGGGGGAAATAGGGAAATGTGTTGAGGTTGGGAGTTGGATGAAGGACGTGGGAAGGTAGACGGCTCATTCTTGATGGTGCTATCCCCGCGCAGCGAAGACCCCTTCTGAAACCCAAACAATTGCCGCATCAACGCACCAACTGAAATTACTAACCAAAGTAGAGACGCGATTAATCTCTTTTGTACAGATGAAGGTTGACGCTTGAGGATTTGTTCGTTGTAGAGGAGAGATAATCCTTTTAAAATACCGATGATAAGCAAAGCAAAGCCACCTAATATCGCTAACCAAAAGTAATCGGGATGAATCAGTAGGTATAACTTGCTTGTTATCCAGTATTTCAACAACAAAATGCCCCAGGCGATTATGGCAACTACATCGAGCCAGGGTAATAAGGGATTTTGGGTTTTAGATTTTGGATTTTGGATTGTCATTGGTATAGCAAAGTGCTGAGTGGGGAGTGGGGAGTGCTGAGTGCTGAGTGCTGAGTGCTGAGTGGGGAGTGCTGAGTGGAGAGTGGAGAGTGGGGAATAGCTCAATACTGTCCGGCTCTTTGGGAGTTCTTATGCTTTTTGTTCAAAAAATCACATTTTCATACCTCTGCTCCTCTGCTCCTCTGCTCCTCTGCTCCTCTGCTCCTCTGCCCCTCTGCCCCTCTGCCTCTCTGCTCCTCTGCTCAAATAGGATAGTAAATACAGAAGAGCCAATTTGCCATCCTCATTAGTATGCCAATTGATAGATCAAGGTAAACAAGAAGGTAAGTAGAGCGGCTAGAGCCAATAAATAAAATACCGCTCTTGGTTTGAATATTGACAGCAGCAAACCCATGCTTTTGAGGTCAATCATCGGGCCAAATACCAGAAATGCTAGCAGGGAACCGCTGGTAAATGAAGAAGCAAAGGAGAGGGCAAAGAAGGAATCCACGGTTGAACAAATTGACACCACTGCTGCCAATACCATCATCGCTACTATAGAAGCGATCGGGCTATTACCCACGGAAAGGATAATTTCGCGGGGAACTAGAACTTGAATAGAAGCTGCTACAGCACTCCCCAGTACTAATACTGCGCCTAATTCCCGCAGTTCCTGCACGGTATTGTCCAGAAGCAGACTCAGACGATATTTTACAGGTTTACTCACCGCCGCAGATGCTCCGGTCACGGGGAATGTTGCCGCGTCCATTCGGATGACTTTACCCGGTTCGCTTAGTAAAAAAGTACCGGACTGCAACAAAGCAGGAGCTGCATTTTCCAGTTTGGGGATCTCAGACCAAGCAATTCGGCGTTTGGGTGTTGGCATCGCGCTGGCGACTTGTCGTTGCAGCAGGGGTCGCAAATCAGTCTGAGCGCTGAATATCCAGCCAACAATGGTGGCTATGCTCAAGGAACATAGTACCCGCAGCACGACAATTTCTGGTTGATCCCGAAATGCTGTCCAAGTTGCCCAGATCACGATCGGATTGATTGTGGGAGCTGCGAGTAAAAACCCGATCGCCACTGGTGCAGGTATCCCCTGCATCAGCAACCGCCGCGCTACGGGGACGTTACCGCACTCGCAAACTGGAAACAGGAAGCCCGCTAAACTGCCAACTAAAGCTCCTAGCAGGGGGTTCCGAGGCATAGCTGCACTCAATTTGCGCTCATCGATAAACAACAGCAGCACACCTGAGAACAGAACCCCTAGCAGCAAGAACGGTATCGCTTCTACTAGCAAACTCAGGAATAAGGTAAAAGCATTGTTCAATTGAGTCATTCGATTCGTGGTGAGGAGCTTTATCTATTTCTAGGCATTGTCAAGACATTGTGAACTACCCACCGTCAAGTCGGAGTAACGACTATGACGGGAGCTTCTAACATCATAGGGGAATGCCCCAACTTAGACTTGCGTCCGAGTTTTGGTCTTACTTCCCCTCCGTCAGCAGAAACGGCTGTTCCATCCGCCTTTAGCATTCTGATACCTTCTGCTCTAATATTCGTTGCCGCATTACCATCTCTATCATGATGAGTGCCACAGTTTGGACAAGTCCATTTCCTAACATCTAGTGGTAACTCATCAATCTGGTAATAGCAATTAGAACAAAGTTTGGAACTAGGGAACCATCTGTCAATAGAAACCAACCTACCGCCTTTTTGCTCTAGCTTGTAGGATAGAAAATTGGTAAACGTTCCCCACCCAGCATCAGATATTGCTTTCGCCAATTTGTGATTACAAACCATGCCTTTGACATGAAGATTCTCCACTACGACAACTTGGTTTTCATTGACGAGCTTTCGTGAAAGCTTATGTAGAAAATCCTGCCTTGAATTGCTAACCCGTTCATACACTTTAGCTACAAGTTTTCGACATTTAGATCTTGAATTACTCCCCTTTTGTTTTTTAGCTAACTTTTGTTGTTTGCGTTTCAGGTTCTTCTCGTGCTTGGCTAAATGTTTGGGATTGTCATACTTAGACACTTTGCTGCCGTTACTGACAATGGCAAAATGTCTCAATCCCAAGTCGATGCCAACAACGTTTCCTTCTGTTGAAGTCTTGGGTTCATCACCTTCAACTTCTGACAGGATAGATGCAAAATATTTACCTGATGGTGTTTTGCTAACTGTTACTGTTTTGATTTTCCCTTCAATATGTCGGTGAATTTTGGCAGTAAGAGTACCAAGATTTCCCGGCAACTTGACAGCGCCATCTAAAACTTTGACTTTTTGTGGATATTGGATAGATTGTTTACCGTGTTTTGACTTGAAACGAGGAAACTTTGCTCTTTTGGCAAAAAAGTTGCGGTAAGCTACTGTTAGATTGAGTGTTACAGCTTGCAATATTTGACTGTAGCATTCACCTAACCAAATAGTTTCTTCGGCTTTCTTTAGTCCTGGTAGGAGTGCATTAAGTGCTGACTGGCTCAATGCTTTGCCAGTTTCTTTGTAGGTTTCAATTGATTTATTCAGTCCGTAATTCCACCACCATCTAGCACAACCGAATGATTGAGCCAGTAGCATTTCTTGCTCTGGTGTGGGGTACAACCGAATTTTGACAACCTTGCGTAGCACTTAACATCACCTCCTTAGTCGGCTTTGTTACTATTATATAGTATCTCAGTAACACCGCTCTGGAAGATTTGGAAATCTCCGTACCTCCGATTGACCGCCTTTCATCCCACCGCTAAGTGCGTTGGCGTTAGCCTGCCGTTAGGCATAGCGGACTGACTTCGGGGGACAACAGGCGCGATTCAGTTAACCAATCGAGTCCCTCTTTTCACCCACAAGGGCGAATCAATCCCCAGTATTAACCGATATTCTGTAAGCACATACGGTCAAAATTTTTGACCAAGATTACAGGGAATCATTCATTTGCTTTGTGTAGTTATCTACTAGGCTGTTTAGATTAATCTTCTTATGTTGCAACTGGCCCAAATGGAACTTGCAAGTCCAAGGCTAATACGGCTTGATTTCGAGGATTTAACGGCATTTGAGCGCGTGACCGACCAGTATCGCCACATGGGTATCCGGTTTAGTGGTGCGATCGCTATAGAACCTTCTAACCCAGGATTTACGGCCAAATCCGGATCGACAGTCCTCATGCCAATGGGAAATCTAATGAGCCTAAGTGCCTATTTTGACAAACCCAGCTGCTGGGCCGGAGCCTTTGTTTCCAGTACCAGAATTGTCGTCTTAACAGCATATAACCGGGAGGGACATTTCCTGGGTCAAACTAGCACTGTAGCTAACCAGCCCAGTCTACCAGATGGGCAATCGGAATCTTTGCCCCAGCAGCTAGAATTAAACCGGCACGGCATTGCTAAGGTGGAGTTTCATTCCTACGTGCCGTTTACTCTGGATGATTTCTTTTTTGCGTTAATGCCTTGACCAAAAAAAATACCAAACTGTTTTCTGTTGTTTGGGACGAGAAACCGGGTTTCTTTTCTTGCTACCAACGAGCGCGATCGCACTCTTCCCCAACAATAAACGAGGTTTCTAGACCTGACTGGTATTTTTCAAATAGCTTCTTAGCGGCTGCAAACCAGATAGCACAAAACTCTCCTCAGCCTGCAAATCTTAAATAAAACGATCTAATCTTTAATAATTGGTTAATTCATGGTTAAAAAAAACTTATCGATTATTTAACTTTTTTGATCAAATATTATTTTATGTATATTTTGACTTTCCAAGTAGTTACAATAAGGTAGTATAAAATTTCAGGATTAATGGGCAATGAATACCTACGCTGCGCCTGGGACACCTGCGCGTCTTCTGCGTCTGTGTAGAAATAAAAAATTAAGTAGTAATGTAAGTTGCTAGTTATGAGATTAGCGCTGCTCTTTGGTACGTAGTTGAGCTTTAGCGCTTTTATCCCAGTTGTGATCAGAGCTAGAAAGCTCAACTACGTAACTTGATGCAAATAACTAGCAACTTGCGTTAGTAGTGGTATTACAGGGTTTTTTTAGCATCTCGCAATATAGACTCCAAGAACTGACCGAGGAATTCCTTAATGTTTGTTGCCAAACAGCTCTCTTTCGACTTATCAGTTCTCGCCACGTTACAGACGAAGGAACTCAGTTTGCAGTCAACGCTGCAAGAGTTGTCGCTCTACAATTTTCCAGTGGAAAGCGATCGACCAGGTGGCGAAGTAGCTATGGCATTTCAAGATAATCCGCTACTACCTGGAGTTATCTTGACAGAACGCGATCGGCTTTTGGGCATGATTTCGCGGCGGCGATTTTTGGAATATATGAGTCGTCCCTACGGACTGGAACTTTTTTTGAAGCGACCGATTAAATCTTTATATCTTTTAGCCAATACCGATACTTTAATTTTTCCCAGCGATACTTTAATTGTGATGGCAGCTAGACGGTCTTTGCAGCGATCGGCAGAACTACTTTACGAACCGATTGTGGTTGAAATAAAGCCAAAGGTTTACAGATTGTTAGATATCCATCAATTACTTGTCGCTCAATCGCAAATTCACGAATTAGCATCTCAACTAATTGGTAACCTTTATCAACAGCTTGAGAAAGCTAACCTCGAGTTACAGCTCCTCGCCACTGCTGACGGCTTGACCAAAGTTGCTAACCGTCGCCGATTTGACGAATACCTGGACAGCAAGTGGCACGAACTTTGCCGCGCGCAAATACCGCTCTCTTTGATTATGTGCGATATCGATTGTTTCAAAAGCTACAACGACACCTACGGCCATTTAGGAGGAGACGCTTGTTTGCAGCAAGTAGCTCAAGCAATTAGCTCTTCTGTAAAGCGACCGGCGGATTTAGTGGCGCGTTACGGAGGCGAAGAATTTGCTGTGATTTTGCCTAACACCCCAGCAGCTGGTGCTGTATCTGTAGCAGAGCAAATCCGAATGAATGTCAAAGCGCTAGAAATCCCTCATATTAAGTCTTGCGTTATGCCTTATGTGACCATAAGTTTGGGTGTAGCGACTATGGTTCCTGACTCGGAATCAACGCCTGCAAGCTTGATCGAGGCGGCAGATCGGGCCCTTTATCACACCAAAGCATTGGGACGCGATCGCGTCAGCGTTCTATAGCCATACTAGGTATTGTGGGAAATTTTAGATTTTAGATTTCAAATTTCACATTTAAAAGGAAAGTTTTGAAATCTAAAATCTGAAATCTAATTATTTACAGTAACTAGGTTAAATTTTAGTTAAAAAAAGGTTTCTATTAGGTTAAAGTTTCCCAAATATAAAGTTTTGATTTAAAAAAATATCCCCAAAAAAATGTGATGATAGATTATAATATGAATCATGTTATACAAACTAAAGGAACTTATTGAGACATAACATTATGTTTGCTTTGAAACAGTCATATCCCGAAATGTCAGTTCTGCACTCATCTGAAACGCAAGGGCTGAGTTTGGACTCAAGCCTCCAAGACTTGTCTCTCTATGATTTGAGTATAGAGATCGATCGCCCAGGCAGTGAAGTAGCACAGGCGTTAGAAGATAACCAGCTGCTCCCTGGAGTTGTTTTGACAGACCTCGGTCAGTTTGCGGGAATGATTTCCAGACGGCGATTTTTAGAGTGTATGAGCCGCCCCTACGGACTAGAACTGTTTTTAAAGCGACCGATTAAGTGTTTATATGTATTGGCCCATACGGATATTTTAATTTTTCCAAGCGACACTTTAATTGTGATGGCAGCTAGGCGGTCTTTGCAGCGATCGCCGGAGTTACTTTACGAACCGATTGTCGTTGAAATTGAGCCGAGACTTTATAAATTGTTAGATGTCCATCAATTGCTGATCGCCCAGTCGCATATTCACGAACTGACAACAAGGCTACTGAAGGAACAAACCAAGTCTCAGATGATGCAAACTGAAAAGATGGCGAGTTTGGGACAGATGGTGGCTGGAGTCGCTCACGAAGTTATAAATCCAGTTAACTTTATTTCGGGAAATTTGGAATACCTATCGAATTACAGCCAAGACCTGATTAAATTAATTTCAGCTTACGAGCGAGAAATTCCCAAAGAATCGCCGCTAATTGCGGAAATTAAGGCAGAAATAGAATTTGATTTTTTACAAGAAGATATGCTGCAAATGATTGACAGCATGAAAATGGGGACAGAGCGATTAGTCAAGATAGTTAATAGTCTGCGTAATTTCTCGCATATAGGAGAGAGTAATAAAAAAGCTGTCGATCTGCATGAGTGCCTTGAAAGTACCTTGTTAATTCTACATAACCGCGTCAAACACAGCATTGAAGTGGTGAAAAAATATGGCCAACTGCCACCAGTACCCTGTTACTCAGGTCAGGTGAGTCAGGTATTTATGAATATTATTAGTAATGCGATCGATGCACTGATGGATAAGAAAGAATCGGACGCAGAACCTACGTATGGATGGAAACCGCAAATAGAAATTGCTACTGAAGTGATCGAAGTTGATAATTCTACATGGGCAGCAGTTCGCATTGCTGATAACGGGTCTGGTATTCCGCTGGAAATTCAGGGGCGGATTTTTGAAACTTTCTTTACTACTAAGCCTGTTGGGAAGGGAACGGGACTGGGGTTGGCGATCAGTCATCAAATCGTGACAGAAAAGCACCGGGGTAAATTAAATTTGCGATCGCGATCGCAAAGTGACGCGGATGCGCTAGGAGAATCCCAACTGGCTACTGGAACAGAATTTGAGATCCTGCTGCCCCTGGGTTGAGGTATTGGCTGGGTAGCTGGGCATTGCACCTACTATTTTTTATTCTTTGGATTGAAACCAAAACTTGTGGAAATGGTAGGCTATTTTAGAAGCTGATTCCATCTTCCTGCATAGTTATACCTCGTGCCAAACAACAAAATTGTCTCTCCCCCGCACTTGTCCGAAGGCAGCGATCGAGACCTCACTATAGAATCAACCCTCCGAGAACTGCGACTGTACAGTTTTCAAGTTCCAAGCGACTGCCTGGGTATAGAAGTTGCCCGCGTTTTTGAGAAATATCCCCGACTGCCTGGAGCTATCCTGGTCGATAATGGTAAATTTGCCGGGATGCTCTCGCGGCTGAGGTTGTTGGAATACCTGATCCGTCCTCACAGACTTGAACTATTTTTGCACAAACCGCTGCACATTCTCTACACCTATGCTCGCACTGACGTTTTAGTTCTGCCGGATAGTATGCCGATTTTGGCGGCAGCTCAGCACGCACTGCGGCGATCGCCCGAACTTTTGGGAGAACCCGTTGTAGTCAAAACAGAACCGAACATCTATCAAATGTTAGATATTCATGAATTACATATCGCCTACTGGCAAATTCGAGGCATAGAAACTCAGGTACGGTACGAACGCGCCCAAGCCCAAATGATTCAAAGTGAGAAAATGGCTAGTTTGGGGCGTTTAGTGGATGGGGTTGCACACGAAATTTTAGACCCAGTGGGTTTTATTTGGGGAAACTTAACTCATGTATCGATGTACACCGACAGCTTGATGGAGATCGTTTCTGCTTACGAAAACCACCTGCCCCAGATACCAAACGATATCGCCGAACTAAAAGAAGATATTGAATTTGATTTTTTACGACAAGACTTGCCGCGTGCGATCGAGAGTATCAAAACCGGAGCGGAACGGTTAAAAAAATTAGTCATAAGTCTGCAAAACTTCTGCCATATTGATGAAGTTTATCCGAAGCCAGCGGATTTGCACGGTTTGCTAGATAGTATAGTGCTACTGCTCAAAAGCCGTCTGACAAGTGAAATCGAAATAGTTAAAGACTACGGTAATTTACCTCCTGTACCTTGTTTTGCGGGGCAATTAAATCAGGTATTTATGAATATTCTGATTAATGCTGTTCATTCCTTGCTCAACGAAGCAGTTCACCAAAAATTTGCGATGGAATTTCAAGGCAAAATTCGACAGCATCCTGGCCGCAAACCTCGGATTGAAATCACAACTAAAGTTTGTTCTCTGGAACCTGTGGCCAATACAAATGAACCATTACCTCGCTGGGTTTCAATTAAAATTGCCGACAATGGGCCGGGTTTATCTGAGAACGCGCAAAAGCAGATTCTGGAATCTTTCTCCATCGAAAGACGTACTGAAAAAGAAACAAGTTTGGCACTTAGTTATCGAATTGTGACGGCAAAGCATGGGGGACAATTTGTGATGCGATCGCGCAGTGTCTCTCTAGGTGTTGGCGATAGCCTGTCGTCAGACATAGAAGAATCCGACGTTGAAAGCGGCACAGAATTTGAAATTATGTTGCCTTTAGTCTAGCGCGATCGCACTTGGACACGGCATAATTAAAATTTTGGAATTTTTAAGTCAAGTTTGATGAAATTCTTGTGGGGTGGGCGTCCCGCCCGCCCAAAAAATACAATTTAGATGCGGAACAGCTTAAATCTTTTAATGAGATGATTGTCGAAGCTTTTGGTTGCGATCGTATTTGGATGGGCCAAAGTTGCCACTTGACAAATATTGTTAAATTTTGCCAATATTAAATATGAGTCGATCGGAAATCACCTATGACTACATTAAACATCACTCTGCCAGATACGATGAAAGACTTCATTCAAGAGCAGATACAAGAAGGAGGTTATAGTACCACGAGTGAATATCTTCGGCATTTAATTCATGAAGAACAGAAGCGTGTAGCCCAAGCAAAACTCGATGCTATGCTGCTTGAAGGTCTCAATAGTGGTGAATCTATTGAAATAAATGACGAATGGTGGGAACAAATGAAAACTGAGCTTGTTGATAAGTTCAATAAGCGGAATGGACATGACTATAAAAATTATTGTCAAACCGAAAGCAACTCTCGACCTTAAAAATGCTTTTGATTACATTGCTGAAGATAACTTCGACATAGCATTGAGGTTTTTTGACTCGGCAAGACAGACTTTTGCTCAGTTATCTCTGATGCCTGGAATGGGCAAAATATACAAGACAGAGCTAAGAAAATGGCCAATTAAAGACTTTAAGAAATACTTCATTTTTTACAGAGCGAATGATGAATTTATAGAAGTTGTTAGAGTAATCCATTCAGCCCAAGATATTGAAGCGATTCTAGAAGAAAATGACAACCCTGCCTGAAGGCTTTACCGAGTCTGCTTTTCAAGGCAAATAGTTCTATTGTTGTCTACACGAAAGTTGATTGGGACGGTTCAAGCGACGATTCGCTAACAAATTGCGACAAACCCAATGTACTGATTGCGGATATAATTCTATATAATTCTACTTAAGCAAGATCTGAGTTTCAAATTTCCAACAAACCGGGCGGGGGTGTGATTTCAATTTTCCCATTTTCAAGATTTACCACAGGTACGATCGCTTTCACAAACGGAATCAAAATTTGTTTTTCTTTGGTGTTTTCTCCTGGTTTATTTGTAGTAGATGAATGAGGATTAACTATTAATAAATCATTACCTGCGGAAGCAACATCTACAACGATACCAATAGATTCGCCAGTCAATTGATTAAATACTTCCAAACCAATTAAGTCTATGACGTGAAATTCGTCTTCTTCTAGGTGTGGACGATCGCTTTCGGGAACCATTAGCTTGCCACCTTGCAACGCCTCTGCTTGGGTGCGATCGTTCACTCCCGCCAATTTTATCACATATATCCCCTTGTGAGGAATATAGCGACCCGACAATAATTCGATCGGTTGCGGTTCAGTCTGGCCCGATCGCAATAGCCAACGCTTCCCAGGTTTCTCAAACCGTTCTGGAAAGTCCGAGTCGGGATAGACTCGCACCTCTCCATTTAGACCTTGCGCCGAGACAATTTCGCCTATTTCTAGCCACTCAGAATTATTCATGGGATATCCTCCAACTGGGGTTTCGTTATTTCACTCAATATTCCATCAAGAAGCTGATATTTATCAGTCGGAGATTCACCCAAGCACTTTGAACACCATGCAAATAAAGTTCTAAGTGATGCACAAGTATCGGGACGGGACAAAACATATTCAATATCTAGACTATCAAGAATTTTACCACCATCTTCGCGCTCGTTGAAACCACGATATATCTGTTTGATATCGCCTTTGGGATGTCGGATAGTTTCTACATCCCCCGGATAATCTGTTAAAGATGTTCCTAACACTGTATTGATTGCTTCAGCATGAGCAAAATAGTAGGCTTCTAGCATATTAACTAAGAAGTGTACAGAGGCACGATGTTTTTGGTTTTTCAGAATGGTGTTTAACGCATCTTTGTAGCGCTCAAAAATTTGTTGTGCTTGAGCCGCGCGATCGTACTCAAGATCGTCCAACAGCACTACATAGCTACATGGCTTTTTAAGATAATCTCTGGCCGGATATCCAATTCTTTCAGCATCTTTGTTAGGGATGGTTTGACCGCTTCCAACCATCGTTATTTTTCGCTTATTTGAAGTTATCGATGTTAACTGTTCTACCTTGCGAATGACTTCAAAATAACAAATCCCCGACTCCATAAGCGACCTGAATAACTTTGGTATATGGTCGCGTTCGCCTTGGCCTGTAACTATCAATCCAAAATAGAAAAAATAGCATGACTGCTGGCTGCTGGCATCGTGACTGTTCATTCACTTTGCACCCCGGATGGAGACTTACTCTGAGGTGCAATCATCTCAGCCATGTAGAGCGAACCAGTGGCATATTCTTCCAGTAAATCTTGGATATTTTCCATTTCGCTAACCCGTTTCATCTCTGTTTTCCCAAGTTCATCAACTGTCGCAGCCCATATATTTTTTGTATCGAACTGACTAATTAATACAGGAGAGTGAGTGGCAATAAAGACCTGCTTGTTCCATTTTTCAGTAGCGAGTTTTGCTGCTTTGGCAAAAACCGCCAAAGCCCAAGGATGAAGAGATATTTCAGGTTCATCAAACAAGATTAGGGAATCGCGGTTTGCTCCCTCAGCAAATAAAGCTGTCAGATGAATTAGCATCTGAAGATGACCATCAGATACTCCTGATGCTAGGATTGGTTGGTGGCGTCCTTTATCTAAGAAGCTACCGTAGACTGTAGTTGGCCCTGTCGTTTCGATAAGAATATCGTTAAAGGACGGAAAGCTTTCTTTCATAAAATGAACAATCGTGTCATAGCGATCGTCAACCATCCGCCTACTCTGTAGATTCCTCAAAACTGACCATAAATTTTGGCACCTTTCCCATAACCAAGTTTGATAGCTAGAGTCTGAGCCTTTATTTTTGATGCGGAACAAGTCAGCTGACCGTGAGTGATATCTATGCACGAAGTGAAGTAATTTGTCGAACTCAGAAGCCTCAAAAGCTTTTTCTTCAAAATATACATATCTACTTAATGCAAGTTTTTCTGGCTCTCTAAGTTCAACGATCGCTTGTTGCCTTAACCCAAAGTTATAAAAACCAACTTTGTCACTTCCCAGCTTTCTGTCTATCAGGCAAATATTGCTAGATTTTGAGTACAATTTTTCCCCGACAAAAGGTTCTATTCTTCCCGAAGAATATCCAAATACAACTTCGTATTCGACTGCATCAGTATGGATAGTAATAGATATATTCGCACCTTCATCTGCTCCATCCCAAAGAGCGCCAATCCCGTGGCTTCTCTCAGAGGAAGCTGTCTCAACACCATTTATGGCACAGTCTCGAACAAACCATATTGTATCCAGAAAGGTTGATTTTCCAGAGCCGTTAGGCCCGAAGAGAATGTTGAGAGAATCTGTTGCAATGTCTACATCCGCCAGAGAACGGAAATTCTTGATTTGCAAACGAGTTAATTGATTTGACATAGCTGCGGCTGTAATTCTTATTTCTATTAAGCACTGACAACTGAATAAACTTCTTGCACTACCTTCGCCAAACGCTGCATCCCAACAACAATTTCCTCGTCGGTGGCGGTGAGACTGATGCGGATACACTCATTTTTGTGCGACCAATCTTCGCGCAGACCGGGGAAGAAAGAACTACCAGGTACAACAATTACACCCACTTTCTTTAATTCCTGATATAGTTCCCAGTCAGTTATCGGTAAATCCTGCAACCACAACCAGGCAAAAATCGCTCCTTCACCGCGATGGAGGAACCAGGGCAAATCTTTGGGCATCGCCTCTTCAATGGTGCTTTCTACTACATCAAACTTTTTCTGGTAGTAGGGACGAATTACTTGGGTTGCAATGTCGGCTAGTCTACCGCTGGCGATCGCACGAGTGGCGATCGCTTGTCCATACCGAGATGAATGGATACACATATTCGTCTGGAATGACTCCAGCACCTGAATTACCTGTTCATCTCCGATCGCAATTCCAATCCGTTCTCCCGGTAAGCCAGCCTTGGATAAGCTCATGCAGTGGACAACATTATGCCCAAATATTGGCGTCATTTCCGTAAAATTCAACGCCGGGAAGGGCAGCCCATACGCAGAATCAATTAATACCGGCACATTGTAAGGCGCAGCCAAAGCCTCTATTTTGCGTACTTCATCATCGGTGAGGACATTTCCCGTAGGATTGCAGGGACGGGAGAATAAAACGCAACCAGTACTTTCATTAATTTCGAGTTGGCTGAAATCAGGGCGGTATTTGAAACGATGGCTAGGCTCATCAATATCCAATTTAGGTTTGTAGGCTAATAACGCCTCCGGTACTAAAGTCACCCCGCCATAACCCGTGTAATCTGGACTTAAGGGCAGAACGATTTGCTTTAATTCGCCACTTGTGGTATATCCGCCAAAGGCATTAGCAGCGTAGAAATAGAGACTTTGACTGCCTGGGGTAATCAGAATGTTGCGATTTGTGAGATTCAACCCATAGCGGCGATTAAAGTCGGTGACTACTGCATCAATTAATGGTTCATAACCCTGAGAATCACCGTAGCGACAAACTACTTTACCATAATCTGGACTATCGAGCAATTCTTTGGTGTAATCCCGCCACATCTGCTCAACTTCCGGCAAAATCACCGGATTTCCAGGACTTAAGTTAATAAATTCCTGCCCTTTGCCAGCTTGCAAAGTTTCTTTAATATCTTTCATAATCGCCCGCACGCCAGTTAAGCGGGACATTTGATTTCCAAATTGAGTTAGGGCAGGGTTCATAGGAGTGGGAGAGTGGGGGAATGGGAGAGTGGGAGAGTGGGAGAGTGGGAGAGTGGGGGAATGGGAGAGTGGGGGAGTGGGAGAGTGGGGGAGGGACTTGCTAGTGTGTTTCCCAAGTACATATAAACGATGCTAATCGATTAGGTTGCTAAATTGCATAAGTTTTGGCAATTACGATTTTCCTTATTGTCCCTTCTGCCTCTCCTGTTTGAGAAAAACTTGACAAACTGAGAGGATTTTTGAGAAAGTGCTTTATAAAATTTGATATTGTGTCCGGTTACATCGGTAGTGTAAGAGCGATCCTGGAAATTGTCTGTTGCGATCGGGGGTTAGATTTTTACCACAGATGAAGACAGATAAACACAGATAAACACAGATAAAAGAGCGATTTTTTAGGCAATCGATGCTACGGGAAATGAGATGATTCAGAATCATACCCTAAAAAGTGCAAAAAAACACATTACTCAGTTTTAAAATCTGATAATGCTATATTTCAACAAGATGCGCGAAACATACAACTAAGGAATAAGTTAATCGAGTCGATCAGATTGTTGAAGAGCTTTGAAGATGAGGCGACTCGATCGCATTTTGTTTGGCTAGCACAAGAAACAACAGAATCCGAAACTATGGCGAATGACCTTTCTATGACCACGATTGAGAAGTTGCGTGAGAAGTTACCTTATCCTCTGAAGCGATTGGCGGACATTGCCTACAACTACTGGTGGAGTTGGACGGGCGATCGCTTATCCTTGTTTCGCAACATCGATCCCCAAAAATGGCACGAGTCTAAGCACAATCCCGTTGCAGTGCTAGAATCTACCAGCTACGTGCGATTGACGCAGCTAGCTAATGACCCAGTTTACATCAAAAGGGTGAAGGCACTAGCGGAACAGTTCGATCGCTACATGACGGAAAAAGACACTTGGGCCTTTCGCGTTGCGCCCGAAATTACTCGCAAAAACCCAGTCGCCTACTTTTGCGCCGAATTTGGCATCCACGAATCTTTGCCCATCTACTCAGGTGGTTTGGGGATTTTAGCGGGAGATCACCTCAAATCGGCTTCGGATTTGGGCGTGCCTTTAGTTGGTGTAGGATTGCTGTACCGTCAGGGTTACTTCCATCAAAGCTTGAATCGCCAAGGTTGGCAAGAAGAACACTACGACGACAATTCGTTTGAGGAAATGCCGATCGAGCTGTTGAAAAACGATCGCGGGGAACCGATCGCGGTTAGTCTGCAAATTCGGCAGCGGATTGTCAAAGTGCAAGTCTGGTTGGCACGGATCGGTCGTGTTAATCTTTACTTGCTGGATACCGATCGCAAGGACAATGACCCGATCGATCGTTGGTTGACCGGACACCTGTATGGCGGTAACCAAGACACACGCATCGCCCAAGAAGTGGTACTGGGAATCGGCGGCGTACAAGCTTTAACAGCATTGGGAATCAAGCCTTCTGTTTTGCACATGAACGAAGGACACGCGGCTTTCTGCACCCTGGAAGTTGCGCGGCAAGAAATTCAACGCACTGGCAAGTCATTTTACGATGTGGAAGCATCGGTGCGCGATCGCAGCGTCTTCACCACCCACACTCCAGTTCCCGCCGGACACGATGCTTTTTCTCCCGATTTGATGGACTCCTACTTCGCCCACTATTGGCCGCAACTGGGTTTGGAACGGGATCAGTTCTTGGCTTTGGGAGCTCGTCGTCTGGGCGATCCCTGGGAACCTTTCGGCATGACTGTTTTGGCACTGCGGATGTGTCGCGCTGCTAACGGCGTCAGCAAACTCCACGGCGAAATTTCTCGCAAAATGTGGCACATCCTCTATCCTGACAAAGCTGAAAATAAAGTTCCCATCGGCCACATTACCAATGGCGTCCACGCCCGCACTTGGACAGCACCTCTGATGGCAGACTTGTATTCTGACTACTTAGGCGAGGATTGGTCAACTCGCGCCGCCGACTCCAAAATGTGGGCGAAAGTAGACGAAATTCCCGATGAAGAGATGTGGTGGCGACACCAAATGCTAAAAGAACGTTTGATTGCCCACACGCGCGATCGCATTAAACTAGCACGAGAACGGCTGGAGGAAGAACCCGATTTTGTCGAGATAGCGGACTCGCTGCTAGACCCAAAAGTCTTGACTCTAGGCTTTGCGCGACGTTTCAGCCTCTACCAGCGCGGTAATCTAATTTTACGCGATGCCCAACGAGCTTTGAAGATTTTTGGCAACGCGGAACGACCTGTACAAATTATCTTCGCAGGTAAAGCTCACCCAGCAGACGAACAAGGTAAGCGAATTATTCAGCAGTTGATGGAGTGGTGCAAACATCCCGCAATTCGCGATCGCGTCGCCTTTATCGAAAATTACGATATCTACACTGCCCAGAAACTCGTGCAAGGCGTGGATGTCTGGTTAAATAACCCCCGTCGTCCCTTGGAAGCTTCCGGTACAAGCGGTCAAAAGGTCTGCTTCAACGGCGGTATCAATTGCAGCGTTTTGGACGGTTGGTGGTGCGAAGGCTATATTGCCGATGCTAACGGAAAGGGAACTAACGGTTGGGCAATTGGCGAAGATGCCAACACCAGCGACCAAGAATTGCAAGATCGAATTGATTCTGAATCTCTCTATCGGTTACTGGAAGAGGAAATCGTTCCTCTCTACTATAACCAAGATAAAAACGGGATTCCTCACGGTTGGATTAAGATGATGAAGGCGTCGATTAAAACAAACTCGCCTGCATTCAATACCGATCGCATGATCGCTGACTACGTAACTCAAATTTACGCACCAGAAAGTGCAGCTAAACTTGAGCCAATTCTAGCCAGCGCCAGCGCCTAAATAATACCAGTTCTCCAAAATCATGCAACAGTAGCAATAGTAGGTTGATTGTATCTAGTAAAGTCAACGACGCAGACTGTAGCATTCTTTTAGAGAAATGGTATAATCTAGGTTTTGCGATCTAAGCCCCCCTTAAAAAGGGGGGTTTGGGGGGATCTCTTAGTAAGTCCTCTACTTGACTACTTATTAGATAAGAACATCAATGACTCAAAGCGACAGTCCACTTGGGGGTAAATCTTTCTACCAATCCGAAACCCTAGCACAATTTCACCTACGATTGCATCATAATCTCAATAATCCTTCTATGTATTAATGCCATTCATGCAATAAGCAATCAAGCTATAAGTTCCAATGGAACATGGTTTTCTACATACACAATACCTTTAGGCAAGAGAGTACAAATTCCATTTTCATAATGTATGAGAGCATCACCATCTAATTTCGCAAGAATCTCCTTCTTAAATTTTGATGGGTTAGAGTATCTTGTCCACTTTATTAGAGCAGAATCTTTGACTTTAGCAGGGCTTTTATAGTAAAGAATGACCAAGGTTTTACGTGTAAAGTCTAATGACGTATTTTGCACCCGGATAAAACCATCAATATCAGCGATAACTGGTAAAACGATTTCGTTAAGGCTGTTAGCAATTTTTTTTGCATTGTCAATCGAGCAACTGTAGTAGATGCGAAGAATTTCAGTCATAATCCAGTCAGCGCTATGAGCTATGAAAAGAGAGTCTGAGTAGTTTGGACTAACATCACCACCTACATGAGCAACATCTCTGCGATTCCTCATATCAAGAAGTATTCGTGTAAGACGAGGAATGAATAATCGGATGGATTCGTGTAATGTTGTATTCGCTTCAACGTGCCTTATGATAGCATCGCTGTTTCCCAAAGAGGTACCGAAAGAGGTATAGGGCGGGTTATCTAAATGTTGAATGAGACGCAAGATACATTCAGCAAATCGACCACCGTTTAGTTCACTTGGTCGAAATTTTCGGAACGCTAAATGTCGCTTGATGCCTAAATATTCATCAAGCAAGCGTGTCACAATTTCATTTGGCAACGGCGGTGATAAAGCTGCAATAATTTGAGATTTTACTATTCCCATCGTTAGTCATCCATATCGTTTTCTACGTCAATCAACGAATCAATAGGTTTTCCATTTATCCAACCCTCCACTATTTGCTGTCCTTGTGAAGTGAGGTAATATAATTCCCCGCTTCTACGAAAATATTTTTCGTTAGTTTGCTTTGACATAGCACGACTGAATGATTCTGCTTCTACTGAGATTGTTTTAAATTTGTCTTTTAGATAGTAATAGCCATCATTCCAACGAATAGCTTGCTCTTTTTTTAGATGCACCGTGATAATCCATAAAGCAACTAAAGCATAATCTGTTGCCTTTGTAATATCACGAATTTTTAATTCTCCAAGTTCAACATCATCCTGCGCCCATTTTTTTAGTTTATCTTTATCATCTTTACTCAGACGAGTTCTTTTAGTTGTTGCACTCACACTTCTCTGCCAATATTGATGACCTGCCTCAACGTTCTCGTCTTCTATTTGAGCGATGATATTGTTTACTTCTTTCTCTCCATCGTGATTAAGCTTGTAGCCACCACTGATTTGGCTTAAGTATTGGCGCTTAAGCCCAGTTAAGTATTTAGGAAAATTAGTTGTATCTAGAATACTTGCCCTTTTAGCAGCTAACTTAAAATGGTCTTCAGATGGAACTGGTTGCCCAAAAAAATCGTAGTATGCTTTGGTATAAAGCAGTATAAAGCGCCGTTGCTGCTCTGCCCAATTCTTTCCTTTGAAGTCTTTAATATTTGGGATAAGCATTTCACCATCACGCTCAAAGTATTTAGATACTCCAGAGCCATTTGTTTCAGCATGGTGATTTTGAGACGTATCAGCAGGCAATTGCGGAGCTTCTTCAACTATGGGCAGTAAGTTGGTAGAAGGTACTATTTTTTGCGAAGGTACCGTAGAATTACTTTGGTTTGGTGTATAATTTGGTCTTTGCGGTGGTTGTGAAGTTATCTGTGCTGCCATAAATGGAGCTAACTCACTTACAGCATGATCGGAGACACTCAACTCAGTGTGTTCCTCATAGCTCTTTCCGACCTGTTTTATGCTTCTAACATACTTGTTTAACTGTCCCTGAGACGCCGCCTTTTTGAGAATTAGCTGACCGCACCCAAAGCAAAATTCTTTGTCAGGAAGTAAAACTTTGTTACAATCTTTATTAAGACATCTTGTCTGTTCGTTACAGGCAGTGCAGAAACTGTGTTCAGAAGGTGTATCACAGCCACAGGAAGGGCAGGTAAGTATAAGGGACATTAGAGTTTAAATCAAAAGTTTGACAGGAGGACGCTTTTTGGATCGTCCAGAGCATTATTCCGTAGTATACTACAAATTACTACATATCCCCTAGTTTATAAAGCGGCGCTTCTGATTAGTGGATTATTCTCGCGGAGCGCAATGGGTCGTACTAGAACCCCTAAGCCTCCAGCAGAAAAAGTAGACCCCCAGGATCGCTGGGCGCAATTAGCCTCTCTGGGACAAAGCAGAGGAGAAATTGCTGACGCTCTGGCGATCGAAAGTGCTGTAGCTAGCAATTTCACAGCCTTCCCCAGCACACCAATTCCCACCGTAGCAAATAAACGTAAAACTCCAGGGCCTTAGAAACCGGGTTTCTTGGAGAAACCCGGTTTCTGGTTGTTCAGTTTATTTACGCCACGTACTTATTTTCGTTTCAGGAGTATCCATCTTAACTCCATTGGCGGATTTTGTGGCAGGGGAAATAAATCGCGACCCGTTGCCCAACTAACATACCAACTTGTGGGAGGCCATGCTTCTTTTGGTAGGTGATTTTGTTCGTATTCGATGGCAGATTCTTCTGATATCATTTCCAATGGCAAACCATCCATAGCTGATTTAAGTTCATCTCGTGAGATCAGATAACACCAAGATAGTTCTGACATTTGCCGCGCCAAGATATCTGGTTCGTAATCGTTTGCAGCCAAAAAAGCGCTGAACAAAAGCAATCCTCCAGTTTGCAGTCCATCGCACATTTTAGCTAGGAACAAACGCACTTGATCGGTGTAGCGGAAGTGAGACAAAACTTCGGATGCGATCGCAAATTTATAGTAAGCTGGCTTCACCCGCAACAACGGATCTAAAACATCACCTTGGATGACTTTGATCGGTAAATTTTCGGATGTAACAGATGCCGTCAATTTTTCGGCAAAAATAGGCGTGAGTTCGATCGCATCAACCGGGTGACCTAACTTTGCCAATGGTATACTGTTACGACCCGTTCCCGCACCCACATCTAAAATTGGTGTCCGCGCCGGGTCGCCTAATTGGGATAAAACTGCCATCACTTTCGCATCGGGATGACTTCCAAATAAAGGATCTTTCCTAGTTTCCGGCCAAGTTTTATATTTATCTGCTAGCGTTTCTACATGAACTTTGGTATTCATGGTAATCCCACCAGCTAAACCTTTATTTGGTTCCGCTGGTTGGTAGTTGACGATTAACCGCGCATGAGGTGAAAGGTGAAATCCATCCGATATACCTTTTTCAATTAACTGACGCAAATTATTAATATGTTCTGGCGTCGGATTTTGCCCTAAAAGCTTAAGCAACCCTACCAGTAACTGTACATATTCTTCCACCATTGATGGCACACATGGGAAATAAAAATCTCCCTGAACTGCGGTCATAGTTTTTAGCTTTGTTGCCAAAGCTAATTTTAAAATTTGCGGGTCAGTTATCGTTTGGTTGTTATCAGTTGCATTGCTGACTGACAAAGTTGGCTGAGATTCTGCAAGTGGTAGGTTTTCGGCAGGCATATTGATATCTTTGTTTGGCAGGACTGGAAATTAATA
The DNA here is from genome assembly GCF_023333585.1 of Argonema antarcticum A004/B2. Classification (GTDB taxonomy): domain Bacteria; phylum Cyanobacteriota; class Cyanobacteriia; order Cyanobacteriales; family Aerosakkonemataceae; genus Argonema; species Argonema antarcticum. Next base: position 66,207 of record NZ_JAIQZN010000017.1, read on the forward strand.
TTTAGTTTATTGTACTCTTGCTAAGGGCAAACGGAAACCCCCATACTTATTGGCGATAAGTAGGTGGGTGTAAATAAACTGAAGACCCAGAAACCGGGTTTCTTGGAGAAACCCGGTTTCTAAGGGCTCAGCAGTTTTACGTTTAATTATGCCCACCTACTTAGTTGTGCTATAATACAAAAGTAAAAAAAATCCAATCTTCCTCTTTCCCTTCGGTGTGTTAACAAATACTTGTAACGGTTGGATTGGCAAAAAGAAAAATCTAAATTCACATTTTCTCTATGCTAAACTACGACGTTCAACGCTATTGGCCCTCTACGGAAGAACTACCAGATTCAGATGATACTCCTGTGGATAACGAACTGCAAGATTTGATTCCCGGTTTGCTCAAAGCAATACTAGCAATAGTTTGGGCGAATAGAATGGATTGGTTTTTTGGCGTTGATATGGGAGTGTACTATGATGGCGAAAAACCTCCCTATGTACCGGATGGATTTCTCAGTTTGGGAGTAGAAAGGATTATAGATGAAGATTTACGTCCCAGTTATGCAATTTGGGAAGAAAAACGAGTTCCAATTTTGATGCTGGAAGTGGTTTCCCAAACTTATCGAGGGGAATACAGCACCAAGATGCAAAATTATGCTGATTTGGGGGTGTTATTTTATGTAATTTATAATCCGAAACGTCGGAGAAAGCCACGTTTGGAAGTGCATCGTTTAGTTAATGGTCAATACGAATTGCAGTCGGGAAATCCAATTTGGTTACCGGAAATTGGGTTGGGAATTGGGAATGAAAGAGGAACTTATCAGGGTATAATGCGAGAGTGGCTTTATTGGTATGACGATCGAGGACAACGCTTATTAACGCCGGAAGAACGAATAGGGGTGTTGACGGAAAAATTGCGTAGTCTCGGCATAGATCCCGAAACCCTTGCTTGATTTTCCCTGCTTAGCGCTCACGCATCACGTCTTTGTTGGCTTGAAACCGGACTAGGACACTCGATCGGCGGCGGGTGCGGGTAACGATACCTGACGGGACGGTTAGAGGCGATCGCAAGGTTTGTGGCGAAAAAGATAACGACCTGCTTTACGGCGACCCCGGCAATGATACAATTTGCGGTGGAGAAGGTAAAGACAATTAGTCACTTCCCCGTTCCAATGACCAATGCCCAATGACAAATGACTATTTGGCAAATTGATTTTTATCGTCGTCCGTTGCAGGATGAAGTCGGGAGTGCGTTGTGGGAGTTATTGATTTGCGATCGATCGCGTAGCTTAACTCATAGCGCCTTCTGTCCCCAGTCGGAAGCCTCTCCCCATTGGATTGTTTGTCAGTTACTGATCCTAGCCGGATCGTATAATAATCTGCCAGATTTAATTCAAGTGTTCCGTCCCCAATCTTTAGGTTTAATTGAAGCGACTGGAAAGCAGCTGGGAATTCCGGTAGAAGCAACTCGCCGCACTTATGCTTTAAAGCAATGGTTGGAGGAAAGAGCTAAACAATACGCCAGCATGGAAGGTTACACCGGCGAAACTTACGCTCCCCTAGCGATCGAAAAACCACCCCCGATACCCCTACCGGAAAAATTTTGGGGAGAGCGCTGGCGATTTGCGACACTTAGTGCTGGCGATCTTCAAGAAACATTTACCGAGCGACTTGTTCCTATTCTGGAAATGCCAGACTTTCTCTTACCCATCAATCTCGGAATTTCATCAACAGTTGCAGTTCCCGGTGTGGTAATTGATGGTGGAAAGCGATCGATGCAAATAGCTCGCTGGATACAAGAATCCCACCCAGTATCTCTTAATTATATCCAAGGTACGCCAGATGGTTTAGTATTGGAAACTGGGCTGAACGACAGGTGGGTTGTCGCTACTTTTGCAGATGAGGAAGTTGCGGCGTCTGCACAGATGTACGAAGGACGCCTGCTGCTGAGTAAAAAACTGCACTTTTTGTTGGTGCAACCTGATGATTCGGGAATGACTTATACTGGTTTTTGGCTGTTGCGAGGAGAGGATTGAGCTATCATTCCCATACCATAACAGCGAGCTATTTTGAATAATGTAAATTTATTTTAATCTCACTCAGACAATGGCGTACATTATGGATAACAATAAAGCGATCGCTCTACCTAAATATAACTGCCGTAGAAGTGCGATCGCTTATTCCAAGAACAATAGCAGCCAATCTCTGAGATTGACTTCTGCTTCCGCTAAAGGATTGAGACATATCTTTTAATCCACCACTCTGAGCATACCCTTTTGCAGAGCGTCAAATATTCGTTTGATTTGGCTCTCATCTATGTCGCTAAGTGAATTTTGAGATAACAATGCTGACATCAATAGGCGTTGGTCAGCCCTACTAATTTGGCGAAGGGCCAAAATCCGCTCAATGACCTGTTGTACTTCGACTTTAGGCAAACTAGCTTGAAGTGACATCATTGTATGAAAACTTGTGTATCCAACTTAACTCAGTGTTCCCAGTATCAGACATTTTCTAACATTACTTGGTGATCTAATTATAAAATAATTGTGAAACTGTACCTACCAAGCGAGTGATACAGGTCACTGACAAAATTAACTTACTTTATATAATGATAAGTCATTTGCCAGTAAAATAGCTTGGATTGCAACAAGATCTAAGGTTATTAACATGGCTCAAGCGAAGATTGGGATTATTGGCGGTAGTGGCCTTTATAAAATGGAAGCCCTCAAGGATGTCGAAGAAGTGCAAATTGAGACGCCTTTTGGGCTGCCCTCCGATGCTTTAATTCTGGGAACCATAGAGGGGACGAGGGTTGCCTTCCTGGCGCGTCACGATCGCAATCATACTCTTTTGCCCTCAGAACTACCATTCCGAGCTAATATCCATGCGATGAAGCAGTTGGGCGTCGAGTATTTAATCTCAGCTTCAGCTGTTGGTTCTCTCAAAGAGGAAGTTAAACCTCTAGATATGGTAGTACCAGATCAGTTTATCGATCGCACTAAAAATCGAGTATCCACCTTTTTCGGGTCAGGAATTGTAGCGCACATTGCTTTTGGCGACCCAGTGTGTAAAAATCTAGCGGCAGTTGTGGCAGATGCAGTTGCCAGTCTCGAATTACCAGATGTCACCCTGCACCGTGGCGGCACCTATGTCTGTATGGAAGGGCCAGCATTTTCCACTAAGGCGGAGTCCCATCTTTACCGCAGTTGGGGTGCAACGGTGATTGGGATGACGAATTTACCGGAAGCGAAGTTAGCAAGAGAAGCGGAAATCGCCTATGCAACGTTAGCGCTAGCAACAGATTACGATTGTTGGCATCCAGACCATGACGGCGTTACTGTAGAAATGGTGGTTGCCAATCTGCAACGCAATGCAATAAATGCCCAAAAAGTTATCCAAGAAACTGTGCGGCGTCTAGTCGAAAATCCGCCTGTATCTGATGCTCACTCAGCCTTAAAGTATGCCATTCTTACTCCCCTGGATAAGGTTTCGGCGGCTACAAAAGAAAAATTAGGATTGTTATTGAAAAAATATTTGTAAACAGATTTATCTGTTAGCAGGTGGTCGGTTGTTGGATGGTTGCCCTGTAGTACTCGTAGGAATCTGCTGCGGATTGCAGTATGGTTGACCCTTGGTTGATAGAGTGAAAGGTCTGATAGTTTGGTTGTTTATAGTGACACGCTGATAATTTGTCGAATTATAAATTACCGCTTCACCGCAGGCATTGCTGCTCACAAACATGGAGTCCTCCCGACCGTTATTATAGGTCGTCTGAACTGAATATGTCTGTCGCGGTTGCAGTCCAGGCACTATCACCTGATTGCTGCTGGTTTTGTAGGGCTCATTGGCAAAGGCAGCAGCAGCGTAACCGAGCAGAAGGGTACTACTTGTTGCGATCGCAATCAACCTTAAATTCATGGCAGTTCCTCAATCCGACAACCCCAATATAGCGTTTCTCAGATGAATCGAACACAGTTTGGGTACAAGGAACATATCTGACTGTGGCTATAATTGTCACTAATCATATCATGTCCTTACGCATCGATAACCTAAAAAATTCCTATTCTTATTCTTATCTGTGTTTATCTGTGTTCATCTGTCTTCATCTGTGGTAAAAATTTAACCAACGATGACAACAGACAATTTGACTAATGACTATTCATCAACTAATTTCTGAAATTGCTCATTTTCTCGCATTTCATCAAAAGCAGAGTCAATTTTCGCTTTTTCTTTATACTTACGATCAATATCAATTGCCCATTGCAGATTTCCAATGGCTGGATTTATATTCCTTCGCCTAGCATAAGCACGAGCGTTTTGATAACGAGTTTCAGGGAAATCGCGTTCAATTTGAAGCGCTTGGTTATAACAATTGTTTGCATCTACATAACGACCTTCAGCGAAATGTACATTACCTTGTTCTAAATACTCATCGACACTCAAAACTTCGCCAGGATTAGCAGAGATTGTTTCTTCATTTTCAGCTTGAGGAGTTTCGATTTCTGGTTCGGCAAGAGTCGGTATCTCCGATGCAGCTTGAAGACTCAAGCTTTCATTTTCTTGTTCGTTAAAATTATTTTTTTCGCCGGTATTGCCCGATATATTTTTAACTTCTGAAACCCCACCAGCAATCAAATTTTTAAATAGCATATCATCCCGAATCCCATCAAAATCAGGGTTTTCTTTAGCCCATTTTATACATCTAACATTGAGGTAGCTTGCCTGTTCCAGGGTTGCCACTGCTAGCTTGACATTTCCTAGCAAAGCATAACAGCAAGCTTTGTAATACCAATTATCCATTTCATCGGGATGGATTTCAATGGTTTTGTCGTAGTCAGCGATCGCTTCTTCGTAACGATTCATTTTTTGGAGAAGATATGCTCTTAAAAACCAGATATCTGCATCCTCTGGCTTAATTTTCAGCGCTTTATCGTAGTAGGCAAGGGCATCGTCATATCGACCATCAAAAAAGAAAGCATCTCCTTGCTTGACGTAATCTTCTGCTGTAAAAATTAGCTGTGAGTTTTCTACTGTTAAAACTTCTAGTTGGTGGGTTAAATCTAGGATTCGTTGCTGTACTTCTGGGGTTATTTCTTCTTGTAGAGAGTCTGGGGTCAGTTGAGAAAGTTCCTTAATTATTCTGTCTTTTTCTTGTTGTGCATCTATAAATAAAGCCTGCAATTGAGACAGATGAGATACAAATTCCGCTTCTAACTTCTGCATTTCTTGTTGAAAAGCTGAGGCTTGTTTTTTAAATTCATCTGCTACTTCAGCTTCCAGTTGTTTTTGGACTTCTTTTTCTAATTCATTTCTGGTTTCAGAGACAATTTGGTTGATGACGCTGCGACGGAGAAGCCAAACGCCAAGAGCCGTCGCAAAGGGAAACAGAGTCATCACGAATAGCAAAATATTGATTAAAGTTGTAGCGCGGCTAAAGGCCCGATCGACTTCCGTCTGGACGCGATCGCGTATTTCCTTCTCTTGGCGCAGCTGTTGCAGTTCCTCGCGCTCAGTCTGCGAAATCTCAGCAGCGGGCTTTAGCTGGGCAAAAAATATCGGCTGTGGGGGCGTCGGGGCTGCAAAAACCTTCAGCCCCACAGAGAAAATAGCACAGGCAATCCAATAGTTAATCTTCATGCAACCTGATAAATAAAACTGAGAGTTGCCCAAGCATTCATATCAAAAGCGAAGGAATCGGGGGTTGCAGCTACAGTTTCGGCAGCAGGAAGACTAGCTTGGTGTAAGTCTTGCAGAACTGCCCGCGCTACCTCTAAAGGACTGACTAAGATACCAAGGCGTTGAAAATCTCCTCTGGGATGTTGGGTACTTTCCAGAGCCGCCAAAGTCTGAGTCAGAGGCTTACGACTCAAGATGAGTTGCATTTCATTCAATCCGGTTGGGCCTTGGACAACCCATTTAAAAGGACTGGAAGCAGCAGGTAAAATGATCGTCTCACCAATGCCTACCGCCTGCTGCTGTAACGGGTTAGTTTCCAAACCGCTGGGATTGGCGAAAGAATGGGGAGGTAAAAGAGCGATCGCATTACCGCTGCTATCCGTACCGAGCAGAATAAAATAGACAGGAACATCGCTGTAGTTATGAACTCGGTACTGAATGCGGCTACCGATCGGCAAACTAATCATCCCTGAATCTGTCATAAGAGCCGCATTTTCAGCCAGATCTGCGGAAACCGAATCACTTGCAGGGGCAGGCCCAGTCGCCCGGACAGTGGTTCGTTGCATCAGCACCTGTTCGGTGGGATCGACCATCTCCAGTGTCGCCCGAACACCTAAACGGGAAGCGCCTTCATTCCCACTCAAGCGCAACAACTTAACCGCCAACAGCGTTTGCAGCGTGGGAACCAACCTTTGCACCGCCGTCTTTACCGCCTCTCCCTCTGCTCCCACCGTATTGGGACTCAGATAAAAACCGGGTAAAAACAGACCGTATTGGGAATAGTAAATCGGAGAAGAAGACTTTTCCCCAGTCAAGAGTCCCCTCTTTTGCACTCTAGCCAACACACAATCAGCAGGTTGTTCCCCCGTCACCACCAATGAAACATTAGGAATACTAGAAAAAGCACTGGTGGCATCCACTCGCTCAATTCGTTCTAGACTGCTATCAATAGCTACGGTTAAGCCGACATTGCGGGGCAAAACTCGGATGGATTCTTGCACAAGTTGTCCAGCTTGCAATTGGTAGGTTTCGCCAGTCAACAACGGGAAAATTCGTGCCTTTGCTTTTAAACCCTCGCGGGAACGAATCAAAAGTTGCCGTGGGCTATTCCCAACAGCTTCAGAACCCGGTAGCGGTAACAAAGTAAGAAGAGAATTTACCCCATAAGACGCCAGAATAGCGATCGGCAGTCCCCCCAACCACAACTGTGCAGCTTTGCCATCTTCTTCCACAGCCGTTACTACGCCATCAGCTTCCGAACTGTTGGGAAAAAGGTGGTAAGTCAGCGATTTTTGCTTGGGATTGGTTTTTAGGGCCAAATCATCGGTTGTTCTTACCAGCATAGGTTGCTGTTTGTTTCCCACCATTTGCTCGATCGTGGCAGCAACCCGACACAAGCTGACTTGAACGGTAGTCGCTGGGGTAGATTGCCAGAGATATTGAGTCAAAGCAAATGTGAACAGCCCTGTACCCACACCATTCAACTGCTCCTCAAATGCTTGCCGATCAGGGCCTGCTGCCGCCAGCACTACCCCTGGAATTGCAGTTTTGAGTTTTGAATTCAGTCGAAGTTGTGCTTGGAAAGCTAGCTCCTGGGCACTTGGCTGCCCTGCTGGTTGTTGGGGTTGGGATCGCGATCGCAGATTACCCCAAAGCCCAGTACCCAGGTCAGTATAGCTAGTATCCAATACCGCCGTCACTGCGTCGGTATCGAGCGATCGCAACAACAACCACAGCGTTTCTTCCAGCACCCCGTTCGCCACCCCATCCACAGGCACTAACAAATTTTGGATTTTGGATTTTGGATTTTGGATTAATGATTCTTCCTCATTCATCCTTTCGACGCGGCTACCATAGCCGCTGAAGTGGAAAACTACCGCATCACCCGGTTTAGCCTGCTTGCTTAAATGCTCGATAAAAGCCGTTTCTATATTCTGTCCTGTAGCTTGTCGATCGGCCAAGACCAAAATATCGCTTGGCACAAAGCCAAATCGGTGTATCAGGAGTTCTTGTTGCAGTTCCACATCAGTCAGACAACCCGTAAGCGAACTCCCAGAATACTGGTTAATGCCCACCAGCATTGCCAACTTGCGAGGACTGGGTTGCGCTAAAACTCGGTAATAGCGATTTCCCGTCATCACCAGCCCAGCTTCTCCTACTCCCAAGGCTGCCATTACCCAGCCAGCTCGTTGCAAAAAACTCCGTCGCTTCATAGTTAGCTATTTGCCTTCTAGGATTCAGCTATCAGCCTATTTGAGTTAAAAAGCTTTTCTCTACTCCTCAGAAACCCGGTTTCTCCAAGAAACCGGGTTTCTTTCGTCCCTCACTCACCTAACAACGGCTGTAACTATTGGTGCATCGCCTTTGCCAGTTCAGCCGCTACCTCTGGTCTTGAAAACTCCGGCGGCGGCAACTCACCCCGCCGCAGCATCTCCCGCACCTTCGTTCCCGACAGGTGAATGCGCTCTTGCGGAGTGCTGGGGCTAGTCTTCGTCGTTGCCATACCCTGCGTAACGGTGCAATAAAAAGCGTGTTCAAACATCATCGGCACAATACCTAATTCAGATGGCGCAAACTCATCAAATATATACTGAGCGTCGTAAGTGCCGTAGTAGTCTCCTACACCAGCATGATCGCGTCCGACGATGAAGTGAGTACAGCCGTAGTTTTTGCGAATCATCGCGTGGAAAATCGCTTCCCTTGGCCCCGCGTAGCGCATCGCAGCCGGATTGATGGCGAGAATCACTCTGTCTTTCGGGAAATAGTGTTCCATCATAATCTCGTAGCAGCGCATCCGCACATCGGCTGCAATGTCATCATCCTTCGTTGCGCCTACCAAGGGATGCAGAAATAAGGCATCTACGATTTCCAAGGCGCACTTCTGGATGTATTCGTGGGCTCGGTGGATGGGGTTGCGAGTTTGGAAACCTACAACGGTTTTCCAGCCGTGTTCTTTAAATAACTGCCTTGAGGAGGCTGGATCAATTTGGTATTTGGGAAATAGAGGATGGGAATCCCGTTCCAGCAACCACACCGGCCCCGCCAGATGAATTGGCCCCTGGTTATAAAGAACCCGCACACCTGGGTGTTTCTCGTCATCAGTGCGGTAGACGTTAATCGCTTCGCGAGTTTTATCGTAAGAATATTTCTGGGTTAGCTGCAAAACGCCGATAAAGCTTCCTGTGGGGTCGTCCAAGCGTACCAAGTCGCCTTCAGTGAGAGCGTCTGCAACTTCCTCTGTCATCGAAAGGGTAATCGGTATCGACCAAACCAAACCGTTCGCCAGTCGCATATTGGCAACGACTGACTCGTAATCTGCCTGTTCCATGAAGCCGCTGAGGGGACTAAATGCACCAATGGCGATCATTTGCAAGTCGGAAACTGCTCGCTCATTTAGTTGCACTCGTGGCAGAAAGTCGGCTTTTGAGAGAAATTCTTGTTTTTGTTCGGGTGTAGCAATGCGATTAATTAGCTGACCGCCGTGAGGCTCAATCCCATCTTGACGATGACTCATATCGATTTTTGATTTTGGCTCTAAGTATTTTAGATTGTAGCTGCACCGATCGATCGTACCAAGCTATGAGAATATTTCAACATCCGTAATATTTCCGGTTGGCACGGAAAATTCCTTTAGCTCTACTCACCAATTTACCCACTAAATTGCCTCACGAGCAGACTGAACATTTGATGGCACCCTTAATGCCTATATGAATCCTGTTTTTTGACCCAAGGATAGTTGACCCCCTTAATGCTTATTGCTCAGGTTTAAGTTTGGTAATAATTTCCGTTATGGTATTATCGTTATAGCTAATTAAAGCAGGAGCTAAACATACCTGAGATTAGTGCCGATCAAATCCTGCAAGTTGGAGCTAGAGCCAGCACTTATGAAAACCTTAAGTGCGTTGAATGCGCTACAGCAATAAAAAACTATTTGCTATCTCAGAACATTCGCGGTAAGCGCATCAAACTTTTCACAGGAACAACGATAGGTCGAAGTAGCTACATTTATGATGATAGCGTGCCAGGAGATCCTATTTCCTCAAATGGTCGCCATGAAGGAATTGCAATTTTTATCAACGCAGTAGAAATAGTTTTTGATAACCATCACCATGATGGAATTACCAGATCTGAATGGATGAATAATCTGTTATTTTATGGGAAATTACATTATGGCGAACAGTTTCAAGTAACAGAAGAGGAATTTTAAAGGAAAGTGTTATGACAGAAGTTTGTCAGAGAATAGCAGAGGTTAAATCTGAATATCTCTATGAGATGCTGCAAGAAATCAAAAAGCGACCTGGTATGTTCTTAGGTAGGTGTTCCATTACCCGTCTGCGATCGTTTTTAGATGGATACATGGGTGCCAGAGAAGATCTTGGCTTGCCTCCAACAGATCAAGAACGGGAATTTAACGGGTTTCAAGATTGGATACAGAAAAGATATAATATTACTTCATCTCACGGATGGGATAGCATTATTCTCTTTTATTCGGCGGATGAAAGAGATGCACTAGATAATTTTTTCAAGCTGTTTGAAAAATTCCAGAATGGAGAAAATCCTTAATTTTTATGCCAGAAGTTTCTCAAAACATCGGATCTGTCAAGACTGAATATCTATACGATTTGCTAGAAAGAATCGGGTCTTCCGTACTTAGTGTGCGAAACGATTAGTTTTTTTGTGTCCTACGCGCAAAGCTTGGCAGGGATTTCAAGGTGATTGCCCATCCGCAGCAAGTTGCCATAACCAAGCTTTGGGTGTAAATAACTCAACGCCTTACGTAGCAAAGCCTTGACGATAAATTTAAGTTAACTTAGCACACTAAGTACGGAAGAGCCTTAGTTTTTAGGGCCTATAGATACCATTGAGTAAACATCTTTCCGAGTATTACATAGTAAAACTTCAGATTCATTCGGTGTAATACTCGGCAGAGAGCTATCTACCACAAAAAGTTGCCGAATGCCCCAAACTTGCGATTTTTTATGCCCCACAAGTCGGTGGTGTAAATACTGAAAAGGAGGTAATCTTGGCGACGACTGTAGCCATTTAGTAAGGATTTTGTCGCATCAAGCGGCAAAGGTGCGAGGGTGTAGCAAGCTGCTTTCACACCAACCGGAAGCTGCTCCTGCTTGCAGGTTGTACCTTGAAACTGCCACGCCAGAGATTCAACATAAGCTTCTTTGCTAGGATTTGTAACCACCATCAAGCAGGTAAATGCGGTAAGCATGGTCGCTTTTATTGCAGTGTTTTTCATAATTACCTCTAAATTATGCTGGGTGTTAGTATTGACTCTACCCAGGATTCTTTTAGGATAAGGAAAAACAATACCTACTAATAACTACAATTTGCTGCAATAATGCCTCATTAATACTCCAGTTTCGTTGAAAGATAGTTTTCTGAGCATGACCACTGACTGTAATGAAGAGCGTCATCCTTAACTCCCTGGTGGCTTTGAATACTTTTTGTAAATATTTGGATAACGTTTTTCTATCCAAGATGCTAATCCTCTGTTTGGATCGGGTATCAGTTGACGCTGAAGAGCAGAAATGAGACCTTCATCCATGACATCATCTATCAAATCAAAGACAAAAATGTTGCAAAGCTCTCCTTGTTTAGATCGGAATTTTTTAGCACCAGCGTCAAGCCCTACATAAAAATCGATGGTTGCCTCATTATCAACCTCACTGCCAACCCCGATCAGCAAAATCTTAATATCATCTTGGCTGTTAACTCTTTCACAGGTTTTCCCAATGACGTTAACAAATTCGTCACGATCGTCAAGTTTGCCGTCTGTATAAATAACTAAAAAAGCACCTTTCTCATCAGTTCGATTAGCCAACCAAGTGTCTACAGCTTCTTGCAAAGTAAGCGCTATATAAGTTGCGCCACCCGGCTTATTTTCCTTGGCACGAAAGAGATCTTGTACCTGAGAAGCATCCCTCAGAGTATATACTCTTCCAGGACGTTGATTACCATTAAAGAAGTAAAGTGTTATTTCATCACAAATTTTACCGCAATCAGGATCTTCTTCATTGAGAATTTCATCAACATGACCGAGAACAGTCTCTTGCAAATAATCCCAACGTTTCTTTCCTCCAGTTTTAGCGTCGGGGAGAATCATCGATCCACTCCGATCAATTAAAAAGAAAACATCGCGATTGTAAACTAATTGATCTGCCATAACATCTCTCTTTTGTTTGACTATTTTTTGTGTTTCTTCAACCCAGTTTAGGTTAAATATCTGTGGGTAAATAGGGTTAGAAATACCTAGAAATTCATAGGACTTAGTTACTAACCCTGATATCAGTAAATCCCTTTGGCTGCGACTGCTTTCACGAAATTTAACAGATTGAGGATTCTGTAGTAGCCTTTTGTATAACCTTAAGGCTAATAACTTATCCCCAGATTCTTTGGGATCGCCTTGACTAAACCAACTTTCAATTGCTTGAAAGTGCCGGAATACTATCTCTGGTCTTGTTTGGGCTAGTATAACTTTAGTTGTAACCAATCCCTCGATTTGATTATTAACAGAATTTTCTCCTTCTTTGATTTTAATACTTTTCGCCACCAAATCACATAAAATTTGTGTTAAGAAAGGTTGCCCCCCTGTCCACCAAAGAATTTCCCTCAGAACCCCGGCTGGATTCTGGCTAACCTTACTTAGCCCCGCCAGTAACGGTTGACAATCTCCCTGTAGCGGAGAAAGCTCGATCATCTTAGCTGTATTGAATACATAATCAGTATCAAACAACAAGTCAGAAGGCGCAGCAATTCCCAAAACCAGAAAAGCTAACCTTTGTAAACATTCTTCCTCTGATTCGGATAAAATCTTAATTACACCCATCAAGCTAGATTGCAGATTCCAGTCCATCAAAATTTCAATATCATCTAAAAATACGATAATTTTTGCAGGCTTGATTTTCTGCAAAATATACTTAATAAATTCTATAAATCGGCTTCCCGAAGTCAACTCTTGAGACTTCTGCCAAAATACCTCTAGCTGGGGATAGAGACTTTCACCTAAAATTGTAAATCCTTGACAAATTTTTTGTAGAATTCCGAAATATAGAATGTCATCAGATAAGGGTGGATCTAATATTTTTAGACCAAGTTGAGTACAAATATATCCTTCAAAACGTAATCTGCTTGCTGTTTTAATCATCAAGCTAGATTTACCCATTTGAGGGCTTGACAAAATATAGTAAGTACAAAAATTAGGCTCCGTAGTTCGCAGAAATTGATAAAGTTGATCGTCGGCCTTTCTATGAACATAGATAGGGGAATCAATGGGTAAAGGTTCACCCTTAATTCCTGAATAGTAGTAGCTTTCAAATTGCTTCAAAAAGTTATAGAAGCTATTAATAAACTGTGACATATATTAAAGCCATAATACCCAAAAAAAAACTATTAATAGAAAAGGCGAAATTCCACTACTTAATAATACCCTCAGAATATGTTGACTTCGATCTTCATTATTAAAATTTGAAAATGTTGCCTTGTCAGACTTAGAAATAACTTTCCACCCATCTGCATTCACTAGGCGGGATAAACCCCGCCAGACTTGCGCTTCTATCAGAGTATCTTCTGTCTGAATATCTGTAACAACAACTAATGGTGATTCTCTTGGGGGTAGGCGATACTTTTTAAGATCGTTAACCAATTCTGCCTTCAATTCAGGCGAGACATATCCAAGTTTCACGTTATTGGCATCGGGTGGTTCATCCATAAGCAATTCTTGAATTTTACCTGATTCAGCTAATTGAAGAACAGCTTGATAATCAACTTCAAACCCTTCTTCACCACCAAAAATTACTGCTTGGTTAATTTCTCTGGTTAAGGATTTTAGATTATCTTCCTCTAATGCCATAATCGCCAACCACCGCAATAATTTTTCATTATCATCAGATGCTTCACAAATCCAAGCCATAGATATACGAATTTGACGATCGATAAAATCTCTGCGATCGCTTGGTTCTATGGCGGTAATTAACAAAATTAATTCCCTATTTTCAGAATTATAAAAAGCCTTTAAATCTTGACTAAGTAAATCCTTAAAAGCTTTAAAGCCTTCTCGATTTACCCCTTTTTCTCGAATTGATTGTATGGATTCCGCTAAATAGCTATCAGCTAACCAAGAACCATTCCTTGCCAGTACCACAGAAGCAGCATCAATCTCAATTAATTCAGCCGTCTTCCTCAAGATATAAGGCAGTTCTTCTGGTCGTTTTTGTTCAGTTTCAGTTACTTCAATCCAGCGGTAATCGTAATCCTGAGAAAAGCCACGACTATCAACATAAATTTTCACAGCTTACTCACTCCTAATGTCTAATAAATGATTTCCTTCTTGAATTACCGCAAATCCTCCATCAGTCTTTCGACCTTCAGAAAACTCAATGATAGCATCCTTAAGAGGCTTATCTAAACCTGTCCAACTGGCAAACAACTCCACCGCAAAATTTCGGTTATCCAAATGAAGTTTCACTAAAAATTCCAACAGATATCGCAAGGGCTGGTCGGTATCCTTTGGCTTATATTCTGCATCAGCAGTCGGGAACTTCTTAAATCCAAAAACGGGGCGAAAATCTGTAGTAGGTTCTACCATCCTGCTGCACTCTACACAACCCAATGTCTGAACTGGAGTCACAGCAACTGCAACTTGTGAGGCTAAAAAGGGCGATTCAAAGAAGTTAAGCAATGCTGCGTATTCCTTTTTGATAGAGTTCAGAAGTTGGTTTGCACTTTTCTCTCCTTTTCGCATCTCCATCTCACATTTAACGGGTGCTAAAATCACGAGTCGTGGTTTCTGGAGATTTTTGTAAGCCTCCTTAAACATCTGGGTAATTTGATTGGGCTTATTGACATATTCGTTATACTTTCCATTACGCATAACCAATGCGGGAGTGTCGATTGCCACAATCACTACGGCTGCATCATTAAGTAGTTTCTGAACAAATTCTCGCTCTTTATCTGTTGCCTTTTCAGAAATGTAGCCCCCTGGATAGTCGTAAAAATGCAACTTCATAAAAGGGTCTTTCCCCCTCCGACTGAAATTGAACTCGAAAGAGCGGATGGAGTTGGGGTCAGTGGCTGATGTTCCCTGAATTCCCTCCCCAGGTCGCACCGTAAAATCTCCTTGTTTGCCACGAGCAAGCATACTTTTCAACTCAGTCAAACGCTTATTGAGAGTATCTGCACTCGTCCCTTGAGGAATGAGTTGCAGATTTCCCAGGCTACCAACTGTCTGGAACTGTTCATACATAGAAGCTAAGAGACTGGTCTTGCCAACCCCAGTGGAACCAAGCAGGATAATTTTAATTTCTTCGGGCATTATGAAAAACTCCTTGACTGGTTGAAAATTTAATTAAGAAATAGCATCGAGTGGGGTTGATTGGCTGTCTCTGCCCGTACTACTAATTGTTGCCACTCCCGTCGCACATCAGATCCTTCACCTACAGGCTCGAATTCAGAAGGCCACACTTGCGATCGCACTTCAAAAAGAAAGATTCGCCAATCAGTTTCAGCCTCTTCAGCCCGAATTACCTGATCGATGAACTCTTCGACAGCCGCAAAAGCAGCTTGGCTGGGTTCGGCATACATTGATTCTAAGGCTTCTTGACACTTGTAAAGAGTAGTTTTCTGCACTTCATCAAGACATTCTAGGATTTCTTGAGGTGTTGGACTTTGAGAGGGGCGCAGAGAAGTTTTATCGGGTGTCAAGTCATCTAAATGCTGGCGAATCCGGTAATGGAAATTGACTTCATAAGCCATTTTGAAGTCCCAGAGTTTTTTGAAGGCTGTTTTCAGATGGTTTTGTTCGTCGGGTACGATATCTGCGAGGACTTTGAGAAATTCAGGACTTCGTACAGTCGTCAAACCTCCCAAACGTCCCACATTTACTAGCGTATCCGCTACCCGATCTTTTGCATAATCTACCGCTTGTTTTAGCCCCGTGTCCATTGAGCCGAAGTGCCTAGTCAGTGTGGTTCTGAGTCGATGGAGAAACCCATCGTAGGTAATATTCCAAGAGCCTGTGGAGCCGTGTCGCTCTTCGATCTCTTCAAGTGATGGAATTCCCGTATCCTCTCGGCAAGCTTGGATAGCTGCCTCTACTTTCGGCTTAAAAAAGTTTACGTCTTCAGCATCCCGCTGTTGATTAAATTCATCTAGCAGTTTCACCAGAGCAACTTTTAAACTGGTGTTTAGCTTTTTGAAGAGGGGTTCAAATACTCCCATCTCATTTTGAGATCGAGACGCTTTTACTAAAGCTTGACGTGCTTTTTCTAGTTCTGCACTCACCGCACTTTGAAGTTGGATTAGCCGTTCTTGACAGGCAGAGGCATATTGCTGATCCAATCCATTGATTTTAGCAGCTAAGTAGTTCAAAACTAGATCCAAAACGAGGGTGTTTGCTTCGTTAACATCGGCACAGTTAGCATTCAGACACTCAACCACCTCAATGCGTTTTTTATGAATTTCACTGGCTAAGTCTTGGCAATTATGAGAATTGTCACCATTTTTCGATCCAGCCTCGGTTCTATTAAGAATCATAAAAGACCATAAGTTGAGCGGCAAATCAACTAAAGCAGTACGAGCGCTATCATACAATCGCACATCAACATCAGCCCAGTAATCCCCAGATGGCTTAGGCATTCGGACAAATAGCACAGCATCAATGTCTTGACCTAGTGTTTTGATCAGCCGCTCTTCATCTCCAATCCCAGTATCACCTAAACCGGGCATATCTACTAAAGCAATCTGACCTACGTCTGAATTGGGAAAACTACAAATGATTTTGACTTCTTTAACTGCTAAATAGTTAAAAAATACGCGCTGACCATTGGCATCATCTTGAGCTACATATTCCCGAATTTGCTCCTTGGAAATACGACGAGGGGGTGAATTGAGCAGATTACCATATCTATTATAATTAGCATGATATCTGGTCAAATGTTCGTACATAGCGCCTGGTTCAGCGTAGCCGGGTAGGTCGCTAGGCATGGGAGGTAAGGGTTTGGTGGTAAATTCTGCCAGTGTGGTTGGTTTGACACCTAAGCGTAGTTTTTCGTAGTAAGGACAGATAACATCTTTTAGAAATGATTGTTCGGAATAAAACAATACTTCGCCGTGAGTTTCGACGCTAGGATTGTGGCGAATAATGCTGCGAACGCCTGTACAATGCTGGCGATCGCCATCGGGAATTTCCGCCGCTGTAAGACCAGTGAGGCTTTGCAAGAGGCGGCTTTTGCCTTGCCTTGCACGCCCAACAACCCCAATATTCAGTGTGTCACGGGAGAATCTAATTCTAAGTTTTGCTAGGGCATCTAATTCAGTGTTAATGTTAAGCTGAATTCTTAGAAAATCAACATCCAACAATCGTCCTTTGATGCTGATATCATCCACCCTTGTTAGTAATTGACTGCGGTGAGACTCAAGTTCCCGAAGTGCTGAGTCAAGCTCCCTCAAATTTGCTTCTACACCTTCGATTTTCTGTACAAGTGGGCGACGCTTCTCAATAATACTGGTAATTTTTTGCGCTCTATGTTGCATAAAAGAATCTCTCCTAACAGGATTTGAATTGGATACAGGAATATTAACTAAAAGCTGCGGCTCAGGAGCCATTGTCTGCCACAGTTCGCTTTTCATTCTTTCAACTTCAGCTACTCCTTCTGTTGAAGCTGAAACAGCTTTGAGCAAACGAGTTATGCTGTCGAGTGCTCGGTAAGTATCGTCGGTAGTGAATACTTCCTGGTGAGCCTCTCTATTACGCCAGTTCATTAGTTCGATGATTAAGTTACGATTCTCTCGCTCAAGAATTTGGCTGAAAACATCCCTCCAATTTTTTTCAATGATGTTGAGTAATGCTTGAATATCAAAATTAGGAGAAGCCTCATTCCTTGGTCTAGGTCGCAACTGTAGAATCTTCTCAACTTCTGGGCGCTGTAGCCAATTACTCCCACAGTGTTCTGTCATCTCCTTTTCAACGAAAGGCAACAACTCCTCTCGAAGTAATCTGAGTCCTTTGTCTACCAGTTCACTATTAGTCATCACTACCTCATCCTTTGACCCTAGTTGTTTTTTGACACATTTAAGCCAATTATCATTAAAAACCTTTTCATAAATTTTATTAGCAATTTTTAAGTATTTACCTCCTTCTGTCACCTCTTTAGCTACTAAACCTGAAATCAACAAGTCCCAATGGCTATTCTCTCTATGATCCCATAGAATAAAACCTTGTGCCAAAATTAGCTCATAATAATTTAACGCGGCCAGCTTGTCTGGTTTCTGATTCTCCTCAATTCTGATTAAATAATTTTCAATCTCTTGCAAATGTGATTGTCTATCCTGTTCCCTCCAGTTATTAATGATTTTATCTTGTACTATACCATTGATATAACCTTCCCGACTTACTGGCCGATCTATTTTACATTGCTGAGCTGCCAAATGGCAAATAATCTGTGTCAAGAAAGGTTGTCCCCCCGTCCAGCCCAGAATAATTTCGAGAATTTTATTAGTCTCGCTTGTGATTTCTTCAAGTCCTTTATGCAGTGGTTGGCAGTCCCCCGTCAGGTTTCCTATTTCAATCTGCGTCCCCACATTCAAAGCGACCCCTTTATCGCTCAAAAATTCAGAAGGCTTGGCGACTCCCAGAAGCACAAAATTTAATCTTTGGAAATAGTGATTTTGGATATTATCAGAGATAGCTCTGATATAGCCTATAAAACTATCCTGTAGACCCCACTTAATTAGGCTTTGGATTTCATCTAAAAAAACAATTAATTGAATACCCTCTAATTTGGTTAAAATTTCGTCGATTAAAAAATTTGTAAATCGTTTTGCTGCTGGCATATCTCGCTTGGTATCCCAAGCTTCATCTATTTTTATGGTTAGCCCTTTTAATGTCAAGTAAGGCTTTGCACTGATAGATTCTATTGGCAGATAGTGTTCGACCCTTTCATCTATTTGTTTACAAATTTCCTCTAAAAGGCTGTACCAGAGCGATTCTTCTGATGTTAATCCACCTAGACCTTGTAAATTAACTATCACACATAGCGAACCTTCATTACTAAGGCGTTGAGCTGTCCGTGCCATCAGGCTAGACTTACCCATTTGGCGGGGGGCAAGAATAAAAGAAACTCGATTAGTTTCATGGGAAGATTTTGCAAAGTGATATACATCTTCATCTGCTTTTCTCTCCACATAAGTTTCTGCTGTCAAAGGCAAAGTGCCTCCTTCAGTTTGGTAAAAATCTTTCAACTTTTGATTAGCCATAACATAAAAGATAAGTCTTGATTTTTGAACAAGAATCGTTATAGATTCGCTTGAAAATACCTTTGATATAATTCACACCTGGCTTTAATCCCAGTATGGTCTAACCGGATCAATCCTACTTTTTCTAGCTGAAATTTTGAAAATTCATCGTTACATTCTTCTCCTTTTAATATTTTCTTAAAGCAAATATTAAGTTGTTCATCTTTTTGAAGTAACTCTAAATACTTAAGCAAATAATCACCAAAGGGGCTATTTACTTGAGTTGATTGTTGCTCTAATTCAACAAAACTCATATTAGTTTTGCAAAATTTATAAAGTGCTCTATTGATTAAAGTTGGATGACCACCAATGAGTTTCATTAAAGAATTAACTTCATCTAAACTCCAAGTTAAACCATATAGCTTAGACAGTTCTAGGATAGAAGCTGGTGTAAATTCTTGTAACTCAACAGCAGTGCCTACGTTGTCCATAGGTGAACCTTTGAACTTATGATCTGGATAGGGATCTGTTGAGTAAGCAATCACAATACTAGGCCAGACAATAGGCGCTTTAGTCACAACTTTTTTTAGCTTTGTTTCATTCCATGTCCTCAAAACTAAAAGAAAATCCGTCTGAATAGCTTTGCCTAAAACTCGGTCAATTCCATCTATAAAAAGTGTTTTATGTTGTTTTATTTTTTTGAAAACAACCTCCTCTAGATAGTATTCGCAATTTTTACTTGATGTTCTCTCCTTCTTCCAAAAATTCTGAAGAGGGGGAGGATTCAGCCCTGGTATAGCATTCTTAAATGATTGAGTGATTTCCTCGGTTAACGTATAAAAAAGTTTATCTAAATCTGTGAAGCAATCCGCATCAAATCCACTACTTCCCAAGTCTACATACCCAATTATATGTTTTTGCTGTATTTCTAAAAAGTCACGGAGTCGAATCATTAATGACGACTTACCCATCCCTTTGGCTGCTTTTATCCTAATAAAAGGAAGAGAATCGTGTGGGTTGTTTCCTGTTTCTAAAACTTCTTGGCAAATATCATCGGCATTCCTTTTTACATACAGGGGGCAATCAAGGGGAACAATGCCTGTGACTAGAGGGCCTTTATATATATAGGATTTCAAAAAAATTGTACTAGCAACAGGACCTCTGCCATTCTTTTTTATGTCAATCATTCCCGTCTTTTGAAAGGCTTTCAAACGGCGACCTGCGGTGGCAGGAGCAATAAAAGGTGAGTCTTTACTTCTCTCAGTCAAAAGTTGAGCAAAAGATTCCTCACTAATAGAAGCGCTGCCACCTTGATATAGCAAAAAAGAAGCTAAAATATCAAAGTCTTTTTTTTCTTTTTCTGTTAACTTTTGAATTGCCTCGTTGTTATCCATAAATTATTACTTTTCTCCAAATGAAAGCTAAGTCTAAAGGATAGCTGAGTCTTGGTAGGTTGTCTGGAATCCACCAGTGGCTAGGGGGTTCTGACATCGGTGACTTTAATGCTGGCATAAGCAGCCTTTAGAAATATGACATCAGTATAGAAAACCCGATGGCTTTTTGCATAGACTCTTAAAACCTCTACTTTTCACCTTTGTACCTCATTAATACCTCAATTCAAAACTGAGCGGAGCATCTCATCCCTCTTTTGTTACTTCGAGGAGTGTAAAATCAGCCACAAAATACGGGTCTTCCGTACTTTGTGGCTTTACTTCGATTGGGACTTAGTTCATTTGTACTATTCCATCCCCTTTTTATTGATGTGTGACAGTTGAGGGTGCGGAATGTGGGTTAGATGTGAATAAAAAAGAGGTAAAAAACATTTTTTTACCTCTTTTTTTTGATTTTTATGCTTGCCTTTCGATGATTCCACCACCCAACAAGATATCGCCGTCGTACCAAACTGCTGCTTGTCCGGGGGTGATGCTGAACTGCGGTTCGTCAAATACCAGCTTGACGCGGGATTCTTCCAGAGGAATCACGGTAACGGGGACAGCGGACGATCGATATCGAATCTGCACTTGGGCGCGAATGGGTGCAGATGGTTCTGCTAGAGACACCCAGTTTACCCGCGCTACGGTACATTCCGTCCGATCGGCACTATTGCGATCGCCAACCACGACCCGATTGTTCGCCGCATCCAACCCAATCACGTAAAGCGCTTGAGGCGCTGCAATCCCGATCCCTTTCCGCTGACCGATCGTGTAATGATGGATACCATCATGTTGGCCAAGCACCTTACCCGACTCATCAACGATATCGCCCTTCTGCGGCGCAATGTACTTATCCAGAAACGCCCGCATCGAGCCATTGCTTTCCACCAAGCACAAATCCATACTTTCCGGCTTATCAGCAGTATTCAGGCCGAATTGGGCTGCAATTTGCCGAGTTTCGGTCTTGTGCGTTTCTCCCAGGGGAAATACGGATGCTGCCAGCAAATCCTGTGTCAAATCGTACAAAAAATACGACTGATCCTTAGTCAGGTCTACAGCTCGCAGCAACTGATAGCGATCGCGATCGGCATCATAACTAATCCGTGCATAGTGCCCCGTGGCAATTTTGTCAATACCCAACTTTTCGCGGGCATAACTCACCATCGGGCCAAACTTCACACTCTTATTGCACTGGGAACAAGGCAAGGGGGTAATCCCGTCGCTATAACCCGCCACCAGATAGTCCACAATATTGGCCTGGAACACATCGCGGCTATCGACAATGTGATGGGGAATGCCCAGATGTTCGCAAATTTTAGCAGCATCGACCATCCCTTCAGAACAGCACTGACCCTTCCCTTTCATCAGCCAAAGGGTCAAACCGACGACTTCATATCCCTGATGATGAAGGATCGCTGCTGCAACTGAACTATCAACGCCACCCGAAAGGCCAACGACTACTTTGTTCATGGAACCAAAATGACTGAAATCTTGCTTAACGCAAGCATTGCTACTTCTAAGTTAACATTCCTACAACGACCTGTCATGGCAGCATCAGCCATTCGAGATGGAAACTAATTGTCACTTGGCTATAAACTTTAGCGCTTGGGTGCTTAAATAACAGATGAAACGAAATCTGCACAATAAAATTAGGGGATTTAGTCGAATGAAACTATTTAATATGGCAGCAGTTACACCGCTGCTAATTGGGACTATGGCTATAGCGCTGGTTCCCCAAAGCATTGTCCAAGCAGAACCGACTCCCAACAATTTATCAGTGGCACAACGACTTTTGCATACACCACTGCCACCGCCACCGAGATTGCAGCAAACTGATTCTACACAACTACTGGCTCGCAGAAGGAGAAACACCAGGAGGAGAACCACCCGGCGCAGACCCTCTAATTGTCAAAGGCAGCGGTGCAATTGCGAAGCAAGGGGGTGTGATTATGAAAGCTATGTAGTTTATATTCCTAGATATAGCGATCGCCTCCTAGAACAGGTTCAGAACATATATTCGGAAGCTAGGAAAATGCACTACGGGAGAAAAGATGTCATTCAAGTGGGATCTTACGACGAGCAGTGGGTAGCAGAAGACACCCGTGCAACGCTGCAACAAGACGGGTTTTCTGCTGAAATAGGCACGATCCTTACCAGGCGAACATCTCAGTTTTCTGTCATCGTGAATAACCCATCTCTCTTAAATATAGTTCAAAAAGAAGTGTTTAATGCAACTTTAGGGATTGACACAAGAAACCAACAAAGGGTCATTGTGGCAGGTCAATATCGCAGTGCTTCCAGAGCCCAAGAGATTGTCAGCGAACTGCGAGAACGGGGTATTATTGCTGAAATTGTCGGCGATGTGAGTGTATTGGATACTACTGAGTTTTCAAATGATAATTCTACTATTGAGGTACTTGGAGATAATTATCAAAGAAATTTCTTGCTTGCAAATAATGTTGCGACTCGCTCTAATTCATTCGCAGATAATTACTATGGGATAATGATTCCAGGCAGTGAAGCAGAATTAACTACGATCGAAGCTCACGTCCGACGGATGGCTCCTGGTTTGGGAATGGAAAGAGGAGTTTACCAAATAGAAAATTCTAATGAGCGATTCGTAATGGTAGGGCCATTTGCCGATCGAGAAACAGCAGAGCGATGGGGGCGCTATCTGCAAGATTTTGGGATGACTAATGCACAAGTTTTCCACGGCAGCTAAGGTGAGCTTAAATAAACTGAACTCCCAGAAACCCGGTTTCTCTAAGAAACCGGGTTTCTAAGAGCCTGTGAACTCCCAGAAACCGGGTTTCTAAGGGCCTGGAATTTTACGTTTAATTATGCCCACCTACTTAGCAATTTTAGATTTTAGATTTTAGATTGAGATTGAAGTGTAATTTAAAATTTAAAATTTATGGACAGATTGGAAAAAATTCAACAAGTTGTCGTGACATCTCAGCAGATGCGCGAGATTGAAGGGCGCATCTTTGCGGCTGGGATGCCAGTCGCAGCTTTGATGGAAAAAGTGGCAAATTTGATTGTCCGTCGCATCACCGGCGACTGGGGCGCTCTGGAGTGGGAGAGGGGGAGAGTGGGGGAGACAACCGGGAAGACCAACGCAGATTCTTCACTTATGCGTGCATCCGTGCCTATCCGTGTCGTGCCTAGCGGAGGAGAAAAAATAATCCCCAATTTCCAATCCCTAATTTCCTATAATCCAAAATCTAAAATCCAAAATCCAAAATCTCCAAGAGTGGGCATTTTGGTTGGGCCAGGTCATAATGGTGGCGATGCGTTGGTAGTTGCCCGCGAGTTGCATTTCCAGGGTTATGAGATTGTTATTTATCATCCTTTTACCAAACTAAAGGAATTGACAGCCCAACACGCTCAGTATGCTAATAGTTTAGGCATTCCATTTGTTGAAGAAATTTCCCTGTTATCAGATTGCGATCTCATAATTGATGGTTTGTTTGGCTTTGGGTTGGAAAGAGCTATTACCGATCCGATTGCTGCTGCGATCGATCGAATCAATCAGTTGTCTAAACCGATTATTAGTATCGATTTGCCTTCTGGTTTGCACACAGATACGGGTGAGGTGCTGGGAACAGCTATTCGTGCCACTCATACTCTTTGCTTGGGTTTGTGGAAGCAGGGATTATTACAAGATCGAGCGTTAGAATATGTTGGCAAAGCTGAATTAATTGATTTTGATATTCCGCTGGCGGATATCGCGGCGGTACTCGGTGAAACGCCTGAGATACAGCGTGTGACGGAAGCATTTGCGATCGCACATTTGCCCCTATCCCGTCCGCCAGTCACCCATAAGTATAAAATGGGGCATTTGCTACTCATTTGCGGTTCCCGCAAGTATGCTGGAGGAGCGATTTTAACTGGTTTGGGAGCAAGAGCGAGTGGTGTGGGGATGCTCTCAATTGCCGTACCGGAATCTCTGAAATCCCTGTTAGTATCACATTTGCCGGAAGCACTGATTATTGGTTGTCCAGAGACGGAAAGCGGCGCGATTTCCCAGCTGCCAGAAGAAATTGATTTGGGGTCGTATAGTGCGATCGCTTGCGGCCCAGGGTTGACAAAAGATGCTAGGCCAGTTGTCCAAGCGGTGTTAGAAAGCGAACTTCCCCTACTTTTAGACGCCGACGGCTTAAATATCCTCGCCCAAATGGGAACCATCCCCAAACTATCAAAGCGGCAGGCAATCACCGTCCTGACGCCCCATACAGGTGAGTTCAAGCGTCTATTTCCAGATGCACCAGATCCCACAACAGACAGGGTAAGCGCGGTTAGAGAAGCGTCTCGCTTGAGTGGTGCGATCGTATTATTAAAAGGCGCGAGAACGGCAATTGCCAACCCTTCCGGTTCAGTATGGATTATTCCCGAAAGCACACCAGCTTTAGCGCGTGGCGGCAGTGGCGATGTGCTGACTGGCTTAGTTGGCGGACTTTTAGCGCAAACATCGTCTCAGGAATTGTCGCTAGAAGCGATCGTAGCAGCAGGTGCTTGGTGGCACGCTCAAGCCGGTATTTTGGCAGCGCAAGAGAGGACTGACTTGGGAGTTGATGCGTTTACATTGACGCAATATTTGATTCCGGTGATAAGTAGTGTTGAGTGAGGAAATATTTTTAATTGTAGTGCAGTGCAATGCGCTGCACTGGATAATGGAATTATCCACTTTGCTCTAGCAGGAGGCAGGTATGGACAACGAAAACGTTATGTTTCGCCTCGATAGCGAAAAGAAAGCCGCGTTAGATGCGATCGCCGCCGTCCTGGAACGCGATCGCAGCTACATCCTCAACGAAGCGATCGATTTGTATTTGAAGATGCACCAGTGGCAGATTGAAGAAATTCAGCGAAGCATTGCCGAAGCAGATGCCGATGAATTTGCAACCGACGAAGAGGTGCAGGCAGTCTTCACCAGACTAACCAATGTCAGTTAAGTGGCTGCGGAAGGCGCTGACAAGTCTGGAACAAGCGCATCAATTCGTTGCACGAGAAAATCCTGAAGCAGCAGCGCGGGTTATCCTGAAAATTCAGGCAGCAGTGAACCAACTGGAAACATTTCCCATGCTTGGCAAGGCTGGACGGGTGGAAGATACCAGGGAGTTGGTTATTCCCAACAGTCCTTTCATTGTTATCTATCGAATGAGAGGGAAGACGGTACAGATTTTGCGGGTGCTGCATACTTCCAAACAGTATCCCGATGGGTAATAAAAACTATCTCCTTAAAGTATGTTTGGGATTTTTTTACCACAGATGAAGACAGATAAACACAGATGAACACAGATGAATAGAGATGAAAGCGACTAAACTTCGACTGGCGATTTACTTTTCGCTGGTACGGAATAATCGCCGTTAGCATCAACTTCAATCATCCCCAGGGATTCATCACCTGTAATCAAACGGGCTCCACGTTGGCGCGTAAAATAGTTCCAAGCCCACTGAATCATCACTACTAATTTGTTGTCAAATTCGATGAGATAGTAAATGTGGACAAATACCCAGATTAGCCAAGCGAAGAAACCCGATAACTTGACATAACCCAAGTCTACAACAGCAGCATTTCGTCCGATGACGGCTAAGCTACCTGTATCGACGTAACGGAAAGGGGGAGATGTTTCACCAACCAGTCGCTTTTTAATCAGTTTGGCAACATATTCTCCTTCCTGCATCGCCACTGGTGCTACACCGGGTAAAGGTTTTCCTTCTTGATGGGAGAAACTTGCCAAATCTCCAATTACAAAAATATTAGGATATCCCGGTACGCTCAAATCGGGTTCGACAACAACTCGTCCCACTCGATCGAGTTCTGCACCTGCGCGTTGGGCGATAATTTTTCCCATTCCAGAAGCTTTGATCCCAGCAGCCCATAATATTGTTCGCGCTGAAATTTGTTCGACTTTATCGCCTTGTTTTGTGGTGATGATATTGTCTGAAATATCAGTAACTAGGGTTTTTGTCTGCACGGTTACGCCCAATTTCTTGAGCGATGTTTCTGCTTTTGCGGATAATTCTGGTGGGTAGGGAGGCAGGATGCGATCGGTCCCTTCCAGCAACAAAATTTGAGCTTCAGTGGTGTCAATGTCTCGGAAATCTTTCTTGAGAGTGCTGAAAGCAAGTTCTGCGATCGCACCTGCTAATTCTACTCCTGTCGGCCCTCCCCCCACGATCGCAAATGTCAACCAAGCACGCCGTTTTTCCGCATCGGTTTCTTTTTCTGCCGCTTCAAACGCCAAGAAAATACGACGCCGAATTTCCAGAGCATTTTCTATTGTTTTTAATCCCGGTGCCACGGGTTCCCATCGATCGTTTCCAAAATAGTGGTGACTGACACCAGTAGCAACAATTAATGTATCGTAACTGAGTTCGCCACTACTCATAATTACTTTTCGCTGTTCTGGGTCAATATCTTTTACTTCTGCCAGCAACACTTTAGTGTTTTTGTTGTTACTGAGGATGGCGCGGAGTGGGGAGGAAATATCCGCAGGGGATAGACTGCCCGTTGCGACTTGATATAGTAGTGGCTGAAACAGATGAAAGTTACGTTTATCAACTAAGGTTACTTTCACAGGTGGGCGATTAAGAGCTTGAGCAGCATAAAGTCCGCCAAAACCGCCACCGACAATCACGACATGGTGAGGAGATTGATTTTCTACTGCATCTGCCATATATGTGGACTTCCTTTCTGGGATTTTGCCAGTGACTCGTTTCAGGAAACCTTTTTCCTGTTACCGATGTTTCCTTTATAGTGCGAACTGACAAAAATGTGGGTAGCGATCGCTACAAGTCAAATGATTTTGCCCAGAAAGTCTGCCATCGAAATTGCAATCGTTAAGCCTTTTGGCAACATTACGATAAAATTCTAGCTCTTATCTTACCAATAGTAGATGAGTTGTCTAAAGCTTCAAGATGAGGCACCAAATTCGCAGATCCTGGTTGAGGCGCAGTTTCCATAACCGTGTTTCGTGCTTTATCCTTAATGGACTTGAGTACTAAACGAACTACCCATGAGGAGAGGCACGGGTTTTCGTCAATTTCTGTTATCAAAGCATCTAAATCATTAACAATAGCCATCATTTGTGGGTTAATATCTTTCTGCATAAGTTTGATGCCCTGTTTTAAATGTTCTTGTTGTCTATATTCAAAATAAAAAATTCTGCTTAGCTTTTCTTGTCGTTGTGTGTCAGTCTGTTAGGTGACTGCTAAATCCCGGAAGACCCGCTGGGGTGGCAGGTTTTGCATAATCCTTGATGGATAAGCTTTTCAGTGGTTGCGGCCCGATCGCATTTCTCTCCCCCTAAAGATGCTTCTACGCCTCATGGTAGACACTTAGCCAATCGGCACACTCGCTTCAGAACGCGGAAGGCTCAAAGGATATGAATTGCGAAGATGCAAGTCCCTTTGTGCTTCATCCTTTCTAATTCATGCAGAATGCTGACACTTCACCCATCCGCATGACGTGAACTAAGCTAGTCTGCTAGGGTGAAGACTAGCCAGATGAGCCTGAATTCGGTAAAAATAATGCGGCAACGATTATTCGGCAACACCTTCCTGGCTTCACTGAAGAGGAAGCTAAAGAGGCAGCAAGAACAGACTCAGGCCGAAATTGCTGATTACGAGGTGTGGCGGCGGGAGTTCCTGCAAAAGCGGCTGCGCTTAGGTTTGCGGATTGCCTTCATCGGCTTCTTGAGTTTTATCGCCCTGCAATTTAGAAATTTTATCGTTAGGCCGGACTATTTCGATCGCTTGGCCTTGATAACGCATATCGCTTCGGAACTAAGCCTGCTGGTGTGTTTGTCATCCCTGCGAACTCGCTTGGGTCGCCGTTACCCAAGTTTAATATTCTTGATTTTCTCTTGGTCTATCACCCTAATACCCCTGCTGATAGTTACCATCGCCGATAAGTTGGAACCCAATATGCTTAGCTGGCCCCTAGCGTTTTTCGGCATGGCTACCCTCGTCCCAGTCTGCTGGCGGCTGCACCTTGTCTCCCAATTGGGCGTTTTTGCTTACTATTTCGGTGTGCAACTTCTCCTGGGTAAGGTGGCCCAGATGCCAGCGCCGTGGATGACTTCAGCTTTGTTGTATTTATATATGTTTTGGGTTTGTTTTGTTTGCGACCTGTCAGTTTATTTGTACGAACGCCTACAGCGGTCTGAGTTTAAGGCTCGTCGCCAGATGGAAGCAGCTTATCAGCAACTAACTGTCGAACAGGAACAATCGGAACGTCTGCTACTGAATGTCTTGCCGCAGTCGATCGCCGCTCGCTTAAAAAACTCTACAGGAACTCTAGCAGAACAGTTTAACGAAGCCACGGTTTTGTTTGCTGATATCGTTGGTTTTACTCAGCTATCGACTCAGATACCACCTACGGAAATGGTGGAGTTGCTCAATAATATTTTCTCGCGGTTTGACGAGCTGGCAGAAAAACACGGATTGGAAAAGATCAAGACTATTGGCGATTCTTACATGGTGGTTTCGGGTCTGCCGATCCCACGGCCCGATCATGTGGAAGCGATCGCAGATATGGCTTTGGATATGCAACTAGCGCTCAACAAAGTAAACATCGAAACTAATCAAGATTTTCGCGTCCGAATTGGCATCAATACCGGGCCAGTAGTTGCCGGGGTAATTGGTCTGAAAAAGTTTATTTACGACCTGTGGGGCGATACTGTGAATATAGCGAGTCGCATGGAATCTCAAGGTATACCCAATTGCATTCAAGTTACCAAGGAAGTCTATGAAATATTAAAAAATCAGTATGTTTTTGAAGAACGCGGAATCATTCATGTCAAAGGTAGAGGAGATATGCTCACTTATCTGCTTAAAAGCAAATCCTCTGACTGCGAGTAGGCCCGATCGTAACCGTAAACATTAAAAGGAATGAAACATGGGTTACACTACCGAATTTGACGGCACATTTCATCTAAACAAGCGATTATTTGATAGCGAATTTCTTTATTTATTAGAATTCTCTCAGACAAGGCGGATGAAGCGAGATGTTACCGTATTGGAGAGTTTCCCCGATCCAGCACGAACAGCAGTAAATCTGCCATTGGGTGAAGATGGCTGCTATTTCGTTAATGAAAAGTGGGATAAAAATTCCGAAATTTCGATTGTGGATTACAACCGACCTCCAGCGGGACAACCCGGATTGTGGTGTCACTGGATTCCTAACTCTGATGGTAGCGGTATTCAGTGGGATGGAGGCGAAAAGTTTTACCACTACATCGAATGGTTGCAATATCTGATCGATCGTTTTCTTCAACCTTGGGGTTATTTATTAAATGGAAAAGTCCATTGGCAAGGGGAAGATTCCCATGATTATGGACATATTCATGTTGAAAATAATAAGATTGTTTGTCCGTCAGGTGCTGAAGAATTGCTAAGCTATGCCGTTTCACCCGTACAAATTCCTCTGGCAGTTTTTCAAAGTTTAGAAGCTGTGCAATTAGCTGGCATATCTTTAGCAAATTGGCATGGCGTTATGGAACAAGCAACAGCTTTAGGCTATCCAGAAACAGTCAAGTGGATGGAGTCTAATATTGAAAAGTATTTCGATGGCTTGCAACGAGGATTTGAGGCAAATAATAGAGTGCTAAAATCTATGGATTTTGTATTATGAATCTGACGTGCGATCGCGACAGCGATACGTAGTATTATCGCTCTTTTTTTACCCAATATTATCGGCTGCAAGTATAATATAAAAAACTCTAAACTCCGATAGCAAAAAACCAAAACCTTGGCCTACGATAACACCTGTAAATACATCGCCTCCCAAAATCCAGCCAGTTTCGTCCGCTGGTTATTACCCAATGAGGAATTCGCCACTGTCGAAATCCTCAAAACCGAATTACCAGCCGAACCAATTAGAGCAGATTCCTTAATTTTATTACGGTTCGGT
>NZ_JAIQZN010000190.1 GCF_023333585.1 Argonema antarcticum A004/B2
ACTACCAATAATATTGTCACACTCACAGGTCAAACACAACCAGATACAGCAGTCAAATTACTAGAAACCAACGCCACAGCACTTGCCGATGCTACGGGTAAATTTAGCTTTACAGGAGTTTCCCTAAATCTAGGAACCAACACTTTCACAGTAATCTCCACCGACATAGCAGGCAATACTAGCACAGTCAGCCGCACCATTACCAGAGAGCAAATACCTTCAAACCTTGCACCCGCTATCACCTCAACACCAGACAGCGAAGTTTATTACAACAAACCCTACAGCTACAAAGTAACCGCCACCGACCCAGAAAACGACCCCCTGACCTACTCCCTAGTTTCTCCCGCCACAGGGCCGATGGCCGGGATGAGTATGGACAGCACGGGTAACCTGACCTGGACTCCAGCCAATACAGGAAACTACAACATCACCGTGCGGGTGAGTGACAATTTCGGCAACCAGACCGACCAAACCTACACCCTCAAAGTCCCCAGTTATGCAGACAACCGTCCCCCCGTATTTACCAGCGTACCCGTTGTTAGCGCCACCTACTTGCAGCCCTACACCTATCAGGCTATTGCCAAAGACCCAGATTATTACAGAGACCTTACCTACAGCGTGGTCAGCGGGCCAGAAGGCATGAGCATCCAGCCCAACAGCGGGTTAATTTCCTGGACGCCAACTGGCTATCAGGCTGGTCCACAAGCTGTCACCATTAAAGCAACAGATTACTATGGAGCCGCAGCGACACAAAGCTTCAACGTAGGGGTACAGGGAATAGCTCCTGGGAACCTTGCGCCTCTGATTGTCAGCGACCCTCTACTAGAAGCTTACACCATCCGCCCTTACAGCTATCAAGTCAAAGCACTAGACCCAGATAACAATCCCTTACGCTATTCTTTGGTTAAAGCTCCCACCGGCATGACCGTGGATGCCAATACAGGTCTTCTTTTTTGGGACAAACCCCTTGCCTCGCCGGAACCAAAAGATATTACCGTGCAGGTACAAGACGGTTTTGGGGGCATCGACACCCAAAGCTTTAAACTCTCCGTCAGCAACGCCGTCCCCTTGGGGCAAATTACAGGTAAAGTTTGGGAAGACCTGAATAACAATAATTCTCAAGACACTCTTGAACGAGGATTAGCCAACGTCAAACTCTACCTCGACGCCAACAACAACGCTCAACTAGATGCGGTCGAAAAGACCGTCATCACCGATGCAACAGGGAATTACCAGTTTACCAATTTGGCGGCGGGCAATTACATTGTTCGACAGATTACTCCAGAAGGATTTGTGCAAAATCCGGCTGCCTTCTCCTACGGTTCCAACCTAATCCAAAACGGCAGTTTTGAACAAGGGCCAGCACTTCCCAGTAATTCAAACGGCAAAGGAGTGGCGGCGGGTTCCACAGAGATTCCTTACTGGAATGTCTTTTTGAGCGATATTGATTATACCACCAGCAATTATTGGCAAGCTTCGGATGGCAATATCAGTATTGACCTCAACGGTTGGAGTCAGGGAGCCATCGCCCAGGTCATCAATACCGCACCGGGTCAAACGTACCAGGTGACCTTTGACAAATCCTATAATCCCGACTCCTCATCACAGAGAGCCATGAGCGTGAGAGCGGGCGGTCAATCAGCTTTCTATACACTGCCTTACGACGGTCACTCTCATAGCAACATGAACTACTTGCAACAGCAGTGGAAGTTTGTTGCTTCTTCCCCCACGACCGAGCTGGGATTTTACAGTGAAACTGGCGGGTCTTATGGGGCGGTAATTGATAAAGTGGATGTCCGTGCGTTCAATACCACTGCCCTGCACTACCCCATCACCCTAGCAGGAGGTGAAATCGCCAAGCTAAAGAACTTTGGAAACAAGCCGCCGACCGCTACTCCTACCAACCGCCAGCCCAGTTTTACCAGCACTCCGCCCACTACGGCTCCATTTGGTCAAACCTGGCGCTATCAAGCATTAGCCACCGACCCAGACACAAACACCCTAACATACGAACTCACCAGCAAGCCCGACGGCATGACCATCGACCCTGCTACAGGTCTGATTGCTTGGAAACCAACACCAGAACAGCTAATCAGTTCTAGTAGCCCCACCAGAAGTTCAGGCGTCTACGATGTCGGCGTGCGCGTCAGCGATGGTTTTGGCGGTCTCAATTCTCAATTATTCCTTCTTCAAGTCACTTCCCCCGACAGCAATAAAGCCCCTGTCTTTATCACCGAATCTCCCAAACCAGTAGCAACAGTAGGCCACCCCTATCAGTTTACCTTCAAAGCTTTAGATCCAGAAGGTGATGTCGTTACTTACAGTTCGCCAAACATTTTTGCTTTTGGCGCTTCTGTCAATCCCAACACGGGTGAAATCAATTGGACTCCCACGGGTGTAGGTCAAGCAGATTTCATCATACTTGCCACAGATACCAAAGGTGCTTCCACCGTTAAAACCTTTACGATTGGGTCAGTAAGCAGCACTGCCAACGTTGCCCCAACTATCGCTTCTGTTCCTTCTACCGTCGTTGCCCCCGGACAAGTTTACCAGTATCAAATTGTCGCGTCTGACCCCAACAATGACCCGCTAACTTATAGTCTCACTTCTGCTCCTAGTGGGATGCAACTTGATAGTAAAGGGCGAATTATTTGGACTCCCACTGCTGCTAATTTGGGTAAGAATGCAATCCAAATTAACGTATCAGACGGACGCGGTGGTGTTGTCAATCAAATTTACGAATTAGAAGTTAAAAATCTCACCGATTTCAAATTAACTGCGCCTAAAATTACCAGCACTCCCAAAAGTTTAGCAGCAGTAGGCAATGAATATCGCTACACGCCCACAGTCAGTAACCCAGACCACGACTTTTTGGTATTTACCCTAGACTCTTCGCCTGAGTCTATGGTAGTAGACCCAGCAACGGGTACTCTAATCTGGACTCCTACCTCTAACTCTCCTCAAAGCCTTGAGGTTGCCCTAACGGTTATCGGCAGTCGCAGCGGTTCTTACACTCAAAAGTATACGCTGGCATTAAGCCCCATTAATACGCCACCGCAAATTCTCTCCAATGCAATTACCAACGCTACAGTAGGTAGAATTTACCGCTATCAAGTGGCAGCTTCAGATCGAGATGGCAAGAGCTTAACCTATAGTTTAGCTAATTCCCCTGCCGGAATGAAGATCGACCCGGATAGCGGTGTAATCGAATGGACTCCACCCACCTCTAACTGGTTCGATGTCAGCATCAAAGTAGAAGATGGCAACGGTGGTGTGGTTACTCAAGACTACAGGCTGAATGCCGGAACGTCAATTTTTGACACTCCACCCCAGATTATATCAGAACCCGTCACCTCTTCCGCACTCGGACAAACATACCAATATCAGGTGATAGGGATTGACCCCACCGGAACATTACCCGTCCGTTATTATTTTTATAACTACCCTCCCAACAACATGACAATTAACTCGGACACCGGGTTAATTACTTGGAATCCCACTGCCTCCGATGTTGGTTCCAAAGATATCACGGTTGCTGCTTATTCAAGCTACGGTACAGCTTACCAAACTTTCAGCCTCAGCACAATTAATAATACCGCTCCGGTTATCAATTCTACTCCTCAAGCTACCGTGACTGCGGGTGCGACTTATAGTTACAATGTGATAGCCACCGATGCAGATAACGATGCTTTAACTTACAATCTCCTCAATCCACCACCAGGAATGAGTATTGATAAATTTGGCCAAATTACTTGGAAAACAAGTGTTAGCGATATTGGAAACAAGCCAATCCAAATTGCAGTTAGCGACGGTCGTCAACCACCAGTAATTTCCAATTATACTCTAGCGGTAGTAGCAGATAATGAAGTTCCCAAAGTTAATTTAGTTGCCAGCAAAAACTTTGTCGATAAAGGAGATAAAGTAACTTTCCAAATATCCGCTTCCGACAACGTTAGCGCCAGCAATCTCAGTTTGAAAGTTAATAATAATCCAGTTGTTTTAGATAAAAATGGATTGGCTACCGTTACGATGGCGCAACCGGGGAATATAGAAGCAATAGCAACAGCAAGCGACCCGTCTGGCAATCAAGGGTCAAGCAGTAAAACCGTGCGAGTAATTGACCCGACCGATTTGGGTGCGCCTAATGTCAAATTGGATTTGAGCGGGATTGTAGATGGAATAATTACCGCTCCTATTAATATTAAAAGTACGGTATCTGACCCTAATTTAGACCGCTATACTCTGTCGGTTTCGCCGTTAGAGGGTGGTTTTGAACAGGTGATATTTTCTGGCACTCAAAATGTTAATAATGGAGTGCTGGGTAAATTCGACCCATCCATATTACAGAATGGCAGTTATTTGGTGAAGTTAAGTGCCATTGATAAGAACGGTCAGATTAATGAGATTGAAGATACTATCGATGTGGCGGGTGATTTGAAGTTAGGTAATTTCCGATTATCGTTTACGGATTTATCGATTTCAGTGTCGGGGATTCCGATAAGTGTGACTCGGAGTTATGATAGTTTGAATGCGAATAGTAAAGATGATTTTGGATATGGGTGGAGATTGGAATTTAGAGATACCGATTTGC
>NZ_JAIQZN010000018.1:0-75188 GCF_023333585.1 Argonema antarcticum A004/B2
CTTTTGACTTTTGACTTTTGACTTTTGACTTTTGACTTTTGACTTTTGACTTTTGACTTTTGACTTTTCTAGCCCCTGAAAGATGAATCGCAACACCCCCGAACAACTGCAAACATTCCTGGAGATTGCCACCGAAGCCGCTCTGGCAGCCGGTACAGTCCTACAATCCTATTTAGGAAAATTAGAAGAGATTGAAGAAAAAGGGCGTCCGGGGGATTTACTAACGGCAGCAGATAAAGCCGCCGAAGCCACCATCCTGGAAATTTTACGCCGCCACTTTCCCGACCATTCCATCCTGGCAGAAGAATCAGGGAGACTGGGAGAAAATAAAAGTGAATACCTCTGGGCGATCGATCCCCTAGATGGTACTACCAACTTTGCCCACCAGTACCCCTTTTTCGCCACCTCGATCGGACTTTTGATTGACGGAATTCCCCAAGTAGGTGCTATTTTCGATCCATTTCACAACGAACTGTTTCGCGCTGCCAAAGGTTTGGGCGCAACGCGCAACCGTCGCCCCATCCGAGTTTCCGCAACATCCGATCTGAGCAAGAGCTTGTTGGTTACAGGCTTTGCCTACGATCGCAGAGAGACAGCTGACAACAACTACGCCGAGTTTTGTCACCTCACCCATCTTACCCAAGGCGTCCGGCGCAGCGGCTCAGCATCCCTAGATCTAGCCCATGTCGCTTGCGGTCGTCTTGATGGATACTGGGAAAGAGGACTTTCTCCTTGGGATATAGCGGCAGGAATAGTACTGGTACAGGAGGCAGGTGGTAAGGTAACCGCTTACGATCGCAGTTCTTTGCAAATTGATTCAGGCCGAATTCTCGCCACCAACGGTCACATTCATCACAGCCTCAGTAGCGAACTTATGCAGGTTCGTCCGTTATCAGGGTTGGAGTAATGCCGTAAATTTACCCTAGCGCATCGTTAGATGTGGCGAAGTACACTAGATTTAATCGCTGCAAAACTCGGAAACTACACTATGGCTTTTAATATAGAACGAGGACTATTCAAGTTAGAGTTTACGGATCACCACGCAGTTTTGGGAGTCCCATTGGATGCTGCGCCCAACGATATCCGCAAACGATATCTCAAAATTTCCCGTCGCCTGCATCCTGACAGCTGCACTGCGGAAAGCGAACCAGTAAAACAGCAGGCAAGCCAGTTATTTGCAAAACTGGTAAATCCAGCTTACGAACACCTGTTTGGGGATCAAAGTCGGGCTGAACATAATGCTCTTTTGAGTCGCATGGGCAAACGCCTCGTTCAGGAACAAAACAAAATCGAAATTCATAGCGAAGCAGCCAAGAAGTTAAACAAAGCAGGCAACTTGGATGTAGAGTATAAAACCGTACTCCAAAGCTTGGCGGAGAAGGAATATGAAACGCTCGATCGAGTTCTAGAACAAATTGCTGAAATCAGCGAACTGAATTTGATTTACTTGCTCAGAAAAGCGAGTCTGGGGCAAAGTACTAGAGATCAACAGACTCCTCCAAAATCGACAACAGCAGGTACGACAAAACCACCAGGACAAGTAACAGCAGCTGTGACTGAAAAGAAAATTGAAAAGCAGGAAACTTCACCGACTGAGACTTATTGCCGTCGCGCCGCAGATTATCTCGACAAAAACTATCCTGCTAAAGCGCTTTTGGAAATGAAGGATGCGCTCAAAATGGAGCCAAATAACAGTCGCTGTCACGCGCTACTGGCAATGGCTTATTGGAAGCAAGACCAGGGAACAATGGCTAAGATTCACATGAATCAGGCTTTGAAGTTCAATCCTCAAGAACCAACAGCATTAGAAGTCAAAAAATTGATGGAAAAGCTGGCAGAAAAATCCGCTTCTGCTGCTAAGAAGAAGGAAGCTGAAAAAAGCAGTGGTGGTTTATTTGGTCTGTTTGGTAAAAAGTCAGAGAAGAACGAGAAGAAAAAATAATGGTGCATCAATCACCCCCCTCTTTTCCTCCAAAAAGGGGGGATACCAAAGGCGGAACTTTTAACCGCCCAGATGAGAAAGGACTCAATTTTTATGCGCCTGGTGCTAGGGATTTATTGCCCCTCGATGTCGCCCAGAAACGCTGGATTGAAGACCGCTTGCAGCAGGTATATCATCGGTGGGGCTATCACCGGATTATTACTTCAACGATCGAGCGGTTGGATACTCTGATGGCTGGCGGGGCGATCGATCGCTCAACGGTTCTGCAATTGCAAAATGCAGAGGAGGAGGGACTGGGATTGCGCCCAGAACTGACTGCTAGTATCGCACGGACGGCAGTAACCCGGATGGCTGGCGTCACCTATCCTCAGCGCCTGTATTACAATGCCAATGTGTTTCGCCGATCGCCAGAAGGTAGCCACAACAATCAGCAGGAGTTCTACCAAGCTGGGGTGGAACTGATCGGCGGCGGCGGATTGCTGGCGGATGCGGAGATTTTGCTGCTGCTGGCAGAATGTATGCAGACTCTGGGTTTGAGCAATTGGTATTTGATTTTGGGAGAGGCGGGACTGACTCGAAGTTTGCTTTCTCCTTTCCCGGATGTTTTGCAAGATAAGGTGCGGCGGGCTCTAGCACATCTCGATCGCGTTACCCTGGAAACACTGCCTCTCTCAGAGGAACTCCGCGATCGAGCTTTGATGTTACTAGATTTGCGCGGACGTCCAGCTGACGTGCTGCAAAAAGTTGCCCATCTAGAACTACAGCCGCCTCAGCAAGAAGCTCTCAATCATCTTAAATCTCTTGTAGATTTACTAGAAGGAGGTTTTCCGAAGTTAAGTGATGGATCTGCGATCGCTTCTAGGGTGATTCTCGACCTCAGCTTAATTCAAACCTTTGACTACTACACTGGCATAGTGTTTGAAGTAGTC
Organism: Argonema antarcticum A004/B2; assembly: GCF_023333585.1. GTDB lineage: Bacteria > Cyanobacteriota > Cyanobacteriia > Cyanobacteriales > Aerosakkonemataceae > Argonema > Argonema antarcticum. Next base: position 2,872 of record NZ_JAIQZN010000018.1, read on the forward strand.
GGCGAAACTGAAACAGGAAAGCGCGTTTTGGGACAGGGAGGTCGCTACGACCAATTGCTGAGCCTTTATCATCCCCAAGGACAAAACGTTCCCGGTATCGGCTTTGGCCTTAATATAGAAGACCTTCACCAAGCTTTGCTGCCTACCGCTCAGTTACCCCACCAAACGCCTGGGATCGACTGGTTAGTGGTACCCGAAACTCCCCAAGCTTATCCCGCTGCTTTTGCTTATGCCCAAACTCTCAGAGATTCGGTTAATTTAGTACGAGTGGAAATAGATTTGATCGGACGCGATCGAGATGCTATCCGGGACTACGCTCTTCGTCGCCGCATCCGCCAAATTGCCTGGATCGAAGGGGAAGGGTCACCAACGATTGAAGCGCTGTGAGAAAAAAGGCATTAAAATCCGTAATGTAGGTTAGAACAAGATTTCTATCCGGTCTAGTCTGCCGAATTTTGAGAGAGAGAACACTTTGCCGCACACGATTGTTACCAATACTTGCGAAGGCGTTGCCGATTGCGTGGACGCCTGTCCCGTTGCTTGCATTCACGAAGGCCCAGGCAAAAATGCTAAAGGTACTGACTGGTACTGGATCGGTGCGATTCGTTTAGCCTAAAGCAAGCTGAAAAGCTTGCAGGACGGTTAGCCCAGTCGATGAGGCTGGTGACAACTGATTACATTTGAAGGTGCAAGTCCTTCCCCTCAAGTGCAGAGGTGAAAGCATATCCCCTATTTTGATGAGGTAGCAACCATCAGGGTAAAGCGGGGGTAAAAGACAGAATACTGATAGCCGAATTTGGTAACTGTCGAGCAAGAGTCCATGCGTAGCGAAAGCAAAGATGTGTCTGAACCATCGTCATACCAAATGGTGTAACGGCTAATCCAGGAATCCCTGGAAAACACCAAGCCAAAAGGCAAGGATAGGGCGTAGGCGATTCGATCCCCGACCTACAAGCACCGCCCACAAACCCGGTGGATAGCATCACGCTAAAGACTCAACAGGTGTAATCGGAACGAAGTAACCCTTATATATCTCTGGAAGGTCGAAAATCCAGTAAGTAGCTAACAAACGGTATGTAGGGGCGGGATTGTATCAGAAGCGAATGCCTCACTGTAATGGTGAGGATATGCAGACGGATACACGATAACTCCAAAAGGAAGAAAGACAAGTAGCAATGAATAAGTCTAATACGCAGAACAATCTGACGGTGGAATGGAAAGACCTTAACTGGCGAAAGCTGGAGAGGGTAACTTTCAAGTTGCAAAAGCGAATTTTCCAAGCGAGTGAGCGTGGCGATGTTAAAGCAGTTCGCAAACTTCAGAAGACCTTGATTAGGTCTTGGTCTGCAAAGTGTATTGCGGTTAGAAGGGTCACTCAGGATAATCAAGGGAAGAATACAGCGGGCGTGGATGGTGTGAAAACATTGACCCCAAGACGCCGTATGACCTTGGCAAGCAGCCTGAGAATCACTGGTAAATCCAAACCCGCCCGTAGGGTGATGATTCCCAAACCAGGAACAGAGGAAAAACGACCACTAGGAATACCGACGGTATATGACCGGGCTTTGCAAGCGTTAGTAAAATTAACGCTGGAACCAGAATGGGAGGCCAAGTTCGAGCCAAACAGTTACGGTTTCAGACCAGGACGTTCGTGTCACGATGCGATAGGAGCAATTTACAACATCATCAGTCAAAAAGCCAAATACGTGCTGGATGCTGATATTGCAAAATGTTTCGACCGTATAAACCATGAAGCGCTACTAACAAAGGCCAATACTTTCCCGACAATGAGACGGCAGATAAAAGCATGGCTCAAAGCCGGGGTTATTGACCAGGGTGAGTTATTCCCTACCAATGAGGGTACACCACAAGGAGGGGTAATTTCCCCCCTACTGGCGAATATTGCCTTACACGGTATGGAGGAGCGGGTTAAGCAATACGCAGAAACGCTAAAGGGGCAAAAAGAGAAAAACCGACAAGCCCTGAGCTTAGTTCGATACGCAGATGACTTTGTGATAATACACGAAGATATCAACGTAGTACAAACCTGTCAGAAAATAATTGCAGAATGGTTAAGTGACATTGGATTGGAGTTAAAACCAAACAAAACAAAACTAACCCACACCTACAGCGAATACGAAGGTAATACTGGGTTTGAGTTTCTAGGATTCCACATCCAACAGCACAAATCAGGTAACTACCGATGTGCCAAGAGTTCTCATGGAAAACCGCTGGGTTTTAACACACTAATCACCCCTAGCAAAGCCAAAATAAAAACCCACCTGAAGAAGATTGCTGAAGTAATAGATGCTCACAAGACTGCCCCTCAAGCTGCCCTGATTAGCAAGCTGAATCCAATCATTAGGGGATGGTCAAACTATTACTCAACAGTAGTCAGCAAGGAAACCTTCTCAAAGGTTGACCATTTGGTATGGGATAAGTTAAGAGCCTGGGCTAGGAATAGGGGGAAAGGTGACATCAATAAGGGCAAGTACTGGCGAACAGTAGGAGATCGAAATTGGTGTTTCAGTACAGAGGATGGATTAGAGTTAGCCGATCATGCAGCGACGCCAATTGTAAGGCACGTCAAAGTGAAAGGGGAAGCTAGTCCATACAACGGTAACTGGATTTACTGGAGTAAACGACGTGGAGAATACCCTGGAACCTCTAACAGAGTTGCAAAATTACTCAAGAGACAACAGGGTAAATGCACCCACTGTGGTCTGTACTTCACAAGTACAGACATTGTAGAAGTTGACCATGACAAACCAAAATCGCTAGGTGGTAAAGATACCTACGATAACCTAAGACTTCTACACAAACATTGCCACGACACAAAAACGGCTAACGACGGCTCCCTTAAGAGCTACGAAGATAACCCGTTTTGAATCGTATCCATAACAAGGATGGAGTTATTGAGGAGCCGGATGAGGCGAAAGTCTCACGTCCGGTTCTGAAGGAGAGGTAGGGGTAGCAATGCCCATATCGACTCTAACATTTTGCCACCTGTATTGACTGTGGCATTTGTTTGCAAGTATGTCCTGTAGAAGGGGCGATCGTCCCAGAAGAACGCCCAGATTTGCAAAAAACTCCTCAGTAGTTAATTTTAGATTGCAGATTTCAGATTTAAAATTGTCAATTCAAAATAAATTTGAAATCTGCCATTCTTCAATCTTAAATTTCCCAATGACAACTGACAGCGGAAGAAGGAGCTAGGGGCTAGGGGCTAGGGGCTAGGGGGAAGAGGGGAAGAGATTTACCAATGACAACTGACAACTGACAACTGACAACTGACAACTGACAACTGACTAATGACTAACGAACCCTTATTAGAAGTTGAAGATGTTTATGCAGGGTATGTCAAAGATTTGGATATCCTGCAAGGCGTCAATTTCAAAATTTATCCTGGTGAATTGGTGGCGGCGATCGGCCCAAATGGTGCCGGTAAATCAACGCTGGCTAAAACTATCTTTGGACTTCTCACACCCCACCGAGGCAAAATAACTTTCAAAGGCGAAAACATTGCTGGCTTGAAATCCGATCGAATCGTTCAGCGCGGAATGTGCTACGTTCCCCAAATCGCCAATGTTTTCCCTTCCCTTTCGGTGGAAGAAAATTTAGATATGGGCGCTTTTATTCGCAATATCTCTTTACAACCCCTCAAGGATAAAATTTTTGCTTCTTTTCCCGTTTTGGCAAAGCGCCGCCACCAACGTGCTGGGACTCTCTCTGGCGGGGAACGCCAAATGTTGGCGATGGGAAAAGCTTTGATGCTAGAACCGAGTCTGCTGCTGCTGGATGAACCTTCGGCTGCATTGTCTCCTATTCTGGTAAACAATGTTTTTGAGCAGATTAAACAGATTAATCAGACGGGAACTGCTATTGTGCTGGTGGAGCAAAATGCTCGGAAAGCTCTGGAAATGTCCGATCGCGGTTATGTGTTGGAGGCTGGACGCGATCGCTTCTCTGGCCCCGGCATAGAATTGTTGAATGACCCCAAAGTCGGCGAACTCTATCTGGGAGTCAGTGCTTTACATTAAATTTTTCTTGTAAGTAGTGTTGATCTCAACGCGGTTTTGCTGTATATTAGAGTGATTACCTTAATAATGGGATGTTTGTGGTTGTAAAAATTTAGAACAAATTACCATTATTAAGAAAATTATTCAAACATAATTCTATTGTATCACCAAGCAACCAGAAAACAATCGCGCCGATTTGATGAAATAATATTTAACATTGACAGATGCAGATAGATAGCCGAAAGACAAGATGAGAGACTTCAGAGAATTACCGGAATGGGAAAAAGCCCATGAACTGACAGTAGCAGTTTATGAAACGACAAGCGAGTTTCCCGAAAAGGAGATACTGGGATTAACGCAACAGATTCGTTTAGCTAGTTCTGCCGTCCCCATCAAAATCGCGCAGGGATGCGCCAGAGATGACAGAGGGGAACAAGTGAATTTACTTGAAGTGGCAGCAGATTCAGCAATTGAGTTGGAATATTACCTATTATTCAGTTATGAATTAGACTACTTAAATATCGCTGAGTACGATCGCCTCATCAGCGGAGTAGTGGAAGTCAAAGAAAAGCTGGAATCTTTAATCGAAAGGCTAAAAACTAATTCCTGATTGCCTTTACTCGAAGACAGGAGGCCAAAGTTCGGCAATTGGCAATTCCCAACCGGGGCACAACGTTGGTATGGTGAGGATGTCGCCATCGCGGAGTACTTGGGGTTGAGCGTTCAGTCGATAAACTGTTACAGTTAGTTTATCGGGGTCGATCAAAATCCCCACATCTGTTCCCAGTCTCAGGAATAAGTCAATTTTCTCTTCGATGGGCTTAATGCGATCGGTTTTAGACTTAATTTCTACCATCAAATCGGGAACTAACTCAACAAAATTTCGCTGACTGCGCTTAAGTCTTTCGGCGCGGACAAAGGAAACATCTGGCGCACGTAAGTTTGAGTTAGGTAAGATAAAGCCAGCACTGGAACCAGTCAGGCGACCTAGATTGCGTGGTAGTAACCACATACCTAAGAAAATTAGTAACCGAGAACCAATTTCGTCTGATGTGTAATCGCATGGGCCCATAATAACAATCTTTCCATCTACTAACTCGTATTGCCAATCGGGATGTTCGGATTGTACTTGTTCTAAATCTTTGATAGTTAGGAACATCAGATAACCTCTAGTTAATTGGTGACTCTATATCAGATCTTGCACGATCGCTACCTTTATTTGTGACTATCAAACTTCAACTTCACCATCTCCAAGGTATCCGCACTCACGCTGAAAGCACCTATCCAGAAGAGTGCTGCGGCATTGTGGTGGGACATTCAGGTGATGATGGGAAAACTGTAGTGGAAATTTGGGCTACCGAGAATGCCTGGAGTGCTGAAGCGGCAGATGATTTCCCAGAGGGAGAAGGGGAGGCGAGCAAAAAGCGGCGATATGCGATCGCACCTGGTGATATGCTAAAAGCACAACGGCAAGCACGCGATCGGTCTCTCAACATCATTGGCATTTACCACTCCCACCCGGATAACCCAGCGATTCCCTCAGAAATGGATCGCGCGATCGCATGGCCGGTGTATTCTTATATCATTGTCTCAGTGCCGCAAAGCAAAGCAGGGGAACTGCAAAGCTGGTGTCTAGACGACAGCCACCAGTTTCAGCCAGAGGAAATTATCACCGAAATATAAAACAAATTATAAAAATTAGAGAAACGCAAACACACAAAGGATACTCTTTTTAGATAGGATCTAAATCCGCTCTTCCCTATCAGACTGCCATGCTCAATCCCAATCTGGATGAAATCCAGTTATCCAAAGAAGAATACGAACGCTACTCCCGTCACCTGATTTTACCAGAAGTAGGACTGGAAGGGCAAAAACGCCTCAAAGCTGCCAGCGTCCTCTGCATCGGTACGGGTGGACTGGGTTCTCCACTGCTACTGTACCTCGCCGCCGCAGGAATCGGACGTATAGGTATTGTGGATTTCGATATTGTCGACAGTTCCAACCTGCAACGCCAAGTCATACACGGTACATCTTGGGTAGGTAAACCCAAAATTGAGTCTGCCAAAAACCGGATTCTGGAAATCAACCCGAATTGCCAGATAGACTTGTACGAAACCCGGATTAGTTCAGAAAACGCCCTCGACATCATCAAACCTTATGACATTGTAGTGGATGGCACCGACAACTTCCCCACCCGCTACCTAGTAAACGATGCCTGCGTTTTGCTCAATAAGCCAAACGTCTACGGTTCCATCTTCCGGTTTGAAGGACAAGCTACCGTCTTTAACTACGAAGGTGGCCCGAATTACCGCGACTTGTACCCGGAACCGCCGCCACCAGGGATGGTTCCTTCTTGCGCTGAAGGTGGCGTTTTGGGTATTTTGCCGGGAATTATTGGTGTGATCCAAGCAACGGAAACCGTCAAAATTATATTAGGAAAAGGCACAACTCTCAGCGGTAGACTGGTGCTTTTCAACGCGCTGGAAATGAAGTTCCGGGAATTGAAACTGCGACCTAATCCTGTCCGTCCGGTGATTGAAAAGTTGATAGACTACGAACAATTCTGCGGTATTCCCCAAGCAAAGGCAGAGGAGCTTCAACGCCAGATGGAAATGCAAGAAATGACTGTCCTAGAATTGAAGCAGCTGCTTGATAGCGGTGCTGATGATTTTCTACTGCTTGATGTTCGCAATCCGAATGAGTACGAAATTGCTAAGATTCCCGGTTCTGTTTTAGTGCCATTACCGGATATCGAAAACGGTAATGGTATTGAGAAGGTTAAAGAATTGCTCAACGGTCATCGTTTGATTGCACATTGTAAGATGGGCGGACGATCGGCTAAAGCGCTGGGTATTCTCAAGGAAGCTGGAATTTTGGGTACGAATGTCAAAGGCGGTATTACTGCTTGGAGTCGCGAAGTTGATGCTTCGGTTCCTGAGTATTAAGAGATCCAACCCCCCTTTTTAAGGGGGGCTAAGAAGTTGTAGCCCCAATACTGTTCGTCTGGCGCTAAAAGAAACCCGGTTTCTGGGCCTAAAAATACCCTTAACCTAACAATATTGGGTATTGCCGACTTTGCCCACGTTAGTCCCTAGCAATAAGTGGCTATAATAAAAACTTTATGCCCTATTCCTCCGGTGATTTTGAGCCATTGTTGCACAATTTTGTCAGCCAATTTCAACCCAGTTCGATCTTTGATGTGGGGATAGGGGCGGGCAGACTGGGCACAATCTGCCGTCAAGCCCATCCTCCCGCTAAAATCGTTGGTTTTGAGGTTTGGCAACCCTACGTAGACCAATTTAAACCCAATTATGAAGGGGTTTACAACGATATTGTGGTGGCTGATTTTCGTGACTGGATTAAGCAGAATTCTAACTGGCGATCGGACTTGATTGTTTTCGGCGATGTCCTAGAACATTTTTTCTATTCCCAGGTACACGATTGTTTGCAATTTTGCCAGTACCGGAGTAAACACATCATCATTATTTGGCCTACAGAGTACAGTCAGGATGAAGCATTTGGCAATTTGGAAGAAAGCCATCGCTGTAACTTTAGATTGCGAGATTTGATTGATTACGACATTGAATTTTATCAAAAAATGGCGATCGAACAAAATTCCACCCTACACATGGTTGTGATTAAAGGGTTAATCTGAACTGTTCCCCAGAAACCGGGTTTCTTCAAGAAACCCGGTTTCACCAGGTGTACTTCATGGAACTGAAACCCGCTATAAAGAATTTATAAGCTATTACGTGGCGATCGCACTAGGGCTATATTTGCCGATCCCCGTACTTTGGTTTTAATGATCCAAAGCAGTTGAAAAATTATACGTGATTATCACGAGGCCATTATTGATCTGCTGTTTAATCTACGTAATTATACTGAAATCAGTACGGGGATCAAGCCAAGCCCAAACAGAACTTCATTAAGCATTTCTGCATAAAAGATCGCCAAATAGCAAATTAGCCTTCAGATAGATGAGGCAACTAAATAACCGCTTTTATAGTTAAGTATAACGAGCTTGACCCGGAACAATGAGTAAATTTACTCATAAGGAGAAGAACTCGATCCGGTTAACCGAACTCTTCCATTACAAGGCCAAAAGGTAAATTTAAACAGAGTCGGGAAGATAACAAGCACATCCATATTGGGTTCAAGCAGGAGAGCAACATTTATAAAATGCTCGAACTCAGCCCGGTTTACGAACAAGCATTTGATTTTGACATCATTATACATTTCCAGGTCGGCATTTCTGCATTAGCGTTGATTTCTCAATTTAATTAACAGATTTTAATGAAGAGGCAAGATCAGATGAATACGCGCAGCAATACTTGTCCTTGTTGTGGAAGTGGACTACTCCGTCATATCCGCCATGAAGGCATCTATTGGTTTTGTACATCCTGCTACCAGGAAGTCCCATCACTGCTTTCCATCAGGATGCTGCATTGTGATACTCTAAAACAGCAGTCGCGTCCGCTCTTTGCAGTGAGTTCCTAAGTTTTGCTAGCAGCAGTACTTTACGGTCAAGAAAATTTACGCCTGGAATCCGTGCCTGACCCCGTTCCAGGCGCGGGTGAAGTTGTAATTCAAGTTGCGGCGGCAACCACTTGCGGCACTGACCTCAAGGTCTGGCGTCGCGGCGGTCATGCCAAAATGCTACGGCCTCCCACTTTGTTCGGTCACGAGGCATCAGGGCGGATTGTGGCTGTGGGAGAAAATGTTTTACATTGGCAGGTGGGCGATCGCGTAGTAGCAAATAACTCCGCTCCCTGCATGAATTGTTTTTTTTGTCAACGTCAGGAATATTCGCTCTGTCCGAACCTGACTTGGAATAACGGCACATTTGCGGAATACCTGAAAATTCCCGCCCCGATTGTGCAGCACAACTTGTTGCCGATTCCAGATGACTTGCCCCACGCCCTAGCATCGATGACGGAACCGCTTGCTTGCGTGCTGCATGGGGTGGCGCGTTCTAATGTGAAGGCAGGCGATCGCGTGGTAGTTTTGGGAGATGGTGCGATCGGGCTAATGTTCGTAGCAGCTTTGGCGCATGGGGGCAGAGGGGCAGAGGAGATTCAAAACTCAAAACTTTCCGACTCCCCAATCCAAAATCCAAAATCCGAAATCCAAAATCCAGTTGAAGTATTCCTATTTGGTGGCAATGACCAAAGGTTAGAGATTGGCAAAAAATTGGGTGCATCTGAGACTTTCAATTATCATCAATTTAGCGACATCCCAGCAGAGGTAAAAAAAGTAACAGAGGGATGGGGTGCGGATGTGGTAATTGAAGCAACGGGTGTGCCAGCGGTTTGGGAAAGTGCGATCGCTTCTGCCCGTCCTGGTGCGACGGTTAATTTATTTGGTGGTTGTCCGCGAGATACTACAATTACAGTAAATACAGAACAACTTCACTACAGCGAACTGACTCTCAAAGGAGTGTTTCACAATACACCAACTTATGTAAGAGAGGCGCTATCGCTGTTGGCAAGTCGCGTTATCCCGTTTGAATTACTGATTAGCGAATATCGACCGCTGCAAGATTTAGAACAAGTGTTTCACGATATGCGCGATCGCAAAGTAATTAAAGTAGCCATAGAACCACAAAAAGGATGAAGGTGAAGCAAAAGAATGAAATTTAAATTAGTCTTTCTTTTGCCTTTTGCCCTCGTTCCCTGGTTCTGCTTGGGAACACTTTTTACTTCAAAAGCCAACGCCTTACCGGGTCAGACAACCGATCGAGTTACCGCATGGATTAAAGCCCATCCCACCCTGCGACCCAGCAGTGGCGAAACCCTGCTAGTACGCAAAAGTGATACCGCCGCAGTGAGATTTATATTTCAAGCCTCCGTCCTATCACCGGGCTTAGCAACTCCTGCGGGAGATCCCGGCGTAATTCGCACCGAACAAATCGATTTGTTTAACGCGATCGATGGTGTGACCGCGAATCGCCTCGAAGAATCCCTGCGAGTTATCTATGGCTTGGATATCTATCAAGATTACCAAAGAGCGCAGGTAGTCTACGCTTATCCTAACGAAGCGATGGTGAGGGAAGCTCGCGGGCAAGCAGCCCCCTTACAGGAAGCATTGCAAGGACAACTGCGCTTAGGCGACAGATATGCCTACTGGTTAGAGATTGCCCAACCCCGACAGGGTTTTCCCATCACCGGCAAAATTACAATTCTGCTCAAAAGCGATTTAGACAAGTTGGAATCAGAACTCCGCAATCGATGAAGGGACTAGAGACTAGGGGCTAGGGACTAGGGAAGAGGGGGGAGTAGGATTTTGCAGATCTTCCCTGTCTTCCCTTTTCCCTTTTCCCTCTCTTCCCTCTCTTCCCCTAGCCCCTAGCCCCTAGCCCCTAGCCCCTAGTTCTTAGCCTTGCCAGGTGCCAGCGAAGATACTTCGGACTGCGATCGCGATCCGATCCAAATCCTCATTCAACATAGGGGGCCACTCAATCCCAGATTTAAGGCCAACTTCGTACAGCTGGCGACTCTCAAAACACAACAGATGCAGTGCGAGAATTAGGTCGCGATCGAGATAGGTTTCCTCTTTGAGGGCGTCGAACGAAATTTTCAGCGCCAATAGTATAGATGTCAGCTGACCCGGCACTGGCGCTTTGCCCGATCGCAGACGCACCAGAAAGTCATCGGGATTTCGTTGGGTTAGCAAAGCCGTTCCCCGATCGATTAAAAAGTTACGCGCTGTTTTATAATCCATTAACCAAAATTAGCAACTAAAGAGCCAGCATCATCAAAAAATGTCTTTAGGAACATTATGCCAAATCATCCTGTCAGATAGTTCAAATGGATGAGGTACAACACCTGAAAAAAATTGTACCTTAAAAGTAGCCCTAATCGGAAGAGTTCTTTATGAAATCCCAGAAATTCCTGGCTCAATTGTTAGTATCCGCCCTCACTTTTTCTAGCGTTGTCGGGTTCGTATCCCAAGCGCAAGCCCAGGATAATAACCAACTCGATCAAACTGAGGAATTAGCAACAAACTTTCGTTGCGTTCGCGAAGGTCGTAACTATGCGACGATCGCCGAAAGAGGCGAGCGAGCCACATCACCCATCGTTGTTTGGAGAACCACAGAGTTCGGTGCCGATTATACTCCTCAACAACGCTGCCGCATTGTTTCTGATAGATTGACCAGAGCAGTAGCCAGCAATGGAGGTCGTCTCAGCAACTTATACCTCACAACCGGAACGCTCAATAATCTACCTGTTGTTTGTTACGTTAATAATGGAACATCTAATTGTAATTCCAACAATTTGCTGTTCACTCTCGATCGCCGCAGTGCCCAAAATCCAGATGAAGTTCTAGCCAATTTGCTGGAATTTGGTACAACAGGTTCTGGTCGTCCAGTCTACTCGCTTAGACCCAACAACAGTACAACTACAACTACAACGAGACAGCGACGAACTTTCAGTTTGGAAAGAGTTGTCAACGAAGCATTTGGATCGCGAAACAGTGGAGTAGTTACTCCTCGACCTGGAACTGGAAATAATTCTGGGGGTAGGAATAACGGTATCTAATTCAAATTGAATAGATTGTTGATTTCGAGTAGTAGCCAACCTGGGGAGTATTTAGCCTCTCCAGGTTGGCTAATTAATAGGTGTCTGTAAAACTCTTTTCAGGGGACAAAACTGATTGTGGTACTATCGTTAATCGTTTCGGTAATTAATTTGGCGGCGATCGCTTCATTAAATGGGATATTGCTGTTATCTACGATCGCAGTTTCACCCAATTTGCATAACAGGTTTGGGGACACGGACAACCTTCCAATTCAATTAGCCCAAAATCGCCCACGGAATAATATTTCAGTAGCAGAAATAGCTAGGCAAGTGACCGTGCGGATTTTAGCCAATGACGAGGGTGGTTCTGGTGTGATTATCGGTCGCCAGGGGCAAACCTACACAGTTTTGACTTGCGATCATGTCGTGTCTAAGAAAGGCGATCGCTACAGGATTTTAACCGCCGATGGTAGCACATATCCGGCTCGGTTACAGCGTTCTGCCCAGTTTGGAGATAATGACTTAGCGGTGGTGCAATTTACGAGCGATCGCACTTATCAAGTTGTTAGTATGGGAGACTCTGATTCCCTATCAGTTGGCGATCCGGTATACGCTTCAGGATTTCCCAATTGGTACATGATTAACCGGGATGCCATAGAAAATACCCGCGATTGGGGTTTGAGAGCGTTTCGCGTGACTAAAGGGGATGTGGGGATGATTGCAGAGCGATCGCTCCCCAGAGGATACCAACTCGGCTATTCTAACGAGATTCAAGACGGCATGAGTGGCGGGCCAGTACTAAATAGTAACGGTGAGTTGGTGGGAATTAACGGCAGATTGAAATTTCCGCCGCAAGGGATTCAAGCTTACAGATTCGCCGATGGATCTGCACCATCCCAGGGACTTTTTCAGCGGATGGAAGAGTTAAGTTGGGCGATTCCGATCGCCACTTTTCAAAGAATAGTTAGGTAAGCCTTATTCAAGGATAAACAATAGTAAAAGTAGTTCCTTTTCCGGGGGTTGAATTAGTAGTAATCACCCCCTCCTTTTTTATTTAACTCTGTGCGAATTATATCCATCCCAAATCCTAGACCAGCCCTCAAATCTCGTTTATCTTTGGTAGTAAAATCTGGATGGTAGAGGAGTTCGTAAAGCTCTGCGGTAGAAATAGTTTGAGCTTGAGAACTTGTAATTAGACCTTTTTCAATTGCCTTGGTTTTCACTCGTTCGATATCAATTCCAGCGCCATCATCAGAAAATGCGATCGCAGTCTGATTCCCTTGGGAAAAGACACGAATTTTAATCTGACCCACTGGAGATTTGCCTGCTGCTTGCCGCACTTCTGGTAATTCTATTCCATGAGCAATAGCATTATTAATCAAGTGAGTTAGTAATTTCGGTAAGTGTTTTAGGACTGATGTAGAAATTAGGATTTCTTGCTCCTCAATTTTGACTTCCGCTTGCTTTCCATACTCAGTAGCCGCGTTTTGTACCGCACTATAAAGCGGAAATATTTGCTCAATTTCTGCAAAAGGTACGCGGGGATTGATCGGCATATTTAGTTTATCCTGAAGAGATTGAAAAACAGATTCTATGTCAGAAACGACCTGACTAGAAAAGTTTTCGTTTAGTCCAAATATAGACTCTAATTCATTTACCAACAAATCCAAAGCATCAAAAATTTGGATAAATAGTGACGCTAGGCTTTGGTCAAATTGGATGGGATAATCTCTCACTATTTCGAGTAATTTTCTTAACCTGTGGGCTGTCCTCTCAATACTTTTTATACCGAGCATTTCAGCCCCTAGTTTGAGTGATTCAACAGCACGCAGTATTTGATTCACTGATTCTGGATCTTTGGCAACTTGCAAATTCAGCAAACCTTGCTCAATTATATACAGGTGATCTTTGGCATTTTCGACAAACTCTTTGATGAATTCCCGTTGGTCGTCTGGCTGCATAATAGATTTTAATCCTGGCAAAGGGTTAAGGGTAAGTAATGAAAAACAGGATTTCTATGATAATGAAAGTTAGCGAGCGCTCGTTTCTCCCAGTCTTCCTTCAAAACCAGCCAGCTTAGCAAGTGACAACATTGCTAAGGCAGAGGTATCTCCAACTCTTTACAAATTTTCTTGGCAAGGATATCAACAATCTCGGTATGCCTTGGAATTGCAGATGTTTTGCGGTTTAATGGGTTGTAGTAAACGGTGTGCTTTTTACCTTCGCGGAGAAACAAGCATCCGTTCGCTTCTAAATACTGAATTAGTTCTCTTCACTTCATTAGATACTGACCTTAATCTGTTCCCGAATTACAGATTTACCAGAAAGTTCTTGTTCGGCTAGTTCGCGATTAGATATTAAGATTAATTCGATTGCTTCGCGCAAACTTTCTCTAGCTTCTTCTAGGGTTTTTTCCTGTACATTGGCACCGGGTAACTCTTCAACGTAGCCAATATACCAGTCGTCTACTTTTTCAAATACCGCAGTAAATGTGTTTGACATTGTTAGTTATTTTGCAAAGGGATACGTTGGTTTTGTGATTTGATAGGAGAGGGCGATCGCACAAATCACCCTTGGCTGTGAGTTTTGCTGTAATCTGATATATTACCCTATCACCACATTTCTACCACCAACCCATCAACTTCTTGAAAATGGGCGTCACGCGACACTAAGGTCAATTGGTGCTGCATGGCAACGGCAGCAATCCAAATGTCATTATCAGGGATAGGTCGCCCCTTCTGTCGTAAAAGATTTCTTATTTGACCATACTGATTTGCTGTTGCTGTATTGGACGGTAGAACATTATTAGTAGCTATAAACTCCTCTATCCGTGCCAGGTTCTCTGCTACTCGTCCCGACTTGTAAGCACCATAATAGAGTTCGCCAATTGCGGTGCTTGAAACAAATACAGCTTCAGCCCGTACACATAGTTGCTCAACTGAAGTATCTCCTTCGAGGAAAGCAATGGCAATATTCGTATCCAGTAGGAATCTACCACTCATTCAGACCACCCTTTCAAATCTGCCTGTCCCCAGTTTTCCTCTGCTGCCTCTAACATAATTTTCGCATCCTCATGGGAAATAGTGCCAGCAAATTGAAGCAACTCCTTACCAGGTACGCCAACAGGGTTTTTCATCGCTAAAAATCGCGCAAAGTCCAGCACTTGCTGTTGTTGTTCATCACTCAACTTATTCACTTGAGCGAAAATTTCCTTCTCAATCAATGGATTAATCATCTTACACTACCTCCCGATCAAACCGTTACACCTTCAAGTTCTTCATCAGTTATATCATACAACTCTCTTAACTTCTGCAACCTCTCCTCACTCGGTTGCCAAAAACCCCTCCCATTCGCCTCCAACATCCTCCCCACAATATTGCGAAACGCTTCTGGATTTGCCTCCCGCAATTTCTTAGCCATCTCCTCATCTAAAGCATAAGTATCAGCCGCTTGTTCGTAAACCCAATCATCAGTAAAATCGGCAGTACCACCCCAACCAATTAATGCCGTCATTCGTTGCGAAATCTCATAAGCACCACCACTACCTTGATTCGCCATTGCATCAGCCCATTTGGGATTTAGCAACTTAGTGCGATATTCCATTCGCAGCAAATCTTCTAAATTCCGAGGCGTCGTATCTTTGGAGAAACTTTCCACAAAACTCGCATTGACTTTTTTACCCTGTTGTTTCTCTGCTGCCTTTTTCAAACCACCAGTATTGGCGTAATATTCCTGAATGTCAGTTAAACCATATTCCACAGAATCGATTTGTTGAACAACTCTTTCAGTAGTTTGCAACAATTGATTGAGGATTTCTGTTCGCGCTTCCCCCTTATCTTTTCTGCCGTAACTAAACGCATTTCGACCTTGCCAAGTATTCGCCAACTCATCGCCCGATTCCCAATTAGACGCGACAACTTGGTCATTTACTAGCGAACCAAAATCACCAGCGGGGTTAGAAAATAATCGTGCAGTTGCATTATCCACACCTTTTGCGTTTAATGCTAAAGCGTGTTTGCGGATAAAATTCTGGTCTTCCGGTTCATCCGCATCAGCAGCGCGTTGAAACAAATCATCCAACAATTCAATAATATTGACAAAACTATCGCGGAAAATACCGGAAAGATTTGCCAGCACATCAATGCGCGGATGTTCGACTTCTGCTAATGGCTTTAATTCGTAACGAACAATGCGTCCCGTACCCTCTTTTACTGGTTCAGCACCCACTAATTCTAACAGAATACCCAGAGATTCTCCCTTAGTTTTGATCGCATCCAAACCCCACAACATTACCGCAATTGTTTCGGGATATTGCCCATTTTCCTTAAGATGTTGGGCGATAATTTTCTTGGCAATTTCTCGACCTCGTTCGTAAGCAGCAGGTGAAGGCATTCGATAGGGATCTAAAGCATGAATATTGCGACCCGTAGGTAAAACACCCGCACCATCACGTAACAAATCACCTCCTGGTGCAGGGGGTATATATTCGCCATTCAATCCCCGCAGCAGGTTGGTTAATTCATCTGTGGTTTGCATTAATAAATCGCGAATTTGGATAGACTCTTGGGTATCCACAAACCCGGTTTCTCCAAGAAACCGGGTTTGTTTGTTTTCGCCAAAATAAGCATTTAGATAAGATGCCATTTCTTCATCATTCGGCGGTTCTCCCAATACGTGCAAACCAGATGAGAAGAGGCGATTTTCCAGAACTTGCAGATATTCGTACAAGTTGACCAAATAATGGTTAAAAGCATGGGCACTAAACATTCTGACATTTTCCGGGCTAAAGGCAATTCCCAACTGTTTAGCATCTTCAAATGGGCAATCTGTATCTAAACCTGTGTCTACTATCTTTTTGCAGATGGCTTCTTTGAGAACGTAATTTTTCTGCGTGTCTTCCCGATATTCGGAAATTAAGTCGCGTAAAGATACCAATTCTTTATACAAGCCTGCACGTCCATAAGGCGGCACATTATGGGAAATCAGGACGCCGTAACCGCGCCGTTTGGCTAACATCGATTCGGAGGGATTATTTGCCGCATATATATATAGATGTGGCATATCTCCCAGGAGAATGTCTGACCAGGAATAGCCGGTATTTCCCAATGGGGAACCGGGCAACCATTCAACGGTGCCGTGCATTCCAAAGTGAACGATCGCATCTGCTTGAAATTCGTTTTGCAGCCATTTGTAGAAGGCTGCATATTGGGGATGAGGCGTTAAATCGCGTTCAAACATTAGGCGCATGGGATCGCCTGATATTCCTAAAGGTGGTTGCACGCCGATCCAAATATTTCCTAATTGCACGCCGCCAAGATGATATTCATCATCATAGGTTTTAATACCTGTACCAGTAAGAGATTTCCATTGTTTTGCAATGCGATTTGTTAATAGGTATCCCAACCATTTTTCGAGGGTGTGAACATTGACGGTAGATACTCCTTCAGCAAGCGGGAGAGATTCATCAGCTACTTTCACCCAGCGGATTAATTCTTCGCCATCTTCGGGTAAATCTCCGACGTTGTAACCTCGATCATTTAGTGCGTGGAGGAATTTGATTAAACTTTTAGGTACGTTTAATAATGCTGCTGTACCTGTGGCACCATATCCGGGTGGAAATCCGTAGAGAATGATGGCGATTTTGCGATCGCATGGTGGGGTTCGTCGCAGTGATATCCATTTGTTCAGCCTACCAGTAAGGCGTTTTACTCGATCGGGAATTAGATAGATGTCTTCCCCGACTAAACCGCCAAGGGGAATTGGATCGATCGCACCATCTAATTCGGGCAGCGCGTATAAAACGACACTTTGCAAGCCCCCAACACCTTGCCGAGTCCAAGAGTGTATATCTTGAATTAGCAACGGTGCGGATACCATGTATGGCACATTCTTGGCAGTAAGGATGCGTTTGGCAACTTCAACTTGACGCCCCGCTTCCATCGAACCTGCTGGGCCACCAACTAACGGAAAGCCGATTGTAGATACGATCGCATCGACTTCTACTGCTTCGCTAGATAATGAGAGTGTTTCAATATTACCTTGTTTTCTTTGAGTCGTTTCATAAGCGGTTGTCATCCAATCTCGAACAGCAACATGACCTTCAACCCCATTAATAAAGATAGGTAAGGGGATTAATCCTGCTTTTTCAAAATGACGAATTAGTTGGAAAATGTAAGGTTGTTTTGTGATAACGTGCTTGCGATAAAGTAGAATGCCGACAACCGGATTGGTGATTCCTAAATTTTCTGTTTCGTCTGCTCCTCTGCTCCTCTGCTCCTCTGCTCCTCTGCTCCTGTGGCGATACCATTCTAAATATTGTTTTGGTGATTCAAAATAACCTTGATAATCGGGATGCAATAATCCCATGTTTGGGGTTTCGACTGGTGGCGGAATTTCTCCTAGTTTTAAACCTAAATATTTCTCTGCTAGAGTCCAGAACATGGAAACGACATTATCTGTGCCGCCAGCATTCCAGTAACCGTAGATTATTAGCCAGTTGCGTAAGTCTTGCACCTTTTGCACTGGCACATATTTTAATAACTTCGGCCCTACTTTCAAAAAGCTGATGTATCCGGCGAGTTTGTCTTCTTCTCGTCCGTTGCTGAATTTGTCGAGTATAAATTTAACTGGTTTGGGCATTCCTTTAGGTTTGTCGCCAATTTTGAATGCACCAATTTGGGTGAGACTCATCAATTCTAAGGCTGACTCGAATACTAGGCGAATGGGGATGTGCTGAATTCTTTCACGCAGCCACAAAACTTGGTCATAATCAAATAGCAAACTGCCGAAGAAGACATCTGCGCCTTGCAGTGCGGCTTCTACGGCTTCGGGTTCGGTGCGTAGTGCAATATCGCTAAACACCCGGATATCCAGTTCGGGGCAGCTTGCGACAGCCAAATCAGCGGCTTTGCGGTACAAGTCGGCGTTGAAGGATTCAAACCCAGCAATCAAGACGATGCGTTTCATAGCCCCAAGCTCGAAAAGTTTCTTCATACTTCGATCTTAAAGGGGTTTTCAGGTTAAAACAGAGAACGA
This sequence comes from Argonema antarcticum A004/B2, assembly GCF_023333585.1. GTDB lineage: Bacteria > Cyanobacteriota > Cyanobacteriia > Cyanobacteriales > Aerosakkonemataceae > Argonema > Argonema antarcticum. Next base: position 21,443 of record NZ_JAIQZN010000018.1, read on the forward strand.
GATTTCCTATTGACAACAATGAACTTTTGTCTTAAGTATTTCAGTTTTGCAACAGCGACTCTGCTGCTTACCCTTCACCCGTTACCCCTGACTCCTTCATTCTCACTCCTGCCAGCGCAGGCGCAAACGTCTCAAAGCCGAAGGAATCAGGCATTGCAGCTTTACCAAAAGGCTGGCCAGCTGTACGAAGAAGGTCAATATCGAGAAGCTTTGCAAATACTCCAGCAGGCTTTAGTCTTTTTCCGCGAAGTGGGTAGCCGTACCGAAGTTGGAGCGATCCTCAATAACATCGGATTAGTTTACAGGAATTTAGGCGAGTATCCCCAGGCACTGGAGTTTCTGGGCCAAGCGTTAACCATTCAAAAAGAAGTCGGCAATAGGGAAGAAGAAGCTACCACGCTTGATGTCTTGGCTGGAGTTTACGAAAGCCAGGGTCAGTATGCTAAAGCATTGGAGTTCTTTCAACAAGCCTTAACTATTAGGCAAGCAATGGGCAACAAGGATGGCATTGGGACGACCCTCAATAACATGGGGCAACTTTACCAACAACTGGGTCAGTATTCGCAAGCATTGACATACTACGAGCAATCTTTAGCGATTAACAAAGAACTCGCCAACAAAGCAGGCGTTGGCCTTAGTCTGCACAATATTGGCGGAATTTATTACGAGGTGCGTCAGTACGATCGCGCACTAGAATTTTTGCAGCAATCTCTAACAATAAACAGAGAACTCGGCAATAAGGCAGACGAAAGAGGAACTCTTAGTAGCATCGGTGAAGTTTATCGGCAGCAGGGTCAGTATCCCAAAGCGCTGGAGTTCCATCAACAAGCTTTAGCTATTTACAAACAAGTTGGCGATAAGGCAGGTGAAGGAGCTGCCCTTAATAACATAGGTATAGTTTACTTCGGTCTGAATGAGAATTCCAAAGCTTTGGAATTCTCCAAACAAGCTTTAGCAATTTACAGGGAAATCGGTCAGAAGGCGGGGGAAGCAATTGCTTTGAGCAATATAGCCAATGCTCTGATGAAATCTGGAAATATTATCGAAGCAGAAAAAATGCTCCGGGCTGCGATTAGTGTTCAAGAATCTCTACGGCCAGGATTAAGAGATGCCGATAAAGTCTCAATTTTTGAAACCCAAACTGACGCATATCGCGATTTACAAAAAGCTTTGATTGCCCAGAATAAAACTGAGGCAGCGCTAGAGATTAGCGAAAGGGGAAGGGCGCGTGCTTTTGTGGAGTTATTGGCGACGCGGCTAGGCAGAGCTACCGATCAAACAACTATCAATTCACCCAATATTGAGCAAATTAAACAAATTGCCAAAACCCAAAAGGCAACGTTGGTTGAATATTCAATCATGTATGATTCCGGCAAAAAAACAGACCTTTTTATTTGGGTAATCAAACCAACAGGTGAAATCTCTTTTCGCCAAGTTGACCTGAAATCTTTGCCAAATTCCTTGGACGATTTTGTTACCAGCAGCCGCGAATCTATAGGTGTCAGAGGTCGCGGTATTGCAGTGCAAGTCAGGCCCGATGAACGCTCTCAACTGCAAAAATTACAGCAGCTGCATCAAATTCTTATTAAACCAATTGCTGATATTTTGCCAACCGAGCCAGCGGCGCGTGTTATCTTCATTCCGCAGGATGCTTTGTTTTTAGTTGCTTTTCCAGCTTTAAAAGATACTTCTGGAAAATACTTAATTGAACAGCATACAATTCTCACTGCACCTGCTATTCAACTCTTGGATTTTACCCGTCAGCAACGTCAACGAATTTCGGAGAAAGATGTGTTGGTCGTTGGCAATCCAACAATGCCTAGTTTACCATCCGAACTGGGAAAACCACCGGAACAGTTGCCCAGTTTACCCGGTGCGGAAAGAGAAGCAAAAGCGATCGCAACTCTCCTCTCCACCCAAGCAATTACCGGAAACCAGGCGACAAAAGCTAAGATTTTGCAGCAGTTACCAAACGCTGGAATTATTCACTTAGCAACTCACGGATTGCTCGATGATTTTTCGGGTTTCCAAAGTTCAATAGCTCTCGCTCCATCTGGAAAAGATGATGGTTTATTAACTGTACGAGAAATTATCAGTTTGAAATTAAATGCTCAACTGGCAATTTTGAGCGCTTGCGATACCGGACGGGGGAGAATTAGCGGCGATGGAGTGATCGGACTTTCTCGTGCATTCATTGGTGCAGGCGTTTCCAGCGTGATAGTTTCTCTCTGGTCGATACCCGATGGCCCCACCGCGTTTCTAATGACGGAATTTTATCAAAATATGCAAAAAAACATTGATAAGGCGCAAGCGTTACGGCAAGCTATGCTGACAACAATGAAACAAAATCCGAATCCTAGAGATTGGGCAGCTTTTACGCTAATTGGTGAAGCAGAGTAACCAGTTGTATAACTGAAATCTTACATCTGCGTTTTTCTCCCGCCAGGGGTTCAAACCCCTGGCTAATAGCTTAAGTCGTCTCAAAACGACTTGAGAGAGGTTTTAGGGATTTCCAAATAAAAAAGCTCCAGTATGGGCGGCTTTTTCAACAAGCATAGCAACTCCGAAAGAGCCGATTTCTTCAAAAAACCCAACTTCTGGGGTGAGGTTTATTTACAGTTTTAGAGGTGGATGATGCAGTTAGATGTCATAGTTATCGGTAGCGGTATCGGCGGTTTAACTGCTGCGGGACTACTCGCACGTTACGGCAAGAAAGTGTTAGTCTGCGAAAGTCACACCATTCCGGGCGGTGCGGCGCACAGCTTCTCGCGACGCGGCTTTCACTTCGATTCTGGCCCTTCATTTTATTGTGGCTTAAATCACCCGCAAAGCCTCAATCCTTTGCGGCAAGTGCTTGAGGTTTTGGGCGAATCTGTCGAAACCGTAAGTTACGATCCGTTGGGACATTATCATTTTCCAGAAGGCGCTTTTCCGGTTTATAGTAATGCGGAACGTTATCGAAAAGCAGTTGCTGAAATTACGCCGCAAGGTGCGATCGAACTCGAACGCTTTGAAAAACCTTTGCTGCAATTGTACGAAGCATTAAAAGGTATTCCCACTTTAGCTTTACGCGCAGATTTCCAGGTGATTCCCGTCCTACTAACAAGATATCTGCCATCACTATTAAAATTATTACTTCAAATCGGAATAGTACAAGGTTCCGTTGGCGAGGTGATGGATAAAGAGGTAAAAGATCCTTGGGTGCGGCGACTAATCGATTTAGAATGTTTTCTGTTATCTGGTTTGAAAGCAGAGGGAACTATTGCGCCAGAAGTAGCTTTCATGCTGGGGGAACGCAGCAATATCGGCGTCGATTATCCGGTGGGAGGTAGTGGCGCAATTGTTGATGCTTTAGTGAGAGGTTTAGAACGTTGGGGCGGAAAATTGCGACTAAATGCCCACGTTGACAAAATATTATTGGAATCTGGCCAAGTTGTCGGGGTTAGGTTGCGTAATGGGGAAATAATTAAAGCAGCTATCGTTATTTCCAATGCGACTATCTGGGATACTTATACTAAACTGCTGAAACCAGAAGATTTGCCAAGTTCATATCGCCAGCAGTCTCTCGATATTCCTGCTGTTGATAGTTTTATGCACTTGCATTTGGGTATCCGCGCTGAAGGTTTGGAAAATATTACCGGACATCATGTAGTTGTTCACGATGCTAATCGAGATATCACGGGACCTGGCAATACTTGCATGATTTCTATTCCTTCTGTTTGGGATAAAAATCTTGCACCAACCGGACATCATGTGGTTCATTGTTATACTTTGGAACCTTATCAGAATTGGCAGCGTGATGATAGTTATGAAGAGAAGAAAAAAGAGCGATCGCAATCTCTATTTCGTGCTTTAGAAAAAATCATACCAGATTTGCGCGATCGCATCCTCATCGAACTCATCGGTACACCCCTAACCCACGCCTACTACCTGCGCCGCGATCGAGGAACTTATGGCCCTGCGATCGCCGCCGGTAAAGGCACATTTCCAGGCCCACACACCCCCATCCCCGGATTGTACCGCGTTGGCGACAGCACCATGCCTGGAATTGGTGTTCCCGCCGTTGCTGCCTCTGGGATTTTGTGTGCTAATACTTTAGTTAGAGAGCGGGAGACTGCCAAATTGTTAGACTTATATCGATCGCGGTTATAACCGTAAGCTCACTGTTCGCTGTTCACTGTTCGCTGTTCACTCTCAAAAGTCAACAGTCAACAGTCAACAGTATTCCAAAACTTCATTGCAGTTCCACTTCGTTACCATCCGATCTGAATTATAAAATATTAGACATGAAAGAAAAAAAATCCACGATTGAACAAGTTTTACTCCGATTCAAGTCAGGCATTCAAGACAGCCGGGAAAGTCTGTCTGCTGTTGCACTCACCCCTGGAAACTATTTATGGTTAGGTTGTGATGAAACATCAAGTATTGAGCGGCTGTCCTATAGTGCCCCCAATACATTTGAAAACCACGAACACTTTGTAGTGGCAGATTTTGTCCCCCCAATCACCGATACCGACAAAGAAATTGATATTGAAGGGCTCGATTACGCCGATGGCTACCTGTGGTTAGTTGGTTCTCACAGCCTGAAACGCAAAAAACCAAATTCTAAGAAAACAGACCTGGAAAACATCCAAAATCTGGCAATTATCGAACCCGAAAAAAACCGCTTTTTATTAGCAAGAATTCCTCTAGTGGGCGATCGCTTATACAAGTCTTGTCCTCACCCAGAAAATCCAGAGAAACAACTGACGGCAGCTAAATTAGAAAATACTAAAAGCGGCAATTGCCTCACCGATGCCCTTTTAGAAGATCCTCACCTTGCCCCATTCTTGAAAGCGAATATTCCGGGAAAAGATAATGGTTTTGACATAGAGGGTTTAGCTGTTTATAAGAATAAGATTTTTCTGGGTTTGCGTGGGCCAGTGCTGCGTGGTTGGGCGATCGTACTGGAAATAAAAGTCAAAGAAATTAATTCGACAAGCTTGAAACTTAAGAAAGTAGAAGATAAGCGATACAAAAAACATTTTATTGACCTTGACGGCTTAGGAGTTCGTGACTTGTGTATCGACGGTCAAGACTTGTTAATTTTGGCGGGGCCTACTATGGATATAGATGGCCCTGTGAGGATTTACCGATTGGAAAATGGGGTTAATTTGCCAGAAAATGTGTTATCAAAACCTACACCAATTCTGGACATTCCCTACGGCGATGGAGAAGATCATGCTGAGGGAATGACGTTTTTTCCTACTAAAGAAAATCAAAAATCGCTGATAGTGCTTTATGATTCTCCAGCTAAGAAAACGAGACTTCAGGGAGACGACAGCGTTTTAGCTGATATTTTTCAGCTTTAAACGTCGATTATTGGAGTTTAGACTATTCGGAAACATACTCTGCTATCAGTTCCCGAAGTCGCTGCCACTCCGGTAGCCACGTCCACACATCTTCGCCTGAATCTTCAATTCCTTTAAGGACTCGTTCGCGGAATAAAACTGGAGACTCAAACCCGAACCTCCGCAGTGCATCCTGCATTCCGTAGAGCAAATCCTTACCCGCAAAGCGCTGTAAAAAGTTCTGATTTTGAAATCGACTTCCACCAGGGCAACAAGTTGGTAGTAATCGCTCAAACTCACTGATGACATCGATTTGGGGAGAACTTAGTCGTTGAGAGTATTGTCTAACGATATTGTTCACTTCACTGCGACAGTTTCCCTCTGCCAAAGCTTTGTCTCTAGGAAAGCGATAAGCCTCTTTTTTGTCTCTCTCTTCTCCCCAGAAATTATTAGGGGGTGAGGGTCGATTTTGCAGATAAAGCGATAGTGCAATTCTAGCTGCGGTATAGGCGGCAATTTTCTCTGCCGATGTTTGCAACGCTGCACGGTATTTATCAAGTGGCGGTGCAAGAGAAACCAGCGATCGGTTCACGACTTTAGGATCTAGCAGGTAATTCTCAATTTCTTTTCTCTCCCAATACCAACCTATCTGTATTAGGGTATTATTTTCTGTAAAATACCAAATACGAGAAGTGCCTGTTGGAGGTGAGTCATCATCATCAAAATCGCGGTCTTTTAAACCTTTTATTATTGAACCGGATCTAACATCTCGTGCGCCAAGGATTCTTTGAGAAAGACCCTGTTTGCTACCAATAGGCTTAACCACGCAACCGGGGGGAAGTATCACAGAGAGAACCCGCAAATCTGGACTTTTGGAAACTCCTTCGCAGTAGAGAATATTTACAGGCACAGCGCCCCCCCAAGCAAACGGTAAGTCTCGTCCTCACCGATTACGTCACTAACAGCCTCAGAATGGGTGGTAAAGATAAACTGGCAATTTTGACTAAGTTTGGGAATTTGGCGCACTAATAACTGTGCCGCTGGTGGGTGAAGATTGAGGTCGATTTCATCAATTAATACAACTGAGTGAGCAATTTGTTGCCTGACAAATTCATAGAGTATAGGAAATACTGACTGTTCGCCTGCTGACATTTCCACGATGTCGTAGGTGCGGTGTCCGTCATTTAGTAGGAAGAAGAAGTCTTCTGCTGTGGGTGAATCAACTCCGGGCATAGGTTCTACACCCGCAAAAGACCGTCCCGGAAAGATTCTTTTGTAAGAATTCTCCAATTCCATCAAGTAGTCAATACGATAAGGTTGATTTCGAGCTTGCTGTGCTAGTTTCCAGCCATTAAGATAGCGACGCAGGCGAGCTACACCTGATTCAAAAGAAATTCTACTATTGCTCTCTCCCGATCCGTTATCAGTGGCTTCAACTAGATAGGGATTTGAGCCGAGATTGCGGAATTGGTCGAACCAGAAAATGCCTGGAAGTTTGGCAAATTCGGAACGAATAGATGAATCGGTTTTTAATAACTGTCTGGCGTAGTAGCGCCCCAAAAACTGAAAGTATTCTGAGTTAGTTCTAGCGCGACATTTTTCACCGTCTAGGATTATTTGGACAGAATTGCTATCACCGGGTTCGATTCCGAAGCGTTCTGGCTGTGCATCTAACCATCTTCTCGCTACGGCTTTTGTGGCTTCAATTTCTTCATCTTCAAACGATACTTCTAGTTCAATGTGTGGATGTCCCCAGCGCTGGTAGCGACCGGGAAGAAAGCCTAACCAGTCAAATTCAGATACATTTTGAATTTGTCTGGTTGCTAGGGCTAGTGGAAGTGCGATCGCTTGCAGCAGAGTTGTCTTGCCAGTGCCGTTATCTCCAACGAGCAAAAATCGGTTGCTAACTTCGTTAAGGGTTTGATTTTTGAACGAGACTTCAAGATGGTCAAATCGCTTGAAGTTTTTAATCAGAATAGACTCGACTTTCATCTGCCTTTTCCTCTGCGTAGGTAGAGCGATTTGAGACTACAAATTGGTGGAAATTGCTTGGACGGGACAGGTGGGAATACACTGTTCGCAGACGATGCAGCGCGATCGCGTAAATGCCAGCTTAAACGTCTGCGGTTCCAGGGTAAGGGCTTCCGTGGGACAGACCCCAGTACACAAACCGCAGTGGACGCAGACATCTTCGTCAATCAGGATTTCGCGGCTGGCTAAGGAAACTGTGATATCCTGCGATCGCATCCATTCGATCGCCGCATCCAATTGATCGATATCGCCCAACAGTTCCACCACCAGCTTACCAACTTGATTGGGCGCAACCTGAGCGCGGATAATATTTGTAGCCACGTTAAAATCCTTGGCCAGTCGATAAGCTACAGGCATCTGGATCGCACGTTTGGGAAAAGTCAGCTTAACTCGTTTTTTCACGATCTTTCACCACTGAAAGTGTTGGTCATTTTGATATTCGCAATCTAAAATCTGTTAATCCACACAAAGCATATCTTCGGCTGGATTTTTATAAACCTCTTTTCTACTCACCTCTCGGATATTACCTCCAGTCGTTACCAAAATATTTACTACCGAAATCGGATGAGGGCCACAACCAAATACTCGTTTTTCGTACAAATTCATTAAATAACCTTGCTCGGTTTTAACGACATGAGTATCTTCTATTCTATCTACAAAATATTCGTAATCAGGAGTAGCTTTCAGCCCGTAATAAGCATCGAGATTTTTAACCGCTAGAATATAGCTCAAAGCTTCCTCAGCAGATTCTATCGGTGCAAAGATTTTTTTGAACTCAGCCAGGTTTTTGACTAGCTTAAACTTGCCATCTCTGAATACAATATAACGAATATAGTTGGGAAGTAACCCACCAGTACGGTAGAAATAATCCCCTGGTTCTGGCTGCGATCGCGAGGGGATTTGCTTGCACAATACCAAGGGAAGAGGCGGCTTCAGTCCACCCAGCAAATCAGAGGGTTTGCTTAATCGATTACATCCGAAAGCAACCGCTGGCCCTTGCGGGTCGCAATCGAGAGCATCAGACTCGTTAACGATACATCCAGCGCCTCGAAAGGGAGTTATATCCAACTCCAGTTGCGGTTTTGGGTGATTTACTATCTCCGGTAGCGGATTGGTAGCGGCTATTAGCAACCCGCTACCCACAAGTAAAATAAGGAATCGATAGAAATTAAGTAGCATCATAGCCTCTGTCAACTTCATTTACATTAAAATTAAACCGTAATCATTTTGTTAAAGAAATCCAATGACTACCAAATCACCATTATCGCCGCTGCCGTCTCCAGAAAACTCAGAATCGACAGTAGGGAGGCGCTTAAGAAATTTATTGGTTGTTTTGGCTGCGATCGCACTCACCGTTGCCCTCTTGTTTGGCATCCGAACTCAGACAGACACCTCTACCCTCACCACTCTAGCGGAAAATTCCACACCATTGGAAGTTGCCCTCAGTAATGGCAAACCAACGCTAATGGAGTTTTACGCCAATTGGTGTGTCAGCTGTCAGGCGATGGCTAAGGATATGGGGGAACTCGAACAGCAGTACACCGATAAAGTAAATTTCGTCATGCTGAATGTGGATAACAACAAGTGGTTGCCAGAAATCGAGCGTTATCGGGTCGATGGGATTCCTCATTTTGTCTTTTTTGGCAACAATGGGGAAGCTATAGCACAAAGCATTGGCGAACAACCGCGCACCATCATGGCAGCAAATTTAGAAGCCTTAGCTACTGGTAATCCAGTACCCCATGCTAGAAAAACCGGGCAAATTTCTAAATTTAACGCCCCCGTAAAATCAGCAAAAGCTGGCTCGGACGATCCGCGACTTCATGGCGCTCAAGTCGTGAATTAATAGCATTTAATCGCCATCCAAAATTAGTATGAATCGCCTACCTTCTCAAACCGATCCGCCTCTTTCACCACGCTTGACATTACCGACAATGTACGATTTACCCAGTGAAAATGCAGAGGAACCAGGATTGCCAGACACATTTCATTTAGACCAATCGCAATTATTAGACATAACTTTTCAGCCTCCCAATTGGGATATCGATCGCGTGTTTTGTGCGATCGACCTCAATCTCTACTACGATGTCAACCATCCCAACTGGTATAAACGTCCAGATTGGTTCGCCGTCGTCGGAGTACCTCAGTTATACGAGGGACGCGATATGCGTTTAAGTTATGTGATCTGGCAAGAACAAGTTAGCCCGTTTGTGGTAGTTGAGTTATTATCTCCTGGCACAGAAGAAGAAGATTTGGGTCAAACTGCCAGCAAACGGGGGAATCCACCAACCAAGTGGCAAGTTTACGAGCGAATTTTGCGCGTTCCCTACTACATTGTTTTTAGTCGCTATACCGATCGCGTGCAAGCTTTTCGCCTCACCGGCGGTCATTATGAATCTACAGAACTAACTGAGGGACGCTTGCCAATTCCTGAGCTAGAACTGAGTTTAGGTTTGTGGCGAGGCAGTTATAAAAATATCGATCGACTGTGGTTAAGGTGGATGACTTTAGATGGAGAGTTGATTCCTACCGGCAGTGAGCGAGCTACAGCAGCCGAACAGCTAACCATTTTAGCTCAACAGCGAACCATTTTAGCCGAACAGCGAACCATTTTAGCCGAACAGCAATCAGCAGAAGCACAGCAGCGAGCAACAGCATCTGAGGAGCGAGCAGAACGACTGGCGGCAAAACTGCGCGAATTGGGTTTAGATCCAGAGCAATTGGCTTAATTACGGGTTAGGGGATGGGGATAGACGCGATCGCCCTCTCCCCCCTCTACCTCTGTCTACACTGCGCCGGGAGCGATTCAAAAGATTTTTGACTTTTGACTTCCGCGTAGCGGCGCTAGCGTGTCGGATACCTATCGAGTGATTTAAATCACCGCAATTTCTGTATTTTATCACCTTTTACCAAATCCTTAATCACCCAAGTAGCTATTGTTAGTAACCTAGAATATTCACTAAAGAAAAACGGGAGAGTATCTATATGACCGCACCCTCTGAAAAGCCACTAAAACCAAACCCGTTTATAACTTATCGAGACTCAAAAACAGGTAAATGGGTCGTTGTAAAACCTGCGCCACAGCAAGTCACAGCTATAGCTGCTTGATTGGTGTCAATTCCTCTAAAAAATGAGTAAATAACTCATATCTTGTGCAAATTGTTACTTAAAATCTCACACAATATTGATACCTATACATTTTGGCCTAAATCCGCCTTAAATTAGCACTCCCCTTTTTCTTAAAGCCCGCGCTCCTCTGGCGAGAGTACGCGCAAGCCGCTGTATTTCAATCCAAAATCCAAAATCTAAAATTCCCCTGGAGCCCCTCTGCGGCCTTATAGATATTCTTTCAGCGGGAAAGGATTAAGAACGTCCTAATAGCCTTGGCGACTGCTATATAGCAAAGTGCTTCGGCTTTAGTGCTTCGGCTTTAGTACAAACACAGTCCCCGCCTTGCTTTGAGCGTTTAATACCGTCCTAATGTATGCGCGTAGCGCTATAACATCAATTCCACAAAATATAAATAGTTGCCACCAAGTGTGTGATTTGTCTCACACTGTTAACAACAATTTCGTCACACTGACAAACCGCTTTAACTCACTATCAGAGGTCATTAATTGTCACATTGAGTACCCTGGTTTAATCACTCTCAGCCATAATAATTTAAGCGATATTAAGAGTATCGAGTTCAGCCAATCACAATGCAACTTCAACTTCTCCCCAACGCAATTTCTGAGTTATTCGCTCAAGTCAGCGCCTCCGGTCGCATAACCTTGGCAGACCGCTATGGATTGATGGCAGCCTTGTTGGATGAATCCCTTGAAGAAGAACAAAGAACCGCGATCGATCGCCTCATTCGCGCTTTGTGCAAAGGTCGGATTATTGTCGTGGATGAACTTTCAGCCATTATGTAAGATGCTCTTAGCTAAGCAGCTTATTAAAGCCTAAAAAAATGACCACGCGAGTATTCAATCTATCTACACATATTTAGACACTCTCCCCAGTTGTCTGCCAGAAAGTTACAAGAAAATCTGGCTCTCCCGTACTTAGTGTGAAGATATATATGTTGAACAAAGAGAGAAAACAAGTCAGTCAAATGACTAATCAAACCTATGCTCTTCCAGCGGTGATCTAAGCTAATCTATGTGATTTTTATGAATGTATTCCTTGATAAAAAATTAAAGTGATTGCGATCGCGTACTTGACTTTGTGAGAAGTTTGGGGTATATTTGTATAATAGAAATCTGTGCGCTCATATATACTAAGTTTTATTACTAACTCAAGTTGGTAGGTATGAATTAAGCTCAGACTAATACTCTTAGACAGACGCGCTTCCCCAAAGTAAAAGCTACAACTGGTATAGTGCAGTAGAAAAAGTGCCATGCCAGAGAATCCCGATCGGCCCAAAGAATACGATACCGTTCTTGGCGGAAAAATCCCATCCGTATTGAGTGGCGCGGTTTTGGGAGGACTAGCAGGAGTCAAGCATCGACTGAAAAGCAAAGTAGCAGAACATCGCATTGGGGCGCTAAGGGAGGCGCTGAACTATGGAAATGCAGGCTTAGAATTGATAATTCAGGCGCTAGACGACAAAGCACGGGAAATGCGAGATGCTGCTTGCTTGCTGTTGAGAAAGTCGGAACAACTCATCCTACTTACTTATGATGTAGCTATTTGGAATAAGTGGAGGGTGCGTTCTCTACATCTAGAAGGTTACGATGTAGACCTGAACGAAATCAACCTCAGCGGAGTTGACCTCAGCGGAGTTGACTTCAGCGGAGTTAACCTCTGCGGTGCGAACCTCTGCGGTGCGAACCTCTGCGGTGCGAACCTCTGCGGTGCGAACCTTTGCGGTGCGAACCTCTGCAAAACCGATCTCAGGGGCGCTAATCTCAGGAAAGCTAACCTCAAGGGGGTTAACTTCAAAGGGGCTGACCTCAGCAAAGTTAATTTCCAAGAAGCTGACCTCAGTGGGGCTGACCTGAGAGGGTTTAACCTAAGTTACCTTAATTTCAGATGGGGGAAACTCAACCAGGCGAACCTCTGCGGTGCTGACTTACACTGGGCGAACTTCTTTCAAGCAAACTGCAAGGGGATTAATCTCAGCGAGGCTAATCTCTACACGGCTAATCTTAGGGAGGCTAACCTGAGTGAAGCTAACTTGAGTGAGGCTAACCTGACGATAGCTAATCTGGAAAAGACGTACCTAAGCGATGCTAACTTCAGTGGGGCGAACGTCAGCGGGGCTAATTTCAGAGAAGCGAACGTCAGTGGGGCTAACTTTATGGGGGCTGACCTGAATAACACGGATCTCAGTGACGCTTTCCTATATGGGGCTAACTTCAAAGGGGTTGACCTTACCGACGCTTTTCTATATAGGACTAATATGGAAGGGGCTGACTTCCAAGGTGCAATTATGCCTAATTGCACAATACACAAATAGTTTTTAAAGTTCTTTTTGGCGAAATTCGATTCTTAGGTCGCGCAGCATTCTGCTGGTTCCTTCATCAATGCTTCGTAGACATCTAAAGTTGTTGGCACTTTTCGTCCCGCTCAATTAATCTAAGCTAGCGTTGGAGTAGTTCACACCTGGTATAGCTAGGGACTAGGGTCAGAAGGGTCTAGAATCAAGGATTTCAGGAATTAAGAATGCCCTAACCGCCAAGGCGGTTGCTATATAGTGCAAAAGAAAGCTAGAGTGCGATGCTAGAGAATCTCGATCGGCCCGAAAAATACGATGTTGTGCTGGGCGGTCAAACGCCACCTCCACCGGGTAGCGCGGTTTTGGGAGGATTAGAAGGAGTCAAACAGCGACTGACAAGTGAGGAGATGGAATATCGTATTCAGGCGTTAAAAGAGGCGATCCAGTATGGGGATGCAGGTTTGGATTTGTTCGTTGGGGCAGTGGAAAATGAAACACAGGAAGTGCAGAATGCAGCCAGTTTATTGTTTGGAAAATCAGAACAACTTTCTTTACTTAAAGAAAGCATAACTCTTTGGAATAAGTGGAGAGAACGCTCTCTCCACCTGAACCTTTTTGATATAGACCTGATTGGGGTCGATCTCAGCGAAGCTAACCTCAGCGGGGCCGATCTTAGGAAGGCTAAGCTCGGTGAAGCTAACCTTCAGGGAGCTGACCTCACTTTGGCTAACCTTCAGGGGGCTAACCTCTGGCGTGCTAAGCTTCGGGGTGCTGACTTGAGGGGGGCTAAGTTGAGCAAAGCTAATTTTTGGGACGCTGACCTCTCCCTAGCTAAGCTTAGCGAAGCGAACCTTGAGGGGGCTGACCTTAGAAGGGCAAACCTAACCGAAGCGAATCTCACTCTGGCGGATCTCAGGGAAGCTAAGCTTAGCGAAGCTAACTTCACGTTTGCCAATCTTACCGAAGCTATCCTCTGGAGGGCTAATTTGAGCAAGACTTGCTTCTGGAAGGCAACCCTTTGGAAGACTAAACTTAGCGGGGCTATGTTCCAAGAAACAACTATGCCTGATGGCAAAATACTCTCCTAGCGATCGCCATATTCACAACTTTTGAAATCATGGTAAAGATTGTTCTAATCGCCAAGGCGACTGCTATAGTTCAAAAAAAAGTGCTATGCCAGAGAATCCCGGTCAGCCCAGACACTACGATGTTGTGCTTGGTGGTAAAACTCCACCTCCCTTGACTGGTGCGGTTTTGGGAGGGTTAGCAGGAGTCAAGCAGCGACTGCGGAGTACAGTAGCAGAACATCGAATTGCAGCGCTAATGGAAGCACCCCATTATGGGGAAGCAGGTTTGGATTCGATCGTTCAGGCATTGGATGATAAAGCAGAGCAGGTGCGGGATACTGCTTGTATACTATTGCAGGGGAAATTAGCAAAACTCACTCTACTCAAAAAGGATGTTGCTACTTGGAATAAGTGGCGATCGCATTCTATCCGCTTGGAGGAGGGTATTAATGTAGACCTTAGCGCAATTAACCTGAGCGGGTTTAACTTGAGTGGGTTTAATCTCAGCAGCGCTAATCTGATGGGAGCAAACCTCAGCGGTGCTAACCTGAGAGGGGCCGATCTCAGGGGCGCTAACCTGAGCGAGGCTAACCTGAGTGGGGCCGATCTCAGACAGGCTAATCTGGCTTTCGCTGGTTTCTGGAACGCTGACCTCAGACAGGCTAATCTCACAGAAGCTAACCTCACACAGGCGGATCTGAGGCGGGCTAACCTGGGCGGTGCGACTATGGCTGATGGCACAATACATGAATAAGCTGCTACGCATTTAATTTGTATGTTTAGCGGGAGTGGGAGAGTGGGGGAGTGGGGGAGTGGGAGAGGAATTGAAGGTTTGATTGCCGGATTAGAAATATCCGAATTAGATGCGTGTTAGCTTAGCGATCGCACCCACTACACCTCCCCAAACCATAAAATTAATCAAATAGCTTAAATAACAGGGGCAGTAGGGTTGTGAAATCGTCCTCAAAAGGTATTTATAAAGTCCAAAATCAGACAAAAAACAAAGAAATTTTCCCTAAAAACAAGGATATAGCTTACCCGTTACTGGAAATCAACAAACTGTTATCGGTAGCTGCATCTAAAGGTACTTACCATCTATCGCAGGCGAAGCAACTACCACGGGGATGTCCCAGGATACCGCCCTCGCTACAATTGCGGGGATATCAGCAACAAGCGATCGCAAGCTGGTTTGCCAATAAGGGAAGAGGTACGCTGAAAATGGCGACTGGTAGCGGTAAAACGATTACCGCGTTGGCGATCGCAACTGAACTCTACAATAAAATTGGTTTGCAAGTCTTGCTTGTCATCTGTCCCTACCGTCATTTAGTCACCCAGTGGGCGCGAGAATGCGAGAAATTTGGCATAGAGCCAATCTTAGCATTTGAGAAGCGGGACAGTTGGCAAACTCGACTTTCCACACAACTATATAATGTGCGTTCTGGCAATGAATCTTTTCTCGCCGTCATCACTACCAATTCCACTCTCATAAGTGAAGGTTTGCAGTCGCAGCTAAAATATTTCCCAGAAAAAACCCTAATTATAGGAGACGAAGCCCATAATTTGGGCGCACCTCGATTGGAAGAAAGTTTACCTCGCAATGTGGGGTTGCGGTTGGCTTTATCTGCAACGCCAGAAAGGTATTTTGATGAAGATGGCACCCAATCGCTATTTGATTATTTTGGGCCTGTTTTGCAACCGGAATTCACGCTCAGAGATGCGATTCAACAGGGTGCGTTGGTACATTATTTGTACTACCCAATCTTGGTGGAACTGACAGAATCGGAAAGCCAAGCTTATATTAAATTAACTAAAAGTATTGGCCGAGCGCTACTATATCGCCAACGAGAAGGACAAGCAGACGGAATATCTGATGAGGAGAATCAAGATTTAAAGCCATTGTTGATGCAACGGGCGCGTTTAATTGGGGCTGCTGCTAATAAATTAAAGGCTTTGCGCGATTTAATGTTTACTCGTTTGGAGAGTAGTCACACTTTATTTTATTGCGGTGATGGTTCGGTGGAAAGCACACACCAACTCAAGGCGGTAACTAAGATTTTGGGAACTGAATTGGGTTATCGGGTAAACACTTACACCGCTAAGACTTCTTTGGATGAAAGAGAGGATTTGCGGCGTCAATTTGAGACGGGTGAATTGCAAGGTTTGGTGGCAATTCGCTGTTTGGATGAAGGGGTGGATATTCCGGCAATTAAAACAGCCGTAATTTTGGCGAGTAGCGGTAATCCCCGTCAGTTTATTCAGCGCCGGGGACGAATTTTGCGACCTCATCCGGGTAAGGAAAGGGCAACTTTATTTGATGCGATCGTACTCCCTCCAGAACTCGACAGAGAAACTTTGGAAGTCGAACGCAATCTGCTGCGAAAGGAGTTGCGGCGATTGGTGGAATTTGCCGATTTAGCAGACAATGCGGGGGAAGCGCGGATGAAGTTGTTGAGTCTACAAAAACGTTATGGTTTGTTGGATATTTAGTGGGGAGGGGAATATTTTCTGATTAAGAAAGGTGTGGGGATAGTTGACAAGGGGGGAATTTTGGGGTATTATTTTTTTATAATGGTAATCTGTCTATTTTTCATAAAATATCAATATTCCCATTATTAAGGAAAGGATAAGGTACATGAATAAAATTTCACCAAGACAAGCTTTAAATAAAGCCTTTTTGAAAGTTAAACCTAACCGAAATGATATTGAACTGTTTAAAAATAATTTAATAACTTTAATTGCTCGAATTAATGAAGCCGAATCAGAAGAATTTCATAAAAATCTGATTGCGGATTTATTAAAAAATACCTATTACAGTTCTAATTATTTTATTAATACTAAAGAACGTAACGATCTCGTTATTCATCATGGTAAAGACGCTCAAACCAGCGTTGGCGTAATTTTGGAAGCTAAAAAGCCAACCAATAAAAGCGAAATGCTGAAAGTCGATCGTTTAAATACTAAAGCATTTCAGGAATTAGTTTTATATTTTTTGCGCGATCGCTTGACTCATAACAATCTAGAAATCAAATATTTAATCGCCACTAATATATATGAATGGTTTATTTTTGATGCCAGTAGTTTTGAAAAAGCATTTATTGAAAATAAAACTCTTATTAAGCAATTTAATGATTTTGAAGCCGGACGATTATCCAGCAAAAAAACAGATTTTTTCTATCAAGAAATTGCTCAACCAGCCATTGCTGCCATTGAGTCATCAATTATTTTTACCCATTTCGATCTTCGAGAATATGGAGCAATTTTAAATAATTCAGAAAACCTCAATGAGCATCAACTAATTTCCCTATTTAAACTACTTTCACCAGAGCATTTATTAAAATTACCCTTTGCTAACGATAGTAATAGTCTTGACAAAGGATTCTATAACGAATTATTACATATTATTGGTTTAACGGAAACTAAACAAGGCAGTAAAAAACTGATTGAGCGCCAAAAAGCAGGAGCGAGAAATCCAGGTTCCTTAATTGAGAATGCGATAATCCAACTTGATAGTTTAGATAAAATTTCTCGCCTATCAAATCCAAAACAATTTGGGGAAACTGACGAAGAAAGACTGTTTAATGTTGGGTTGGAATTATCAATCACTTGGATGAATCGTATTCTATTTCTAAAATTATTAGAAGCGCAATTAATTCAATACAACAAAAACGATCGGTCTTGGGGATTTCTAGATTTAAGTAAAATCAAAGATTACGATGATTTAAATAGCCTATTTTTTAGCGTATTGGCTCGCAAAGCAGCGGAAAGAGACGCTAATATCCAAAAAATATTTAGCCATGTTCCTTATTTAAACAGTTCCCTATTTGAACCAACAGATATTGAACAAGTCACTATTTTTATCAGTAACCTCAGAGATGAAAAATTACCGATTTTTTCCTCTACTATCTTGAAAGATAGCAACGGAAGAAAGCGCACCGGAGACATCAATGCTCTAGAATATTTATTTGAATTTCTCAATGCTTATGATTTCAGTAGCGAAGGTTCGGAAGATATTCAGGAAGAAAACAAAAGATTAATTAATGCTTCTGTTCTAGGCTTGATTTTTGAGAAAATTAACGGATATAAAGATGGTTCTTTCTTTACTCCGGGTTTCATTACCATGTATATGTGTCGCGAAACTATTCGCCGAGCAGTTGTCCAGAAATTTAATGAAATTAAAAACTGGAATTGCCAAGATATTAATCAATTGTATGAAAAAATCGAGGATAAAAAAGAGGCGAATCAAATTATAAATAGTTTAAAAATATGTGACCCTGCTGTAGGTTCGGGACATTTTTTAGTTTCTGCTCTGAATGAAATTCTTGCGATTAAAAGCGAACTTAAAATTTTACTGGATAGACAAGGTAAAACTTTAAGAGATTATCAAATAGAGGTGGTGAATGATGAGTTAGTTGTGACTGATGATGATGGCTTATTGTTTGAATATAATCCCAAAAGTAAGGAAAGTCAACGGATACAAGAAACTCTCTTTCACGAAAAGCAGATGATTATTGAAGGGTGTTTATTTGGGGTTGATATTAATCCTAATTCAGTGAAAATATGTCGGTTGCGGTTGTGGATTGAACTTTTGAAAAATGCTTATTATAAAGCTGACAGTAATTTCATGGAGTTAGAAACTTTACCGAATATTGATATTAACATTAAATGCGGTAATTCTTTGATTAGTCGGTTTTCATTGGATGCTGATTTGCGACAAGCTTTAAAGAAAAAGCAATATAGTATCGATAATTATCGCGATGCTGTACAAACTTACCGCCATGCTGAAAATAAGGAGCAGAAGCGGGAGATGGAAAGACTGATTAATGATATTAAGGGTAATTTGAGGATAACGCTACAAGGAATTGATCCAAATAAAAGTAAATTAAGAAACTTAGAGGGTGAGCTTTATAATTTGGAAAATCAAACTTTATTATTTGAGGAAACTAAAGCCGATCAAAAGAAACGGGAACAAAGAATTTCTAAGTTAAATAATGAGATTGATAAGTTAAAAGTTGAGATTGAGGATATTGAAAGCGGTAAGATTTATGAGAATGCTTTGGAATGGCGTTTTGAATTTCCTGAAGCGTTGAATGATCAGGGGGGTTTTGTGGGTTTTGATGTGGTGATTGGAAATCCGCCTTATATTAGACAGGAAGAAATTAAGGAACTTAAACCAAGTTTGCAACAAAACTATAAATGCTATACAGGAATTGCTGATTTATTTGTATATTTTTATGAGCTAAGTTTGAAATTATTAAAGCCAAAGGGTTATTTAACTTATATCTCTTCTAATAAATATTTTAGAGCGGGTTATGGGGAAAAGTTACGTCAACTGTTGACAGAGAAAACAACGATTTATAATTTAATTGATTTTGGTGATTTCCCTGTCTTTGAAGAGGCGATCGCTTATCCTAGTATTATCGCTTTAAGTAAATTTCCATCTGACACAAACCAAGTACAGGCTTTGTCATGGGATGCAACGAAACACCAAAATATTGCCCAATTTGCAACGGTATTACATCAGGAAGGTTTGAGCATTTCACAAGAAAATTTAAAATCTGACGGGTGGAGGTTAGAATCTTCGCAAATTTTAGATTTATTAGCAAAAATCAGAACCGCTGGAACACCGCTAGAAGAGTATGTAAACGGTAGATTTTATTATGGTATTAAAACAGGATTTAATGAAGCTTTTGTTGTAGATCTTGCTACCCGCGATCGATTGATTAAGGAGCATCCCTCCTCTGCTGAGGTGTTAAAGCCTTTTTTACGGGGTCGAGATGTTAAGCGTTGGTGTGTTGATTATCAAGATTTATGGCTAATTTTCACTAGGAGAGGAATTGATATTAAAAAATATCCAGCAATTGAGAATTATTTGAGTCAATATAAAAAAGAACTTACACCTGGTACGGGTAGAAAAGCAGGTACTTATCAATGGTATGAAATTCAGGATAATATTGCTTACTGGCAAGAATTTGAACAACCTAAAATTATTATTCCTGCAATTACTAATAATGTTGAATATGCTCCTGATTTTTCAGGATATTACAGCAACGATAAAACCTCTATTTGTATTCCCCAAAACATCAATTATACTTTAGGAATTCTTAACTCATCTTTAATGTGGTGGTTTATTCAACAAATAGCCGCATCTAAACAGGGTGGTTTTTTTGAATTTAAACCGATGTATGTTTCTCAAATACCCATCGCGAAAAGCACAGAACCACATCAGAAATTATTAGAACAAATAGTTAACCAAATCCTCACTACTAAAAAATCTAACCCCCAAGCAGACATAACCGCATTAGAAATCGAAATAGATCGACTGGTTTATCAACTTTACGGATTAACTGAAGAGGAAATTAAAATCGTAGAAGGGAAAAACTCGGATTAAAATTTCATAAAAGTAGTTCGATTTTTCCCTATTGAGTTGTAGTTGTAGGGTGCGTCAGACATTAGATGTGAACGATCGCATCAGGGTTTAAGTGTCTGACGCACCCTACTAATTGAGCTTTTTTTCTACATAAAGGCGATCGCTCTTTTATTTTTAGCAACTTAATTAATTCAGCAATTGTTCAGATATTTTTGGAAATCTTCTCCTGCTTCCCTAATATCTGCATCCTCATGCTGCAACGCTCGTTTAACCAGCTTTTCAGTTAGGTTTTTATCAATATTAATATATAGTTCTAACAACCGCCTGTACTCTTCATCCGTCCCATCAGCTAACAACCCTTCGGCACTGTTTTCGATATTAACCAATAACCAGGTTTTTGGCAGAGAAAGAATTGCTTCTCTGCACAGTTCGATATCCGAATGAGAGACGCTTGCTAGATCCACTAACTCATCCAATAAACTCTGACGTTCTGGCAAAGTGAGGTAAAAGAACAAGCGCAATGCCGTTCCTCTTTCTCTAGGATTTTGTAATCCTTTTTGGAGAATTGCTACCCTGTCCGTACAACTATTGAAAAACTCTTTACGACTCTCAATATAGGCAAATTCTTTGGCGACAACTGACTGCCATAGATCGATATTGTTTACAGTTTGCTGCTGACTTAACATCGTTTCTCCTTTTTTGTTTTGTATTTTATCTTTGCCAAATGCGTATAGCGTTGTCGGCACCACAACTCGTTTGAATTCATTAATAGATTCTAATGGTTCTATTGCTTCACCGTTTGTATTGTTATTGATCGGCACTGGTCTTTAACGAAAAAAAATTTCTTTAATCATAACATTTCTCAGTGTCAAGCAGGTAGCTCATTCCCATTGCTGAAGTTCCTCTTCTGGTAGAGGTTCAAAAAATGCCTCTCCTAGTTGTCCTATGAGTAGTCCAGGGGTACGATGTTGGGTATCTTCTTGATTTAAACCTAAACGGAAGTCGTGAATTAAATCATAAATTTCTGTCAGCTTATTTTCTGGTATATCTTTTAGTTCTTGTATGATTTTTTGGATTAACATAAATCCTCCAGTGTTGAATTGTTCATGCAGCAATTTTTTTATTTTATAGAAAATGATATTGCTTTCCACTATTATCATAGCATAATCCAGAACTGAGGAAAAAGAAACCGGGTTTCTGCGAGAATTTTTGTCTCCTAACAGAGATGGTATGAAGAAACCCGGTTTCTCAACTCTCAGGAGATCGCTATTTTATTTTATAGAAAGCGATCGCTATTTAGATAACCCATTCAGGCGATCGCAAACATAGCAGGCGTACTAGAGATTAGCGATGACACCAAAAGCGATTATAATTGAATAGCCTAACTCACTCAGCAATCTTAGTAATGTTTATTACAACAGTCACCGACACCGGACAGATTAGCCTTCCCCAACAAATTCGGGATCAAGTTCTTAAAATCAGATAGCAGGATTTTGGATACGATCGCTAATTTTATCGCCAGTCATGCACCCTATTTTATATAACACCGCAACTTGAGTTATTTACTCAGCTAAGCTTTCCATGCTTTCTCTTTTGTAAGCGTTAAAAAAATAAACTCCGGCGTCGGATGAGTTACCTTCACGGTAAGCTTTAGATGGGTCGCCCCAGCCAATTTCTAATCCGTGAGGAAACATTATGCCTTGCTGATTATAAAGAAGTTCGGACATATCTTCAATTTCTGCCCACTCACATTTGAGAGTGAGTTCGAGAATGTTAGCAGGGGTGACAGGAATTCCGTTAGAATCACCTGTTGCTTGAATCTTCACCCACTGCGAATCATCAGTTTGTTTGAGCCAACGCTCTACTTTTTCCCATTTGGAGGCTACTTGGACTAACATTTCAATCTTTCAACCCGTAATCGCGCATAAACTGTTCAGCTAATTCTCTTTCGGAATATCCCAGATGAGTTTCCCATCCCTGTTCGTAAATATGTTCCAAATCTTGTTGACTTGGACATTCTCCCCGTCTGAGTAGCTTTCGCGCTCTCAGAAACGCCTCTGTATACAAGGGACGGGAGTTATAAGGATGAGAGTTTTCGTTTTTGGAACTTTCTGGTCGATCGCGCATAACAACGAGGAGTTGATTTTTTAAATCTTACAACATAAAATTGCCCTTTTTATCCAAAAAGGAATAAGGGTAATATGTGTAAGCAAGCAAGGCATCCTCGTTGCCGTGTTTTCAGGCTATTATAACTCCCAGCGCCGACGATCGTCAGCAGTTGCTACACTCTACGCACTTACGTTCTAAGATCGATCGAATAAGCACAAATTTTCAGGGTAGGGACGACATGAGTGAGGAAATCAGCCTAAGTTACGTACAAGAGCCCCTCGCGACGGCTCCACCAGAAGTACGGCAAATTATTGAGCGGGTGAGACAAGCTGAGAAGGATAAGCTTTATATGTCAAAACCCAAAGGCATTAACGACGACATTCTCGCAATTATAAAGGAATGCGTCAAATGAAGTTAATTTCTCTCAAAATTTGTAACTTTCGCTGCTTTTATGGGAAAATGCCAGAAATTTTACTTTCTGGGGAAGAACAGCGAAACACGACGATTATTCACGGTAACAACGGATCGGGAAAAACGACGTTGTTGAATGCGTTTACGTGGGTGCTGTATGAGAAATTTACAGCGGCTTTTGCTTCGGAAGAACAGTTGGTGAATAAAAGAGCGATCGCAGAAGCAAAACAGGGAGAATCTGTAGAATGTTGGGTAGAAATTGTTTGGGAACACGACGATAAACGCTATCGCGCTAAACGAGAATGTCGCGCCTACAAAGGCGAAACCATCGAACAAGGTGAAAGTAAACTGTATATGCAGATAGCTGGAGACGATGGGAGATGGAACCTTCCACAACAGCTTCCCGAAGATATAATTGGGCGAATTTTACCGGAAAGTTTGCATCAGTATTTCTTCTTTGACGGAGAGAGGATCGAGAGAATTGTGCGTTCTGACAATAAACTAGAAATTGCAGAAGCAACGAAAACGATGCTGGGAATGAAGGTATTAAATCGTTCCATTGAGCATCTGGGAAACGCGAAGAAAGCCTTGGAAGAAGAGTTAAGATCGATTGGCAATACGGAGACGCGCCAAATATTAAAGCAGAAGGAACAAAAAGAGAAAGAGACTGAGAAATTAACTAATCGCCAAACTGAGATTAGCCAGGAGTTATCGCACCAAGAGACGCTCAAAAAAGAAACCAGCAACCGTTTTCGGGATGTCAGCGGTGCCAAAGATTTAGAAGAGAGACGCAAAGAGTTAGAAACTCAAAAAACCACAAACATAGACAGACTAAAACAAAGTAAAGAAGCATTACAAAAAGCTATTTCAACCAGAGGTTACGCGGTTTTCCTACCAGAAGTAAGCGCTGAGTTTCGTGCGATCGTAAATGATTTGAAACAGCGAGGTGAGTTAACTGGTGGAATTTCACAGGAATTTGTTAATGAATTACTGAATTCTAAACGCTGTATTTGTGGTGCAGAGTTACACGAGGGAAATCACTTTCACGAAAATGTCAGCAGTTGGTTAGATAAAGCTAGCATAGCTGCTGTGGAAGAAACGACTATCCGCACGATCGCACAGGTGGATGAAATTGATAAACAAACGCCGAAACTTTGGGAGGATATTGACAAAGAGCAAGCTAATATTAATCAGTTCCGTCAAGAAATTTCCCGCGTTGAGACGCAGTTAGATAATATTAGCGAAGAATTAAGAAAGAATCCGGCAGAAGAGATTCGCAACTTGCAAAAGCGATTGGATGAAATTGAAGGTAAAATCCGAGAATTAACTTTAGAAGAGGGAGAGAATAAGCAGAAGATTGCGGATTTAAATATTGAGATAGAAAATCTCGGTAAGCAAATCGCCAAACAGGAATTGAATGAGGCAAAGCAAGCGATCGCACAGCGACGCATTACCGTTACTCAGGATGCGATCGAACGTTTAACGGATTTTCGATATCGTTTAGATAAGCATTTTCGGGTGCAGTTGGAAAAGCGGGTTCAGGAGATATTCAGTTCAATCTCATTTAAGAATTACCTGCCAAAACTCACCGATAAATATGAGTTAACGCTAGTAGAAAATACATCTGGTAGAGAAGCATCAGTTGCCGCATCGACGGGAGAAAACCAAATTCTCAGTCTATCATTTATTGGTGGCATTATTGACAGGGTGCGAGAGTGGACTAAAGATGAATTGATGGTGCCAGATAGCAGCACATTTCCAATTGTGATGGATTCGCCGTTTGGCAGTTTGGATGAAATATATCGCAGGCAAATTGCTAAGATTATTCCCAAATTGGCGAATCAATTGGTGGTTTTAGTTACTAAAACGCAGTGGCGGGGTGAGGTGGAAAAGGAAATGACTAATCGTATTGGTAAGGAGTATGTGCTGACTTATTACTCTTCTAAACCAGATTGCGAAGAAGATGTAATTGAGTTGGATAGTGTTCCCTATTCTTTGGTGCGGCAAAGTCCGAATGAGTTTGAATATACTGAGATTACAGAGGTGGAGTATGAGTTTTAGTTCATCGCCGATGTTGCGTAATTTGGTAACTGATACTTGGGTGAAAGCAAGTTGGGAAGAGTTTCTAGAATTAGAGGATCATCCTGATTATGCAGATGCCAGATTTTATTACGATCGCGGTTATATGAGGATTGAAATGGCAGCACTTGGTTTTCGTCATGGGCGTCAAAATTCAATAGTTGCTAATCTAATTGTTCTTTTTGCAACTATCAGGAATTTGGAAATTATTGAGTTGACTAATACCAGTTTTCGGAAGACTGGGTTAAGGGAATTTCAACCTGACTCATCTTTCTACATTGGTTCGGGTTTAAGAGTGCCTCCCGAAAGTAATTCATCAGTTGATTTGGATGAATACGATCCACCTACTTTGGTGTTAGAAATTGCTACCACAACTTTAAGTGATGATTTGGGGCCGAAACGGTTACTATATGAACGGGCAGGAGTGCAAGAATACTGGGTAAATGATGCAAATTCAGGCAGGGTAATTGGCTTTTCTATTTCTGAAGGACGTAGTGGTGAAATTCGGGAATCGCTGGTGTTACCAGGATTAAGATTATCCTTAGTTGAACAGGCATTAGAACGTAGACAAACACAGGATGATGGAGAAATTAATCGCTGGCTAATCCAAACTTTCAGTCAAAGTTGAAAGGGAATTTTATCTATGCTAAGATTGAATAAGGAGTTATTAATAGGAGTCCAATACAATGGAAAAACTAATTGTGAAAAGTCCATATATGGAAAGGGCGACTGAAATGATTAAGAATGCGATCGGTAAAAAGATTGCCCTTTTAGAACATAGCAGGCAACACACTCGAAAAAATTTGGAAAAGTTTGAAAACAAATATAATATAACATCGGAAAAGTTTATCGATGAATGGGCTGCTGAAGACTTAGAGGGGAAAGATATGGAGTATGTAGAATGGGCTGGAGAATATCATTGTTTGATTAGTATAGACGAAGACTTAAAAGTTTTAAATAGTTTAGAATATGTCGTCACTTAATGAGTATATCGAGTCTGTAAAAATAGCCATCCACAGACTCGATGATTATGGATTGGCTAAATCGATTGAATTGAAATCTGAATTTAGGAATGAGGACGAAATATTTGTTACTAGCAAGGTGATCTTAATTAATGATTCAGAGATTTATCTGAGAGAGTATGTAAATGGTAAGAATGGAATTGAGCGAATTGACTACTCCTATCAGTATCAGGCGGCGGATAAAACGCTTATCTTTAGGTACGACAATTCCAAACATAAACCACCCTTGGGATTTGACGATCATAAACATCAGCGAGATGCTTCTATTATTCCCTGGCCAATACCAAGTATTGATGAGATTGTAGATGAGGTAATAGCTGGCTTGGGTTAAAGCGAACAAGGAGTAAATTTAAAATGAGTGCGAGTAAAATTAGAATTGCTAAAGATAAAGCTGATTTTGTGAAAGCTTTAACTATCTCCAAAGAAACAACTGGGCCTTTTCAAACTTATGCTGATGTGATGGTATTTGCAGCAGCATTGGGTGCAAAGCGAAAAAAGCGATCGCCTCTGGGTGAAATCTCCAAAAGAGATCCCCTACCAATAGGGATAGAAATTTTTATATCAAGGGGATATGATGCGGTAATTAAGTTGTTAGCGATCGCAGAAACTAAAAACACACAAATCCTTTCTCCAAATGATGAAAATTCAGAAGAACAACGCATCCATATTTTTGAAGAATATGCTAATGGTGGACTGGAGATTTTGCAAGATGAATTACGAGGAACAGTAAACTATTCCGAAACACTTCTGTTACTCCTAATTTCTGAAAAAGGAAAGCGAGAGGAAATAGAAGGCGAGTTCGATCTCACCAGGTTTCTGTCTTGAATGGAATTAAAGATTTTTAACCGCAGATAAAATTAGATTCATCTGCGGTGAGAATAAAATTAATTCAAAACAGGCGGTAATCCCACTTCCTTCGGTGCAACGAATTTCCCATTAAATCCTACTGCTTTATCTTCAAAAGTTCTCGCTTCAGCAAGATCCCGACGCAAATCCGCACGTTCCAAATCATCATTAATTCCCCCCAAAATATACACTATTAATTTCGTCGCCAAATCTCTTCCCGCAACTAGAATTCTCTTCTTATTCGGGTCATATAAAACACCATACCAAAGCGACTCTGGATACTCCATATTGCTGAAACCATCATCAGTATCGAATTTGCGAAGTTTATCGAAAACAGTTTTTAGCGACAACTTTTTCCGAAATACCACAATTCCCAAAGCTTGCGCTAAAGCAACTTGTCCCACCGGACGGAAAAGTATATTCCCTTCCCCCCCATCTTTCTCAAAACTGAAGCGGCGCAATTGGGGGGTTTCCTCACCGGATTCCAATCTCTGCAAACTCGGTAAATTGGCTAGATTATCGAATAATTTATGAAATTCTGCCAACCCTTCTTCCAGTTCCTCATCATCGGGACGCATGGGAATTAAACCCTTATCTTGGGATGGTTTCCAGTGAGGAAATTTTTGACCCAAATAGCGTTCTGACATCTCTGTCATGGCTTGCAAAGTTGTTAAAACGGTTGCTTTTGATGCGACTGTCGCGCTATCCCAATTCACGCGAGGATTGCGATTTTCTTTATCTTTGAATAGGGGATGAGTGACGGCAACTTTTCTGGCAATAATCGCAAAACCGTTATTTTCATCTAATTGCGCTAACTGTCCTTTTGTTAAAGGTGCCGCCATCAAATTAACGTGAACAAAAATAGACCTGATTCGCCTTCTTGCGGCTTCGCGGCTTTCCCCTGGAACAATGGCGGAAATAAATTCAATGCCAATCTTTTCTTTAGCTAAGTTTTGCAAATAAGCAGGGTCTACTTGGTATTCCTCTTTGAGGTCATCAACTGTAATTACCGCGCCTGTAGGTTTCTTCTCCTTTTTATATCGCTGGAGTTTCCCAGTTTGGATTAACTCCATTAATCCCTGTACTCCCATGAGGCGATGTTGACCGTCTAAAGCAAAAATAGTTACATCTTCGGAAACGTTCAATAAACCAACTTTCGCATCTTTATCTAATGGCATAAAATCAGCGGCAGATTTAATTGCCTTTCCGTTTTCTCCCCACTCGTCAGCTTTGGGGTTATCTACCCAAGGTTGATTTATTACTACTAAAACTGGTGGGAATTTGTGATGTTTTCGCGCTGCTAAATACTGCGCTAAAGGTGCTTGGCGCGACCAATCTAAGGGACGTTGTTGAATTTCTTCTATGGTTTCGGCGTCAATTTCAATATTTTGGGTGTCGGGATTGAATTTGGGACGGAAAAGCGGGAGGCGGGAGGCGAAGCGAACTCGACTGGCAAACCATTCGAGGGTGACTGAACCGATATAAGCTTCGCTACCACCCATTTCGATTTTTTGAACTAAAATTTGGTCGTTTCGGCTGATAAATCGGTCTAAAAGTAGGGCTAGTGCTTGTTTTTCTTGGTTTTCTCTATCCAGGATTTGGCTGGCGAGGTCTGTGGCGGGATTGCTGGGAATGTTCATAGTTGGGAAATGGGACGGGACTCGTCAGAAATCGGGTTTCTGATTTTATGGGTGATTTTTAAAGAGTAGTAGTAAAAAAGAGTTTAGTCAAGATTATTTTTAAAAATATTTATGCTATATAACCTAAAGCAGTGTACGATTTAGCAACAGAAATAGAGGAAAAGTTGCGTTGATAGTATTTCGTCTGCTGATGCGACTGCTGAGGTAATCCAGGACAGAGGAGAATATTTAGCGACTTTGCTGGGACAGGTGATTGAAGTTAAAATAAATGCAAATAGGCTGAAAACTCGTTTGGAAAATTGGCCATGAATGAACCATCTTTAAATGAAAAGCAATTGGCAGAATTAAATGAAATCCTTGAAATTGCTAGAATTACTGAACAAAAAGCCAGAGAATTATATGAGATGGCAACCCTAATGGCATTGAAGTGTCAAATTCAGGATGAAATTAGAGAAGTGGGAAAACAGCCAGCTGGTGCTATTGAGTAGATGCAAACTTACGCAACTGACAACTAAAAAAAGGTACGTAGTTGCGCTTTAGCGCCAAATCTAGCGCCCAAGCGCAACTACGTACCTCATTCAAATCCGCCTATCCCCACACACCTGCAATCTTTCCCGCGCCTCCCGATGGGAAGCAAAGTAAAATTTCAACCACTCGCACCCCCGCGCCAACAATTCCTCTAATCCTTCCACCCGCCACAACTTCGCAGTTCTGTACATCCGATGCAGTCACCAGATATTTCCCATTCGGACTAAAGCAGATACTCCATACCCAGTCTTGATGTCCGCTAAATTCAGCAATTTGATTTTCATAAAACTGTTTCTTTAAAAACTAGAGACAATTTAAACAAAATTTTATCCTCTTTAATTTTCGTTACTAAATACCTTTGTTGTAAAGATTGTAAACCATTATTAAAATCTACTGAAGATAAGTTTAAACTTTGTCTTAAATCTTCCCTAGAAATAGGTCGATCGAATTTACTTAATTGTAATACTATTTCTTGTTCTTTAGGTGACAAATGGTTAAATATTTCCCTAAAATGAGACTGCATTTGATTGGTAATATGTAAAGTATTCTCAGCTAAAAAATCAGTAACTTTGCCATCATAATTTTTATTTATTAACATACTAATGCTTTTTAAATAAAAGCAATTACCTTCATATAAATTAATTAATTTTAACCAACTTTCCTCATGGTTAGTGAGCGTAGTCGAACTATCTTTTAGTCCCATATTTCTAAGAATTTCTACATCATCTAATCCTGACAATTCTAAACACCTAATAGGATATAATTCCTCATCTAAACACTCCATTTCTGCACATTGTTCTTGACTAATTAAAATTACATTACTTTGATGTTGAGTTTCGGTAATCATGGTGAAAAAGTTTTGATAATCTTTGTATTCAGTTTGATATTGTCCCGCCAATTCACCACTGATAAAGATATTTTGCACATCATCAATGATAATTAAACATTTTTTATCAGTGAAGATATTAAATAATTGTTTTAATTTAGCGTCTATAGTTTCTTTAGCTTCTTGGTGACAAACATTCAATAAATCGGTAAGAAGTAACTCTAATGATTTGGGGAATTTTAAACTTTTCCATATAATTACTTCAAATTGTTGTAAATTGAGATCGACAAATCTTTTAACTAAAGTTGTTTTACCAATTCCCGATAATCCTAAAACTGAGATTAAATGTATATTTTGATTAAATATCCAATTAGAAATGTTTTTAATTTCAGATTCTCTGTTATGAAATTTGATGATTTGAGGGGCTAATGTTAAATCGTGATTAGTTGATTTAGATTGAGTATTTGTATTACTTTCTTGATGTTGTTTATTAGGCTGATTTAAGATTTGTGAACTAAAAGTAAAGTTATGATTAGTACCAATACAAATATTTTGAGATGATTCAATATAGACTCTTTCTAAGTTAGAACGAAAATTAGTCTTTTTTATATCTTCGCCTAATGCTTCAGATAAAAGTTTCCATAATTCAGCCCCCACATCACCGACATAATTTTTAGTGACATGACATTTCTGGGCGATATCATCATAAGTTTGTCTTTGCCAAGTTCCCTCAACTACAGCCCTTTGAACATCATCTAGGTGTTTTCCAGTTCGTTCAACAACTAACCTATCCACAAATTGTAACACTTCGTTTACATCCATAAAACTATGCAGGGTAAAGGTTTCACCCATTATAGCTTAACCTGAATCCTGTTTTTTCCGAACTTTTCCGTTTTTTTGCTTAACACTTTGTAATAAAACTCCCGTGAAAATCCGTTTTTTTAGAGTAGTTAAATCCAAAGTTCAAGTTTAGGCTAGAAGTATCGAAAAATCAAAAAAGGAAAAATTTGTGGATTTACGAGACGTATTACAGGGGATAGTCAAAGATCTTCTACCGGGTCAACAAATGTCGAAAGAACATTTCGAGGAAATCTACCAAATGATTGAGGATAAGGTAGATAATGAACCTCCTCCTCGCTTTGCTTTTATTGGTGAAACAGGAGTAGGAAAATCCTCTAC
The DNA here is from genome assembly GCF_023333585.1 of Argonema antarcticum A004/B2. GTDB lineage: Bacteria > Cyanobacteriota > Cyanobacteriia > Cyanobacteriales > Aerosakkonemataceae > Argonema > Argonema antarcticum. Next base: position 52,300 of record NZ_JAIQZN010000018.1, read on the forward strand.
TCTCAATGCACTGTTCAACGCAGGTTTAGAAGTTAGTCATATTGAAGCCTGTACCCAAACAGCGAGAGGTATTGAAATATCATTGAATGAACTTGAAGGAGTTAATGGGGCATTAATCGCTTATGATATGCCAGGATTAGGTGAAAGTCGCCTTAAACAAAAAGAACATATTGCTATATATGAAAAAATTCTAAAAGATGTTGATGTAGCTTTATGGATTTTAGATGGTCAAAATAGAGCGATCGCGCAAATACAAGAATATCTTGAAGTGGAATTAAAATTAATTCATCCTAAACTGTTAGAAAGGATGGTTATTGCTTTAAATAAAGTAGATTTGATCTATCCGGGTGAAACTCATTGGCATCCTTTAGCTAATTTACCTAGTGAGGAGCAAGAAGAAAATATAAAAGGAAGAATTGCTGATGTTAAGAGAAAAATTCGAGAGGTACTTCCTAATTGGCAAGGTAAAATAGTTGGTTACTCTGCTAATAAAAGATACAATTTACCTCATCTTTTTGATGCCATGATGGATGCTGTACCCAATAAAAGAAGATGGGTAGTTGCTTCTCGAAAAGCATTAGCTGATTTTCTGGAATTAGTCGATCCTCAATTATTGCCAGCGGAAAAAAGACGAGAAAAATCGCAAAATAAACAACCTCGCCCATCAAAAATGTCAGACATTGTTGCTAATATGCCGCCTGAAGAATTTGCTAGATTATCAAGCGATAAAGCGGTTTTTGAAAAGTGGCTAAAAGCAGAAGGATTGTAAAAAAACATTCGTGGAATCAACTTAATTTATTTGAGGAAATTTAAAATGGCACAATATGTAAAAAATGAAACTGATATTCCTAGCGATGATTTAAACAAAATTAAAGCTAGGCTGATTAAGCAAATTGCTGATATGGAAGCAGATGAAGTAAGTATTATAGCTAAATCTGAAGCTAGTTTCAGATTTTATCTTACTGAGGCATTTAAATCTATTGCTCAACTTTTCGGTTATATAGTTGCCCAAGTTGTTGGTACTTTCAGAGATATAGGTAGAGGTATTATTACAGGTTGGAATGAAGGATGGAAAGAAGGGTTGGGAGATTAACTAATTAGTGTTTATTACTAAAAAATAAACAATTAAGATCATGAGTGAATGGATTACCTTTTGTTTTCCTAAATGTCCCAAGTGTCAAAAAAGTTGGGGCAAGAATTTTCATAGAAACTGTTTATCTAAAGGACAATTATTAGTTGATCCTTATCAAAGACAAGTTCGCTGTGATTCTTGTTATAAAGAATGGTATGTTATGAATAGTGAGTTTCACTGTTCTTGTGGCTATACCTTTCAAGCATCGGAAGTAGAAAATGCTCTTTCAACAACTCAATTATTAAGACAGCGTTTAATTCAGAAACTTGATGAAATGGATATTTTTGAAAGAAGTATTAAAACTAAATCTCAAAGTTCTTTTAGAGAATGGATTGGTAGTATTAGTTATGAAATAGGAAGGTTATTGGGAACAACTGTAAGTCAAGCGAAACAATTAATTGAGAACTTTTTTGAGAAGTGGTCATTTTAGCTATTTCCTATTCTCTAAAGTTTGAAAATTAATAATTTAGGTTTTATTTGTTGTTACCTAAACTACAATTATATAGCGCGATTCTAATAAATAATTCATAATCATCTATTTCCGCTTAATTGCTTCATCAAAAATTGCCATTTGTTCTGGAGTAAAATCTTCGCCAATTTTACCCAAAAGTTGTAATGACATTATGCCACTACAACGGTTTTTAAAACTTTGCTCTGATATGATATTAAATTTTTCAAAAGACAAGTTTTCTGCAAATACTTTAGCTAAATGTTCTACCATTTCTGCATAATTAATATCTTCCTTAAATAAAGGACGTTCTTCCATTAAAATAGATACAACTTGCTCAATTCTCTTAATCATTGATTCTTGTTTAGGATCAGTTGATAACATAATTGATTACCTCGTTCTGTAAACAGTACAGTATTGATTGATATTATATTATATTTTTAAACTTTCTGCCATAAGGCAGTGCGAGTCCACATAAGTAGGAACACGGCATCCGAGATATTTTGGCGTTGCGAAATAAGGTTAATTATGCCGTGTCTCTACTATCAAAATGGCAATTTTAACAAGTTGAAAAAATTAATTTCTCGCGTTTCTTCCACTAACCCTAATTTAATCAATTGAGGATTACTACTATCTCTAAAAGATCCAAATAATCTATCCCATATAGTCAATAAACTGGCATAATTAGAGTTAGTTTCTTTGACAATTTGAGAGTGATGTAAGCGATGATAATTAGGCGTAACGATAAAATAACTTAAAAATTTATCTACACGCTCTGGAAGATGCCAATTGCTATGGTGAAAAACCACAATAATTGTAAATGCTAATTCATAGATTACTGCATGAATTGGCCTAACGCCAAACAGCCAAATCAAAAATATCTTAGGCAAATTCGATAAAAGCACCTCAACAGTGTGAAAACGATAAGCTGTGGAAATATTCATCGACATTTCAGTATGATGCACGCGATGAAATCGCCACGCCATAGGCCAAGTGTGCATTAATCGGTGCCAAAAATAGAGATACACATCCAGAACTAAAAAAGATAATATACCAACCAACCAAACTGGTTTAATTCCTTGAAATAAACCTAACCAAATGTTTTGCTGCCAGACCCATTTTAACAGTAAAACTGTTGTTAAACTTGTTGCGATCGCATTCAGCAGCCCCAGAGCAAAATTCTGAGACATTCTTCTAGAAAAGCTCTGCTTATATTGGAAAAACGGAAACAAATTTTCCAATATGCCGAAGATGAAAATACTGCCTAAAACTGCGGTGAATTTCGCATCCATAGCCATAGCCCGATTTTACATGATAGTGTGCGATCGCATTCATTTTCTCACTTCTTACTTTGCCAGTTAATTAATAACAAATTACCTATTAAAAAGCCAATTATTAGACCGGAATTGTGACCCAACATACTAACCTGTGGAGTCACTAAGTCAAAAATAACTTGCAATCCAATAATCAATAAAATGCTTCGCAAACCCTTAGCTGCAACACGAGATTTGTCTTTTCGCCAACCCCGGAGCATAATTGCGGCCATGACGCCAATCAAACCCATAATCGCGCCAGATGCACCAACCACAAGTTGATCTTGAACATCTACTAATCTAGACAAAACCGCGATCGTTAACATCGACCCCATCCCACTTATCAAGTAGGATATCATGTATCTCCAAATGCCCAGACTAGCTTCCACAAAAGAACCAAGAGCATAGAGAGCCATCATATTCATCGCTAAGTGCAAAAAGCCAAAGTGCAGAAAAGTTGCACTAAGCAGACGCCACCATTCTCCAGCCCAAACCGCTTTTGGAGACAATGCACCTAGATTGTATAAATTATTAAGATTCTCGCTGCCACCCGATCTTATTTCTAACGCAAATACGAGGAAATTTATCAAAAGTAGCGCGTAAGTAGCATAAAATTTATTCCCGCTTAAAATTACAGATCTGCCGTATTGACCTTCCTGCTTTAATTCATTAGCAACACGGGCGAGAATTTTTCTTGATGACTCAGTGAGGACTTGTTCGGGAGCGATGGGAGGCTGGGACAAGCGAAGTGCGATCGCATTATCTAAACCAATATCGCCCCTATCTGAAAGAGCCAACAGTCGATCGCGACCCACATTCTGATTTCCTGCTGCCATTTCAGCAGTTCCTAACCAGAATTCGCTGATATTCTGGGTAAAAATTGCCGCCAACGGGCCTGACAACAATTTTTGCAAATGTTCGGGTTGACCGCAAAATGCTAAAATAAACATTCGCACCGTATTCACCCCTGCCCCATCACCCGCCTTCTCTAAAAAAGATTCAAAGCGATCGAACTCATGCAGCAAACCATTCAAATCCCCCGTTTCCCCTAAAGCTCGCAAGTAGTACGACACCACAGTCGAGTCTTTAAATAAGACCTTTTCAGGTAAATTATTACGTATCCATAAGAGTAACTCTTCCCAGCGAGATCCCATTCGATAAAGTAAAACTGTGGCACTTAGACCGATCGGAGTAGCATTAGTCTGATAGCGATTTAAGATTTTCATCGCATCAGCCATATTGCCACGTTGCCCCATTTCCAGCGCCCGTAATAATTCCGGTTGTTCGAGCCATCCATCAGCAGGATGCAGCCAGCGCAAGCGTTTCATCAGTTTGCTAGCTTCACCGTAGCGCCCCACAGAAATCAATTGGCTAGCCTTTTTCATACCATTGAGGGGAAGCAGTATCAGTATTATCCACAGACTGCCACCAATCAAACCAGCCACGTTAGGATTCAGGTAAAATATCCCTCCTGTTACCGCCAAAATAAATAGGGTAACTATCACCCAGCCACGCAATTGGTTAAAGGGAATTCGTGTCAACCAGATCAGTAGCAAAATGCACCAAAATCCGATTATCCAGATCAGCAAACTATTAAGATCCATACAAAATTAAAGCCTATAATCAGATAGCTCTATTCTCTATTCTTGTTAATATCGCACATATTTCAAGTTGCGATCGCAATCCACCAATAAGTAGAGTGCGTATCGCCGATCTCAACCTGGGAACGAGTCGAAGTAAAGAGAGGCGCTTCTCTTCCCCCCCTCCCTGTGGACGGGGAGGGGGTAGGGGGGTGGGGTCGGGTGTGGTCATAAGTAGTTGGTTGAAACGAAAAGCTTTTCTTCTGGGCCTTGTCTCCCTTGTCTCCCTTGTCCTCCTTGTCCCCTACATCACCAACGGGTGAGAGACCACACCCGGTGGGGTCAGCTTACATCTAAAGTCCGCACCAAAAAAGCCCACTTATCAGCCGCCTCCTCAATAATTTTAGCCGTAGGCTTCCCAGCACCGTGACCAGCCTTAGTTTCAATGCGAATTAAAACAGGCTCAGAGCCAGCGTGCGCCGCCTGCAAAGCCGCTGCAAACTTGAAACTATGAGCGGGTACTACCCTGTCATCACGATCGGCTGTAGTAATCATTGTAGCCGGATAAGCCGTGCCAGATTTGAGGTTGTGCAGAGGCGAGTAAGCATAAAGCGCCTCAAACTCCTCTGGATTGTCAGCCGAACCATACTCAGAACACCAAGCCCAGCCGATCGTAAACTTATGGAAGCGCAACATATCCATCACCCCCACAGATGGTAACGCAGCCGCAAATAAATCGGGACGCTGAGTCATACACGCACCCACCAACAATCCCCCATTGCTGCCACCTGCGATCGCTAGTTTAGCAGGCGAAGTATACCCATTGGCAATCAGCCACTCAGCCGCCCCAATAAAATCATCAAAAACATTCTGCTTCTTCAGCTTAGTTCCTGCTTGGTGCCAATCTTCACCGTACTCGCCACCACCGCGCAAATTGGCAATAGCCAAAACTCCCCCCAACTCCATCCACACCAATTGACTAACCGAAAAACTGGGAGTCAGCGAAACATTAAAACCGCCGTATCCGTACAGATAAGTGGGATTATTCCCATCTAATTGCAAACCTTTCTTGTGAGTAATAAACATCGGCACTTTCGTGCCATCTTTGCTACTGTAAAATATCTGCTTCGTCTCGTAATCATCTGGATTTAAATCAACATTCGGCTGACGAAAAAGCGTACTTTCACCACTCACCATATCGTAGTGATAAATAGTTGCTGGTGTCGTGAAACTTGTATAGCTGTAAAAAGTTTCCCTATCGTGACGCTTACCGCCAAAACCACCCGCAGAACCGATTCCCGGTAACTCCACTTCCCGGACATAAGCGCCGTTGAGATCGAAGATTTTGATTTGAGTGTGAGCATCTTTCAAGTAATCAGCAACAAACCGATCGTTCAGCAAACCCACACCTTCTAAAACTTCCTCTGCCTGGGGAATGATTTCTTGCCAATTATCGCGAGATGGGTTGTTGATATCTATAGCAATCAACGACCCACGCGGTGCATCTAAGTCTGTTCGGAACCAGAAAACTGAGTCATCATTGTCGATAAAACTGTAGCTAGCTTCAAACTCGTTGATTAGTTCGATAACTTCGGCATCTGGGTTAGTCAAATCTTTATAAAAAATCAGGTTTTTTGGATCTGTCCCCTGCCAAACCGAGATAATCAAATATTTTCCATCTTCGCTAACACCACCGCTAAATCCCCATTCTTTTCGATCGGGCCTGTCATAGATAAGGATATCTTCTTCTTGAAGTGTTCCAATCCGATGGTAGAAGAGTTTTTGAAAGTAATTAGCATCTTCAAATTTAGTTTTTTCGTTAGGTTCGTCATAGCGACTGTAAAAAAATCCTTGATTGTCGTGCGTCCAATCAGCACCGGAAAACTTAATCCATTTTAAGCAATCCCGTCTGTCTTCCCCTGTTTCCACATCGCGGACTTTCCATTCTTGCCAATCAGAACCGGAACTAGACAAACCATAAGCCATTAAGTTACCATCTTCGCAAATCGCTATACCCGAAAGAGCAACTGTGCCATCTTCCGAGAGTTTGTTGGGATCGAGCAGTAGCCTTGGTTCGGCGTCAAGGGAAGTTAAGGTATAAAGTACGCTTTGGTTTTGCAAACCATCATTTTTAAAGTAGAAGTAGCGGTTACCTTCTTTAAAGGGAATGCTATATTTTTCATAATCCCAGAGTTGGGTAAGACGCTGCTTAATTTTTTCTCGGACTGGAATTTCGTTGAGATATTGAAATGTGACTTGGTTTTGCGCTTCCAACCAAGCTTTTGTTAGATCGAAGTCAGGATCTTCTAACCAACGATAGTGGTCGGATACTTTTGTACCGTGATAGTCGTCAACGACATCAACTTTTTGACTGGTAGGGTAGGTTAGGGGCCGATCTGAATAAGGCATAGGATGGGTTATAGCAACATTTTCCAGTGTAGCGTCTGCGATCTGGGTCTTACCCAGATCTGTCGAACAGATCGAGCCTTCGTAATCTGAGAAACCCGGTTTCTAACGGCTTGGCAGTTTTACGTTTACTCCCTTCGGTGCTAGAAGACTATGTATAGTGGTCGGGTGAAGCATTGCGGGATTAATCTTAATTCAAAACCGAAACGTTAATTCCGCAATGCTAATGCCTACGGCACGCTTTGCGCGTTCGCCCCTACATAATCTTGTGGCGGGGGGACGGAGTAATTATGCCCTACTTAATCCTCTACTCTAGAGAGTATAAAGGTTGTAGGTATAGATATGACCGCACAGACTCAACAATCTGAGATTCGGCTACTAAATTCACCATAAAATTAGCTACACTTCGATGTCTTGTCTGTTCAATTTGACATAGATTTTTCAATTGATCGTTCACCGATTCAATGATACCTCTTTTTCTTAGTTTCATTTTATCTGACCACAACATTAGCTTGTTTTTCATGTTTTTCTTGAGTCTAGTTATCAGATGTAAACCTTTTTCATGTAATTGCCTAAATAGTTTTTCGGTATATCCTTTGTCTCCAAAAGTTGGTTGTTTGTGGCTCGAGCCAGTCCCAAAAGTCGCTTGTTTGTGGCTCGAGCCAGTCCCAAAGTCGCTTGTTTGTGGCTCGAGCCAGTCCCAAAAGTCGCTTGTTTGTGGCTCGAGCCAGCCCAAAAGTCGCTTGTTTGTCGCTCGATCCCTCCATCGAACTCACGTTACGTTACTACAGATGTAGAGACGTTTCACGAAACGTCTCTATATCTGTAGCTTGTCTGCAAAAAGTTAAAATAGAAGCCGATTGATTATTGTTATGCCTCAATTTGTTAGCTCATGACAACCGCTGCACCAGTTAAAACTCAGTACGAAGCCGTCATCGGTTTAGAAACCCACTGTCAGCTTAGTACCGACACTAAGATTTTCTGCAATTGTTCTACCGAATTTGGCAGCCGCCCAAATCAGAACGTTTGCCCAATTTGCATGGGTATGCCTGGAGTATTGCCAGTACTCAACGAGAAGGTACTGGAGTACGCCGTCAAAGCGGGGATAGCCCTCAACTCTCAGATTGCACCCTATAGCAAATTTGACCGCAAACAGTATTTTTATCCCGATTTGCCTAAAAATTACCAAATTTCTCAGTACGACCTGCCTATTGCCGAGCATGGTTGGCTAGAAGTTGAATTGGTGGATGAAGCGGGTAAGGTTACCCGCAAAAAGATTGGTATCACTCGCCTGCATATGGAGGAAGATGCGGGAAAGTTGGTTCACGCGGGTAGCGTTGGCGAAGCCTCTCGGAACGAGACTCGCCTTTCGGGTTCTACTTACTCTCTGGTAGACTTCAACCGCACGGGTGTAGCTTTAGTAGAAATTGTCTCAGAACCGGATATGCGATCGGGCCTAGAAGCTGCTGAATATGCCCAAGAACTCCGCCGCATTCTGCGCTATTTAGGTGTCAGCGACGGCAATATGCAGGAAGGTTCCCTGCGTTGTGACGTGAATATCTCCGTGCGTCCGGTGGGACGAAAAGAGTTTGGCACGAAGGTAGAAATTAAGAATATGAACTCCTTCAGTGCTATTGAAAGGGCGATCGATTACGAGATCGATCGGCAAACCACAGCACTGGAAGCCGGTGAGCGGATTGTGCAAGAAACTAGGCTGTGGGAGGAAGGCAGTCAACGCACTATCAGTATGCGGATTAAGGAAGGTTCCAGCGATTACCGCTACTTCCCCGAACCCGATTTGGCCCCCATTGAGGTGCCATCCGAGCTGCTAGAGAAGTGGAAGTCGGAACTGCCAGAACTCCCAGCCGAGAAACGACACCGCTATGAAAGTGAATTGGGACTTTCTGCCTACGATGCGCGGGTGCTGACAGACGATCGCTCCGTAGCTGAGTATTTTGAAGCCGTTGTCGCCGCTGGTGCCAATTCCAAGCAAGCGGCTAACTGGGTGATGGGCGATATCAGCGCTTACCTCAACAACGAAAAACTCAGCATCGCCCAAATCGCCCTCAAACCGGACACCTTAGCTGAACTGATTTCCCTGATTGAAACTGGAACCATCAGCGGCAAGATTGCCAAAGATATTCTACCGGAGTTGTTCTCTAGTGGTGGTTCGGCTAAGGAACTGATCGATCGCAAGGGATTAACCCAAATCTCGGATACTGTAGCTCTAGAAACCATCATCGATGAAATCTTGGCCGCCAATCCCAAAGAGCTAGAACAGTACCGCAACGGCAAAACTAAGCTGCTGGGCTTCTTTGTCGGACAGGTGATGAAGAAAACCTCCGGTCGAGCCGATCCCCAGCTGACCAACCAACTTCTGGCCCAAAAGTTGAACGTAGCTTGGCAGTCCCCACCCTCTTAACGGGTGAGGAAAGATAGCTGATTTTTTAGGGGGCATCGAACTCCCTAAAAAATCAATATTAATTTAGGTATCCTACTATCCAAATATCCCAAAATAGGATAAAGTAGCAGATACCTAATACTTAAATTTACACAAGTCAATAAATGAATCGAGCCAATCCGGGTGTAAGCCCTTCTAGCCCATTGAAGCGGAAAGCTACTAGCACAGTTGGGCGTGGGAAAGCAGTTAATCTTAACACCAACTTTAATTTTTCTGTGTGGAGTGATGAGTGTGTAACTCTACATTTGGGCGATAGCCTTCAACACTATGAAAACTGGGAGGAACCTACCGTTATCGTTTCCGATGGGGCTTACGGTGTTCTTGGCTTTGAAGGAGATACTTCAGACCATATTGATTTACCTAACTGGTATGAGCCTCATATTGAGGCATGGTCAAAAGCATCAATGTCATGTACAACACTTTGGTTTTGGAATTCAGAAATTGGTTGGGCTGTTGTACATCCAATTCTGGAAAAGTATGGTTGGCGCTACGTCAATTGCAATATTTGGAACAAAGGAAAAGGTCACATAGCAGGAAACGTTAACACGGAAAAGATCCGCAGATTTCCTGTAGTTACAGAAGTTTGTGTCCAATATGTAAGAGAGGTTAAAGTTAACGAGCTTACTTTAAAGGTGTGGCTTCTAGAAGAGTGGAAACGCTCTGGACTACCATTACGACGTGCAAATGATGCTTGTGGTGTGGTAGATGCCGCAACCAGAAAATATTTCGATCGAGGACATTTATGGTATTTCCCTCCTCCAGAGATGTTTGAGAGACTGGTTAACTACGCAAATGAGCATGGTAGACCTGAAAGAAAACCCTACTTTTCTCTAAATGGAGATCGATCTTTAACAGGACAAGAATGGAGCAGAATGCGATCGAAATTTAGATGTCCTTATGGTTTTACAAATGTTTGGGAGCGCCAAGCTCTCCGAGGCGACGAGCGGGTGAAAACTTTCTCTGGAAAAGCAGTACATCTTAATCAAAAGCCTCTTGACTTAATGAGCCTCATTATTGAGGCATCAAGTGATGACAATGATGTCATTTGGGAGCCTTTTGGTGGACTCTTCAGTGCATCTTTAGCTGCACGTAAACTGAGACGCAAAGCTTTTTCTTGTGAGACAGACCCGGACTATTTCTACTATGGGGTGCAGCGATTTAGTCAATAAGTTCATCAATATTCTCTTCTTTAATATCTAGATACCCTTGTAAAAATATCTTTATGTTTTCTTCTCGACGACTTGATAAAAGTCTATTCCATTGTCCAACTGTCATACCATGAACTTCCGTATTGTAGATACGTTGCTTGAACTCTTTAATTCCTGGATGCACAATTCTATCCATCTTAGCAAAATTAGTGTCTAGTCTATATTCATATCTTATTCGTAGCTGACGTAGAAGACGTTGATAGTCTCTGGTCGGTTTGTATATTTTTCCTTCAACGCCCCATGAGTCAACAATTTTTTGAGCTTCTAATAATTCCTCAATAGATCCCTGAAACTTATATCCATTAGTGTTTGTCTGTTGCAAATTTGCTGTTCTTTGAGTTGTATCTTCTGGTTCTAAAACAAGATAATCAGGTGGATTATGATAATGAGTGTCCCTAGCAACAGCTACAGATAAACCAGAAACGACACATACATCAAGAATTCGAGGCTTACCGTAGATAATTTTTTCAGGAAGCCATGCCAGCATAACAACGTAAGTTTGATCGAAGCTGAAGTGGTTTTGACTATCTTTAAAGCGTGCTGTTATTTCTGTCGCCAATGGAAACCATGCTTTAATTTCTAGTCCCGGCATTGGTTGAACTTCTCCCACAAAAATAGTATCTGGAAAGCCCGGATCTTGCCTCTGCCATTTTCCAAAATCAGCAAATTCGTTTTGTTTATTTAGAAATTCAACAGTGTTAAACTCAATTAAATTGCCAAGCAGTGGTGAAAGTTTTGAGATAACTTTAGACAAATTTACGGCTGCATTCACAGTCACAGGTTTAGAGACATTTAAAACGTCAAAAGTGTGCCCTGATAAATCATTGAGATATTGTGATGCGAGTCTAATTACATCTTGCGTATTCATTCCTCATCCTTACAGGATAGTTCAGATATTCCTTGTTCGACTTTCCTGATGATGTCGCAAGGATCTACACCAATTACATGGGTAACGAACAGAAACTCAATTACATCTAAACGCCGCTCACCGTTCTCGTATTTAGCTACGAAAGATTGCGGCTTCTTAAGATGTTTAGCAAGTGCCTCCTGAGTTAGCCGCGCTTCTTTGCGTGCGGCAATCATGCAGCGGCGAAATATGTCATACTCATTGCTAAAAATAGACTTCATTGTGCCTTGATGTAGCACTAAGCATACTTCAACACAATAAACCCATTTTCGGATAATCCCAAAATGGGATATTTATAGAACCCAAAATTCGATAGCCGCACACCCCAACAACACGCTGCCCCCGACCGCCGAAAGAAAATTTGGTAGATGAAGCGACAGAAGCCCACGGCTGGCGTTAGCAACCGCGAGTAATTCAAATCTTAGTCTCAACTTTACGAAAAAGCCCTCAGACTTCATCAAAAAACTACAATAGGGGGTGTCACCCCTCACCCCTATGCCATTATAATCGTGTATGTAGATGCACCCTGATGATCGGGAGAGTCGTCCATCCAAGCGACTCCCCTTTTTTTTTTGAGGGGCTAGGAAAGTCAAAAGTCAAAAGTCAAAAGTCAAAAGTCAAAAGGGAAGAGGGAAGAGGGGAAGATTTCAGGTTTCATTTGAAATCTCAAATCTGAAATCTGAAATATAAAATGCCTACTTCCCACTCCCCACTCAGCACTTCCCACTCTCCACTCAGCACTTTGTACTCAGCACTAAAGCCGAAGCACTTTGCTATAACTTGACTGAAAATCGCTCACAGCAAGAGTTTATTCAATTCTTTAATCTAAAATCTAAAATCTTTAATCTAAAATCTAAAATGGTATGATCCGCCCTGGAAACCAAAAAGCTGGAGGGGAAAGTTATGACAGAATGGCAAGAAATCAGCGGTAGCGTGACAGCACCCAGGGGGTATCGTGCGGCGGGGATTACGGCTGGACTGAAAGCTTCGGGATTACCGGATTTAGCTTTGATTGTGTCGGATGTGGAAGCGATCGCAGCTGGAGTATTCACCACCTCTGTTGTACGCGCCGCCCCTGTGGATTACTGCCGTCAGCGCCTGCAATCTAAACCAGGTGCCAGCGCTATTCTCTGCAACGCTGGACAAGCGAACGCCGCTACAGGTTCCCAAGGTTGGATTGATGCGATCGAATGCGCCCAAAATTTAGCTCAAATATTGAATATTCCCTCAGACTCCATCTTGCTAGCATCCACCGGAGTTATCGGTCAGCGGATTAAGATGGATGTGCTGAAAGCAGCAATTCCGCAACTCGTCGCCGCCTTATCGGAAACGGGAGGCGATTCAGCTGCAAAGGCGATCGTCACCACAGATTTAGTGCCAAAATCGATCGCTCTAGAAACAATGATGCACGATCGTCCAGTCCGAATCGGTGGAATTGCCAAAGGTTCCGGCATGATTCATCCCAACATGGCGACAATGCTGTCTTTTGTAACTTGTGATGCAGCAGTTTCTCCTTCCCTGTGGCAGCAAATGTTGAGTCGCGCCGCCGATAAAAGCTTCAATCAAATTACTGTTGACGGCGATACCAGTACCAACGACACCTTAATTGCTTTGGCTAACGGACAATCTCGCACACCCGCGATTACCGAAATGGGCCCAGAAGCAGAAAATTTAGAGGCCATGTTAACAGCAGTTTGTCAGCATTTGGCAAAAGCGATCGCACGGGACGGCGAAGGTGCCACCTGTCTCGTTGAAGTAGTAGTTTCTGGCGCAACTGATGACAAAGCGGCGCGTCAAGTTGCCAAAACGATCGCCGGTTCATCTCTAGTTAAATCAGCTATTTTCGGTCGCGATCCCAACTGGGGAAGAATTGCAGCAGCGGCGGGACGTGCTGGTGTTCATTTCGATCAAGAAAATTTGCAAATCAGGTTAGGTAATTTCTTACTAATGGAAAACGGACAACCTTTGGCATTCGATCGATCTGCTGCTAGTGCATATTTGAAAACAGCAGCAGCTGGTGCTTATTTGAAAGAAGATACTGTTTTAATTTCGGTAAGTATTGGCAATGGAGGTGGTTTTGGTAAAGCTTGGGGATGCGATTTGACTTACGACTACGTGAAGATTAACGCCGAGTATACAACTTAAATTGGTTGGTAGTCAGTAGTCAGTTGTTCGTTGCGATCGACTACTGACTAAAATTAAATTGTTGTAGGCTGGATTACCTTTTTCAAACCTTTTTATGGACGGCGCATATCCTCCAAATTTATAGTTCCGAATGCTTCACTTTTACAAATGACAAATGACCAATGACTAAATCAGCAGACATCGGTAGCAAACGTTTAATTAGTTTAGCACCCGATGCTTGGGTGAAATGGGTAACGCAGTCCTCCAATATAACGGCGCGAGATATTCTTACCTCTGAGTTCCAGTGGATTAGTCGAGAGGGCGATGTAATAGTAAAAGCCTACAGTCCACAAATCGGCGAGTTTTTAGTGCTGAACGAGATACAATTGCGCTATAATAATCGGATGCCTTTACGAATGCGAGCTTATGCAGCACTGGCAGAGGAGCGATACAACTTGCCAGTCTACCCGGTACTGATTAATATTTTGCAACCAACACCGGGAGTGGTTATAGCTAGAGGCCATGAATCACAGGTTTTCGGATTAAGAGCAACTCAGGAGTATCGCGTAATTAATCTCTGGGAAGTAGATGTCCAAACAGTTTTTCAACAACAGTTAACATCTTTACTTCCCTTTGTACCAGTGCTGAGAGGTGGTGGTGAGGAAGCAGTAGTGCAGCAAGCAGTACAACTTTTGCGTGCTGATGAACAGTTGAATGAGTTAGAAAACCTGTTAGCTTTTTTTGCTACCTTTGTATTGGAAACTCGTTTAGTCCAGCAAATTATGAGGTGGGATATGGCTGTTTTACGAGAATCGCCTTGGTATCAAGAGATTTGGAGGGAAGGAGAACAACGAGGGTTGCAGCAAGGGTTGCAGCAAGGTTTACAACAAGGAATCTTATCAGCTATTGAATTTGGTTTGGAGCTAAAATTCGGTAGTGAGGGATTACAGCTATTGCCAGAAATATCTCAGATTTCGGATGTAGATGTATTGAAGGCAATTCAGGAAAGACTCAAGACGGCGAATAGTTTGGAAGAGGTGCTACAAATTTATCGAGTAAGTGAAATTTGACCATCAGTGTGAGGTTAGAAACCCGGTTTTTTGAAAAAACCGGGTTTCTATTCTGGTGCCGAGTCGAACAGATTCGTAGGTTGGGTTGAGGAACGAAACTAGGGCAAATTGGTTGGGTTTCGTTCCTCAACCCAACCTACAAAGAAATGGTGAGGGTATTGTTCAAAAAACCGGGTTTCTATTCTGGTGCTTATCCGAACAGATTCGTAGGTTGGGTTGAGGAACGACGAAACTAGGGCAAATTCGTTGGGTTTCGTTCCTCAACCCAACCTACAAAGAAATGGCGAAGGTATTTATTGTTCAAAAAACCGGGTTTCTATTCTGCTGCTTATCCGAACAGTATTGGTGCGTTACTACAATTTTCTCATCCTGTGTCACAATAAACCAAAGTGTCTGGAAAGCGCGACATGGTTTGGGCAGCGGGTCAGCGGTTGCAGAATGGTAAATATATTATCGAGCAAATCCTGGGACAAGGCGGTTTCGGGATTACCTACAAAGCACGACACACGCTGCTGCAACAGTTAATCGTGATTAAAACGCCCAACGAAAGGCTGAAAAATGACCCGGAATACCCGAAATATTTGCAGCGATTCGTCGAGGAAGGGCGGCGACTGGAAAAACTCTCTGAACAGAAGCATCCCAATATCGTGCGCGTCAGGGATTTGTTTGAAGAGGGGGGGATATACTGCCTGGTAATGGATTTTGTATCAGGGGAGAGTTTGTTTAATTTGGTGCAGCGGCGAGGGGCGTTACCAGCAAACGAAGCGGTGGAGTACGTGCGACAAATTGGGGAAGCTTTGACGGTGGTACATCAAGCGAGACTGGTGCATCGGGATGCTCACCCCGGCAATATCATGGTGCAGAGAGACGGTAAAGCAATTTTGATTGATTTTGGCATTGCTGGGGAAATTCTGCAAACTGTGGAAAGTTCCAAGCATTTTGGCAATCTCGCCTTTGCGCCTTACGAACAGATGATGGGAAGTCGGGAACTAACAGTTGATGTGTACTGTTTGGGAGCTTCTTTATATTATGCGGTAACTGGTCAATGTCCGACATCTTCTTTGGATCGGAAGTTGAAGAATGTCGGATTGATTAAACCTAAGCAACACGCTGATATCAGCGATGAGTTGAATCGGGCGATTCTCAAGGGGATGGAGTTGGAAGCGAAAAACCGTCCTCAGTCGATGCAGGAATGGTTGAAGTTGTTGGAAGTGGCGAATCGCACTGTGGAGGTTAGTTTACCGCCGAAAAAACGAAGAAATATTCCTTGGGGTAAGCTAACAGGAGTTTTGTTAAGCTATGCAGTTTTAGGCTTCTTCTCAGCACCTTCGGCTTGGGCTTGGGCTTGGGCTTGGGCTTTGGCTTCGGCTTTGGCTTCGGCTTCGGCTTTGGCTTGGGCTTGGGCTTGGACTTCGCTTTTGGCTTCGGCTTGGGCTTTGGCTTTGGCTTCGGCTTCGGCTTGGGTTTCGGCTTCGGCTTCGGCTTCGTCTTGGGCTTTGGCTTCGGCTTCGGCTTGGGCTTTGGCTTGGGCTTGGGCTTTGGCTTTGGCTTCGGACGAGTTAGTCAAGTCCTTCAGCAAGTTTCACACATTTCTAATCTTACTTGGAACTTCTTGGTTAGGACTGGGGTTAGGATGGTTGGCGTATCAGATATATAGTGTTTCCATTTGAGATGTAAACAATGGTAGGTTGGGTTAGACGCGGTAATTAACTTATCGGATGCTCACAGATAAGTCTTTTCCCGCGTCGTAACCCAACATTCACTATTAAATATGTGTTCACGACTCATTTGAAAACGCTATATATGATATTTGGATAAGATTGCACTACCTTTCGTTGAGGTTGGCAACATTTTATAGCGGTTTTCAATTGGATGAAATACACCCCAGAAACCCGGTTTCTTCAAGAAACCGGGTTTCTCTGTACCTCACTCAGATGAAAAAGGCTTTATATCATCTCCGCTAGGCTAACAAAATTGGAAAAATTAACCGCAGATGAACGCAGATAAAATACTGGATAAGATATATCCGATATTTTTACACAACGGATGTCACCATAATTGATATTATTGAGATATTGAACAAGTTTTATCACCCCCCAGAGAATCAATGATAATGTAGCAAATAAATCATAGCGTTGTCGCCCACGCCCGCCTGCGAATCAATTCGCAGGCTAATAGCGAAAGTCCTCTGAAGAGGACTGAAAGAATATCAAAAAAACTATTCAAAAACAACCATCATCTGCGTAGCGATAAATCTACATCTACATCTGCGTTCATCCGCGTTCATCTGCGGTAAAAAATCTCCCAATTTTGTACAAAGTCAATTAGCTAATTATCATGAGCGTGTAGCAAATAAATCATGGCGTTGTCGCCCACGCCCGCCTGCGAATCAATTCGCAGGCTAATAGCGAAAGTCCTCTGAAGAGGACTGAAAGAATATCCAAAAAAGTATTCAAAAACGACCATCATCTGCGTAGCGATAAATCTACATCTACATCTGTGTTTATCCGCATTCATCTGCGGTAAAAAATATCCCAATTTTGTACAAAGTCTTGAAATTGAAAATGGCGTATACTTGATAATTCATGTTAATATAGTCATTGGTCATTGGTCATTAGGAATCGGAGTAACGAACAACGAACAATGAACAATGAATGCCTATGAATTGGTTTGCGATTTTTGCGGTGGGTTGAGTTTACTTTTCACCGCGTCTCGCAATTCTCGGAAGCGGTTTTGTAGCATTTCCTCTTCCGAGGCTTCCACCTTACGCACAGTTTTAATTTCTCTAAAAGATTGGGCGAATAGAGTCACATTATCTTTGATTGGGCGAGTTTGTTTGCCAACCCAATCTTTGATTTCTTTGGTGACAATATGGATATTTTCGTTTTCCAAACCAGCTAGTTTTCCATCTAACTCTTGGATGGTTTTAGCGGGGAAGAGGGCAGGGGTAGATTTGAATACTTGCAGTAAAGCGGGAATAGTTTGATCCATTTTCGTGGGGTAATTTGATATAAAGCGCGATCGGTTTTATTGCCCAATGGCACAGAAAGCAGCCCAATAAACAGGATGGGCGAAAGGTGTATCATCCAAGAACGAGTCCAGTTTAGCTTGGATTTCCTCTATCCAATTGTTACCTAAATTGAGGCGATTAGTCCAGTGTAAAAATTCTCCTTTGCTGACATTCCGCAACCAGATTTGGGCTTGGTTGAGGGCAGTTGGTACGGATATTTGATTTTGTAAGTTTTCATACAATTTAATCATTAAAAATGCGCTTGACAAATCGGTCAATCTCCAGAGGCTACTGACGACGCTGGGAGAACCCGCAACTAGGAAGCCGCTGGGTAAGCCGATATACTCATCGCTGTTGGTGGTGACAAAAATTGGGCCATCTCCAGATCTATTCCTGACCCAAAATCTCTAGAAACTCTTGGACAACGCGATCGGGTTCTTCATTGCACCTGTTACAGTCGCAATAGTGGATGATACGGATGCCGTGAGTTTCAAAAAGGCGATGTCTGGCGACTCGCTTCGCTACCCGTTCTTCAGCTTTTGCTCGATCGGGATGTGATAATTCCAGAATACCCCATTTGCCTTGATGGAAAATTAGGAAATTGGGTTCTTGATTTTGTCTGCCTTCTGGTGTTGTGAGGCGTGCTTTGGCATTGGGGAAGAAGAAGATGTTGGCCCGATCGAGTGCTTCGGCTATTTTTATTTGTTCTTCGTAGTAGAAATGTAAATCATTCCAAAGATAGATTTTTTCTTGTGAGTTAGAGTGAGTTTGCTGGTTATCTTCTTCTTCGGATTCGATGATTTCTTCTGGGGAGTTGGTGTTACTATCAGGTAATAATGCTTGCTCTAAATCTTCTTGACATGAGACTGCTTCACTAAAGTTTGTAAATAATAGTCTTGTTCCACTTAGGCTAGCTAAATTTAATGTTGCTCCACTCAGATTAGCACCGCTGAGGTTTACTTCTATTTCCTGAGTTCGATGCAAGCTTATTTGATTTCGTCGCAAGTATCGTTTAAAAACAGACTGTAAATTATTTTTTTTGACCTTTTCCTCAAAAGCGTCTGAGAGTTGTTTCCAAAGTTTAGCAGCAACGGATTTTATATATTCATCATCATACTTGGAGAGTTTAGCGATTTCCTCATAGGAGCATCTGCCTTGCCAACATTGCCTGAAGATTAGATATTCAACGTCGTTTAAGCATTCGCCATCGAGGACTGTTTCTGCGATCGCGAGAGCTTCATCAACCGTCATAAGTTAAATTTCCTTAAAGTATCGGATGAAGTTTTAAACAGATGAGGCTATATCCCCGACTTCTTCAAGAAGTCGGGGATATAGCTAGCGTTGATTCAGCCAATTCGCTAAATCTGTTCCTTCTGAAAAATCCAAAAGTGCTTCCCCTAAATTTTCTAATTCTTCTACGGATAAGGTCTGAATTTGTGCTTGCGTTTCAGGCGCGATCGTACCCATTCTGCGAGTCAAAAGGCGAGTGACGAACGACAGCGCCTCCCGTTGCCGTCCTTGTTGGAGACCTTCAAGGAGACCATCTTCGCGAATTTCTTGGTAAATGACAGACTCCCGCATAGTTTCCTTCCTAAATAGTTGTCTGATTAAGTTTTTTTCAAATCTCAAACCTGCGAGGACTTGGGTACAAGCGATCAGATCGGCTTGTCGATCGGGTTCTTCAATTGTAGCAATCCGATTAGCCACTTGCTCTAGCAAAGTTCGCGGCGAGTTAGTTTGAGATAATGTCGCGAATGGCAGCAAGCCGGGGACGGATAACAGTAAAGCGGGGTCTTCTTCCCACAGGCGAATAACTCGATAGCGGTGTCGGGTGTTTTCGTCTGTATACTCCGATACAAAAGCTTGTTCTGAGGCTGTTTGCTGTAAAAAGATTACTACTTGATGGATGGAACAGGAATATTGACGCTTCAGCCTGACGTAGTAGTCAAGCATTCTGAACGGGATTGGAGGGTCGGAATACGGTAGGGTTTCAAATTCCAGATGTAGAATTTCGTTATCGGCTTGCAGGAAGGCCAGAGAATCAGCGCGGATTGGTTCTTGAATTAGTTCAGTTTTGAGAACCTGAATGGTGGTGGGCCGATCGAGTGGCAGCAGCCATTGGACAAAGGCGGCTGGAAATTTTTCGGCCAGATATTTGCAAGTGTTGTCGTAGGCCAAGGAAGTCGGGTTGAGAGAGATGTGTGAATAGTTTGTGAGAGTATCGTAACTCTTCGGCGCATCTTCCTAACAGGACATTTTAGCATGATCTAGCGAAAGTTACTACTTTTTATCACTTTTTGTCACTTTTTATCACTGACAAAGCTGAGGTTGAGTTTGTACAGTAAGGATTATAAGGCAACTGCGATCGAATAATCAAGACGAATATAAACTCTGCTTAGTGAGGAGCATGACATGGAAATAAAAGAGCCTGATTTGACCCCAGATCAGCTTAAGCTCGTTCAAGATGTCCTAAAAAAAAGCGTAAATGATCGTCAATTTCGTGTTTCTATTGTAGGTCAAACCGGTGTTGGGAAATCTTCTCTGATCAATGCTTTATTCGGCACTAAACTGAAAACCGATCCTGTTAAACCATGTACGCCATTACCGGAGGGAGGAGAGATACCTGCTATTCCTATTAAGGAAAATCTGTATTTTTATGACCTTCCAGGGATCGGAGAGTCAGACGAAGCAGACGAAAAGTATTTGCAAAAGTACAGAGAACATCTTCAATCTTCTGATGTAATCTTATGGGCGATTCATGCTGACAATCGCTCAGTTGTTTTTGATTTGCAGTCCCTCAAAAAAATAATGGAGGGATATACTCAAGAACAAAAAGCAATACTGATGAGTAAGCTTACCTTTATTTTGACGAAAGCAGATGTTCTACATCCACCTTCTTGGATAGCAGCAAAAATCGGAAATATCGTGAGTATCATAGAGAATATTGCCAAATGGTTTAAATGGTCTTGAAAATTTCTCTTCTTTCGAGTCAATCATGCTGTAAGGACACGGCATCATAAAATAATGTCTGTCATCCAAAGTTTTAATTATGCCGTGTACCTACAAATTCGCATAAGTTGTAAATTAAGCAGGTGGAATCTATTGTGATCGATCTAGAAAATCGTGACTACACTCTAATCATCGATAAGAGTGCGAGTATGGCAAAAAAAGATTGTGAGGGTGGTAGAAGGCGTTGGGATGTGATGCAAGAAACTACTTTCGGTTTGGCTAGCAAGTGTGAAGAATTTTCTCCAGATGGCATTACTGTTTATACTTTTTCATCTCTATTTAGGCGATATGATAATGTAACGGCTAGCAAAGTTGAGCAAATATTCAGTGAGAATGAGCCTGTAGGAAGAACGGAAATGGGAGAAGTTTTGAAAGATGCTCTAAAAAGCTATTTTAAACGTAAGGAACAGGGGCAAGCAAAATTGGGTGGGGAAATTATTCTTGTGGTAACAGATGGTCAGCCAGACAACCACCAAGCTGTGATAAAAACAATTATTAATGCTACCCAAAAAATAGATAGAGATGAGGAATGAGGTATCTCATTTATCCAGATTGGAAATGATGCTGAAGCAACCAAATTTCTGAAGACTCTAGATGATGACCTCCAAAGTGCAGGAGCTAGGTTCGATATTGTAGATACAATCACAATTGATGAGATAGAGAAGGAAGGAATCTCCCTGAAGGAGGTTTTAATCAGAGCTATCACTGATTAACATGATTTCGACACTAGGTAAGGCTGAAACCATTGTTAGATGAATTCTCTTGACCAGAAACCGGGTTTCTATGCGTAAGTCCTGGTTTATTTATTAATTGCCGTTGGGGCTGGGCGAAGCATCGCTGAATCGGAATTGTCGCTACCGATCGTAAATTTTGGCAGCGATGCTTCGCCCCTACATCAAATCGCTGAACTGCCTATCCCAAAATTTCATCAACTGTAAAATTAACATCGGGAAAAGTTTCTACAAAAATAGATTGTCCGCGCCCAAATACCTGCACATTTTGATAACCATTCGCTGAAGGTTGCCGATAAACTTCTATACATTCTGCCGGAATATTCACCAACCAAACTTCCATAATACCGCTACTCGCATAAAGGGGAATTTTTACCTCTCGGTCAGATTCAACTGTGGTATCTGCTACTTCAACAATTAATAGTATATCTTCGGGTTGCGGATGTCCAGATTGGTAAAAATCTGCGCGCCTTCTCAGCAATGCTAAATCTGGTTGTGGTTCGGAGTTATCATCCAATTCAATTGGATCTTGAACTCCCACTGTTATCAACTGCGCCAGACGCGAAACAAACAATTCATTGAGACGCTTTACACAAGCCGCATGAAATCTTCCAATTGGCGACATTTGAACAATTTCTCCTTTGATAAGTTCTACGCGATCGTCTTCTTTGAGAATACCAGCATCAACCATCAGGTGATATTCTTTGACGGTGAATAGTCGTTTTAGCAATTGTTGTGGCATAACGAACTCCCTGCTTTTATCCTATTATAGTGCTAAGATATTTTTTGACTTAATTCAAGTTGATAGTTAGTATTAGGTATGTTGTGGCGCTAAAGCGCTTTAGGGCTGAAGCCCAACAACATACGAGTTGAGCGCTAAAGCGCAACAACATACGAATAAGAACTAAAGTCCTTACTACGAATCCTCTATCCCAAAATTTCATCAACTGTAAAATTAACATCGGGAAAAGCTTCTACAAAAATAGATTGTCCCCGCCCAAATACCTGCACATTTTGATAACCATTCGCTGAAGGTTGCCGATAAACTTCGATACATTCTGCCGGAATATTGACTAACCAAACTTCGACAATACCGCTACTCGCATAAAGGGGTATTTTTACCTCTCGGTCAGATTCAACTGTGGTATCTGCTACTTCTATAATTAATAGTATATCTTCTGGTTGCGGATGTCCAGATTGGTAAAAATCTGCGCGTATTCTCAGCAATGCTAAATCTGGTTGTGGTTCGGAGAGGTCGTCTAATTCTACTGGATCTTGGGCACCAATTATAGCTAGTTCACCTAGCAATTGAGAAAAAAGCCTGATTAATCGTTTTACACAAGCCGCATGAAATCTTCCAATTGGCGACATTTGAACAATTTCTCCTTTGATAAGTTCTACGCGATCGTCTTCTTTGAGAATACCAGCATCAACCATCAGGTGATATTCTTTGACGGTGAATAGTCGTTTTAGCAATTGTTGTGGCATAA
>NZ_JAIQZN010000018.1:75288-91529 GCF_023333585.1 Argonema antarcticum A004/B2
AGTATTAGGTATGTTGTGGCGCTAAAGCGCTTTAGGGCTGAAGCCCAACAACATACGAGTTGAGCGCTAAAGCGCAATAACATACGAATAAGAACTAAAGTCCTTACTACGAATCGTCTATCCCAGAATTTCATCGACTTGACAAACCGGGTTTCTGCGTAAGTCTTATTAATAAAAACTAAAATTGTCATTTTTACCCTAAAAATTGTTCTAAAATGAGATTAATTAATATCATTTGACTAAACTCATGATAGCTTACATAGGTGACTTAGGCAGCGGTCAACAGGTTTACATCGAAAATCAGGAACCGCAGACAGCAATAACTCTCATTAGCAGCAGTCCGGGACAGCAGCAAAGCCAAAGCAGTAGCTTTCAAACGGGTACTTGGACGAAGCCGCCTGCTTTATTCCGTAGCGCGACTGGTTTTGTGTTGCAAATTGAGGGGACAGAAGGTTCGCGCTTTGTGCGTTTGCAAGCTAATGGAATCAGTAGTTTCAGTGAAACTCCGTCACTCAGTAATGCGGAGGTTATACCACTCCAGCAGGTAGAAAAAAGCCCTCAGCCGCCAATGCAGCCGATGAAACCAATGGAACCTATGAAACCGATCGGCGATATGGAAATGCGGATGTCGCCCAATATGGAAATGCGGATGGGGAATATGGAGATGCGGATGGGTTCTGTAGAGGAAGAAACGGCTGCAACCAAGCGTTTTTGTACGGAATGCGGTAAGGTGGTGGGAGAGGTCGATCGCTTCTGCACCCATTGCGGTCATCGTCTCACACCTTCTTGATACAATCTGGGCTATCCGTTTTGGCGTTATTAACCTTTGTGGTGACTGGATAAAAGGTCATCTCTTCTGATTTGTATGGTTGCAGAAGCGATTGTAGAGATTCTGGTTTTTGCACTTCTGGATCTAGCCATTTGTCGTAGTCTTTTGGATCGAGAATTACTGGCATTCTGTGGTGAATTGGGCCCATTAACTCGTTTGATTGGGTCGTCAGAATCGTGCAAGATGCGATCGCCTCATCCTCACCTTTTGACCAGCGTTCCCATAATCCAGCAAATGCAAAAGGTTTTCCATCTTGCAAGCGGAAATAAAATGGTTGCTTCTTGCCTTCTTGTTCTTGCCATTCATAAAATCCATCAGCTAAAATTAAGCACCGCCGACGCTTAAAAGCTGACCGAAAAGCTGGCTTTTCAGCAACGGTTTCTGCCCTAGCGTTAATCAGCTTAGCACCAATTTTAATATCTTTAGACCAGGATGGAATTAAACCCCAACGCAACATTTTCAACTGCCGATTTTTATCATCGGAATCTACTAAAACTGTCGGTACTGGTTGCGTTGGCGCAATGTTGTATCGTGGCGATAGAGTCGGAACGGAGGCTAGCTGAAATATCTCAGCTACTATCTTCTCTGACTGAGTAAAGCTAAATCGTCCACACATATCTTTACAGAGTATTTATCTGTTAATTTTAACAAATATCTCTACTTATTTCCACATTTATTAACAGCGTTCCACATTTTTTCTAAAGGTAGTATCATCTGCTTAGAAAAAGATTTTATTTGCTCAATTCCAATTGCGCCGTCGATATTGGCACCTGTGAGATTGGCATTTTCCAAGTTAGCGCCCTTCAGATTAGCGCCTCTGAGGTCGGCGTTTTCCAAGTTGGCACCTTTGAGGTTAGCATTCTCCAAATTAGCACCGCTTAGGTTAGCACCACTTAAATTTGCAGGTACTAATTCTGGGCGATTACCGCACCTAAATTGAACTAATTCACCACTCAAGTCAGCATTGCTTAAATCAACGTTGCTTAGATTGGCATCTTGGAGGTTAGCGCCTACTAGATTAGCAGATCTCAAGTTAGCGTTTCTCAGGTCGCAGCTTGGACAATATTTAGTTTCCAACATCTGTCTAACTATTTGGGAATTATTATTGTAGTTGACTTGACTTTTAACTTCTTGCACGTTAACAGCAGGAGTTAGCAATGTAAAAGTTATTAAAGAAAGGGATATTTTTAGGGTGTTCATAATTGAAGGTTGTGTCATACAATAATTATGTGGAATCAATCAAAGGCTACTCATTTAAGAATCAGTAGCTATTTCAACTAGCTTGTTTTTTGAGGATAACCCTGTCTTGATACTGATTTTGGATTTGGGTACGTCAAATTTTTCAGCCAGCAGTTTAATTAGCTCTTCATTTGCCTTACCATCTACTGGAGGCGACTTCAAATGTACTGTGAGGCTTCCATCTGGGGCTTCTTCAATCTTTTGCTGTTTTGAATTAGGTTTGACTTTTACCTGTTTTTTCATGGGACTGGGTTTCCTGGTAAATGCTTGTCGCGATCGCATACTATAGCGTTTTCAAATGAGTCGTGAACACATATTTAATAGTGAATGTTGGGTTACGACGCGGGAAAACACTTATCTGTGAGCATTATTAAGTTAATTACCTCGTCTAACCCAACCTACCATTGTGTACATTTCAAATGGAAACACTATATATAGAGTGGCACCCTTATCAAAAGCATTGGCGATCGGGTACTGACGAGTCATTGGTATTTAATACTACAGATAAGCTTAACATTAGTCGTCGTGAAATCTCCAAACAAGTCGTAACCATAACCAACCGATGAAGCAGCCGATGAGATAGTGGGGAAAATCCCACCATACAAAAGTAGTTCCCAGCAGCAATTTGCCCCAGATGCTCGATCGGATTAGTTGTAAAAGGGGAGGATGCCAAAGTTGTAGAAATTCGATTATACAAGTAATGACAAATACCCATATAGGTATTTTAATCAGGGCTTGGCGGTTTGGAATCAGTAAAAATACGAATAAACACCAGGCAATTTCATAAAGAATATCACCTGCATAATCATTGAACCACCAATCGCCTGGGCCTTTGTAGAATTTGGATAGAAGGCCAAGCGGCGTGACAACGATCAGCGAGAGGATAGTCAGTTGGCGAATAGTTGCTTTTTGAAGCATTTAGGTAAAAACGAAAACCTGTCTGAGATAAATTATCGCTCAGACAGGTACTCACTTTAAAAGTAGGTTGCAGTCGGATGAAGTACATAGAAACCCGGTTTCTTGAAGAAACCGGGTTTCTATGTATCTCACTCACCTGAAAAGGGCTGTAATTATCTGTGTGCGTCGCCGTAGCCAATCACAGCAACTTTATGTCGGTAAACAAGTTCGGCACCGTACCAACCCGAAAGACCGAGAAGTGTAGCCACAAGGAGGGAAATTGTGAGTCCTATGGGCAAAATTGCTCCGGCGGTGTTGCCCCAACGCAGTATCAGGTTGATAGTTGTGAGAACGATCGCACTAACGTTGAGTAGCAGATGCGCCCACCCAGCACTGCGCTTGCGGACTCGTTCAATTCTGAGAAAATCCATAATGCCGGTGAGTGCTGCTAGCAAGGCCGAAGCCAACCCAGCGGCCAGCAGCCAAAAAGATGCTTGCGCCCAGAAGAAATCCTTTGTCCACCAATATACTAGGTCGGTTGCCGCTAGTCCCACCAGAAAAGCGATTGGAAAGGTGACGATGAGAGGATGCAGGGGATGTCCTGCGATCGCAACTGTACTGGTTACCCCGCTATCGCGATAATCTGTCTCATCACTTTCAATCAGCGGGGGGAGATTGGGAGTTTGTGTCATACTTCTCTCTCTTGTTTTTATCGTTTCTAAAGTTGATAAATTTTGACGATAGTTCCTTTTTCTCGGCCTGCTAAAGTTCTGGGAAATGGTTATTCCCATTTCAGCCGAGTTCTATCAACACCAGCGCAGTAGAGACTGTTATGGCGTCACTTCCCTATCTCTTTTTTTCCTCTTATTGAGTAAATCTAGGGTATCCCTATCAAAAGCGTATCTGTCTGGGGATGGAAGAGATATTTAACTGTTATCTATCTATAAGTAGAAACTTATATCCAAGTAATGTTGTAGCTATTAATGTAGAATTTGAAAAGGTTATTTTAGCAAATGTTCGCGATGTTTAGAGATAAATTAAAACTCGAATGAATTCACTTATAATTCAGTCAAAAGAAAGATGGCTTAACTGGAACCTTATGCGATTATCGTATAAGGTTCCCATTGCAAAGTAACACGATTAAGAGAGGAGAACAAACGATGGTATCGACTATTGACGACACCAAGCGTACTGCTATTGCCATGAAATTGGGTGATATGAAAGCGGTGCAAAACCTACTGATCTCGAATGAGGAAGCATTGATAAAAGAGTGTGGAGATCGAGAAATTTGCGATCGCCTGCGCGATATGCTGGAAGACGATCGCAAAAACATGGGTGTTCTAGACACTGTGATTGTTCAGTATGGTGTCAAGGGAGAGCCGAAGCATACAACGACCAAACTGATTGCGGAAACTCGGAAACTCATGGAAGGTTCAGAGTTGACCCTGTTTGAGAAAGTAAGCCAACATGAATTGCTCAAGCATAAGCAAACGATGAGTGGACTGCTAATTCACAAAGCTGCTCAAATTGTTGGCGCTGACGTTGAAGTTGCGATCGCTCCTTTGAATACTGTTAACTTTGAGAACCGGGCTCACCAAGAGCAACTCAAAGGAATCCTGGAAATACTGGGCACCCGCGAACTGACGGGCAAAGATCCAGATCAAGGAATCTGGGCACGGGTTCAAGATGCCGTCGCCGCTTTCACAGGTGTTGCAGGTAGCGTTGTTACTCGCAGCAAGAGCGATATGAACATTCAAGAGCTGATCAAAATGGATCACACCAAGGTGAATCTTCTGTTCACCCAGTTTCAATCTACTGAAGATCCTCAAAAGCTCCAAGAGTATTTCGGTCAGATATACAAAGATCTGAGCGCTCATTCCGAAGCTGAAGAAGAAGTTGTCTACCCAGCAGTACGTCCTTACTACGGAAAAACCGAAGATCTGTATAAAGAACAAGCTGAAATGAAACAGGTGCTGGAAAAGATTAAGTCTATCAGCCCCTCTTCACCAACCTTCAAAAACGAAGTTAAACAGCTGATAAATGCTGTTATGCACCACGTGCAGCAAGAAGAGAACGAAATGTTCGCGAAAATCCGCGACAACTTCAGTGAACAGCAGCAGGAAAAAATGGCTACCGATTTCAAGACAGCTAAGAGCAAGTTCCAAGATCAACTGGCAGCTTCCAAGAAGTAGTAACGTAAGTTGCTAGCTATATTCTTGAGGCTGATAGCGCTCGATAGTTAGTAGTAAATAGCAATCTTCCCGCGTTTCCAGGTTCTATCTGGAAACGCCTTTTTTTGTAGGTTGGGCTTTGGTGAAGCGAAACGCAACCTACTGTCGCAAGTCTATTTTTCGGCGGACGCGAAGGGATTGTGATGGAGAGCCTATTTAGCACATCACCCGCAAGGCTGACATTTCTGCCGTAAGAAGCACAATCCCAAGTTTTTTCGGCATTGTTCCAGTTAATAACGATCGGTGTATAGGAACTAAGTATTAGTTTGAATCGTCGCCTACCGATAGACTCGCTTTATCCTTCTTTCGTAAATAGGCTGCGTCAGCTGTCGTAAGATAGTTTACGATAGTAAGCAATAGAGTGCGATCGCTCTTCTGCCTGTGGGCATATCGCTCTTTAATATACGGATAAAGCATCAGGGTAACTAACCTTGACATTTTATGGGTGCTAAACCTTGCTCAGGGTGCGGCATTTCCAAGATCTCTTTTGGTGTGAGTTTTGTGAGACTACATTTTATGCGTTTATCAACTGTTGCTGTTTATACGTTAGCTGCTCTGGCAGCAGGGGCTCTGAGCGCCGAAGCCAACCCCAGCCAGAGTAAGCACTCTCCTCCGATAGAACAATCGATCGCACTCTCCTCGGCGTTGAAGGAGGCAGTTGCGCCACCGGAAACTCTAGCAGCACAACTAGCTGCCGAGATAGAAAGCGATCGCACAAACGTTTTAGGGCAAGTCGGATCGTTCCCAGAAAAAGCCCAACCTACAGATAACCTCGTTTCTCAGTTATCAACCACAAATACTAACGAGCCAGGATCGACTGAGTTACTTTTGACAGAAGGCCCTGGTGCTGAGGCACTCCGCGCCAACGACTTCGTTTCCCAATCATCCCTTACCGCCGATGTCAACCAGCTGGTAAATCCGCCCACACAAAACCGGCCTACTGCTTGCGGTCAACAAACCACACAAAACTCCGATCCTGCCGGGTCTACTCAGGTAGCTCAAAGAACGGCGAGAGAGTGCCCCCGTCCGGAACGAATTACCCCACTGGCAATACCAGAAGTAGAAGATGAATTTGAATCTTCTCCCGGTCTGAGCCTTTATATCCCCGTAGGTTTTGGGGCCGATCGAAACACCGTCTTTATCGGCGGCACCTATCAAAACACCACACGAGACGACGAGGACGACAATAATGGCAATGTTGGGGTTGGGATTGGCTTAGGCGATGCCGATAGATTAGTGGGCGTCGAACTGTCCTATGCCTTTGAAAATTTTAATGATGAAGATGACTTTGGCGAAGGCGGCTTTAATGCTAAACTGCATCGTCGCTTTGGAGATAGCTTCTCAGTAGCAGCGGGCTACAACGGCTTCGTAAATATCGGTAGCAACGACTTTGAACATTCCCGCTATGGAGTGATTACCAAAATCTTTCGGACGCGAGAATCTATTCGCTCTCCTTTGAGTCGTGTCGCCCTCACTCTCGGTGTAGGGGATGGACAGTTTCGATCGAATGGTGCGATCGATGCTGGTGATAACGACCCCAACTTTTTTGGGAATATAGCCCTCCGCATTATCCGACCTGTCAGTTTTATTACAGAGTGGACAGGAACAGACCTAGCATTGGGACTTTCGATCGCACCGTTTAAACGCTTTCCTTGGGTGATTACCCCAGCCGTGCGCGACCTCGCCGGTAGAGGTGACGACCCTCGATTTGTGTTAGGTTCTGGAATTTCATTTCAGTTTTAAGTAGGAGGTGCTATATGCGGACAATTAAATCCCTTGCTTGGGTCGTTGGTCTATCTGTAGTTGCCGGGTCGCTAACGGTTGGGCCAGTCAGGGCTGACCACGCTCCCGATATCACGGGAACCAATTATTGGAACAACACAGCGCCCCGATTCGGTGGTCGGGGCGGTCGGTTAGATCCCCAGTTGGCCGATCGCGTCAGAAGGTTCAACGATGAATCCCAACAAGCCTATAACGCTTGTCTGGCGGCAGTCGAAGCGGCACCGCCAAGTGCGGGCGGCCCCCGACAGTATTTAAGAAATCCCCAAGAAGTTGCAGGCGAATATCCAGCTGCGTGTCAGCGGCTGAATGCCTTAAGGAATGATCGAGACAACTTGAGGAACGAATTGGAACGAGTAGGACAAATAAGTCCAGCTTTTAAGAGTTGGTAGAGTTTCGCCCCCATAGTGAGTGAGGAGAAGTGATAACAGCTATGATGCAGAAAAAGCTTAAGAGATATCGGGCAGCCGGGGTGCATTTGCTGATGGGAGCGATCGCCGCCGGACTTGTAGGGAGCTTCTCGACAGCAGTTAAAGCTCAGATGACCGTCCCGTCTCGCGGTATCCAATATAACGAAGATACCCTGATCGAATTTGAATTCAGAGAATCCCACGGCTATTACAGGTCAACCTTTGGCGTCATCAACTTAGCTACCCGTGAAATGACCGATCTGATTGCCGAAGTTAAACCCTTTGACGACTTCAGCGATCGATCCGAACTTAATAATCCCTCCACGCGCACCGATGACGCTGGCACGTCCAGGGATTTTCTGGGGACACCCGGTAACTCGGTGCCAGATCCCATCAGGCGGTTTACGTTTGATGCCAATACTCAGTATGCCTTCTACCTAAAGGTTTTTCGCCCCAACGGTACGCTTCTAACCACACTTTACTCGACAAAATTCGAGCAACTTGCTGGTAGCCAAGAGACAGATTCTGCTCAGTCTGTAGGTGGTTTATCTGACGGAACGGTGGGCGATCGCAAAGGCGTCCGCATCAGCTGGGATGATACCGGAGTACTGCGACCCGACGGTGTTCGTCCTCCTGGAAAAGATCGCGACTTCGACGACTTCATTGTCGAAGCTGGCGGTTTTCTAGTCACCTCCGCCCCTTGCCCCAGAGTTAAGTAATACAGCTCTTTGAGGTTAGTGAGGTATAGAAAAACCCGGTTTCTTCAAGAAACCGGGTTTTTGGGCTGTACTGTTGCTCCACTTCATGTATAGCTAGGGACTAGGGGCTAGGGGCTAGGGACTAGGGAAGAGGGAAGAGGGAAAAGGTTACTCCGTAAGGGATTTGGAAAATAAGTAAGAGTTGGAGTTGCCCTAAACGACGAGAGCGGTTGCTATAAATTGTCGGGGCGGGTTTTGTCATGATTCTTGTCGGTTAGCCACAAATTATCTGCCAAGGTAAATTGTAGGGGCGGGTTTTGCCATGATTCTTGTCGGTTAGCCACAAATTATCTGCCAAACCCGCCCCTACGAACTCGGCTTTTGATTTAGACAGCAGCCATCTCTGGATGCTCAATCCTTGTTCCCAGAAGTTTGAGGAATTCAGCCAGCCAGCGGGGATGGGCGGGCCAAGCCGGTGCCGTCACCAGATTGCCATCAACCATCGCCTCATCTACGGGAATATGAGCGTAGAGTCCGCCAGCCATAGTCACATCTGGGCCACAGGCGGGATATGCCGTGCAACTCTTACCTTCCAGGACTCCAGCAGCCGCCAAAACCTGCAATCCGTGGCATATTGCCGCAATAGGTTTATTCGCTTCGGCAAAGTGGCGGGTAATATCCAGCACCTTCTCATTTAAACGAATGTACTCCGGCGCACGTCCCCCAGGTACTACTAAGGCGTCGTAAGCTTCTGCTTCCACTTCATCAAAGTCGGCGTTTAACGTAAAATTATGACCTGGTTTCTCGCTATAGGTTCGATCGCCCTCAAAGTCGTGAACGGCTGTTCGCACTTTTTCACCAGCTTTTTTGTCGGGACAAACAACATGAACGGTGTGTCCAACCATCTGTAGGGCTTGGAACGGCACCATCACTTCGTAATCTTCCACATAATCACCGACAAGCATCAAAATCTTCTTGGCAGCCATATTTTAAATCCTTCTTGACTTAGCTAAATTCACGATCGCAACCAACTAAATAAGCCTTCTACTGTAAGGCTAAAATCTTTGGCAAATTCTGGCACTGGCAAAAGTGTTCCAGCTTCGTCGTAAAAAGCGATCGATCTGGCAGATAGACAAACACAGATTGTTCCGTTCTGAAAAACTTACTCAAACTTACTCATCAAACTCCAGAAATTTGAATATAAGTAGGTTTGACGTTTCCTTCCTGTGTTAAACGACACCGAAAACTCAATGTTAAGTTAATCGTTGCACCTTTTCCTGAAAAACAGCGCGGTTCTGACCAATTTTTCTTCCAAGCTTCTTCTCAACACCCCTTGAATTTAAGACGTGAGTGTAGATCATCGTCGTTTTGACATCTTTGTGTCCCAGTAACTCCTGAATTGTGAAGATATGCGGAAATTTTCCTCAGATCCACCTCGATCGGCGTATTATGCGGAAACTTTCCTCAGATCCACCTGTTTTGGGAGGATGGCAAGAAAAAAACTACCTATCCACCTGTTTTGGGGTGGATCTGAGGAAAAATTCTCTCTAATAACAAGTTATGCCGCAAGTCCTCGGTGGGGGCGGTTCTTGAAGCTTGGCTGACAGTGTTGAAGGTTCAGTTACCTTGAGGTTATCTGTAGGACGATAATTCAGTGTTGATCTGTAGGATGATGAATCAGTATGAATGAGAGCCTAACGCAGAAGATACAGAATGATTTTGATCGCATTGCTCTACATGAGCAAGAGGGATGGGATCACAATAATCACTATCACCGCTTTCTGCTTAAGCAGTTACCATCTCAACGCCAAACTGTACTTGAAATTGGTTGTGGAACAGGTGAATTTTCGCGTCTTCTCTCAAAACGTTTTGAAAGGGTTGTTGCAATCGACTTATCCCCAAATATGATCGAGGTTGCCAAGCAGCGTTCAAGACAGTTCACCAACATTGATTTCCAAGTGGCTGATGTCTTGCGGTGGGAGCCAGTAGCCGAACAATTTGATTCGATTGTGTCTATTGCCACGCTTCATCATTTGTCAGTTGAAGGCTTGTTACCAAATCTCAAGGCTGCTTTGAAACCTGGTGGCAGACTGATAATCCTGGATTTGCTAGAACATGAAAGCTGGCGAGATAAGTTAAGCGATTTTATTGCAGTTCCTCTAAATTGGCTATTTCAGACGCTCAAGAATAGCCGTATCCAACAATCGCCTGAAGCAGCAGCAGCAATGAGGGAGCATCTCCGCACAGACGAGTACCTCACTCTTTCGCAAGCACGACAAATTTACACAAGCTCATTAAGGAGAGCAAAAGTCAGAAAACATTTATTTTGGCGTTATTCAGTAGTTTGGGGGAAACCAGCTGCGGCATAACAATCCCAATGCACCGGAACAAAGTCAAGTGATCAGTGAGTTGCAAAGGTTGTCTGTGTCCGGTGATTTGAGCCGTTATACTTATCCTGAAAAGTCCTCTCAGGATGAGAAAGTTATAACTGGTTTGTATCCAGGGAGATTACCTGATCGGGTGCCAGAATACCTCCAACCGCGATCGCTTCCAATTTTCCCGTTTCCTGGGGATGCTGAGTCTTGACTTTGGCGATCGCCTCGCCCCATTTGACTGGGATGCCGCTTGTCATGGAACAGAATATACCGCCTGACCCACTGCACGTAGGTTTCCTCAGTTCGGTAAGCATAATGCTTAAGCCGAATGGCATCTCGCAGTTGGTCTAAAAGCTTTTTGGGACGCGGTTCCATGAGTAGACGAGAGCCACAAGAATAAACTACGTATATGATACTTGAGTAGGAGTCCGTACAGATCTGAAGATATGCTGAAATTTTATGTCGATTTACCCCGATCGATGTACTATACGGAAAGATTCCACCGATCTAGCTAATTGGGGGTGATCTGCGGAAGCTGTCTGCCGATCCACGTGTTTTGGGATGGATCTGCGGAAAGATTCCGTCTAATAACAAGTTAGGCAGCAAATCCCAGAACGACGAACCTCGTATCAGCAAATTCCTCAAATTCAAGTAAAGTTATGAAGTGTAGTTGCAAGGTGTTTCGATGGTTCTGGGGAGTAAACTTTTAGAGAATATAAATACGGTTAAGGATTATGTCACTGCACCAGACCCTGCACCGCTGTTCTTACAGGGTGACAGTTCTGCACTCCTAAAGCTTTTTCCCGATAGTTGTATTGATTGTGTCATGACTTCTCCACCTTATTGGGGGCATAGAGCTTATGCCAATGGAGGCATTGGGCTTGAAGATACATGGGACGACTACATTAATAACTTGCTTGCGATCTTTTGTGAAATAAAGCGAGTTCTTAAGCCTAGTGGCTCTTTTTGGCTAAACATTGGCGATTCTTATCAACATAAATCGTTAGTTGGCATACCGTGGCGAGTTGCACTTGCCATGATCGATCAGCAAAGCTGGATTCTTCGGAATAGCGTCATTTGGAATAAAGTGAAGGGCGCTCCCGACAACGCAAAAGATAAACTCCGAAACGTATATGAGCCTTTTTTCCATTTTGTAAAGACAGACTCCTACTTTTACGATGTTGATGCAATTCGCTCGAAGCCAGGACAGTCTAAAGTCGTCAATGGTTCTGTAGTTTCCGCAACAGGTGTCTCTGGTGTACGCTATCGCCGCCAGATTGAGTTATCTACAGCACTCAATGATACTGAACGCGCCAATGCTCTTGATGCTCTTAACGCAGTGTTGGAAGAAGTGCGATTAGGTAGATTGTCTGACTTTCGCATGATTATTCGCGGACAGCAACGAACAACACATTCTGACTCAGCTAAGGTTTCTGGACGAGCGCGTGAACTTGCTGAACGTGGCTTTTATTTCCTTAAATACCATCCAAATGGTAGTAAACCTAGTGATGTCTGGGATATTTTACCAGAAGATACTCAGAAGCGAAAACTTCACTTTGCACCTTATCCTGAGGATCTCTGCAAAATCCCAATTCTTGCTACATGCCCACAGTCTGGCATTGTCCTAGACCCGTTCATGGGAACAGGCACAACAGGTTTAGTCGCATTTCAACTACAACGAAAATCGATTGGAGTTGATATTTCAGGTGAGTATGTAACCATTGCTCGTGAAAGATGTGGACTACTCCCATGACTAAGGTCGCCGAATTATACGGAAATCCTACAAACCAGTCGCTCTCTTGGGGCGACATTGCCTCTAGCCAAAGTTGCCCTTTCCTATCTCGCAAATGCCTCAAAAATCGAAAAAGTGAACCTGACCTGACGATTGGCTCATGTACAGTTTCTTATGGGAGAGAAGCTCGAAACATTATTATCTGCCCATTTCGGCTTCTTGAGCGCAGTCAAATTTTTACAGACTGTATTCACCTATTAACCCTTCATGAACCTGGTAATGAACTTCGGATTATTCCTGAAATTGCAGTACCAGGGGGCAGCATAGATTATTGTCTTGCTTCTGTACGCTCAGGAAAAGTCATAGATTTCGTTGGCATTGAACTGCAAACCCTTGACACCACTGGCACGGTATGGCCAGAACGACAACGGTTTCTCCAACGTCATGGTGTTGCAGTGAAGGATACAGATGTCGCATCAAAGAAAGGATTTGGCATGAACTGGAAGATGACTGCAAAGACAATCTTGATGCAACTCCACCACAAAATTCACACGTTTGAACATCTCAGTAAGCACCTTGTCCTAGTGGCGCAAGACTGCCTCATCGATTATATGCAACGAGAATTTTCTTTTGAGCATATTCAAGATGCTCGCCTTGGAAATCCCATGCACTTTCACTCTTATGAGTTGCTTGCAGAGACTTCAGGTTATCGTATTCAACTTACAGAGCGTTGGAGTACAGATGCGAATGGAATCGCCCAGTGCCTCGGTCTACAGACCAGTCCAAGAGTAGAGTTGGAGGCTATGTTGAGACAAATCGAAGAAAAATTACCCCAAAGCACTTTATTGTTTGTTGGGCAGCCATTACCTGTATCTACACATGAGGATGTCGCTGATGATAGCTAAAGGCTTTAGAGCAAAAGTTACTTGTCGATTGCCAGCAGAAAGCTGCCTAACAATTCAAATGCAGCGGACGGTTGTAAGTCGTTGGTGCTGAGTTCGAGGTTGCTTGCCGCCGCTGATTTGAGCCGTTATGCTTATCCTGAAAAGTTCTCTCAGGATGAGAAAGTTATAACAGGTTTGTATCCAGGGAGATCACCTGATCGGATGCCAGAATACCTCCAACTGCGATCGCTTCCAGTTTTCCAGTTTCCTGGGGATGCTGAGTCTTGACTTTGGCGAGTCCTACGGAAAGCTTCGCTAACGCCTCCTCAATCCTTGCTGCCTGAGCAATGTAGAATTGAAACAAGTAAGTAGCTTTTAACCTGGCAACGTAGATTGGGTTGATTGCGATCGAAAATCTAATATACCTTCAGGGTTTCTACGTTGCATGATTTATGTCACACAACACTGGTTGAGTTTGGCTACTGAGGGTTATCATGAGAATGGTAAGCCATCTGTAAACTTCTTTCAAGCTTATGAGTAATTTGCAAGAAATCGAACGTGCTATCAGTCAACTATCAGCGGAAGAGCTTGCCGATTTCCGAGTCTGGTTTGATGCGTTTGATGCAGAAGTATGGGATCGGCAGTTTGAGGAAGATGTCGCAGCAGGTCGGCTCGATAATTTGGCTCAACGCGCACTGCAACATTTGCGTGAAGGACGTTGTACTGATCTGTGAGACAAATGCTTATCCAGTCTACTTTTGAGCTATAGTTGTCGCCCCTTCAGCACCGACAAGCATCAAAATCTTCTTGGCAGCCATATTTTAAATCCTTCTTGACTTAGCTAAACTCACTCTAGCAACCAATTAAACAAGCCTTCTACTCTAAGGCTAAAATCTTTGGCAAATTCTGGCACTGGCAAAAGTGTTCCAGCTTCGTCGTAAAAAGCGATCGATCGATCTGGCAGATAGACAAACACAGATTGTTCACCTGGATCGATCAGCCACCCCATCTGAGTTCCATATTTGAGGCACTGCAAAATATTCTTGATAACTTTAGTTTGGCTTTGATCGGGAGATAAAATTTCGATTGTCCAATCGGGAGCAATTGAAAAGACGTTATCAACCCCACCATTTTCCTTACGTGGGATTCTGTCCCACAGAAACACAGAAATGTCAGGTACAATTGAGCGTCCACCAAAGGTACAACGAAGCTCTGAGAAAGCCCGCGCAGTCTGTTTGGGTTTGACGACCGAGTTGATTGCAGGTGCTAACTCAGTTTGAATTGCGCTGTGTTCTCCTTGTGGCATAGCTTTTTGAATAATATGCCCATCAATATATTCGCTAGCAGGTTCTGTCTCCGGCAGCGTCAGGAATTCTTCTAGAGTAAGGGGTTTGGCAGGGGTCTGTACCATTTAAAGTTTATTTAAGACAGGTAAGTTGCACTGCTTCTACA
Source organism: Argonema antarcticum A004/B2 (assembly GCF_023333585.1). Lineage (GTDB taxonomy): Bacteria > Cyanobacteriota > Cyanobacteriia > Cyanobacteriales > Aerosakkonemataceae > Argonema > Argonema antarcticum. The sequence continues at coordinate 89,815 of NZ_JAIQZN010000018.1, forward strand.
AGTTATATCATGTCCGGTAGCATCGGGACGCTAAAAAATCTCTTTTCAGCATCTGCGTTCATCTGCGGTAAAAATTTAACCAATAATGACCACAGACAAGGCCGATGTAACCGGATTCAGAACCGTAGAATGGTACTTAAAACCTATCCTTCAAGTATGTTTTGGATATTTTTTACCGCAGATAAACGCAGATGAATACAGATATATAGTCGCCTGCAAACAGACTTTTCGGATCGGATATTACAGCATCTCTTCATATTTTTCGAGATGCTCAGAGTGACGGAATACCGTTTCAGTGCGTAAGTCCTAAAATCGTTGTAGCGGATGGAACAGAGGTTGTCGGTGAGGATCGAAAGCTACCTACTGCCGCTCAAGTTTGCCGTTATGCCGCTTTTTAACTCGTTCCTAATTAATTTCTGCCTACCGATAGAGCCAAAATCGAAAAAATTCCTTTAGATTAATGTACACCTTTAAACGTATTAATAAAGAATTAGGCAATAGCTAAATGAAAAACGGAAAACTAGCTACGCCCAAAACCCTAGAAAGGTTCGTGCGTAGCGATACAGTTGAGGCGAAATTGCACTTGTACGAACGAGCGATCGCGGCAACCAGCACGGGAATCGTAATTGCGGACGCTCTTTTACCAGATTTACCAATTATTTACTGCAATTCGGCTTTTGAGCAACTTACAGGTTATTCAACCGGGGAAGTTTTAGGGCGCAACTGCTGCTTTTTACAAGGGCGGGACACCGACCCATCTGCCGTAGCGCAAATTCGGGAAGCAGTGCGCGATCGGCGGGAATGCCGAGTGGTATTGAAAAACTATCGGAAAAACGGCACCCATTTTTGGAATCAATTAACAATTTCTCCAGTCAGTGACGCCAGCGGTAGCGTCACTCATTTTATTGGGGTACAGCTGGATGTAACTCAGCAACAAGAAGCTCAAAGGAGATTGCAAGAGCAATCTGCCGCCATGAGTGCTGCGATCGATGGCATGGCTATTGTTAACCAAAAAGGAGAATTTGTTTATCTAAATGAAGCTTACGCCCAACTTTATGGATATGAGTTTGCAGAAGAACTAATCGGAAAAAGCTGGAAAAGTCTTTACGATGAAGCGGAACTGAGAATATTTAAGCAATATATTTTACCTGCTGTGGATAAACACGGACGGTGGCGGGGTGAAGCGGTCGGTTTACGACAAAATGGCAGCAAGTATCGGCAAGAATTATCTTTGAGCGCGATCGAAGCAGAGATGGGAATGGTTTGCGTAGTGCGGGATATTAGCGATCGCAAACGAGCGGAAGTCGCACTGCAACAGCAAAATGAAGCCCTCGAACGCCGCCTCACCGTAGGCAGCGTAGAATTGAGAAAAGTCATTGACAAGCTGCATAGGGAAACGCTTGAACGCCAACAGGCGCAAGCAATTTCACGGGAAAGCGAAGCACTTCTGCGCCCAATTGTCACCAATTTACCGATCATCCTATATGCAACCGATAAAAAAGGCGAGGTTACACTTTCTGAGGGGTAAATGCAGTTCCAAAAAATCTAGCTAATTCTCCTCAATCCTACTCATTTTTATAGCTAAATGCCAATAGTGAGTAAGTTTTGGTGTGGCTTTTCAGAAAGCTCTTCTCGCAGTATAATCAAAACATGAAGCTAGTTGAACGTCATATCATTACAAAAAACCATCCCCTCTGGTCAGAAATTGACCACAA
>NZ_JAIQZN010000019.1 GCF_023333585.1 Argonema antarcticum A004/B2
TCTTTAATAACGGCAATACTTTAGAGAGTACTGCTATTTGTTTTGAGCTATTTGTATTACCTAATTTAGGGAGAACTTCAAAATAGATGGTCATGGCTGTTTTTTCATAAATTAAACTGACGACTATTAAATTAATTAAACCCCATTGAGTGCGTTTTTACCATACTTATATGCGAGCAAAGTAAACCTGGTATACTAGGTTTAATATCACATTTTTTGACTCGAATGCTTTTTTGACAACCACTCACTTAGACGTGATGGGAAGCGATCGCGCTCTAACATAACGCGATCGTCCTATCCCTTACCCAGACGATGTTCGATCGTAAACCGCAGAAATTCTCCTACACATCGATATAATCTAGAATCTCCTTTTTAAACCGTTCCAACAGTTCCTCGCGAGAAGCGGTAAGAATCAGACGGGCCATTTCTGCTTCAGGTAACTCTAGCAGGGGATCGACAATACGGCATAATCCATCTATATCGATCGCCTCGAAACGTTCTTCGAGTACGAGGCTAACTATTTCCGATTGTCCCTGATAGCTTCCTTCATGCAATCCTGCTACCCAACCGTTAAACCATAGATTTACTACAGCATCTCGCCCTTCTCGCTTGATAAGTTCTTCTTGTTCGCGCCAAAAAGCGTCCATCGCCTCCTTGCTATTTGGCTTGTCGTTGTGCTTGTACATCAGTTAGACCCTCCTCCAAACCGTTCCAATAACTCCTCGCGAGAAAGCGTCAACAACAAACGAATCAACTCCTCTGATGGTAGCCGCAACATCGAAGGTATCGCCCCAGCTAACACCTCATCCAGCGCACCAAATCGAACCCTTAGCAGATTTTCCACCATTTGGATCTGACCTTGTTGAAGACCTTGTTGAAGACCTTGTTGAAGACCTTGTTGAAGACCTTGTTGAAGACCTTGTTGAAGACCTTCCAGTAAAGTATCTTCCCGCCATTTCAGATAAGCTGGTGATAAGTTCATAAGTACTTCCCTGTCCTCTTCATCTAAATTTTGACTCATTTGCAAGTTGATGTACCACTTCCCAACAATTTCCAGAATATTCTTTCGGAAAGGATGATTACTGGGTAGCGCTTCTATTTCCCGCACTGCTTGTTTTTGAGTCTCGCGCCGTCCCATAATTCGCAACCACAAAGTTGCTTCCGTCTTTGGTAACTGATTAATCGCTACCAGTGCCGTTTTCTGATATTCTGGCAAAAAGTAAACACCTTTAACCCAATTTCCAGAACTATCCAATTTTGCGCCAAAACCATTCAGCAAATTTGCCGAACAGGTAGGTGATAAAATCCACAAAATTGGCAGTTCCGCTTCCGAAACAGAATCGTTCTCTCGTCGCGCCTTACGTAAAAGTTCGCCGTGCAGCGAATACAATTTAAGCAAGCAGTTACGCACGTCAACAGGTTTGGGCTGATTCCGAAAAGGCTCAAACGAACAAGCAGAAGATGCCATTTGTCCCAACAAACCCAAAAGTTGTGCTTCTGTCGAAGGCGACGCCGTTGGTACAAACCAAACATCCACTTGGCGGATTTCCGGCGATACATCCCGACTCGTTTCCACCTGTCCCAAAGGTGCTAATAATTCCTCCAGATATTCTTTAGCAAATTGGTCGTGAAGCTGTCGCGTCATCTAATTACCCAAGTTAGATTAACTTAAATATATAGCATTATATTTAACAAGAGGCAGAGCCACAGTAATTTGGTGACCAGGTTGAACCTAGTCACGAGGATAATTTAGTTATTCTGTCGCGTCATTTAATTTCCTAGTTATATCATATCCGGTTACATCGGCATTGTCTGTAGGAATCATTGGTTAAATTTAACCGCAGATGAAGACAGATGAACGCAGATGAACGCAGATAAGAAGGGTAATTTTTTAGGTGACCGATGCTACCGGACAGGATATTTAGATTATCTTTGCGCTCTTGTTTAGGCATCTGCGTTTTCGATCGTTGTTCATGGTAAGTTCCAATTTCTGATAATTTCTTGAACGCTTCCTTCTGTGGCAAATATAATCTCCTCTGCCTGTTCTATTATTTGTTCCACTAAATTTAAAATCTCAGAACTAAGCGTCGGCTGAGTTTGAGCTATTTTTAACAGGAGCGTGGCAAATCCAGAGGATAAAGCGTTTGTATTTCGTACAATATTATCGAGTTCCTCTAGTTGCTCAATCGTTTCCCCTGTCTCGCCAAACCGATCGAATATATTTAATTTGGCTGATGTTGTATAATAGATGATATCCCACATACGTCGCTCTAATTCAAAAATTATTGTTGTGGTTGGTTCTGGTAATTTTGCCATAAGTATTCTCTATGTATAAAATCAGCCGAAAAAGCCCATAAAAAAAGTGCCAGGTGGCACCCAGTTTGGCAATAGTTAAGGTTCTGCAATTAGTGGAAATGCTTCCCTAACATTGGACTAGCGGACATATCAGCTAGTTGCCGTTACGAGCTTGGACAAAGCCCAGGGTAAGGCTATCATGAGCGAGGAAGTGAGCGAGATGAAATGCTCTATCTTCAGTTTCGTAGAGGATTTTTTCGTACAGATAACGAGTGGCCCGATCGCCTAAACTTTCTGCTTGTGCCGCTTGACTGCGGATCAGCTTGATGATTGCTTGTTCTGCTTCGAGATCGTGTTGCACCATCTCTGTGCAAGTATAGACGCCATCCGCTTCTGGAGTGAAACAGCACAACTCGGCTAGTTTGGTGAAACTAGCTGCCGGAACGCCTCCCAATCCATTCAAGCGTTCGCCAATTTCATGCACGTGCCCTTGTACTTCTTCGTAGCTGTCTTCAAAGAATTTGTGCAGCGAGTAAAATTCGGCACCTTCAACTACAAAATGATGCTTCTGGTATTGCAGGTACAGCGCCTGAAAACTAGCCAGTGAAATGTTGAAGCCTTCGCAGATCGGTGTAGTTACAGATTGCTCGAACAAAACTGCATTGTCATACACCCGATCGGCAGACCGTAACAAACCTTGAGCTTGAGTCATGGTTTTCCTCTCTTTTTCTTACGAGACTCGGTTGCAGCTACTGTAAATTTATCACTATTACCTTTTGAGTCAACATAGAGTTTTCCAGTTAATAACAGTAATTCTCAATAATTAATGACAGATTAAGCTAGAGATTCAACAAGCTATTAAGTAACAATATTCTCAATAGCTGTGCCTGGAAGCCAGTTGAGATCGATTCACAGTAAGCAAACAAATAAAAATTTTGTTAAGAATCAGCAAACCAGCAATATTCGTTTCAAGCAATTTGACATTGGGCTAGCTTGGACGCCATGATAGCGGCGTGACGCCACCACTGATATCCACCAACCCAACTGCGGGAGGGCAGGTGTCCCAAGGGCGCTGATAAACTAAATTTTAAGTAAGGAGTGCGAACGTCGTGGGAGGGCCACCCGATGCGATCGCAGAATTTAGCGTAATCTTCCTCAACAAGCTCAAAAATTTGCTTTTGCACGCTCAAACCAAAGCGCCCTTTACTGTACTTTACCCACAATCGATCAATGATCTCCAAATCCTCACAAGGCAACTTGTCAATATCGCCACACTGTACGTAACTGCTGGGTGACTTGCCCAATATTTGACACATCAAGGCCCAAGTTTCCCGATCTGCCTGTTCCCATTTACCGACAGCTAGGAAATGTTGCAATTTGCCATAATCAACCCCCGCTTCGGAAATTAGATTTCCCCCCGACGGTTTAGCAGCTTGGGGATGTAATAGTTTGGTAAAAAAGTTTACGCGATTGGGTGCGGGTGTTTGCGGCTGAGGAGACGGAATAGGTGCCGCTATTGCCTGCAAAACTTCCCCAACAGATTGATAGCGATGACTAAGAGCAGTTTTGAGCAGTTTATCGAGAATTCGACCCATGCGATCGCTCACTTGCGTACCGCTAGGTAAAAAATCTCGCCACACCCAGCGATTATCCACGAGATCGAACAAATCCAAGGGAGGAACCCCGGTCAGCAAGTGAATGCAGGTGACCCCCAAACTGTAAAGATCGCTAGCAGGCAAAGCTTTGCCCTTCAATTGTTCGGGAGACATATATTCTGGGCTACCCACCGCAGTACCAGTGCGAAACAGGGCGCTATCGGTAATCTGTTTAGCAACACCAAAATCAATCAGAACGAGTTTGCGATCGATCTTTCTTCGCATAATATTTGCTGGTTTGATATCCCGGTGCAGCACTTTATTGTCGTGGACAAACTTCAGCACCGGCAGCAAATCTCCCAACAATTCCCAAATCTGCGTTTCTTCAAAAACCCCTTTTTGCCGCGACTCCTGCTGTAATGTTTGCCCTTCTATAAATTCCTGGATCAGATAAAGTTGCTTTTGCTGTTCAAAATGGGCAAGTAGCGCTGGAATTTGGGGATGCTTGCCCAACTCTTTTAGCCGCACGGCTTCTTGGAGAAATAGTTGCGTCGCTTTTTTCAAAACCAAAGTGTTTTGACCCTCCAAAAAGAGCTGCTTAATTACACAACGCAACTTGGCAGGATCGTCTTCATCAACAGCTAAAAAAGTTCTCCCAAAACCCCCTTTGCCAATAGGTTGTAACGGGCGATATCGGTTTTGTAGCAACAAATGCGAGCCACATCTCAGGCAAAATCGAGCATTGTCTGGGGATTGGGGGTTGAAGCATCCAGGGATGACACAGTAACTCATAGGTTGGTTATATAGTTTGCAGTAGATTATTGCATTTCGGCTTGATAAATATAGAAATTTTGAAAAGCTCCCACGGTTTCAAACCGATAAGCAGGCAAAAACGGGCTGATAGACAATTCTGTCCGATAAATGCTGAAAAATATAAAATTTAGCTGGTAGGTATTCTGGGCAACGATCCGTTTAAGTTTAGGACGCCCAGTATCGACCAGTATGGTGCATTGACGCGCTAAAAAGTTATTGAGACCTTTCGGAGCTTCGGTACAGACGTTATTCTTTAAGTATACGGTTAGCTGGGCCAGGGCGTACTCTTCGTAGTCAGACTGACTGGGATTGCCTAGAGCCATCGACAGTCCCAACCCAGCCAGAGCCACAAGGCCCACAGATTTGAGAATATTTAAGCTTTTCATTGCCGACCTTCAATGGTGCCTAAATTCCAGGTTAGCCGAGAAAAATCTGTAAATCCAACCAATCCTGTGGATCTCTTTCCTAAATAAGTGCTATAGTAGTTAATGCAACGGCGGGCGTAGCCAAGTGGTTAAGGCAGTGGATTGTGATTCCACCATCCGGGGGTTCAAGTCCCCTCGTTCGCCCTTTTATTGTCAAAAGCAATCGTATACTTTGGTTAGGGAAAGTCTCAGTACCCCCCGGAAAAGCTCGATCGCATAGTCTGATGCACTGGAATTTCGATCGCAAACTCTGCTCCTTGACCCGGTGAAGAACAACACCTTAGTTGTCCGTGATGTTTTTGCACGACGATTTGATAACTAATCGATAATCCCAATCCCATACCGCTCCCCACCGGCTTTGTGGTAAAAAATGGGTCAAATAAACGCGATCGGGCTGACTCTGAAATACCAGGGCCATTATCTGCAATCCGAATTCTGACAGTATCGAAGTCTGTCAGTTCCGTACTAATCCTAATCCAGGGTTTAGGGTCAGGGGTGTGAGGTGTCAACGGAGTATATTCCCCACACCCAAGTTCTAAGGCGTCGATCGCATTATTCAACAAGTTCATGAAAACCTGGTTTATCTGACTTACATAACAAGCTATTAAAGGTAGTTTTCCGTAATCTTTGATTACTTCGATCGCAGGACGAATTTCTGTTTGCTTAAGTCTATGCTGCAACATCAGGATTGTGCTATCGATACCTTCATGGATGTTGACTAGCTTCACTTCAGCTTCGTCAAGTCTAGAGAAGTTGCGTAAAGAAACAACGATCTGTTGGATGCGATCTGCCCCTCTGTGCATTGCACCCATAATGTTTTGTGCATCCTCCAGTAAAAAATTTAAGTCGATATCATTAATTATTTCCTTAATTTTTGGTGTAGAATTTGGAAATTCTTCTTGGTAAACTTCGATCAGATTCACCAAATCTTCAATATATTGACTCGCATAAGTAAGATTGCCATAAATGAAATTAACAGGATTGTTAATTTCATGGGCAATTCCTGCTACCAACTGCCCCATCGCCACCATTTTTTCATTTTGGATGAGTTGGATTTGAGCGCTCTTTAGTTCGCTCAGAGTCTGTTCCAGCAAGATATTTTTTTCCTGAAGTTTAATTTGTAGCGATCGCACTTTAATCTGATTTCCAATTCGCGATAAAACTTCCGCCAATTGAAAAGGTTTAGTAATATAGTCAACTCCCCCAACATCAAAAGCCTTTACTTTATCTAGAGCATCATTAAGGGCGCTAATAAAAATCACCGGAACCCCGCGAGTTTTGTCATCGGCTTTCAGCTTTTGACAAACTTGATAGCCATCCATCCCAGGCATCATCACATCTAGTAAAATTAGATCTGGTAAGAGTGTTTTACACGCAGTTAAAGCCATCTGACCATTTAAGGCTTTGCGAACTGTGTACCCCTGTTCGCTCAGCATAGCGGACAAAAGACGTAAGTTATCAGGTGTATCATCGACCACCAAAATGTTTTCTTTTGAAGTATCTGTCCGATCGGGATTCATGTTGCCAAAAGTTATCTCCAAAAATGCTAATGAACTCGGCACGATGGAGCAAACGCCCCTAGCACTACCAGCCTCAACAATATAATTAGCACCTTATGTTATAAATGCTTATCTGATTGATAATATATACTTATTCACCCCCATTTAACAGTTCCCTTGACAGAAAATATACCTGTTGGGACGCTAGTAGAGAAGAGGGTTATATACCCACAGTATTGATTTCTCTGTCGCTCCTTAGCTTTGTAAAGTTCCTTGTCATATAGATATCGCCTCGGCGCTAACCTCTCATTCAAAGTTAAAACTGACGCCGCGAGAAAACGAGGATAGCGATCGCTAACAACAGGACAATATAAACCAATCCATAGATAAGATCGATCGCCAGGACTCCTGGATGAGGCAGTAGTTGTATACCATAAACTGCCTCATTTTTCAAATCGAGTCGTGATAAATCTGGCAATACCAGATAAATTGCTCGCGTCAAACTCTCAATATTGGGGTTTTTGGATATTTGACCCAACTTGACTATATCTGGACTCAGGTGTCCCATCACATAGATTGCCAAGGTGAGGAAAGTGGCTAGTAGCGAACTGGTAAATACACCAAATAGAATTGCTACAGCGGTGAGTAAAGACAATTCGACGAACAGGTAGAAAACTGCGATTAAAATACTCCAGAACGGGAAAGAAATACCATTGAGAAGCAGAACTACCACATAAATTACTGTCATCGAACCTAGCAGTGCTGCCAGTACTGCCGATAATCCCAGATGTTTGCCAATAATGAATTCTGCGCGACTGACTGGTTTTGCCATTAATACTAGCACCGTCCGCTTTTCAATCTCTTTGTTAACCAGTCCGGTGCCGACAAATATAACGACGATTAAGCCAAATAAACCAATGCCTGCCAGACCTAGATCGAGAGTAATTTTGGCTTCTGTGCTGGCTGCTACTTGGGGTAATAGCGCTGCCGCAGCAATAAACAAAATGGCAAATAAGCCAACTAAATAGAGGACGCGATCGCGAATTACTTCTCTAAACACATGAGTCGCAATGACCAATATTCTACCCAGACTCATATCAATTTTAGATTTTCAGCTTTAGGTTTAAAATTATATTACTATGGCTTTGCGGTTTTAGGCTGTCCGTTTATGCGATCGCTCACCGGCCCGCATTTTACCTGACTCAGAGTCACTGGCGACGGCGCTGCTAACTCTGCTGGTGTAATTGCAGCAGTTGCGGGAGAACCTCCGCGCCTAACAAAACGAGATTTTGTTCTTCTGATATCCTTCCGTTGCTGACGGAACGCGGTACGCAGCCTTTCTGGTCGGGTAGGCTCAAGTCTGCTAACTGGGATAATCTTACAGGATTTCTTTAGATGATACCCATCAGACATAGAACCCAGACCTTGCCACTTGACTAACAATTCTAGATTATAGCCTGAATTGCTTGGCAAAAACACCTCGCCAAACTTCCAAATAGCATTTTCTTCAACACTAGGAAGTTGTTTCTTAGCTTGTTCTCCCAGTATTTGGATCTTTTTAGAAGCATTCATTCTCCATTTTTCTACTTCAGACCAAGGTTTTTCATCGATCTGAGTTTTCAGCAGTGACTCCATTGAGTTTAAAATTACTGCCCCTCTTGAATTTGCCTTGGATAAAACTTCTATTTTTACTACAAAAGTACTTTTACTAAAATCATCCGCCAGTAAACTTGGATAACGCTCTAACCAATTTTGAATAAAGAAGTTAAATTGCAACCAACAACTAATGAGGACGTGACTTAAAAACAAAATTATCAGTTTTTGGGAAACTCGTAGCGGCGGAATTTTAAATTTTGCTCCAGGTTGTACAAATTCACGCATAACCGCGATCGCTCCTGACGCTGTTGGCCAAATTACTAAAGCAATCGAAGGTATTTGATTGCTCAAACTACCAAACATAAAAATACATATCAATCCGCCTGGGAGCCAGGAACTTATAGAAATGCCACTTACCATGAGAGGGTTTTCTACCGCGAACCAAACAGTGCCTATAATTAAAAATAGCCAACTCAAAAAAGCCAGGATATTTTTTAATTCTCCCGCTGCAAACAAGGCTATTACCCAAATCAAAAAGCTAATTAAAATTCCGGTTTTCCACGAAAATAATTGAGGGGGTTTGACTAATTTTATAATAAATATTAAAAAATTGATGATTTGTTTCATGATCACACCGCTAACCTCCTATATCTTTTGGATTAAAAAAGAAACAATTAATATTAATGTTTGACTATAAACATTAGCTATAAGAAGGCTTTTTGATTTGTTGCGCTCAAGATAATGGTCAATATTTTCTCGTTTAACAGTATTTTTTCTACCAGAATCAGAGTTAAAAATAATTGCTTCGTCATTTTTACTGATTGAGTTTAAGTTCATTAAAAGCTCTAGGACTATAAATTCAATTAAAATAATTAATAAAAATATTAATAAGCTGAATAACCATAAATCAAAAAACATTATAATTAACGGTAATCCTGATGAGGTAGCGAAATTACCAAACAGAATAAAAATTATCAATTTCTTTTGCCAATCTAATGGAAGTAATGGGTGAAAACAAAAGAAAATTAACCAACCGACTATGGTAGAAATTAAGTTAAGAGATGCTGAATACTCTATGCTAATTTTACGGGGTATAATCATTCTTTTTTGGATAATAAATGCTTCTACAGCGATCGCAATCAGCAAAAATAAAATTTGGAACATAATTGCCCGCAAAGGCAACACAGTTACCAGCATAAATGCTCCTTGAAATCAAAAGGATTTGGGGTAATTTAAAATTTTAGATTTTAGATTGCCAATTTAATAAATCTCAAATCTAAAATTGTTTGGACTGTCATTTTCACGTAATCAATGACATCATTATCTATATAGTACTTATTCACCATAGGCTCGACTACTGAAAATATGACTAGAACCGGAATAGGCATTCGCACGGCTCAGATGCGTTTGGAACGTATAGTCGGACAAATCCACGTCTACGATGGCGTAGGTAAAGGAAAATCCAGAGCAGCTTTGGGGGTGGTTTTGCGATCGATCGGGCTAGGTATTAATGCAAAAACGCACAATAGAGTATTGCTACTGCGTTTTCTCAAAGGCCCAGGACGAATATATGATGAAGATGGAGCGATCGCAGCGTTACAGCAAGGCTTTCCCCATCTAATAGACCAAGTTCGCACAGGAAGAGCCGAATTTTTCGGGCCTGATGAAATTGTCCGCTTTGACAGACTAGAAGCGCAACGAGGTTGGGACGTAGCAAAAGGTGCGATCGCTTCCGGCTTGTATTCAGTCATCGTCTTAGACGAACTCAACCCACTGCTAGACTTAGGTTTGCTACCAGTCGATGAAGTTATCCATACCCTAAAGCATAAACCAGAGGAGTTGGAAATCATCGCCACAGGTAGAGCAGCACCGCCAGCACTGCTTGCGATCGCAGATTTGCATTCGGAAATGAAACCCCACTACCATCCAATCGCCATAGAACAAGGAATCGAGGGTATAGAAATTTATACTGGTGCAGGTAAAGGAAAATCTACAAGCGCCTTGGGTAAAGCCTTGCAGGCGATCGGCAGAGGCATTAGTCAGGATCGGTCACACCGCGTTTTAATCTTACAATGGCTTAAAGGTGGCTCTGGCTATACAGAAGATGCTGCGATCGCCGCCTTGCAGCAAAGCTACCCCAATTTAGTCGATCATCAACGGTGTGGAGGGGATGCGATCGTTTGGCGCGGACAGCAGCGAGAGATAGACTATGTAGAAGCAGAACGAGGCTGGGAAATTGCCAGAACTGCGATCGCCTCCGGTCTATACAAAACCATTATCCTCGATGAACTCAATCCCACCGTTGACTTAGAACTACTACCCCAAGAACCGATCGTACAAGCACTCCTGCGTAAACCCCGCGATACCGAAATAATTATCACAGGTCGATGCCTCAATACGCCTGCTTATTTTGACCTCGCTAGCGTTCACTCCGAAATGATTTGTCACAAGCACTATGCCGATAAAGGCGTAGAACTCAAACGAGGAGTAGATTTTTAATTATAGCTAGGGACTAGGGGCTAGGGGCTAGGGGCTAGGGAAGAGGGAAGAGGGAAGAGGTTACTCCGTAAGGGATTATGGACTTCATGTAACAGTTGGAGTTGGCTTAATCGCCCTGGCGGTTGCTATAGTTTTGGGTTATAAACTAAAAAAATCCCTGGCTGCAAGCCAGGGAGATTTTAGTTCGCTTCATGAACTAAAAAATTGCCTTTTCTAGCTCAAGCGTCGTTACTTTTATTTGGCACAGCCAAAAGCGTCAGCTTGGCATTTTGTTGGCGTTGACGTTTCAACATTAAACCGATACCGCACAAGCCAAATACTAACAGACCGCTCACCGTATCTGGTTCGGGCACCTTCGTCGGCTCGACAGATTCTACCATAACCACCAAGTCATTAAAGTCGCTGTCGGAATTACCACCTACACGCAACAAATCCTCAAAAGCAATGATAAACTCGTTATCTGTAAATGTCCCCGCGCTCTTACCGGGAATCTGAAGTTTAGTCTGATTGTTGCCCTGATAAACCACAGCCTGTTGAGAGCCGTTCTGGTTGCGGCCATTCTCAGTATAGAAAACTTGGCCGTCTTGTCTTTCTAAGTAAAAACCGAAAACGTTGCCAAAGTCCTCATAGTCTGCCGAAGTAAGGTTTCCCGTGTAACCTGGTAAAAAACCCTTGGTGATCACCGAGAGGTCGCCGTCGTTGTAGCTCACCAAAGCTTGATCCGACACATCATTAGCGCCGCCAAAAAGTTGAGCTTTGACGCCGCTTGAATTGTATATCCCGAACTTATTAGTGGAGGCAAAACCTGCAATCTCGAACATGAAGGTGGCTACAGATCCGCCACTGGCAGTGTTCGTGAACAGATCGTAACCTGTTTGACCTCCTACTGTATCGATGTTTGGCCCACTTTTAGTGAGGTTGTTCAACTGCTCTTGGAGCGATTTACCTGGCCCATCGGAAGAAGTACCGAAACTAACGGCTCCCGCTGAAGCGCCGGAAGAGATCGTTGTGCCTAGAGCGATACACGCTATTGCTGCCGTCTGAGTCAAGAATTTTTTCATAACTTCCTCTGGTTTTTTAAACGAAATTTGGAACATGGCGATCGCACTTATTCTGATTCGGCAAACGCCATCACCGTAGATCCCACATCAGTAAAATCAAGTGCTTTAACTAAGAATCAAAACGAAATAGACCTTTTTCGGAGCGAACACCCAGATTATACGGAACGCTTGACCATATATTTATAAGTCAAAACTGTTATTGCCTACGTTTTTATGCGTGTATCTGGTTCGCTCTCTCCTATTTAGATTAACCTCACCGTATTTATACTAGCACTACTTTACCGATCGACTTTACCCAGACTAGGCGATCGCACTCCGCACTAAAATGACTGTGCAATTGCAACCGCGAGCGATCGCTTCTGGAATATTTCCTCTAATCGCCTGCTGCAACATCCCCTCCCGACTGGCACCCAAAACAATCACATCGCATTGTTCCTTCTCGGCCAAATCGATCGCAGCCTCCGGGACAGAACGCCCGCAAACAGGTGCAATAATTACGGGACATCTGATTTTGCGGCGCAGAAAATGAGCGGCTTGTTCTAGCTCATCAGTATTTGATAGAGTTTGAGAAGGTAGAAAAACTTGAGTAAGTCTGATTTCACTGCGATCGGACAAACTACACAAAGCAGGTAACAGTTGAATTGCTTGTTGAGCATTCGGGCCACCAGCCATCGGCACCAGCCACCGATTCCATTCGAGAGGAGAGTTTCTATGTATACTTTCTCCCATTCCAGGACTTCCCCACTCTCCCACTCCCCCACTCTCCCGCTCCCCTCCCAATTTCACCAGTATCACGTCGCAAGAAGCTTGGCGGATGATTGTATCAACCACACTGCCGAAGATGCGGCCAGGGGTAGGCGGCTCCGCATTCCAGCCCATTACAATCAAATCTATATGTTCTTGTTTAATTGTTTCCAAAATCGCCTGAGCCGCATCGTGGGCAACCCTTACCTGCGTATGAACCGACAACCCCAACTGACGTCCCAAAATTTCCGCCTGACGCAGTAAACGACGGCTTTTGGCAGTCCGCACAGATGTTTCGGATGGAGAACTGTGGCGGGGTGCCAGCATTACTTGGAGACACTCTAATTCATAGTCCCGATTCAGAGCAATAGCACCTGCCAATCGTAGCAGCGATGGTGCCGTTTGGGGATTAGCCAGAGGCACCAGCAAACGTCCTTTCCCCACAGCGGGCGATCGCGTTTGATACACTACATAAGATATTTCCGGCCTAGAGGCTATCCCCTTACCTTCCATTTGGTCTGCCTCTGCCCGAATAATATCGGCACGAGTAATAATTCCAATCAGCTTTCGACCTTCAATCACTGGTAATCGGCTGAGTTGATATCGATTTAAAAGATAAAGTACATCTGCCAAAGAAGCTTTCGGGCCGATCGTCACTGGTTGCGCCGTCATAATTTTTGACAGTGGTGTATTCCCCGATAACTGAAGTTGACCCATTTTGGCAAGGTCTGTCTGAGTGACAATGCCAATCAGCTTGCCATCGTCTACCACCGGAAAGCCACGATGATGAGAACGGGAGAATGCCTGCACAACTTCATCGAGAATCATTTGGCTACTTAGAGTCTCCACCCGTCGCTGCATCACATCTAGCGCTTTGATCTCTCCTAAAATTCCTCCTTTGGGCGTTTCTTTGTCTAAATAAATGCCATTCCACTCCAGCAATTGGTCATAAAGAGATCTGGGCGCGATCATTTCAGCGACTAAATAAGAGGTCACCGAGGCAATCATTAACGGTAGCACCAGATCGAAATTGGTTGTCATCTCAAACACGATCACGATCGCTGTAATCGGCACCTTGGAAACCGCGCTAAAAAAGGCTCCCATTCCCGCTAACGCATAGGTAATTGGTGTACCCAATCCCAGGAAATGGCTTGCTAGAAGTCCCACCAGATAACCCAAAGCCGACCCCAAAATTAAAGAGGGAGCGAACAATCCTCCCGGTGCTAAGGAGCCAAAGGCAATTAGCGTTAAAATGAACTGAGCTGCAAAAGCGATCGCCGCCATCTGCCAAGTAGCATCGCCGTTGAGCAAAAACTCTCGCAGTCCCGTGTTATCCCGAAAGCTATCCGGCAAAAGCGCGATCGCCATTCCAGAAACCAGCCCTGCCAGCCCGATTCGCCAAGGCAACCCTATACGGATAGTACGTTTGTAGAAAGCCAGACTGACAAAAATACCGCGACAAAACAGCGCCCCAAAGATACCAGCCAATATTCCCAACACCAAATAACAGGGAATCTCTGGCATAGAAAAGCTAATTTGAACCGCAGTAGAACCCAGGTCTGGGCCGAAGCTTTGGGAAGAATTGAGATTTAGGCTGCGACCGCCTAACAGCCGGGAAACTACCGCACCGATAAAGGAAGCCAAGATAGCAGTGCCAAGGGTGAAGCCAGAGACATCGTGTAAAAGTTCTTCTACCACAAACAGGACACCTGCTAGAGGTGCGTTGAAAGCAGCAGCCAATCCAGCACCCGCACCAGCAGCAATCATCTGGCGTCGGTGATCCGGGGAAGTGGGAAGCCAGCGACTGAGTTGAGCCGCCAATGCAGCCCCCACCTGTACGGTTGGCCCTTGCCGCCCTACTGTTAGGCCCGAACCCAGCGCGATCGTGCTGCTGACTAACTTTACAAATGCGACCCGCCAAGAAAGTTCTATGGGCACTCCAGCGAGTGCAGCTTTGACGTTAGGAATACCGGAACCTGCCGCTTCCGGTGCTAGGCGTTCTACCAGTAAGCCCGCTGCGAAACCAAAGCAAAGTCCGATCGCCGGTAGTACTAAGTAGGGCGGGTAATTGGAGGAGATCTGAACCCTCATGGTTCCCAATGTACCCACCCCAACTTTCAGCAAGACTGATGCCAAACCTGCAACTAAACCAATTAAGCAAGCTTCTGCGATCGCCAGTCGTCGTCTGGGCCGCAATATCTGCCGTAGGCGCTTCGGGATAGTGGGCATAATTTTATGAGGGTCTAGGGAAGAGGGGCTAGGGGCTAGGGGCTAGGGGCTAGGGAAGAGGGGGGGGAAAAGCGTAAGTCCTAAATCTAAAATCTAAAATCTGAAATTCCCCTAGCCCCTAGCGGGTAGAATACATCGTGCAGTGATATGCAGTTAAGTACACGGTGGCGTAGCGGGCTAGAGCTTTAGTTATGGATTATCGAGAAGCAGGTGTTGATGTTGAAGCGGGTCGTGCTTTTGTGGAGCAAATCCGCAACTTGGTGCATCGCACCCATAGACCTGAAGTGATCGGCGGACTGGGTGGCTTCAGCGGTTACTTTCAGTTGCCGGGGGGGTTTAAGGAACCTGTTTTGGTTTCAGGTACAGATGGCGTTGGCACGAAGCTAAAACTGGCTCATGACCTCAACCGTCATAATACAGTTGGGATTGATTTGGTGGCGATGTGTGTGAACGATGTTCTGACATCCGGGGCAGAACCTCTGTTTTTTCTGGACTATTTAGCTACTGGGGAACTCAATCAAGCGGAACTGACCCAAGTGGTTGCCGGTATTTCTGAGGGATGTCAGCTGGCTGGCTGTACGCTGTTGGGAGGCGAGACGGCTGAAATGCCTGGATTTTATCCAGCGGGTGTGTACGATCTAGCTGGGTTTTGTGTAGGCATTGTAGAAAGGAGTCAGCTGCTCGATCGATCTCAGGTGCAAGTTGGGGATATTGCGATCGGGCTAGCTTCTTCTGGTGTCCACAGTAACGGTTTTAGTTTGATTCGCAAAATTGTCGATCGCTATAAATTAAGCTGGACCGATCGTCCAGAATTGTTGGGGGGCCAAAGCTTAGGGGAAGTTTTGCTGACGCCTACTCAAATTTACGTTAAGCCGGTTCTCGCCGCACTCACCGCCGGTCTTCAAATTCATGGTATGGCTCATGTAACTGGTGGGGGATTGCCAGAAAATTTACCCCGCTGTCTGGCTGAAGGCCAATCTATCCAGATTGACACTAGCACTTGGCCGCTTCCACCTATTTTTGACTGGATAGCTGCCGCTGGTGAGGTTAGTCCAAATGCTATGTTTAACACTTTCAACATGGGAATTGGATATATGTTGTTGGTGCCACCAGACGAAGCTAGTCAAGCTATCAACTGGTTTTCGTCCCATAATATACCCGCTTTTGCGATCGGTCACGCGATCGCTGGAGAGGGTGGCGTCCTCGGCCTACCAGATTAATGATGCTGTTGCCAATCAAACCTGGTCAAATCAAGGGGGGAGTGGGAGAGTGGGACAATAGCCAGGATATACGGGGTCAAATGTACAAAAAAGACCAGAAGATGCGGAAAAATCAGCTTGCCTGACGCTACGACAGTTAGAGCAGTATTTAGTCCGTTATATCGTTGACAACTACAACCAACGAATTGATGCTCGTATGGGCGACCGAACAAGGTTTCAACGGTGGGAATCTGGTCTGCTAGCTGTGCCACCTTTAATTGCAGAAAGAGATTTTGGATATCTACTTAATGAAGCAGTCTAGGCGAACGATTCAAAGGGGTGGCTACTTACAATTTGAAAACTTGATGTATCGTGGTGAATATTTGGCAGGTTACGCCGGGGAAAGTGGGGATGAAGTTGGAACCGATTCGGCTGTGTGGGGCTTGTTATGCTGAGTCCCCTTGCCATAAGATTGAGTGGCAGTTTAAGACAACAACGGGGTGCGATCGGCATGGGTTGAGGTTGCTCTCTGAGTGTCCCAAGTGTGGGGCGAGATTTAAGGTGCCGGCGCTTTGGGTGGATGGGTAGTGTCAGAGCTGTTTTATGACATTTGCTGAGATGTTAAAGTATCAGAAGCCTATAGAAATATTAAAAGAATAAATTTGGCTTGCTGATATATCTACCAATTTAGATGAAGTTATTTTGCAATTACTTTACAAGCTAAACTTAGCTAATTTAGTATAGATACTGATTAAGTAATTGCGAGTTTTGGATCTATACTGAAGATGTATTAGTAGGAACTGAAGCAATTATTTTTAATAGTAAATGGTGACAACGAAATTCAGCAGGATATGATTTTCCTGATGGAACTACCCGCTGGTGATCTGAGGTTTTGTGGTCACGGTTTGGAAAATCTGGATGCTCGCTTAATGTGCATGGTACTTTGCTTGCAATATTGGTAAAAGCTTTGTTTGAATCACCAGAAAAAAGATAACCTAGCATTCCTCCTTGACTAGAAAATGGTGCATATCGGCAAGTTATAAAATTTTCATTTATCTCTTTTATATATTCACCTACTGCCCCATCTGTTTTCAAAACCTTAGCTTCTAAAGGCCAGATAATCCTCTCATTAGAGATTAGATAAAATGCAATATCATATTGTGGTGGTTGCGCTTGTGCTGATTGACTACTTTCTATTTCATAGACTTCATGTTGAACATCAAATGGCTCATCCCCCGTCATATTTTTGCGAATTCTGCGCTCAAGAGATTGAGTGATGCTCCTTTCTAACTGCTCCTCATTTCCATCAAAATTAATTTGTGATAAAAACTCAGAAACCAGCAAATCATAGCCTTCCCAAACAAGTTTTATCAAAATTGATATTGCATCAGGATTCCATACTTTTGCTAATTCCACAAAATTACCTGTAATTGGATATCTCTTATTAAAAATGTTTCCTTTTCTAGCCACTATACAACTCCTCCATAACATCTGATTCTATATCAAATGTTGTCCGCCATGTCATAATATCTGCGGCTACTTCATCAG
This sequence comes from Argonema antarcticum A004/B2, assembly GCF_023333585.1. Classification (GTDB taxonomy): domain Bacteria; phylum Cyanobacteriota; class Cyanobacteriia; order Cyanobacteriales; family Aerosakkonemataceae; genus Argonema; species Argonema antarcticum. The sequence continues at coordinate 17,504 of NZ_JAIQZN010000019.1, forward strand.
CATCTCTTAAAGCCATAGAGCGAGTCCAATAACGAACTTTGTCAGGTTTGATTAAATAAATAGTAGGAATTTTTACTCCATTCAATTCTACAGAATCATAAATCCTGGCAACACACTGATAAAAGATGCCGCCGTCTTCTATATTTCCTCTTTCCAGATACAACTGATTTAGGTTCTCCAAGCGTTCCAGTAAATCAGGGGAGTCAATAGGTTCGATATATACTCCTTTACAGTTAGGTCTATTAAGATAAATTGCAACTAAACGGACAGGAAGAAGAGTCTTAGTTTGTTCCTGAAATATGGTGGCACAAACTTGTTTATCTTGTCCAAATCCTGCTTTAAGAACTCGCAAAAAATACTCACAATATGCCGTAAGTTCAGGTTCAGTATTATTCTGAGATTGACTATTATCTATACGGTGAGTTCTTTTGCGTCCTGGAGAAGCACCATCTCCTTTAAAATCTGGCACAGTGTAATTAAATAGATCATTAATTAGCACCCATTCACTATCTTTAAATTCAAAAGCTTGTCGTATGCGCGCATCTATATCATCAATTGTTTTTATATTCTGCAAATCTCCTACCGATAATTCAGGTATTGGCACACGCAGTAAATCATCTACATTAACTTTAGGAATATATCCAGAAAATGAACCACTTGAAAGCAGTAGATAGTAGACAGCTAACTTACTGTTGTATACTAGACAAGCAGCATTCAATAGTGAAGTATACTCTTCAGGAATATGTATGCTCACATAACTTTCAGAGCAGATAATTCCTTGATTTGTACTATTAGGATTAACTATTGCTGAACAAAATCTACCGCTTTTTTTCTGCCAACTTTGCTTTACAATCATTTGTGGCAATTGAAATGCAGATAGGCTACTTAAACCAGTACCAGAGTCAATGTATGGATCATTATTTATAGGAAGTATTTTAGCGTTTAGGTAAAGAAAACTTTGGTTCGGAAATTTGGTTGATTTCAAAATTCGTTTATTCACTACATCATTTTGTAATTTTCTTCTATTACCTCTTTTTACTCCTTGACGGGTCTTAGCAATGCTACGGGATTCAAGTTTGTCAATACTTAATTCTTGATTCAATCTTCTGACCAAGGATAGATCACGTCTCCCTCCCCACATTAAAGCTGTCCAAACTAATGGATCTGCGATCGCCTCTTGTGGGTAAATTGTATTAACATTGTGTGGCTCAATTACTATATGATAGTCATCCTCATTAGTCATTAATGGTTTTGGACAGATGTATGTTAAAGGTTCACCGTCAGGATGTGTGACTGACATTGTGATAACACAAGCTGGAGAAATAGCATCTTTGAAAAGTCCAAAACGCAATGCTGACAAATTAACTATCTCTTCAATTTTGAACTCTGAAAAGAGAGTTTTACGGAATTTCCTAGCAGGTTTATTTTGATTAAAAATCAAAGCCATTGCTGGTTGCATCATTGCGACCTGTCCACCAGATTTGGTTAAAGAAGCAGCTTTTGGTAGAAAGAAAAGAGCAATATTACCATAAGATGTATTCCATTTATTCCGATTTTCAGGTCTATTCTTCCAAGAATCTATGTATAAAGATTTCTTTATAGTATTTTTACCCCAAGGTGCATTACCTACGACTAAATCATATTTACCAGCATCCTGAACAGAACGAAAACCTTCTTTTTCTTCTTCAAAAAAATCAGCAGCAATTAATTGACGTTGACGTAATCTAGGAAAGCGAAACTCATTCTCCCAATAATCTTGAGGTTCAACTTTATCTAGCATGGTTAAATAAAGACTAAAAGATGCTACTCTTACTGCTTGAGCATCTACATCAACACCAAATAAATTATTTTCTAGTAAATTTTTTAAATCACTTGGCTGAATTGTTTTTGGATGAGCTTGTTCCCATCTATGAATTAAACGCTGAAATGCTTTAACCAGAAAAATTCCTGAACCACAAGCAGGATCAAGAATCTTGATATCCCATTCTTGACTATCCCAAGGTAAAACACCATCTAGGACAAAATCAACTATATGTTCTGGTGTGTAATGAACTCCTGTGCCAGATTCTTTACTAACAAACTCCTCATATATACTGCTAATAAACTCCAAAGGTATAACGTCAAAATGGTAGTATGGCCATAAACTTAATTGTCCAGTTTCAATGTCTACATGACCACTAACAAAATAAGCCAGTATATTTAAGTGAGTTCCTTTAACTTTTTGTTCTTCTGTTTGCCATTCTGCTTCACGTTCTTCTTTGGTAGCTCCTTTACCTGGGAATAAATCACCATTGAACTTGCTATTAAGCCAACGAAAAAATTTATAAGTATCTCTATGATTTCTTAATATGTCAGCTAAATGAGAGTATTTAGCCGATAATTCCCCAATTCTATATAAATGATCTAGTAAATTTTCATTTAAAGCAGGATTACCTTCAGCTTCTTGACGGTCAAAAAGGAATTGAATGAAAATAATTCTTGCTAATAAATCATGAATTGTATCATCATCAAGTTCATTTTTTTGAAGTATTTTCCTAACACTTTTCAGATTTTTCAATAGCATCTGGTCAGCGGCTTGTTTTCGTTGAAATCGCTGGCTATGTTCTTGAAAAAATTGACCTGATACTAAATCAGCCCAGTGTAACCGCAAAGTTTCAGCAGCTTGACCTGAAAGAGACACCTGATTAAATGACTCTATTTCCCGTTTAGAAACGTTAACTACAGGATTGATAATATCATCTTCTTTTGGAGGTTCTTCGTAGCACGTCCAAATTCTTAAGCGATTAGGTTCTGTTGTAATTAGTGATGGTGTACGAGAAAAACTCCAAGCAAGTTGATAAGTTTTCCTCAGTGTTTCTTCTGATATTTCTGTGGGAAAGTCACACACCAGAGCAATAGGTGTTTCTGTCGAGTCACCTTGAGGATTTGCCGACAGCACGCCTATTTGCACACCATCACCACCTGAAAGTTTGCTGATAGTTCTACCTAATTTTTCCCTAGCGATTCGTGCATAAACACTTGGACCAGCACCAGATGGCTCCAAAATTTCTTGTGGAGTTGGCCAGTGAAGCTTTTCATGTGCTAGTTCAAGTAGTCCAGACTGTGACATTCCGTTTTTTACGCTGCATTAAAGTATAGTTTCACATTTCAACCATCACACTGATAATCACAATATACAATATCGTGCGACTTTAGTATTAATCTCCCAATCTACTAATTAACCTTTGATAAATAATATCCAACCACACTGGAATCACAGGCTTACCTTCCACTACGTAAGCGATCGCACTCTCCCTCTCAAACTCTACCACTTGGAGCGATCGCGCTCTACTACTTCACCCTCTCACGCGATCGCCCATAAATCACATCCAACCACACCGGCACAACAAACTTACCCTCAGCCCAAGCTGCTACTACCTTCTCCCCATCGAACTCTACCAACTTAGCCGCTCCTTCCTGTGATTCTTTGACAAAAATTAACCGCTTTGGCGCTCGATCGCTCAAAAGCCCCGGATACTGCTCCTTAAGCGTCTTCAGCACCTCCCGTGCCACCTCAAAGGTAAAACGCCAATAAACCATCGCCCCTAATTCCAGCAAATTTCCCTCAGAGTAGTAAATACTCCTCCCCGTCCCCGTTTCCGCGATCGCAGGGACAACAACGCCAATACTGCGACTGAAGTAACGTACAGCCCGCTATCTCCGCCGCCCGATGGACTTGTCCGTGTTGACAATAATCTGTCAACACGGACAAATAACTTGACATTATACAACTTTAAAGGCGGTACCCAGATTTGAACTGGGGGATAAAGGTTTTGCAGACCTCTGCCTTACCACTTGGCTATACCGCCGTAACTCAGGAATACCAATATAACAAATTTCCCTCTCCTTGAAAAGCTAGATCCAAACAAATCTCACAATGTAAATAAATGTAACAATAATGCAGTCAAAGCGTTTTAATGTCTTGACAGCGGGCTATCTAATCGATAAGGTGATATACATACCCGGGTAGAACGACTGATGAGTCATATGCAAGATAAACAAAAGGTTACGTTGTATCTTTCACCAGAGCTGCATCGTCAACTCAAGATTCGAGCCGCAATTGACTCAGAGCCGATGTCATCGATTGCCGAACGAGCCATTATCTTCTACCTAACTCACCCAGAAGTGATAGACGAGATAGAGGCATCCTACGGGCAAACGCATCGAGTTTACAGTTGTCCGGAGTGTAAGGGTTCCGTCGTAATCCAACAGGGAGATTTAGTTTCCCTAAACAAACAGCCCGGTGTACTTGCAGAAGAAGAACTTTCGGTTGAAAAGGTGACAGTAACATCTGGAACCGATCAACAGGAAGAGCAAGAGTTGGTTCCCTGCTAAAGTCGCAAACTCGATCCCAGCAGACAACTATTGAGAAAAATTCTAGCAAGGTCTGCACCGTCTCCATTCGGTCGATAGTAGGTCGTGGCGAAATGAAAGAAGAACTCAGCGTTCTGATTCAAGCTCAATATCCTCTGATCTACCTCGTGACATCCGAGGAAGAGCGGGCAGAGCAGGCAATAGCGACAATCGCTCAAATGAAACCCCCGCGACGGGTGTTTGTGTGGACGGTGACTCACGGAATGGTCGAGTATGGCCAACCGCGCCACGTTACCCAGCACAATACCGTTTCGCCGGAAGCAGCGATTGAGTGGGTGATGAACCGACAGAAAGACCCTCAGCGAGATTCTAGTATTTTCATCTTCAAGGATCTGCATCCATTTATCGAGTCTCCAGCAACGACGCGATGGTTAAGGGATGCGATCGCCAGCTTCAAAGGCACCCAAAAAACCATCATCCTGATGTCCCCGGTGCAAACCATTCCGATTGAACTGGAGAAGGAAGTTGTAGTTCTGGACTTCGCGCTGCCGGACATGGCAGAGCTCAATCAGGTGTTGACGCAGCATTTAGATCCCAGTCGTGCGCGTAGACTGACGACAGAAGCGCGGGAAAAACTCCTGAGAGCAGCCCTGGGGCTGACGAAGGATGAAGCAGAAAAGGTGTACCGTAAAGCACAGGTCACCAATGGCCGCCTGACCGAATCAGAAGTAGACATCATACTTTCCGAGAAAAAACAGTTAATCCGTCGCAACGGTATTCTGGAATATATTGAGGAAGACGAAACGATTGATTCGATCGGTGGCTTAGAAGAGCTGAAACGATGGCTCAAACAACGCTCCAATGCTTTTACAGAGCGAGCCAGAGAGTATGGTCTGCCTCAGCCAAAGGGGATGCTAATCCTGGGTGTACCGGGTTGCGGCAAGTCCTTGATTGCTAAGACTACTTCCCGCCTTTGGGGTCTGCCACTTTTGCGATTGGACATGGGCCGCGTGTATGACGGCTCAATGGTAGGTCGCTCAGAGGCCAATCTCAGAAATGCTTTAAAAACGGCAGAATCTATTTCCCCAGTGATCTTATTCATTGATGAGTTGGACAAAGCTTTTGCGGGTAGCACTGGCTCAGCCGACTCTGATGGAGGCACTTCTAGCCGCATATTCGGCTCCTTCCTCACATGGATGCAAGAGAAAACCTCACCAGTATTTGTGATGGCGACAGCAAACCGAGTGGAACGCCTACCTGGGGAATTTTTGAGGAAGGGTCGCTTTGATGAGATTTTCTTCGTAGATTTGCCTACTCCCGAAGAACGCCAGGAGATCTTTAAGATTCACATAGGTAAGCGACGCCGAGATGTAGCTCGCTTCGACCTAGAACAATTAGCTAAAGTCTCCGATGGTTTCTCTGGAGCAGAAATTGAGCAGGGATTAATTGCTTCGATGTACGAAGCCTTTGCTCAAGAACGAGAATTCACCCAGTTGGATATTATTGCCGCAATTAAAGCGACACAGCCGCTGTCTAGAACAATGACAGAACAGGTAACGGCCTTGCGAGATTGGGCCAGACAGCGTGCTAGACCAGCTGCATCCTCCGTCGCAGAATATCAGCGAATGGAGTTTTAAAAGCTTTCTCCTGCTCCCAACAGGAGGAAAGGCTAGCTTTTGCTAGCGGGTTAAGAGAATGCCGCGATCGCTCTCATACGCGGCTCGATCGTCACAAAAACGTTGTTGTTTGTTTGTAACTTCTCTAGGAGGAAATCCCAATGTCTCACTTTAGCACACTGCGTACCAAAATCACCGAATCCGAAATCCTCAAGGCTTCTCTGCGCGACCTGGGCATCAGCGTCAAGAGCAATGCCGATGTGCGTGGATACAACGGCCAACGAGTTCGGGCTGACTTGGTTGCAGTTCTGGAAGGCGAATACGATTTGGGCTGGTCTCGCAATAGCGATGGGTCTTTCGACCTGATTGCTGACCTGTGGGGTGTCGCTAAGAAGCACAACCAGACCGAGCTGATTAATTCCATCAATCAGAAGTACGCGGTTAACAAGACTCTGGCTGAAGTGAAGCAGCGCGGTTTGCAAAACGCCAACGTTAAGTTGGTAGTGCAAAAATAATTGCTCTGTTGCGTTCCCAAGCTCACGGGTTAATCGACAGGAGGTTAGCCCGTTTCTCTTCCACTTCTAGTCAGCCCCTTTTCACTAAAGGGAAGTAATGAACCAAAAATCTTCTACCCTGTTAGAAAACAAAAAAGGCCAGCTTTTTAAGCTGGCCTTTCTCATTATGCTATAGCAGCAACAGCTTGAGGCCAGCGTTGCATTGCTTTTCCAATTACGGCCATTTCTTGCATCAAACGATCGAACCGTTCGGGTGTGAGAGATTGAGGGCCATCAGACAAAGCTTTGGCTGGGTTGGGATGAACTTCAATCATCAGGGAGTCTGCACCTGATGCGATCGAAGCCATTGCCATTGCAGGCACGTATTCGGCGCGTCCAGTGCCGTGGCTGGGATCGATCATAATCGGCAAGTGGGAGAGACTCCGCAAGACGGGTACAGCCGATAAATCGAGCGTATTGCGTGCGTACTGGCGATCGAACGTGCGAATGCCTCGTTCGCAAAGAATCACATTCGGGTTGCCAGCAGCCAGAATATACTCAGCCGCCATCAACCAATCTTCGATCGTCGCCGCCATCCCCCGCTTCAGAAGAACTGGCTTTTCCTGCGCCCCCACTTTTTTGAGCAGAGAGAAATTCTGCATATTGCGGGCTCCGATTTGGATTACGTCTGCATACTCTCCCAGTACTTCCAAATCTGAAGCATCCATCAGTTCTGTAATAATGCCCAAACCAGTCGCTTCACGGGCCGCTGCTAGCAATTCCAACGCACTCTCACCGTGACCTTGGAAGGCGTATGGGGAAGTACGAGGCTTATAAGCACCGCCACGCAGGAACTGCGCCCCAGCTGCCTTTACCCGCCGCGCTGTCTCCACAATCATCTGCTCATTCTCAACAGAACAAGGCCCAGCAACGACTACTAGGGGATGGTGCAAACCAATAGAAACAGGCCCGTTGGGAGTAGGAACTACTACTTCCGAAGCTTCGCCGTGGCGATATTCCAGGCTAGCTCTTTTAAATGGCTGTTCTACCCGCAGCACTTGCTCGATCCAGGGGCTAATTTCCTGCATTTGCAGCGGGTCTAAGTGAGCCGTATCGCCGACTACACCAATCACCACTTTATGCTTACCAACAATTTTTTCTGGCGTCAGCCCCCAGGAGCAGAGTTCTTCGGTAAGACGGGCAATCTCGACTTCTGGGGAGCCGATTTTCATGACTACGATCATATTGAAAATCCTTTGTTAAGTTCTTTGGGTGCAGTATGGCTAAAAGCTAACCTATAGGTTCTCATATCAGCCTCAATGGAGCCAACCCGCGTCTTGCACTTTTGGCATAGGCATATTGCCTGCCGTCATTTTGGCACCAGGAATATTAATTTTTTTGCTTACTCGATCGCCAAGCTGCCGTCATCCGTCCCCAGTTGGTGGTAAATTGTTCCCACCCTAATTTGCTCCCTGATGTTTCTTCATCCCAGGATGCAGAGAGGACGCCATAGGTCAAGCCTAAGCCACCCAGACCGAAAAAGCCCATGCTAACCAAGACAACTGCCGGGTTGGGAAGGTTAAACCAGGCATGACTAACTACGAAGTAGCTGATAATAAACGTGGCAATTCCCAAAAAAGTGGGAATACCAGAGAAAAGTGCCATCCGCGAGATCATGCGCTGGCTGACCGCTTCTGGAATGGCCATTGCTTCTTTGGAAACCGATCGCGGTTTATTATCCTTTTTATCCCCAACGGACGTTACGGGTTGGTTTTTAGCTGGCTTTTTGGCATTTTTCTTGGGTTCAAAGGGTAAGCGTTCCTTAGCTTGGTCAGACTCCTTTGGAGTGTTGTCAGCTTTGCTTTTGGGTTGAGGTTCCGAAGCCATAACCTTTAACCGCGAATGCCAAGGCGACCGATTAACCCTTGATAGCGCTCTGGATTTTCCTTAGAAACAAAGGACAGCAGGCGCTTGCGTTGACCAATCAGCTTCAACAAACCCCGGCGGGAAGCGTGGTCTTTGTGATTGGCTTTGAGGTGTTCGCTCAGGCGGTTAATGCGTTCCGTCAGTACGGCAATTTGCACATCTGCCGAACCAGTATCTGTCTCATGGATTTGATACTGGTCAATGATCTCGTGCTTTCGCTCTTGCGTAAGGGTCATAGTTTCAGTGTGTGTACGTTAATTCAGCAGCTTTTTATCATACCATAGCCGACCCGGAGTCTGCGTTGGGGTCGATCGCTACGCCTCTAATCATCAGAGTTGTGAGACTGTAATAAAATAAAGTCCCTAAACTCTCGTTTGAGGGACTTGTACAATGAACAAATATTAATAGTTAACTTGAATCAGTTGCTCTTAAGCGGCTTTCTGAGCGATTTTCTCAAGGATAGGCTTTCGAGTTTTCAGGTTAAAGCGATATCCGTCTGGAAGAATATGCAGCTTGGCTCCGCAAATCGCCAAAGCCTCATCCTTCAAAAGTTCGTCCACATTGATATGGCTAATCTCTGCCACATCGACAATGGTGACAACGCCCGAACCCACCACTTGAAACTCGTCGCCCTGCACTACGACAGCTGTATCTTCATCAATGCCGAATCCCAAAACCGCTGGCTGCTGTGCGAGTGCTGAGACTAAGCGTCCCAAACGTCCGCGCTGCGAGAAATGCTGATCCACCACTATCCCAGGCAGGAAGGCCATACCCGGCCCCATCTCTACAACATTAACGCGGGGATGCGTCTCGGAGTCTCCTTCCACGATCATTACGTCTGGCATCACAGCTGCTCCCGCACTGGTGCCTCCCACTACAATTCCTTCGGAAAACCGCTTGTGAATAGCTGTATCCAGTTCGGTATCCTTAATAATGCTGGTGATCCGCGCCTGATCTCCTCCCGTAAAAAATACGCCAGTGGCATTGTTAATAGCTTCTAGGGCAGTGGATGAACTTGCATCTTCACGAGTTACGGTGTCAAGGATGCGAACAAGTTCGCATCCCAACCGCTCAAATACTTTGATATAGTCTTCTCCCACTTCTCTGGGTAGTTCGGTTGCGGCTGTCATCACAACAATTCGGGCTTTGGTGCCTCCGGCGCGTCGCACGAATTCCCGAAGCACCTTGCTTTCTCCCTCTTTCTGTTCCGCTCCACCGATAATGACCAACGGCCCAAGGTTCTTACTCTGCGCCATATTAGCTCCAGTCTTTAGTTAATGTAATTTCAATAAAACATACCAATCCAAACCCATAAAACATCCAAATGGTAGATATTTATACAGAAAGTCAATTGTTTTTATGGTAATGTAGGTAACCGCCAGATCGATTTAATGTAGTTGCGGGTTCAAAAACCTACGTCCTACCCTTACCCTCTACCAAACGGTCAGTCTATGTCCGTGGAATGATATTATATTCTTATCCAGAAACCTGGTTTTTTTTGGCGATCGCGTTTGTATTATGCCTAAAATCTATGAGTTCAGAAAATTTGCGCCAGTTTAAAGAGTATGGCGAATCTATATTTCAAAAGCTAGAATCGGTATCCCAGAATTTGTCTTTGCCAGATTCGATTCCAGCGACGCTACCTAAGTGTTTGGATTTAGTCCGGTCAGCTGCCAGTAAAACGATCGATCGGGCCACTTCTCCAGTTAAAATTGGCGTGATGGGTGAATTCAGCAGCGGTAAAACTTTGCTTTTGGGTAGTTTGATCGGTTACGCAGATGCTTTACCGATTAGCGAGAATCCTACTACTGGTAATGTGACTGCAATTCACCTCATTCAGCAAGAAGGTTTCCAAACAACGCAAGTAGAAAAATTTGAAGTTGAATATCTTTCTCACTCGGAAGTGAAAGAATGTTTGTACTTCATGTTGAAGAAAGCAGAAGAACGAGCGACGGATGCAAGATTAACGCCAGCACAATTAAAAGCGCTGAGAAATTTTAACGCTAACGACCCTGGAATTTCTCAGGATATACTGACTTGGTGCAAGTCAGCGTGGAATAGCAGTAAAAATTTGGAATTGCGCTATCTGTTGCGGGAATTGGTGTTATTTATTCGCACATATAAAGCGCAGGGAGAAGATATTTGCGGTAAGCATTACCAGAATATAGATCTGGATACGGCGCGTCAAGGTCTTCAGTTAGGTGATGCTCAAATGGATATCCAAAATCTCCAATTTGAGGATATCCCATTAGCGATATCTCAAAATTCACCAACACAACTTTCCGTGGAATTCTTGCAAAGTAGCTTTCCGCTAATCCGCCGAGTAAATGTGAAAGTCAAAGTATCAAAAGAAATCTGGGATTTAACTGCACTAGAAGGCGCAGAGGAATTCGTCCTTTTGGATTTTCCCGGATTGGGTGCTGCTAATTCGGGAGTGAGAGATACTTTCTTGTCTTTGCGGGAATTAGCAGAAGTACAAACAATTTTGATTTTGCTCAACGGTAGAGTTCCCGGCGGTGCGACGGCGAATAAAATATTCACGATGATGGAGCAGCAAAAACCAGGAATTAACCTGAAAGATCGCATCTTGGTAGGAGTGGGAAGATTCGATCAACTACCTCTGGAAAATGAGGGAGGAGAAAGAATTTTGGATGAATTGATTGATGAGAGTCCTTTGGAAGATATTATACCATTAGATTCGGAACCGCTGACCGAAAATAGCGTTCTGGAAAAACTGAAGGTTCTGAAAACTACTGTTGCTACCGCGCAAGCTTTTACAACTCAAAAAGACAGGATTTTTCTGGTTTCGCCGCTGGTGGAATTGGCGGAATTAAGCAAAAATTCGAGTAACGTGCAAGTTGGTTCACCAGAGTTTCTCGCTGACTTAGATTATCCGCCCGATCGATGGTCGCAGTCAAGGCGACTGCGGGAAAAATGGAGTCGATTAAGCGAAAAACTAGAACAATCTAAACCGCGCAGTACTTTGGCGAAACAGTTAGCTGATTTTGCCCAAAATGGTGGTATCGTTACGCTGCGGGAAGCGATTTTGAAGCACGTCAAAGAGCATGGTTTGAAGCAATTGTTGGATGATACTCGCAGTGCTGCTGTTGCTTTGCAAAGACAACAAGATGTGCTGAAAAATATACTGGAAGGAATTCAGCAAGATATTCCAGCAGAAAGTCCGAATTTTGTCAAGCTACGAGATGCGATCGAGAGTTTATCGAAAACTTATGACGAATTCCAAAAAGATTTGGCGATCAAAGTTTTGAAAGATCGACGGGAAGTTGCGGTAAGCGATGCGGTGAAGGATGAGTTAATATTTAGGATATATGAATGGTCGCAGTGGAATTTGCTATTTCAACAAGCTGAGAAGGGAATTATTAAATTACCAAAATCTGTTAACAGATTTGATTCCAAGAGCAACAAAAAAGTGATCGCCACTAAAAGTGATGATTTTTATCCTGTATTTGAAACTGCTGTTTTGGAAGTCGAAAAATTCGCGAACAAAAGTATACAACAGGCATTTAAAAACTTGTTAGATGAGTTATCCAGCAGAATGCTTGATCGGCGAAATGAAATAGCAGAAATCCTGACTGATGAAAGGTTACAGTGGATAGAATCAAATAGTAAAAACTATGAAAGTTCTCACCTGCTGGAAAATTTTGTAAATGGGAATATAGATCCTAAAAATTGGCTTGAAGGGCTTCTTGAAGAATGCAGTCTTGAAGAAAATAGTTTGTCTACCATCAATCCTGAAACTTTGTTCCCCTTGGTTCGTGCGAACAGTCACGAAAGCAGCCAAGCTTTTGTCTGGGGAAAGGAAGAAAACAAAAAAGACCAGAAACCCGCAAATAATCAGATTCTAGTATTGCGATTGCGAGACGAAATGATTGCAAGCGCGGGTTTGCACCTTGTCGAGATAGTAAGTAAGGCGAATCAACAGCTTAATAATACTCTCGGAGAATGGATAAATAACATTATTGACGTGCTAGGAAGACTCTTGCGAGATGAAGTTTTACTAAAAGATGTCGTGTCTGAAGATGAGATCGGGAACCGCTCTATTCCCCAATGGTTACAAATTTTGTGGCAGATTTCCGAGATAAATTTGCCAAATTAGTCCTTATTCACCAATCACCCATCACCAAAAATAATATGTCTGTTGAAATCAGAGTTTTAAATCGTTTCCAACTGCGTCCCAAAAATAGTGACGAAAATTTATTAGATCTACCAGTAATTGAATTTGCTCCCACTTCGCAAGTTAATCAACCCCATATTTCTAGCATCACCTGCTTTGTGGAGGGAACGCCAAGAGAACTAGGAGAGCAAATTCAAGCTGCATATAAAGCCTTCAGAACTAGCCAACCCATTAAATTATATGCTCCTCAACGATTGAGACAAGAACCTTGCAGCCTGGATAAACCTTTACCGGGAAACGTTAACTGCACTTTGCACGTAAATGTGGAGTATTTTGACTCGGACGAAATGGGTAATCCGCTGCTGGATGTGGCGAACAATGTTACTAAAAGCTGCTATTTGTTTACCCCGAAAGTTGAAACGCCAACTCCAGTAATCAACCAAGTGAGCGAAATATCTTCACCAAAAACAGAGTCGGTAGAAAAGCGCAACGAATTTACGGATTGGCTGGCGATCGATTTCGGAACATCCAATTCCACGGTGACACTTTTTGATGCAGCTTCTGTTTCTAACGAAAATACTTTACCCAAAGAACAAAAAGAACGGTTAGGGGAATTATTGGTAGAATGGCTAAATTCAACAGCCGCCAATGCTTTACCGGGTGTGAGTGTTGCTGAATGGGAAAAGTTTGTCGGCGATCTTAAAAAAGATTTGGAAATACCGGAAACGGGTACTCTTGATGATATCCCGTTGCTAGCAGCTATCCGCAAAATCGAAACTTCTTTAGGGAATCGCCCGGAATTGTTTCGCCGCGCCGCTAGCAAACGCTTAAACGAAATTTATCACCAAGTATTTCGCGTACCTCCTTTATCGTTGCAAAATCTGATGAGAGTTCCGTTGGAGGGTGTGAGTCAAGCTAAGGAAATTCCCAGCGAGTTGGAAATTAAAAGTCTGAATCCTTTAAACGTAATTATGGGAGAGAGCGTTATCAGAAAAAGAAAAGAGACTCTTGCTAACACTAAAGGAGACGAAATTAAAGGGAAGTTCCATCATTCGCCAAAACGATATTTTGGTCAGCAACGCGATGCTATTAAAGTGAAGTTAGAGGGAGTTGAAGCAGAAATTTCAACTAATCAGCTAATTCAAGCTGCTTGGGGTTATCTAATTAATAACACGAGAAAATACTACCAAAACATAACGCCTGGTAGATCTTCTCGCCGAGATATCACTACCGCCGTTGTGACTTATCCTGCGGTAGCGCCGCCTGTGGTGCGCCGGGAAATTGAGGAGATGGTGGGTGCTTTGGGGATGGATTTCGTCAAAACTGATTATGATGAAGCTGTATCGGTGGTGATCTTTTTCCTGTGGCGAGAATTCGGCGGCGATTTGAGTATCGGGATTGAATCTTTTAAAACTCGCTGTCACTGGGATGGGAAAAAATGGTCGCAAAATGTGTTGGTTTTGGATATCGGTGGAGGAACGACGGATTTAGCTTTGATTAACTTGGCGCTGGAAGAAAAAGACCCGTTTGAGCCAAATGAAGATCGGGGTGCTGGGGGAAGATACTATGTGCTGACTCCCACTTTTATAGGATCTTCGGGTCATTTGCAATTAGGCGGAGAGTTAATTACGCTGCGGATATTTAAGTTGCTGAAAGTTGCGATCGCAGATTGTTTGCTGACAGCAGTTACGGAAGGTTATCTGGAATGTCAAAAACTGGAAGATGAGATTCTTTTGTTGAGCGATCGCTTTCGCAAAGAGGATAAATATCAAATCGGTTCTCTGCTGAAAGCTGCGGAAAAGAAAAACTCCAACCCGGAAAGCGACGCCGCTTACAATGATGCTCTCAAAGATGCAGAAAAAATCTTACCAACTCACTGGAAAAATAATCAATCTCGCCTGCAAAGTTTTTATACGCTTTGGGATTATGCAGAAGAGGCCAAAATTCGATTAAACAAAAAGAGCGATCGGGAAATTGTGGTACTTGAAGAGAAACAAATTTCTGATTTACTTAGAGAAAGCGAGATTGAATTCAAAGTACAAGATCGCGATCGCCTCAAGGTGAAGATAAGCAGAGAACAATTTGAAAATGCGGCTTCTCCTGTAATTGAAGATGCAGTACGCATCGCCAAAGAACTGATTAAAAGTCGATTGGATTCCCAGAAAGAAACTCAGGAAAAAGTCGATTGGTTAATTTTATCGGGACAAACCTGCAAACTTTACTTAGTGGAAGAACAAATCAAACAGGAATTTGGCAAATATGACTATTTTGTCTGGAATCCAGAACGGGTAACTTTTGTACCGGAATATAGTAAAATGGCTACTTCTGCTGGTGCTTGCTATGCGGAAAAGCTACGCCAATACGGTTTCGATTTGGAAGCGGCGAAGGAAATGCTGCGTCTGGGTGGAAATCAACTGGATATCGATGTCAAAAATTTGTTTTATTTTCTACCTTGTTCCTTCAAATTGAAGACACAAGGCGAAAAAGATTTGCTTATTTTCCAGAACGGACAACAACTTTATCAACTGAGCGATCGCGATTCAATTGCCAAAATTCGCAGTAATTGGAGGGGAGTACCCTTAACTATTACTATCTACCGTGAAGATTTTGATGGAGCAATTGAGATGCTTTGGGGTAACTATAATCGTAACAACTTGGTACGGGAATTGGGAATGGGAGAAGATGAGTTTAAACGAAAAATTAAAATTCAGTTTGAAATTGACCAAAAACTGCAATTCAAATTACTTTTTTGTGATGGAAATCCTCATTACTTAATTCCTGCTAAGTCTGCAAGTTTGGATGTGAAAAAAGCGATCGCAGCATCATCCCCCGAATTCGCAAACCAACCAATTATTGGTGATGATGGTAAATTGTTCTGCGATATCGCCGTTTACGTCATAGAATCACAAACTGTCGATAAACCAACGCCTCATCCAGTATTTAAAGCTGAGGATGACTATAGTAAATCTCTCGAAGGTTTTCGGTATGAAGGAGATGCAGAACAAAAACAAGGAACTGGGTTAATTAGCAAACCGTTACCTGATTTTCCCCGGAATGGGAAGCAGACTTTCTATTTTCTCGATCCAATAAACGATCGATGGGAACGGATTGGCGAATTGAGCCGACCGGGTGGAAAAACAGAGTACAATTGCAAATATTATGTCACTCTCGACGCCAAAGGTATTCTGCGAATTCACGCGGGGGAAATACCTTACTGGACATCGGATAATGCAGAATGTCTCAAACAAGAAGGATGCGTTTTTGAGGATGCGCTGGGATTGCAACCGAAAGAAATTGATGATAATCGCGATCCGTTCTGTGGGATTCACTAAAGTCCAGAAACCCGGTTTCTCCAAGAAACCGGGTTTCTAAGAGTTCAGAGGAAGTGATATTAATGGAAAACCTGAGCAAATTATTAGAAATAGATAATTCTGAGTTGGCCCGATCGGTCCGGTTTTATTTGCATGGTTTGCGTGGTGGGTTGGAGATGGCTTTAAGCGAATTACCCGCCGATCCGGGAGCAAAGTTCGGTGAGGAATTGCTGAAGGAATTAGAGGAAATTTTGCGATCGCCAACGGACAAACAGATCGAAAATGATTCTCCTTGGGAAGATGTGTTTGAACCAGTTATCGCAAATTCAAGTAAATTAATCCGTCTTAAGGATGTTTTTGAATCCGATAACGAGTTGCGTTCTTCTCTGGGTGCATTCGATCTTAAAAGTACCGCCGATGCGGATTTGTGGAAGGAAATTCAACTAAAATTATTGCGAATTCCAGAAACTTTGGCCCAGTCTTGGCGCGATCGCACTTTATCCCTTGCAAAAGAAGCTGGCGCTGAAAGCTCAAAGCGATCGCAAATCAAACTCCCCTTCACCCGCGAAGAACTCCTCTACCCCGGTTTGAGCGGAACTATCCAAGCTTCCGGTTTGCAATTATCAGCTAAAACACCTTTAGATCCGCGAGTTGCAAGCGGAGATGGCGATCTCAATTTCCTGGCTGGTGTGGGATCTACTTGGATAAAATTTATCGAAATAGATACTGATTTACACCATGCTTTGAAAAGCGTTTACCGCTTCGGTGTTAAGTCTTTGGAATCGAAAGACGAGCAGTCTAAGTACATTACAGCCTTAATAGATTGTTTCGATCGGGCCAAAGCAGCTGAGGAAAATACAGACCCAGCCGTTACCCTACGTGCCAGAATTGACCTAGACGAAGCCATCCACTCATTAGTATATCTGCCGCCATGCGATCGCGATTCTTGGTGGGGAAAACTACAGCAAGAATCGCGGCGCACCCTTAACCAGGTCGCCGACAAAGCGCGTAAAGCCGGTCATACCGTCCAAATTCGCCCGTTATGGGGCCTATATGCCGATATTCGCCCTTGGTCAAAGGACGACCTGGAACTGGACAGTGGCAGTAAACCGGGGGAAGTATTAGCTTGTCTGCGGGTTTATGCCAAAATCAACGAAGAAGCATTGCCCGGTCGCGTACTTTTTCGCTCTTTCAATCAGCCTGCTTAATCAAATTGCGTAAAAAAGAGCGTGCTTTTGCTAAGGGAAAATGCTTCGGTTTGCCCTGGCAAACAAGCTGGTACTCGTTACTATCCGCCCCATCGCCATAGCCAGAAATAAGTTTGCGGTGGAAAGCTTCTTCGGCCAGTTCTCGAACTCGATCTCTGAGGTCAGCTTTGGTAATAGTCATCTGCTGCGCTCTCTCCTCAATGCTTTCTTAAATTTTCAAATAGTTTGGGTCTTTGCTGTACCTGTCGAAAGTTATATCTTATAAATAAAAAATCTGTCTTTATAGTTAATTTAGCAGATGAACACAAAGCTTTCAGAAAGAGGGAAGGAGAAGCGCGATCGCCTGGAAAAGGTATACAGAATTTTTGCCATCAAATAAATTAAAAACGCCCTTCGATAGATGAAAAATCCGTTGAATAAAGTTAGTTTAACAAAGTTACAAGGGTGTTTAGCCAAGTGGAGATAATCAATGGTTCAACAACAACTCATCGATACAGTGCGCGTTAATGCCAGAAAAACCGACGCCTTCGACATTTTCAACCTCAAGCATTACATTGGCCCAAACCCATATTTGGAAACGGGGGCGCTAGTATTTGATTTTGCCCTGACTGGGCATTTACCGCCTCGGCCCATTGAGGAATATGTCTCCATTATTAGCGATCGCTATCCGCACCTGCGCGATGAAACATCCGAATCCTATGCCCATCTATTCGCCCGAACAGTATCGGAAGTGGGAAAACTCGACATGGGTTTGCACTTCAACCGTTTGAATTTGAAACAACATCCCGATTATTTCACAATAGCCGCTCAATCAGTTCATTTCCGTACCAGCCGAGCCGTAGTTTATTGCGTTTGGGACTGGTTTGAAGCTATTACTCAAGACGAAGATTTCAAGTTAGACGATCGCATCAGCAGGCTTCAAGACACATTCCGATACAGCGTTTATGGTGGCCCGACAGTCTACACCCTATTACGCACAGCCCAAGAGAAAAAAATTCCCGCCTTTTATTTGTGGGACGAAGGGCTAATGCAGTACGGATATGGGAAAAAACTAATTCGCGGCGTAGCAACAACATTTGATTGCGATAGCCATCTAGATTCCGATTTTACCACCCGCAAAGATGACTGCAAAGCTTTTTTGAACACGCTGGGCTTCCCTGTACCAAAAGGTAATGTTGTTGTCTCCCTTGGCGAAGCCAAAGCCGTAGCAGAAAGAATTGGCTACCCGGTGGCAGTTAAACCTGTAGCGGGTCACAAAGGCATTGGCGTGACAGCTGATGTACAAAACCCCCAAGAATTAGAATTTGCCTTTAGTAGGGCACTCAAAGCGATTCCAGAAGAACAAGCGATCGCAATAATTGTTGAGAAAAGCATCAAGGGCGCAGATTTCCGCCTGCTATGCGTCAACGGCAGATTTGTTGCCGCTACCGAACGGCGTCCCGCATCAGTTACTGGTGACGGTTATTCAACCATTGCTGAATTAATCAAGCGCGAAAATCGCAAACCCGCACGTTTGGACACACCAACCTCTGCCATGAGTAAGATTCAGTCCGACGACGCAATGGAAATGTTCTTATCCGAACAAGACTTGTCATTGGACAGCGTAATTCAGACAGGACGCATCGTTTATCTTCGCAAAGTTGCCAATCTCTCAGCGGGAGGTTTGAGCATAGATGCAACGCCCACTGTTCACCCAGATAATATCATTTTGGCGCAGGACATTGCACAGCATTTTCGACTCACTTGTCTGGGTATCGACGCAATTTCCCCAACTCTGTCTCAATCTTGGAAGTCTGGCAACTTTGGCATTCTCGAAATAAATGCAGCACCGGGCATTTTTATGCACCTTAACCCCGCTGTTGGCGAAAGCGTCGATGTGCCGTCGCATATTCTGGAAACCTTCTTTAAGTCTGGGGCAGATGCGAGAATACCAACGATCGCTTTCAACCGAATTTCAGTTGAGGAACTTCAAGAAACTATTGACCATATTCTTCTACAACACCCCGATTGGACTATAGGTGCTGTTTGTCGCGAAGCAGTTTTCGTCAACCGTTCGGAAAAGATTTTGAATAAGGATTACAACACCAATGTCAAAAATCTATTGCGTAATCCCAGGCTCGATCTGCTGATTGCCGAGTACCCAGAAGATGTGCTGGAAAGGGATGGAATGTTTTATCAAGGCAACAACATTGTAGTCCTGGATAATCCTACGCAAGCTGAAATGATGCTGACGCGGGATCTCCTCGAAGATTCTACCGTGGTTGTTAAGGAAGGAAACAATGTCTCAATCCGACATAAAGGTTTGATAGAACAGTATAGCCTTGGAGAAAGCGAACCATTTACGCGGGTTTATCTGAAAGAAATCGGAACGATACTGTAATACCAAATTCGTGTTTCTTACCCGTTTAATTTTTGGCATAAACATTGTAAAGACGTTTCATCAAACGTCTCTATAGCCGCTCGACATAAAGGGGTAATCGTTGCGGATTTGGTATAAGCCTGTCTATATGAAGGTGATTGCGAAAATTCTGTAATGCCAAAAACCCGGTTTCTTAAACAAACCGGGTTTTTCCGAATTATTGCCAGACAAATACCTTTGCTTCGTACTCCGCCAGGTCAATCACTATTTGACCGCTGCCAGCTTCCACATCGTGGTCGTAAGTCCATTCGTGCCATGTGCCATCCGAAGGGAAGTTTGGAACGGTGTAACCAGCTAAATAGTTGTCTGAAAAATTAGCGACGACGACAACGCGAGAACCTTCATCATTCCAGCGGGTGTATGCTAATACCTTGGCCTCTTCATTCTCATGGAAAAAGTCAATGTTTTCAGTGTAAAGAGCTTGATTGTTTTTACGCAGATTAATCAAGCCTTTGTAGTATTCAAATAAGCCGCGATTTAAGTCATTGCTTAGCAGCGCCCACTCAATTTTTGTTGGCTCGATTGTTTTAGGTTTGTATTCGCCAAACTCTTGTCCCATCCAAAGCATTGGCACACCGACAGATGTCATCAATAGGGCTGCTCCCAACTTGGCACGTTTAAAAGCTTCGCCATCAAAAATGGTGCGATTTGCCAATTCTACCATGACGCGATTTTGGTCGTGGTTGGTCAGGTAATTAACTACATTGGTGGCACCCATAAAGCCTTGCCGCTTGCAGTCGATCGCATCTTTGAGCCGCTCTAAATCAAAAGTATCCCCGCAAATGTGTTCGATCATACAGAAACGGTAACTGTCGTGCCAGCAACCATCCATCGGCCCATCAAAATTCGTGATGCTGGTAGTTTCGGGGATGTGTTCGGCAATGCTATAAAAAGGCTTCTGCCCTGCCGTTTTTTTGGCTTCTTCCACAATCCAGTACATGAAGTCGTAGTTGGCCATTTGCCGCGCGGCGTCGAAGCGAATGCCATCAATGTGATATTCCTGAACCCAGAAACGCACGGTTTCGCCGATAAATTTCCACGCAGGTTTTACTTCTAGCTTTTCGTCGTAATGTTCGTAATTAAACTCTGGCCCCCAGTTATTATCAGGGTCGCGGGGAGAGTGGTGATACCAATAATCGTGGTCAATTTGGGTGAGAGGACAAGATGCTTCTGAGTGATTAAAAATCCCGTCCATAATGATGCGAATTCCACGAGCGTGGCACTCGTCAATTAGGTGCTTTAATTCTTCCGTTGTGCCATAACTTGTTTCGGTGGCAAAGAAATAACGCGGGTTATAGCCCCAGCTATAATCGCCCGGATATTCTTTCACTGGCATCAATTCAATTGCGTTGATGCCGAGTTCGCAGAGATAATCTAACTTTTCAATAACGTGCTTGTATTGACCGCGAACGTACCGATCGGGTTCGCCGCCGGAGAAGTCGGCAACATGAAGTTCGTAGATAACTAATTCGCGATCGGCTGGTAGCGGCTTGTCGTCATGCTGCCAAACATAAGTATCGACAATTCTTTCGCTGTCTTTGATTGTTACGATGCCGACTCCTTTGCTCTCATCAACATTTGTTACATAAGGATCGATGATGTCTACCCATTCATCTGGTTCTTTAAACCAACTTTTAGATTGAACCCGGAGTTTATATTCATAAATTCCATCTTCCAGTTCAACTTTGGTACGGAAATAACCATCCTTACCTTTTTCCATTGGGATTTCTTTCCAATCGGAAAAAGAGCCGATTAAAGCTGCTCCTTTGTTATAGGGTGCAAATAAAGTAAATTCAATGGAACTTGTTTTATGAGGTTTCTTGCTTGCCATAGAATTTTTTGGGGTAATAAAACGCCGACAACCGTATTCTCCACTTCTTAGCTCAGCTATAGTATCGTTCGCTAGAAATAAAAAAGCTTGAGTAAACATCAGTCTTAAGGCATATTTTCAAAATGTTAAGTTTGAGATTTGAGAGAACCCGTTTTAACCAAAGATACAAAGATTAAAACGAAAACCTCTTAAAATCACCTGCTCAACCAAGCGATCGCAGCTCGAATCCAATCTTCTGCCTCTTTACTTTTAGCCACCAGTCCATCTTGACTGACTGCGTTGAGCGCCTGCACTACCTCGCTGCTGGTATATCCCAAGGCTAGTAGCGTCATTTCTACATCTTCGATAATGGCAGGATTTGGGCCACTTGAGGTGGCAGTGGCTACGCCAGCTGAGAGTCGCCATTGTGCCAGCTTGGTTTTTAGTTCCAGCGCAATGCGTTCGGCTGTTTTGTTACCGACACCGCGAGTTTTGGCTAAGGCGCGGATATTGCCAGTAACGATCGCCTGCACCAAGTCTTGCAATCCCAGGGTATCTAAAAGTGCGATCGCCAAAGCCGCACCAATTCCACTCACACTTACCAGCTGGCGAAACAAATCTCGCTCGGCGGCTGAGGCAAAACCATACAAACTTATCTGATCTTCCCGCACTTGCAAGTGAGTGAAAACTTGGGCGGTTTCTCCCACAGGGGACAAATCCTGGGCCAAACGCGGCGGGATTTGCAGTTCGTAGCCAATCTGGTTAACTTCCAGAATGAGAGTGACGCGATCGCTACTACTTTTCTGAAAACCTACTACCGTTCCTTTGAGATAACTAATCATGACAAAAAGCCGAAATGGTACAAACCTTCCAAAATCCCACCAGCACAAGCAGCCTTTGCCAAATACCGATAATCGGCCCGATTGGCTTCAAGCCACTGGAGGAGTTCAGGCTGAGCATTTCCTACAATAATCCCTCTTGGTTCCCCCACACTAAATAAAGCAATATCGTTTCCAGAATCACCGCAAACAACTGTCTGCGTTGCATCTATTTCCCAGTGCTGGCGCAGAAACTCTACCGCCAAACCTTTATTGCTTTTGCTGGGCAAAATATCTAAATCTTTGCCTCCACTGTAGATTAACTGAGCGTATATACCCTGTTCTTTAAGCAGAGATTCTAAGTGCGGGATAACTTCTTTGGCTGCTTGTTCTGTCAAAAAATAACTAACTTTGAAAGGTCGCTGTTCGGATGCTGGTTGAGGTAAAAGATCCACAAACTTAGTACCTGTAGCTACTACCAAGTCACGGTTCCACCCTGAAGAAAGTTGTTTTTCCCAAACTGGATCTGGGTTGCTGTCACTGTCGTTGTCATAAATTTCAGTTCCCACCGCCGCAATCAGAGCATCTGGCACCAACAATTCCTTTTCGGTTAAAAGTTCCCGATAGAGAATGAGAGAACGACCTGTGGCGTAAACGATTTTTGTTCCATGTTCTTGGCGATGCTGGCTCAACTGCTGGTTGAGTTCTGCCAGAGATCGATCGTCGCCCACAAGGGTATTATCTAAATCTGTCACAAACAAAAATTTTGTCATAGCAATATTATACTGAAATGCTTTTAGGACTTACGCAACTGGCACATTATGGTAGGTTGGGTTTTGTTAATAAAACCCAACCTACCATAATGTGCTACCAGTTTAAAGAAAAACTGTAGAATCCCTTAGTTATTCGCCAAGCAATTGAGCGAGGCGTTTTAACACGCTTACAACAGTATACAAATCATTTCCCCGCTGAAGTGCAAACGGATAGGACTCAGCATATTTTGGCTTACCTTGTTTCGTAAGTTTTAGAAATTTAAACTCCGGGCCATTGCTCACAAAACCAAAGGCAGGTTTTTCAGAATTGGGATTACCCAACATATAAGCCAATGCTTGCGGTATCCCCGCTTCCACCGAATATTTTACGCTTTTGGCTTCAATGGCGAGTACCCAAAAAGAAGGCTTAAAAACTAAGAGGTCAAGGCGTCCGTTTACAATAATACCATCATCCTCCGATGAAATTTTCACCGACTTTTCAGCCGTAATATAAAATGGCGGACGATAAAAACCCGCCAATCTCAACAATGGCCCTAAGACTACCATTTTGACGATCGGTTCCAGGATGGTATAACGAGACAAATGGAGATAGTCTGCCTTTACTTCATCTAGTGTTTGCTTTTCCAAATCCGTCAGTTCCGGTAAATCATCTTGCCATTCTCGAAAAAATCGATCGTCGTTAGTGCGTTCTAGACCGAAGTTTTCAATTAACTGGTCAAGAGTGATATCTTGAGATTGGATTGTTTCAACCATGATTTATCTCTCTTTTCAATTTTGGATTAGATATCTTGCAAAAATCCACTACTTGAGTAACTACCTCTCAGACATTAATTGCGGTGCTTTATCTCCGCAAGGGGGCGCTTTTTGTTTTGGCTTATAAATCTTGACAACAAGTTCTAACATATACTTGAACAACAACAGATAAATCAAACAATACTTTCTCTCCTTCTATTCTTTTGAGTAAATAACGTTGACTCAAAGATTGTAACCCATTCATAAAGTCCATTGATGATAGAGATAAACTTTGTCTTAAATCTTCTCTTAACACAGGTCGATCGAATTTACTTAATTGTAAAATAATCACTCGTTCTATAGGTGATATTCGGTTGAATAATTCAGTGAAGCGAGATTTCATATCTTTAGTGATAATTAAACTATCTTCTCTTAAAAATTCAGCGACTTTACCACCAAAAACATTTTTAATTAAACTGGCGATATCTTTTAAATAAACCGGATTGCCTTCATATAAATCAATCAGTCTTTGCCAGCTTTCCTTATCCTTTAACCCATAATCTTTTACGATATCGATATGATCTAACCTTCCTAATTCTAAACAATTAATCGGATATAACTCCGCATCTAAGCAAATCATTTCTTGACATTGTTCCTGGGTGATTAATATTAAAGTACTTTGATGTTCTATATCTCTCACCATTGCCAATAAGTTTTGATAATTTTTGTGTTCCGGTTTGAATTGTCCTGCAAATTCTCCAGTGATAAATAACTCTTGTACGTCATCAAGGATAATTAAACATCTTTGCTGGCGTAAAAGGTTAAAAAATTGAGTTAATTTATTGTCAGATTGAATAAGCTCGGTATTGATACCTGTTAAAATTTCAGTAAGAATACCATCTAAAGACTGGGATAGTTTGAGACTTTTCCAGACAACTACATCAAATTGTTGTATATTTAGGTCAACAAACTGTTTAACTAGGGTAGTTTTACCAATTCCACTTAATCCTAAAACTGAGATGAGACGGGGGTTTTGAGTGGTTAACCAGTGGGATAGGGTTTGGAGTTCGAGAGTGCGATCGTAGAAATGAGTTATTTTAGGGGCTAGGGTTAGATCGTGATACCCCGTGTTTTTGGTTGTTTTCTCTTCATCAGTGATAGATTGATTTGTATCTGCTTGAGGATGAGAATTACACCAGGTAACATTACTGTTGAATAAACCAACAAACTGAGAATTAATAACCCTTTCAATTGTCCAACAAAAATTAGATTTATTAATATCTTCATTTAGCTGTTCGGATAAAATTTTAAATAACGTTCGGCTAACATCTCCAATATAGTTTTTACTATCATATCCACATTCATCTGCGATTTCACTGTAAGTTTTACCTTGCCAAAGTCCTTTAATGACAGCTTTTTGTAGATCGTCTAGGTGTTTTCCTGTTTGCTTCTGCACTAACTTATCCACCAACTGTAACACTTCTGTAATAACCATAGAGTTCAGGTAGGGTATGGATTTTAGCGATTATAGCTTAGTTTCAGCCAATAAAATCAGGTTTTTTCGGGTCGTCTCTTAATATTTTGTTGCAAAAAAGGCCATAACATCAGTTTTTTTCAGTTGGCAGCGTTCACAACAGTAGATTTAAGATAAGACAAAGTTCAACATCGGCGAGTGATAATACAGGTAAAAGTTTATGGCTGATGGTCAAAGTGTTAAGTATGCAGTGGACTTGGTGATGTGTATTGATGGCACAGGTTCAATGGGCCACTTAATTGAAGAAGTGAAGTCAGCCGCTCTGAAGTTTTATGAGCGGCTAGAAGCTAGGATAACAGAAAAGGGTAGAAAAATAGATCGACTGAGAGCTAGAGTGATTGTATTTAGGGATTATTGGGCAGATCCAGCCGATCAGGTGATGCAATGTTCCGAGTTTTTTGATTTGCGATCGCAATCACCAGATTTTGCTAATTTTGTCTCTCAAATTCAAGCTGAAGGTGGCGGCGATGAACCGGAAAATGGCTTAGAAGCCGTTGGATTAGCTCTTAAATCTAACTGGGAAAAAGGAGATTTTAGCAAGCAAAGATATGTAATAGTTGTTTACACTGATGCTAGCGCTCATAGTTTAGATAAACCTCCAAAACCAAAACCCAGTCACTATCCTAATGATATCCCAAAAACCTTTGATGACTTGACCGACTACTGGCACGAGATCCCAAAATCAGCTAAGCGTTTATTACTGTTTGCACCTGATGCTGAACCTTGGACAATGATGAGTAGTTGGGAAAATACGATTCATTATGTTTCGGAAGCAGCTAAGGGATTAGAAGAACTAGAAATGGGTGAGATTTTAGATGCGATCGCCAATAGTGTATAAGCGTTAAGCAGTGGGGTGTGTCAGACAAAAAAGCTATTGTTAAATAATTAACTTAAAAATCTGACGCATCCTACTGGATTAGTATTATTTAAGTTAATTTACTTTTTCGACAAACATAGAACCTCATCATAACTTAAATTATGGCTATGACTTACTTTAATTTAGTAGTAAATATAGAAGTTGCCGAAGAGAAAGGCGAAGATGCTAACTTAGCTGAACATTTTGGACAAACTTTTTTGATGGGCGTGTTTGACGGTTTAGGAGGTCGATCGGCAGGTTATGATGGGAAAACTGGAGGGCGCATTGCTTCAGAAGTAGCATCTCAAATCAGCAAAACATTCTTCATCAAACAATGGTATGGTAATATAACGCCAGAAAATGTCATTTTACTGCAACAAGAAATTTGCCAATCACTGAAAATTAAAGCCGATACTAATATGCCGAGAACTTCATCTCGGCTAAAAGGTTCTTTAGTGGAACATAAACTCTGTACGACGATCGCGCTGGCTAGCATTCCCAAGCAACAAGGACAAGAAAAAATTTTTGAAGTTAACTTAGCTTGGATGGGAGATTCGCGGATTTATTTTCTCAGTCCAACTAAAGGTTTACAGCAACTTACCAAAGATGACTTAGTAACTCCTAAAGATGCCTTAGAAATGCTGAGACAAGATCCGCCGATGTCTCAATATTTAACTGCCGATATAAATCCAAGATGGCAAATTCATTTTCAGCACTATAAAATTGAAGAAATTGGCTGTTTTTTAGCTTGTACTGACGGCTGTTTTCAGTATGTTTCTGCCCCTTGGGAATTTGAAAAATTGTTGCTAGACACTCTGTATCAGTCAACAGGCGATCGAATGGATACGAATAATTGGCAAAAATTAATCTGCCAAAAATACACTGATATTAAGCAAGATGATATTTCTTTAATTCTCTATCCCGTTGGTTTTAATGGTATAAAACACTTAAAAAGTACTTATCAACAACGTTGGCAGCATCTTCAAGAAAACTTTATTTCTCCTACCGCTAATACTCGCTATGATGACTTACAAAGATTGTGGTCAAAATATCGAATTGATTATGAACATTATTTTTCATCAATTCAAGATATTCAGCAAACAACTAATTATAAATCGCCAAACTCAGAAAATCATTCCTCAAGTTTAGTCACTTCAACAAGTTCTAGTTTGAGTACAAATACATTTCAAGAAATTACTCAATCATCCAAACAGAAAGCAGCAGCTAAGGCTGAGAAAATTAAAAATTTGTTACGTAATGCTAATTATTATTATCAAAAAAATCAGCTAAAAGAAGCCGAAGATTCGTGTGTGAGAGTCTTAGAAATCGATCCGTATCAAAGTGAAAGTAAATATATTTTAGGATTAATTTACACTAAAACAGCTTTGTACGAAATAGATTCTTCTCGAAAAGAAAAGTGGTTCAAAAAAGCCGCCTCATACCTGGAGGAAATTAGAAAAGATCGAGCGGAAAAACTTATAGAATCATTACAAACTCTATGTTTTATTTACTATCATTTAGAGCAATGGGACAAGGCAGTTTACTCTTATCAAGAATGTTTTAAATGTCCTGGAGCGGAAAAATTAGACCATTGGGAAGAAGACTTAGAAACCTTCATTACATCTCTGAGATTAATACTTAATAGAGACGAAGCAGCGAATATAGCAATTCAGTTTTGTCAGCGTCTAGATAGCAATTTACCATACGCAAAAAATGCTTATCCTTATTACTTTATAGCTGTTTTGCAAGAAATAAAAGGAGAATTAAACGCAGCCTGGAATAGTATTCAAACAGCAGTGGAGATATATAATCGATCGTCACATCCTATGGAAATTAAGTATGAAAGCCTACAAAAAGCGCGACAAAAGTATCAAGAAATTATGAATAAATTAAAATCCAGAGGGTATTATTAAACTATGTCTTATAAAAAAGGTGATATTATTGCTGGCAAATATTTAGTAACTCGTGACTTTGATAGTGCTAACGGGGGGCAATGCCAATGGGGCTTTGCTCTGAATAGTTACGATGGGAATGAATATTTTGTCAAAAAATTTCTCAGTCCAGTCTATCCCGGTGAAGATGCACCAGGGAGCGAAAAAGGGAAACAAAAGCGGCGCGATCAGTGTGAAGAATTTGCTAGAAAACAACTAGCAATTCAAAATGCGTTATCCGCTTGTGGTGCGGGAGGTTCAGTAGTAGTGATGGTGGATTTTTTTAAATATGGTGATGACTATGGTGAACATTTCTTCAAAGTCTGCCAAAAAGTCGATACCAGTTCCTTATCAAAGGAGATACATACACTAGAGACAAAAAAGCGTTTATTTGTCATGCTAACAGCAGCAGGTGCTATGAAAATTTTACACTCAAATGGCATTGTCCATCTGGATTTAAAACCAGATAATGTACTGATCCAAGAATGGGAAGGAAGGCAAGTTGCTAAAATTATTGATTTTGATAGTAGTATTATTGAAGGAGAATCAATTGCGGCGGAATCTTTAGTAGGCGATCCTGTATATTATTCCCCTGAATTTGCTAAACATATTGCCACAGCAGGAAAAACGCCAGCACCAACTAAAAAATCTGATATTTTTTCTCTGGGTTTGATTTTCTGTCAATATTGGACGGGGAATCGTCCGGTTTTATCAGGAAGCTATACTTATGCTCACGAAGCTGTTCTTGATGGGAAAAAACTTGACTTACCGCCGATTAAAACTACAACTAAATTGGGCGGAACTCTCATTAAAAACCCACTAGATACAGAAGTTGGTAAACTCATAAAAAAAATGTTAGCTTTAAGCTATGAAGAAAGACCTGATATCAATCAAGTTCATCAACAACTCAAATATCTTTATAATAATGGTGTTCCACCTAAAGATGGTAAAAATAAGTTAATCATCAATATGAAGCCTAAATTATAAAGTTTTTGATCCTATGAAAAAAACGTACCAGTGTAAAGGTTGCGGAAATGAAGTTGTTTCACTGATGAAGCCTTCTGAGTGTCAAGTTTGTACAGGGCGAGAATGGACAATATTAGCTACGAGTAAACCGATTAATTCAGGAGATGAACCTATGGCTATTGATAAAGATATATTCTCTTCATTTAAGTTTCGCTCGACGATCGAGGGTTACTGCCGAACTATTGGCTGGAATATTTATACTATTGATAATAAAATGGCTGTAATTAAGTTTGATATGGAGTCTGGCAGCACGCAAACTTTACTTATTCTCAAGTACGATTCAACTCTTGAATTTTCTTGTCCGAGTGGCTTGAAATTCGATGAAATAGATGAGATACCCCATCATTTATCTACGTTACTACTCAGCCAAAATGCTGAGTATAAAGCTGGTTTCTGGTGCATACAAAAGATCAGCGATAAACTGTTTTATTCCATTATTCATAATGCGGAAATGAGTTTAATCGATGTTGATTATTTCCGTATGGTAGTCACTCAGTTAATAAAGCAATGTGATGAATTTGAACGACATATAGAAAATTTAATTAACAGCTAATAGTTAGAACGCCTGGAAATGAATCATAAACTAAAGATTTAAAATTATAGGTTGGATATTTGTGAATATGAAATACAACTTTAATGAGTCTAATCCCTTTTTAAATTCTTGCGATCCTTTCGATCGATTATTAATTGGACAAGCTATAGTTGAAAATGTTTCTATTATTAGTCAAGATTGTATGTTTAATTCATACCCAATTCACCTTATATGGTAAAAGTGCGATCGAGGGTGCTTCTTTCAATACCGCTTCTGATTGAGTCTGGCGATTCCAAGCATCGCGATTAATTGCAATATCGAAATTAAAGAAGAAAAACATCAGGTTTTTCTTCTTTAATTCCTTATTCAAGTTCTGGTTTGTTGAATGGTTCTGATTGCTTCCTGTGTAGATTGAAGAGCTTGTGTATTTCCTTGTTCTCGAAAAAGATCGGCTGCTTTTTGGAAATCTCTGATCGCTGCTTGGGTATTTTTTAGGCTGTAGTAAGTAACACCGCGATTGAAGAAAGCTTCAGCAAAGTCCGGTCTGATCTGGATAGCGCGAGCGTAATCCTGAAGCGCTTCTTGATGTTTTTGCAGTTTGTTGTAGGCAATACCTCGGTTGTAGTAAGCTTTATCATCATTTGGATCGAGGCGTACTGCCTGGTTGTAATCTTCTATTGCTGCCTGATGTTGTTTAAGGTCATCGCGAGCATTGCCTCGATTGATGTACGCTTTGGCATTATTTGGATCGAGCCGAATTGCTTCGGTGCTGTCATCGATCGCACCTTGGAAATCCTTCAAGAAATAGCGAGCGTAACCCCTGTTAACGTAGGCTTGTGTGAGTTCTGGATTGAGCTTTATAGCCGCAGTGTAATCCTCTATTGCGCCTTTATAGTCGCCTTGCTTAGCCTTTTCTATACCCCGGTTATACAAGTCCACAGCACTCATTTGCGTTCCGGGATTGGTTCCTGGGGTTGACTCTGTGCTGGGAGTTGGGGTAGTGGGAGTAGTTGGCGGGGTTGACTCTGTGCTGTTTGGTTGTGACTCACCCCCGGCTGGGGTTGTTGGCTGAGCCTGAGTTGGTTTTGATTCTGTGTCGGCTGGAGTAGACTCTGTACTGGGGGCTGGTTTTGTTGACCCATCTTGGGTTGGTTTGGGCCGATCGCTAGTTGGGGTTGACTCGTTGCTGCGAGTTGGCTTTGACTGACCCTCGGTTGGGGTTGACTCGTTGCTGCGAGTTGGCTTTGACTGCGCCTCGGTTGGCGTTGGTGACTGGGACTGGCTTGGCTTTGACTGCGCCTGAACAACAGGTGAGATGCTACCCAGTGTAGTGGCGATGCCTAAAATTGCGATCGTTCGGTGAATACGGTTCATGACTTTAGTCCATTGACTTGATGCCAGTATAAATCCAGGTGTGAAAAAAAGCGCTTCTTGTAGCCTAATAGGATATCAGAATTTTGTAACTATTATTCCACTTCGATCGGCTTCTTCAGAGAGATGCGTCACTATCTTGTCTTTTTTGCTAGCATCTCTGAATCGCAAGGACAATCTAAGCAATACCCAATTCTGTTGACTTAGCTGCTACAAGCTTATGCCAAATTTCTTTCATAAACTGTCTAAGTAGATGACTTTTTTAATGCCATCAGACAGAATAGATATTGGGCGTAATGCCGATCGAGACGAACTAAACCTGCTTGTTGTTCCAAATGCCAATGACCTATACTATTTTTGACTGAGCTTGACTGACGACTAAAGTCGCGACTACGCAGACTTCTAGAAAAAGTATTATGCCTAGACAGTTACAGATCGAGACTACAACCTCAATTATTTGCGTTGATTCTGAAGCCTGAATGAAATTTTCAAATCGTACCAGATGGCTATCTTGGTTACCTCAGCTAAATCCTCAAGTCTGGATTCTAGCTATGGGCAGATTCCTTTCCGATCTTGGCAGTGGTTTCACTCTTTTTTACGCCCCCATCTTTTTTGTTAATCAAGTACATTTATCAGCAACCCAGGTGGGTATTGGTTTGGGTAGCGCTTCTATTTCTGGAGTGCTGGGGCGTATACTTGGCGGTTCTTTTGCTGATTCTCGGTTTTGGGGCCGTCGGCGTACTATGTTATTATCGGCAGCTGTATCTGCGATCGCATCTTTAGTATTAGCGGTAACCAGTGATTTTTCCAGCTTTACTGCGGGTAACTTGTTGATGGGCTTGGGTATGGGTTTGTATTGGCCTGCTACGGAAGCCGTAGTAGCAGATTTAACAGCGCCCGAACATCGTCAAGAAACTTATGCGATCGTGCGATTTGCAGATAATCTCGGTTTGGGAGTAGGCATTATTCTGGGTGGAATATTAATTGGCACAACCGGCGCTTATCGCTCTCTGTTTATAATTGATGCGATTTCTTTTGTGGTATTTTTTGGAGTAATTTATTTTGCGATTGCAGAAACTTATCGACCAGCAGAAGAAATAAAAAATAAAAAAGTAAAAGTAAAAAATAAAGCATTTTTTCTTTTGCCTATTTCATGGACTACAGCACTAAGCGATCGACGTCTCCTAGTCTTTATCTGCGTCAATATTATCTTCACAACTTACATTTCTCAGCTACATAGCACCCTTCCTTTGTACTTGAGCAAGTTTGTGCAAATGGGAAACTCAAAAGTAGGATTTTCCACCACAACTATCAGCGCTTTATTTACCTGGCATACGATTATAGCGATAGTTACTTTGATACCAATTGCCCGCTTCTTAAAAAGGTTTAGCCATCCGCAGACTTTAACAGTTTCAGCCATACTGTGGGCAGTAGGATTTAGTTTCATCTGGGCTACTGCGATCGTCCCGGTCGGCCAACTATACTGGACTATATTGGCAATGGGAATATTGGCGATCGCAACCGTCTCTTACACACCGTCGGCATCTGCCCTCGTCGCCGACATTGCACCAGCATCCCTGCGCGGCGTCTACCTTTCCATCAACTCCCTGTGCTGGGCAATTGGATACGCTATTGGGCCTCCCTTGGGTGGATGGGCAATGGATCGACCCCCAATAATAGCAAACAGCTTTTGGCTGGCTTTAGCATTGAGTGTAGTCATAGTTGTGGCGATTTTGCAATATCTAGACAAAATTTTCACCTCACAATAAATCTAGATCTTCATCTGTGTTTATCTGCGTTCATCCGTCTTCATCTGTGGTAAAAAAAATCCACGTTACCAACAAATATCTTTAAAATCGAAGCGATCGCACAAGTCAATCCCTTTAGCATTAGCGATCGCATCTTTATTGCATCCGCCTTGAGGATGATATTCCTAACGTTATAATTGACTAAGATAATTTATCTAGTGCTGCTCATGGGTACGTTGTTGCGCTTTAGCGCTAAAGCGCAACAACGTACCTAATAACTATCATATAACATTACTGAATCGGTGTTTTACCATAGCGATATCTTGGTAGCAAGATAAATAAAACCAACTTTCTAATTGAGCGATCGCAAATCGAAGATTGTGTTTGTATTTGTGTTATCCTAAAATAGGTCGATGACCTTCATCAAGGAGAATTCTGTGACCGAGCAAACGAGCGCTAGCCAATTATTTCGAGCCGCTTACGAAAACCGTTACACATGGGACACCAACTTTCCCGGCTACAGTGCCGATATTGAACTCAAGCAAGGCGATGAAGTTTACACCGGCAAAGTTCGTATTAACGGCGACTTCAGCGTAGAAGTCACGGGTATAGAAAACGAAGAAGTGCAACAAAGCATCTATACCCAAATGCGCGATGTCGTCACCCATCGCAAACGAGGTTCATTCGAGCAGTCTCATGGCAAGAACCAGTTTAGCCTGGGGGAAAAAGACGCCACAGATGCGATCGAAATTCTGGTTAAAGGCGACGCGATGGGATCGAACTACAAGATCAGAGGCACAGAAATTTGCCAGGTAAGCCGGGTAATGGGCCGTATAGCTTTCACGATCGACACCCATCAAAGTCTAAACACCTCTGAAGGCTACCTTTCCAGCCGTTATGATGCCGTCTTTCGCAATCCTCAGACCAATGAAGTGACTAAACAATTAGAATTTGAGGATACCTACGAAAAAATTGGCAACTACTACATCATGACCCATCAAGTCGTGCGATCGCAGGAGCAAGGTCAGCCAACGACAACCGAATTTAACTACTCAAACGTAAAGCTGCTCGAACCAGCCGTTGTTTAGCTTAAACACAAAAGGTAAACTGCGGTAGTTTTACCGTACTGAGTACTGAGTGCAACGGAAGCCGTGCTGAGTAAGAAAAAGAGTACTCAGCACTTTCGCACTCGGTAAATGCCCCGCATAGCGAGTGGGCGGAATCTTATCATCAGGAGAAGGTTGATACCCCGCATAGCGAGTGGGCGGTCTTTTAACTCAGCACTCAGCACTTTCAACTCAGCACTCTTCATTCCGATATGTTTACTACCCTAGTGCAGGATGGCGGAAATAACTCACCACTAAAAATTGTCAATGATTGTTCTGGAAATCTTGATTTTTACCACTGACAACTGACAACTGACAACTGACAACTGACCACTGACAACTGACAACTGACAACTGACCACTGACAACTGACCACTGACAACTGACCACTGACAACTGACAACTGACCACTGACAACTGACAACTGACCACTGACAACTGACAACTGACAACTGACAACTGACAACTGACCACTTGCACTAGAATCAACGATAGCTGGTACTCAACGAAATATTCTCCAAGCAAACGAGGTTTTTAACTATGGAACTTACAATTGATAACGTCGAAGAAGTTTTGGATGAAATGCGCCCTTACTTAATTTCCGATGGCGGCAATGTAGAACTGGTCGAATTGGATGGCCCCGTCGTCAAACTGCGGCTACAGGGTGCCTGCGGTTCTTGCCCCAGCTCGACAATGACCCTGAGAATGGGAATTGAGCGCCGCCTGCGCGAAGCTATCCCAGAAATTGCCGAAGTCGAACAGGTCATGTAAAGTCTAAAGGCAAAAGGCAAAAGGCAAAAAGCAAAAGGAGCAGAGGAACAGAGGAGCAGAATCTTCCCCCTCTTCCCTCTTCCCTAGCCCCTAGCCCCTATCCCCTAGCCCCTTCCCTCTTCCCTCTATGTCTCATCCCCTATACGTCGCCTTCATTTGGCACCAGCATCAACCGTTGTACAAAAGTCGGAGTAGAGACTTTCTAGCCGATCCGACGGCGTTGGTGCCTAATATGGGCCAATACCATCTGCCTTGGGTGCGGCTGCATGGTACTAAAGATTACTTAGATTTAGTACTCCTGCTGGAACGCTATCCCAAGCTGCATCAAACAGTCAATTTAGTGCCTTCTCTGATTCTACAACTGGAAGATTATATCGCTGGAACGGCGATGGACCCTTACCTAGCAGTAGCGCTGACACCGACAGAACAGCTAAACGAAGAGCAGAAAATATTTATCATTGAGCATTTTTTTGATGCCAACCACCACACTCTGATCGATCCCAATCCTCGTTATGCCGAACTATACACGCAACGACAAGAAGAAGGAAGGTCCTGGTGTAGAGAAAATTGGCAGCCCAGAGATTACAGCGATTTGTTAGCTTGGCATAACTTAGCTTGGTTCGATCCGCTGTTTTGGGATGACCCAGAAATTGCTCAGTGGTTGGAACGAGGGAGAGATTTTAGTTTAAGCGATCGCCAGCGGATTTACTCGAAGCAGCGACAAATCCTCAGCCGTATCGTTCCCCAGCACCGAAAAATGCAGGAGAACGGGCAGTTAGAAGTAACCACAACACCCTACACCCATCCCATCTTGCCCCTGCTAGCCAATACTGATGTGGGACGGGTAGCGGTGCCCAACATGAATCTGCCGCGCTATCGATTCCAGTGGGAAGAAGATATTCCCAGGCACTTACAAAAAGCCTGGGATTTTTATGCAGAACGCTTTGGATGCGAGGTTCGTGGCTTGTGGCCCTCGGAAGAAGCGGTTAGTCCCCAGATTTTGCCCTACGTAGCCAAACAAGGATTTAAGTGGCTAGTTTCTGATGAAGCTGTGTTGGGCAATACCATCAACCACTTTTTCCACCGCGATGGTTCTGGTAATGTTGGCGAACCGGAGTTACTGTACCGTCCCTATCGCTTGGAAACACCCGCAGGTGAATTGGCGATCGTATTTCGCGATCACCGTCTTTCCGATTTGATTGGTTTTACTTATGCGTCGATGGAACCGAAGCAGGCCGCAGCCGACTTGGTGGGCCATTTGGAAGCGATCGCACGTTCCCTGAAACATCGTCAATCTAGTGGCGAAACAGCCTTGCAAGAACCTTGGCTGGTTACAATTGCCCTCGATGGCGAAAATTGCTGGGAACACTACCAACTCGATGGCAAGCCCTTCCTAGAAGCTCTTTATCAGACTTTCAGCGACCATTCAGAAATAAAACTCGTAACCGTCTCAGAATTTATCGACAACTTCCCTGCAACAGCAACCCTCACCGCAGAGAAGTTGCACACAGGTTCCTGGGTAGATGGCAATCTCACCACCTGGATAGGCGACCCAGCCAAAAATCACGCCTGGGATCTGCTGACAGAGGCGCGTCAAGTTATGGCAGACCGCCCAGAAGTAACAGAAGAGAACAATCCAGAAGTCTGGGAAGCATTATATGCCGCCGAAGGTTCCGACTGGTTCTGGTGGTTTGGCGAAGGTCATTCCTCCAATCAAGATGCCATATTCGATCAACTGTTCCGCGAACATTTGGCGGGTATTTACCAGGCGTTGAATTTACCAGTTCCAGACAATGTACGCCGACCAGTAGAAGTGCATGAAGCGCGAGGGGATCACCGACCCGAAAGCTTTATTCATCCGATTATAGATGGAGTGGGTGATGAGCAAGACTGGGATAAAGCCGGTCGCATCGAAATTGGTGGAGCCAGGGGTACAATGCACCGCAGCAGTGCCATCCAGCGCATCTGGTATGGGGTAGATCACCTCAATTTCTATTTGCGATTGGATTTTCAAACCGGGATTCTGCCGGGGAAAGGTTGTCCGCCGGAGTTAAATTTGCTCTGGTTTTATCCTGACCGAACAATGTCAAACAGTCCAATTCCGCTGGCAAATCTACCAGAAGAACCACCGTTAAATTATCTGTTCCACCATCATCTGGGAATTAATTTACTGACCAATTCACTTTGGTTTCAGGAAGCTGGAGATAATCACCAATGGCATTCCCGCCCCACTCGCGCTCAAGTCGGACTTGAGAGTTGTTTGGAGCTGGCGATACCTTGGGCAGATTTGCACATTGAGCCAGATTATCCGGTCAGGCTGATCTTAGTTCTTTCGGAGAGCGGACGTTTTTCTAGTTATATGCCAGAAAATGCGCTGATTCCGATCGAAGTACCGTAGGAAGCGATCGCTTTTTTTGAAAGAACCGCAAAGGCGCGTTAGCACGAATGGGCGCAGAAAAAGGAAAGAGGTGAAATCCTCCAGCGCCCATTTTTCTTGGCAATAGACAAGATTGCAAAAGTAAAATGTATCTATGTTTTCATCTGTGTTTATCTGTGGATATCTGTGGTCAAAAAAATCCTAAATTTCGGTTTTTTGGAAGATGTCTAATAGACCTTTGGCAAGGTCGTAGCAAAAACAGTTTCGACTTTACCAAAATCACCAAAAGTCCGGGCTATGATAGAACCTTCTCTGCTACAACTACATCAAAGGCTTCCCAACCCCGAACCCTATGTCAGAAGTGCCTCTTGCAGTTCGTTTAACCACTGCTCCCCTACCTCCTAATGAAGTAGAACGGCTAGAAGCACTGCGTCGATACAATGTTCTCGATACCCCACCTGAAGAAAGCTTCGATCGCATCACTACTCTAGCAGCGCGTCTGTTTGATGTACCGATCGCTCTAGTTTCCTTGGTTGACCAATTTCGAGCCTGGTTTAAATCCTCATACGGCTTTGAGGGCCGCGAAGTCAGCCGCGAGGACACAATTTGTAGCTTCGCTGTCTTGGCTAATGATGTTTTCGTAGTTCCAGATACCAGAAAAGATCCTCGCTTCGCCTGCATCCCTGCGGCGCTGACAGAACCAGGCGTTCGCTTTTATGCGGGTGCTACTCTAGTCACTCAGGATGGCTTTAATCTGGGAACTCTCTGTATTCTAGACACCAAGCCGCACGACGATTTTAGTGCCGAACAGCGCTCCACTCTGGCTGACTTAGCGGCGATGGTAGTTGACGAATTAGAACTACGGCTAGCTTCTCGCCAAATTATCCACTTGAATGCTGCGCTCCAAGAGGTATCTCAGGGAGTCTCCGCTGCGACAGGAAAGGCGTTTTTCTCCTCGCTGGTACAACACCTGACTAAAGCCTTGGGTGTTGATAACGCCTTCATTTGTGAGCTAGTTGATAAGGATACCGAAACCGTCAAAACTATTGCCGTCTGCTTGGAGGGGCAGATAGTAGATAACTTTGAATATTGCCTCCGCAATACACTTTGTAGTGATGTTATTAAGCAGCGTAAAATATGTTGCTATCCCCGTGAAGTTCAAGCCCAATTTCCACAAGCTAACCTGCTTAGAAAAATGGAAATTGAGAGCTACATTGCTGTGCCGTTGTTTAGCTCTACAGGAATGCCATTGGGATTGCTGGGGATAATGGATGCAAAACCTTTAGCGAATATCCAACTAGCAGAATCTCTGCTTACTATCTTTGCTACCCGCGTGGCAGCAGAATTGGAACGCCAGCAACTTGAAGCAGAACGAGCCCAACTGCTAGCACAGGAACAGGCAGCACGAGCGGAGGCAGAACTACAGCGCACTTACCTGCACTCATTACTCATGGAGGCTCCAGCATCTATAGCGAT
Organism: Argonema antarcticum A004/B2; assembly: GCF_023333585.1. Classification (GTDB taxonomy): domain Bacteria; phylum Cyanobacteriota; class Cyanobacteriia; order Cyanobacteriales; family Aerosakkonemataceae; genus Argonema; species Argonema antarcticum. The sequence goes on from NZ_JAIQZN010000019.1 coordinate 55,827, forward strand.
CGTAAACGGGAGTAAGGCTGTTGAACTTGTTTATGAGTTTGCCAACCCACTTTACTATCAACTTGTGGGTAAACAAGAACTGATCGGTAAATCACTTGGCGAATTGTTTCCAGAGCTTGAAAACCAAGAAATCTATGAAATTCTTGATGGCGTGATTGCTACTGGCATACCATTTGTAGGCAAAGAGTTTCCCATCAAGCTGAACAGGCGGGGCAACAGACCAATTGACGAATGGTTCTTCAACTTCGTCTACCAGCCTAAGTACGGTCTGGATGGCAAAATTGAAGGCGTGATGGCTTTTGGATTTGAAGTTACCGATCAAGTTTTGTCACGCCAACAAGCTGAGTTACTGGCTGAAGACTTGCGCCATGAACAAAAAGCTTTAAAAGAAAGTGAGGAGCGTTATCGCGCTCTGGTAATTGCTACTTCGCAAGCGGTTTGGACAACAAATGCTGAAGGACTTATTATTGATGACCTACCATCTTGGCAAAGTTTAACAGGTCAAAGTGCTTCAGAAGTTAAAGGATGGGGTTGGTTGAACGCGGTTCATCCAGAGGATAGAGACTGCACTGCAAAATGCTGGACTGATGCAGTAGAAACGAAAAGTATCTATGAGATTGAGCATCGGTTGCGGACAGCAGATGGAAATTACCGCTATTTCTTTGCTCGTGGCGTACCTGTTTTTGCAGAAGATGGCAGTATTCGAGAGTGGGTAGGCGCTCACACGGATATCACTCTGGCTAAGCAAATTGAGTCAGAACGCGCTCAAATCTTGGCTAGAGAGCAAGCTGCACGCGCCGAAGCTGAAGCAGCGAATCGCATTAAGGATGAATTTCTGGCAGTGCTTTCTCACGAATTGCGATCGCCTCTCAATCCCATTCTCGGTTGGGCAAAGCTCCTGCGAACCCGTCAGTTTGACAAAGTGAAGACTGACCAGGCTTTAGAAACGATCGAGCGCAATGCCATGTTGCAGACTAGGCTAATAGAAGATTTACTCGACATCTCCCGCATCATGCAGGGCAAAATTAGCTTAAATGTCTGCCCAGTTAACTTAAAATTCCCAATTGAATCAGCGCTCGAAACTGTACGTTTGGCTGCTGAAGCTAAATCAATCGATTTGAGATTTTCGATTTTGCGCGAAGTGGGCGTCTTGGCGGTTCCCGTCACGATGCCCACCTTCGCAAGAGAGGATTTTGGATTGGAGGATGCACCTGAGAACTTCGTATCTATAGAATATGATGAATTTTCCTGTAATCCAAAATCCCAAATCCAAAATCCAAAATTCCTCGTTTCAGGCGATGCCAGCCGCTTACAACAGATAGTGTGGAATCTGGTGGGCAACGCGATTAAGTTTACTCCTCCCGGCGGATGCGTCGAAGTTGAACTTTCATTAGTCGATAGTCCAGAATTCTTAACTCAAAACTCTTATGCTCAGATTCAAGTAAGAGATACAGGCAAAGGGATTAATCCAGAATTTCTCCCTCATGTTTTTGAGTATTTCCGTCAAGCAGATGGCTCAATCAATAGAAGGCATGGCGGACTGGGGTTGGGTTTAGCGATCGCACGACATCTGGTAGAAATGCACGGCGGCACTATCTATGCAGAAAGCGAAGGTGAGGGAAAAGGCGCAACGTTTACAGTGCAACTGCCGCTGATGAAGGTGCAGGCGCAGACGATCGAACCCAGGATACCGTTTGACGATGCTCTACAACTCGATGGTTTGCGGATACTTGTAGTCGATGATGAGCCTGATACCTTGGAACTTCACGTTTTCATGCTCCAACAGTACGGGGCCCAAGCGATCGGAGCTACATCAGCAGCAGAAGCACTTCAACTCCTCAAAAGACTAAATCCAGATGTGCTGGTAAGTGACTTGGGGATGCCAAATGAAGATGGCTACAGTCTCATTCGCCGAGTGAGAGCCTTAGAGTCGCCACAAGGGAGAGCTATTCCAGCCATTGCCTTAACTGCGTATGCTAGGGCAGAAGACAGCACAAAGGCTCTGGAAGCGGGATTTGGGAGGCATATTTCTAAGCCAGTCGAGCCAGTTGAATTAGTTGAGGCGATCGCCAATCTCATCCGAATTAGGAACAGCCAGAAGCTGATAACCTGATATCATGCCAAATGGGCAATAGTCTAAATAAAAATCGCAAAAACTTATGGGCAAAATATGGGAGCTTGACTATTATTCAAAGCCCATTCTGGACGAGAACAAGAAAAAAATATGGGAAGTGCTGATATGCGATAGCCCCCAAAATGTGGTAGAGGAGCCTGAGTCCATCTTCCGGTATGCTAAGTTTTGTTCCAATCAGCAGGTAAATTCTGTTTGGTTGCGGACGGCTTTGTCGGAAGCGATCGCTCAATCTGGGCAACCCCCCCAAAAAATCCGCTTCTTCCGCGTCCAGATGAACAATATGATTACCAAAGCCTGCGAAGATTTGGGTATCCCAGCTTACCCCAGCCGCCGCACATTTAACCTCAATCGTTGGCTCAAAGAGCGCATGGAAGAGGTATATCCACACTACCCCGGCTTTGTGCCTGTTGGCCCCAATCCCTCAGTGCTAATAGAAAGTCAGCCACCCCAACCCCTACCCGATGCTTTGATCGGACAACAATGGGCTTTTGTTACCTTAGAGGCATCGGCATTTGCAGAAATGCCGGAATGGGACATTAGCTTTAAAGAAGCTTTTCCTTTGCAGGCGCGGGGAGTGACGCCCGATTCCCGCATTCCAGGTTTGATAATTTTCTCACCTAGAGCTATGCCTTTAGCTGCGTGGATATCCGGTTTGGAACTAGCTTGCCTCAAATTTGACTCTGTGACTCCGGCGAGATTGCTATTAGAAACAGGTGTTAGCGATCGCTGGATTCTGGCTAATATCAAAGATGCAGCCACCATTGCCGAAGCCAAAGGATTTGAAGAAGCCAAGCAAAAAGCCCAAAATGTGCATTTTTTAGCTGTTCAGTCCGATCGTCAAGCAGAATCTTTTGCCGGTTTCTGGCTCTTGCAAGATGATATCGCTTGACAAAAAATCCACAAGCCTGCATTGCGAGATCTCTGCAAATCGCTTACATCCCCAGCCTTAAAAGGACGGGGCTATAGCTCGTTTTTTGGTAAGTTTAGATTTGAGAAGAAGAAATTTAATTTTTCAATTTTTCAGTCTAAATCTAAAATCGCGTTATGGGTTATGACGATTTCCAACCAGAGGCACTAGCAGAACAACTCCTCGAACTAGCAGCCAAATCAGGGGCTCAAGCAGCTGAAGTTTATCAGTCGCGATCGCTCTCCAAACCAGTATTTTTTGAAGCCAATCGACTAAAGCAACTGGAAAGCGCCCAAGCTGAAGGGACAGCACTGCGACTGTGGAAAAATGGTCGTCCGGGATTGGCAGTCGCCTACGGGCCAGTGGAACCGAAAGCTTTAGTAGAAAGTGCGATCGCGCTTTCGCACCTCAACGAATCGGAACCAGTAGAACTGGTCGGGGCTACAAAAGCAATATATCCCGATGTCGGACAAGCCGTAACAGTAGAACAACTGGTAGTTTGGGGAAAAGAAGCTCTAGCCCTAATTCGAGACGCCTACCCAGAAGTACTGGTAAGTGCCGAATGGGAATGCGAAGTTGAAACTACGCGCCTAGTCAATTCCCAAGGACTCGATTGTTCCCACACCGATACTACCCTCAGCTGCTATCTTGGTGCCGAATGGGTGCGAGGCGATGATTTTTTGAGCGTTGCTGACGGACAAACCCAGCGCGATCGCCTCGACCCTGTAGCACTGGCGCAACAAATTTTACAGCGGTTGAATTGGTGTAAAGAAAACGTTTCACCTTCCGTCGGTCGAGTGCCGGTATTATTCACCGCCAAAGCCGCCGACATGATCTGGGGCACCGTCCAAGCTGCTTTAAACGGCAAAATGGTCATAGAAGGCGCTTCTCCTTGGAGCTCTAGCCACAGCTGCAAGGTAATTTCCGAAGCCCTGACCCTCGAACAACAGCCCGATCGTGGCCCATTTAGCTGCCCATTCGATGATGAAGGCACTCCCACCCGACCCCTGACCTTTATCAAAAACGGCATCTTGCAGCTTTTTTACACCGACACCACCACTGGTCGGCGTTTAGGATCGGGCACTACCGGCAACGGATTTCGTCCCGGATTGGGCAGCTATCCCACCCCAGGCTTATTTAACTTGCTCATTCAACCCGGTAGTGGTTCAATGCTTGACTTAATCGCTCAAATGGATGATGGATTGGTGGTCGATCAAATGCTGGGCGGCAGTGCCGGGATTTCTGGTGAATTTTCCATCAATATCGATCTTGGCTACCGGGTAAGTGGCGGTCAAATAGTCGGCAGAGTGAAAGATACTATGGCCGCCGGTAACGTTTACACAGCCCTCAAGCAAGTAATCGCACTGGGAGGTGATGCCGAGTGGAATGGCAATTGCTACACACCTTCCTTGATCGTAGAAGGTTTATCAGTTACAGGAAGACACTAATCCCAACACCTAAGTGCTTCTTGAGTGCTGAGTGCTGAGTGCTGAGTGATGAGTGGCGAATGCTGAGTGCTGAGTGCTGAGTGCTGAGTGGCGAGTGGGGAGTGTCAAAAAACAATACCGATCCCCAAACACAAAACTTTGTGGTAATCTGTTGCAGTTACAAATTCAGAAGTGTACACGGAACGAGTACGAGTTTCTAGGGTCGAATTCTACCGTCGGGTGCTTCAACCTGCCATAAAAAGCAAGATCAGTAGCGGCCTCTATCTCGATTCACCACAAACCTATGAATCTAAAACTTTGGAATGGCCTTATTGCCACCTTACTTACAACTGTATTTAGTACTCCATCATCCAGTCATGCAGAAGCTACTAAGCCAGTTGAGCAACAAACTGAAGCCAACTATTTAACGCATCAAGCTTTACCTTCTCTTCCGGCGAAGCAAGAGCCAGTTGATGCAGTCAGGATGGGCACAGGGTATGAGCTTAATAGTAAGACAGATCCCCAGGAAAATAAGGCTAACTCACCTACACTTCAAACAAATCGATCTGGTGAAACCAGATCTGGGCTAACACCCAGTTCGCGCCCCGATCCAGATACTCTAGCCCAGGTTAAACCCCACGAATTCGCAGGTCGTCAGGCTGCAACTCTTTACTTGCGCGATATTCCCATCCTCACCTTCCTTAGTTCTGCCTCGGCTGGCCAAATCTCAACCGATCCGGTTTGGCGTGCAACGGCGGTGGCGACAAGGTTAAATCAGCTTAATCGCGACAATATAGATGCCAACGCCATTACAGTTGTCTGGTATGGTACTCGCGATGCTTCTCCAACTCTACCGTCTTCCACAACAAGACTTAACGGACAGCGAGAGTTTCAGTCTGCAATTCCCTCTACGCGCAATACATCCCAAGCAAGAGAAACAGGCGTAAGCTACATGATCAAAGTAGGTGGTGAAAACCTAGTCGATCTCAATGGAGACACCACCATCCTTCCAGACTCTACCAACAACCTTGCTGAAGATGCTCTCCAAGTCACAAATCGACTCCGCCGACTGATAGGTAACGCTCCACCCTTGAGGTATATTGCCGGTATACCTTCGCCAAAGCCAGTACAAGTTACCTTAAGGGCGATTCCAGTGGTATCAAGCTTTAAAGGATTGGCTTCCTGGTATGGGCCGGGCTTTCATGGCAATCGCAGCGCCAACGGTGAGATTTTCAACCAAAATGCTCTAACCGCCGCCCATCGGACCTTACCCTTTGGAACTCAAGTACGGGTAACAAACCTCAATAACGGTCTTTCTGTGGTGGTACGGATTAACGATCGCGGCCCTTATTCTGGGAGACGGATTATCGATCTTTCAGCAGCAGCAGCCCGAACCTTGGGAATGATACAAACTGGGGTGGCGACGGTAAGCTTAGAAGTTCTTGGCAAACCGCAAACTGTAGCGATCGATGAAAATTAACGAGTAAATTTCAGATTTTGGATGAAAGGATTTTGGATTTTAGATTTTAAATCCTTTCATCCAAAATCTAAAATCTAAAATTTCCTAATAACTAACAACTAATTAACAAAAGTGCTAGTTTTTACTACAGTTGCTGCGCTCCGCTGCTATTTGCGTTCTTGCCAGCTTGGAGTAGATCGGATAGAGCAAGCGGTCGGCTTAGTTCCTACGATGGGAGCTTTGCACGCTGGTCATCTGACGCTTCTAGAACGTGCTAGACAACAAAATTCTATTGTCATTGTCAGCATTTTTGTTAATCCGTTGCAATTTGGACCGAGTGAAGATTTTCAAAAGTATCCCCGCCAATTAGAACCGGATCGGCAACTATGTGAAAAAGCTGGGGTAGATGTCATTTTTGTCCCCACTCCTGAAGAAATGGGAATGAATAATGGGGGAGTCTTCACGGCTTCCGTTGCACTCACCCAGGTTGTTCCTCCAGAATCGATGACATCTGTTTTGTGCGGTCGCTCTCGGCGAGGTCATTTTCAAGGAGTTGCCACAATTGTGACTAAACTCTTGAACCTGGTACAGCCGACTAGAGCTTATTTTGGTCAGAAGGACGCCCAGCAACTGGCTATCATCCGGCGTCTGGTGGCAGATCTAAATTTACCTGTGGAAATTGTCGCCTGTCCCATAGTGCGCGAGTCTTCTGGACTGGCGCTGAGTTCTCGCAATCAGTATCTGAGAGCCCAAGAGAAAGAGGAGGCGTCAGTTTTGTATCGCAGCTTACGGCAAGCGGAACGGGCGTTTTTGGCGGGTGAACGATCGAGTGCCGAATTGATTGCTCTGGTTAAGCTAGAATTGGCAAAGGTTCCGAGTATTGAACTTGAGTATGTCGAGTCGGTAGACCCTACTACTTTGATACCCTTAGACAAAATTGAGGAGGTCGCACTTTTGGCTCTAGCCGCGAGGTTGGGTTCCACCCGCCTCATTGATAATATTCTTCTAAGAAACCGTCAGCCTATTGTGGCAATTGACGGTCCAGCCGGAGCTGGGAAATCTACCGTAGCTCGTCAGGTAGCCCAAGCTTTGGGGCTGCTATATCTCGATACCGGAGCTATGTATCGAGCTGTAACTTGGCTGGTTCTGCAATCTGATATTCCCATTGAGGATGAATTGTCTATAGCAGAAATTGTGTGCAAGTGTGAAATAATCCTGCGGATGAGCGACGAGACTCTCGCTCCCGTCCGCGTCTGGATTAACAGTCAGGAGGTCACACAAGCCATTCGCAGTTTGGAAGTAACATCCCAGGTTTCTGCTCTAGCAGCTCAGCTCAGCGTTCGCCAGGAGCTAGTCAAACAACAGCAGTTGTGGGGTGAAAAAGGCGGTATTGTTGTGGAAGGCCGGGACATTGGCACTCATGTCTTCCCGGATGCAGAACTCAAAATCTTCTTAACTGCTTCAGTGCAAGAGCGAGCTAAAAGGCGTCAGCAGGAACTCAAGAATCAAGGTGAGGCAAACCTGAGTTTGGAGCAGATGCAGCAAAACCTTGTCTTACGCGACTGGAAGGACACCAACCGCGATATAGCGCCTTTGCAAAAAGCGCCCGATTCTATTGAGATCCTAACTGATGGTCTCACCATAGCTGAGGTTACCGATCGAATTGTCAGCCTCTACAGGGAAAAGGTGGAACAGGGGTAATTTAAAATTTTAAATTTCAGATTGAAGATTTAAAATAGAAGATTTAAAATAAAAATTGAAAATCTAAAATCCGAAATCTGAAATCTGAAATTCCAATCATAATTTTATCCCAAATATTTGTTTTATTCAAGAGCAAATTTTAAAGTTCAGATTTTAGATTTCAAATTTGAAACCTAAAATCTAAACTTTTTCTGTTTACCGAACTCAGTACTGAGTGCTGAGTGCGAAAGTGCTGAGTAAGAAAAAGAGTACTCAGCACTTTCGCACTCGGTAAATGCCCCGCATAGCGAGTGGGCGGTCTTTTAACTCAGCACTCAGCACTTTCAACTCAGCACTCTTCATTCAGCACTCAGCACTTTCAACTCAGCACTCTTCATTCAGCACTCAGCACTTTCAACTCAGCACTCTTCATTAAACCGAACTGAGAACTTTTTCTGAATTAACTTCTGGAGAATCAGCTTCTGAAGGAGGCACAACTTGCCAGAATTTCGGTAAAAATTCTGCCCAGTTCTCAAGCATAAGCTTAGCTTTTTGGCTGCTGGTGCGATCGCCGTGAGCTGCTATCAGATCCTTCAATTGCTGTTCCCCAGCAGCAGTCGCTATCCGTTGAACCTTGACAATTTCTGGATTCACATAAAGCGGAAAGCTGCCATCCTCATCAAGAAAATAGGCCAAACCGCCAGTCATACCAGCACCCACATTCCGACCTACCTTGCCCAACACCACAATAACCCCACCAGTCATATATTCGCAGCAGTGGTCGCCAGCGCCTTCTATTACCGCGACTCCAGCGGAGTTTCGCACAGCAAAGCGTTCGCCCGCTTGACCGCTAGCAAACAAAGTGCCCCCAGTTGCGCCGTACAGACAGACATTGCCAACTAGAGCAGTTTGGGCCCAATCGTAGGTAGCATCTGCGGGAGGCTTGATGATAATTTCGCCGCCGTGCATACCTTTGCCCACATAGTCGTTGGCTTCGCCTTCCAGACACAAAATCATGCCGGAGAGGTTAAAAGCACCAAAACTTTGACCCACAGAACCGATAAAGTTGAGGGAAATCTGACCTTCAAAGCCGTTGTTGCCGTATTGAGAAGCGATCGCACCCGCAAGTCTTGCCCCCACCGTTCGGTCAGTATTCACAACCCGCAACGTCTTGCTTACTTCGGTCATGTCGCGAATAGCTACCTGAATTTCTGGGTCGTTTAACAGTTCGTCATCCAGAACAGGGCCGTTGCTGTGAACTTCTTGGTGGTTTAACCAAGCACGATTTTCTCTCGTATCCGGTAATTGCAGCAAGCAATCTAAATTTAGCGCTTGCGTTTTGGCAAGCGTAATATTCGATCGCGTCTTCAACAAATCAGCCCGACCGATGACATCCTGCAAAGTCGGATAACCCAAGTGCGCCAGGATTTGACGCACTTCTTCGGCTATGAAGTAGAAGAAATTCACGACATTTTCCGGTACGCCAGTAAACCTCTTCCGCAGTTGTTCTTGCTGCGTCGCCACACCCACCGGGCAGTTATTCGTATGACAGATCCGCGCCATAATGCAGCCTTCCGCAATCATGGCGACGGAACCGAAACCGTATTCTTCGCCGCCCATCAAGGCACCCATAAGTACATCCCAGCCAGTTTTGAAGCCGCCATCAACTCGGAGAATAACGCGATCGCGCAATCCATTCTCCATCAACACGCGATGTACTTCGGTAAGACCTAGTTCCCAGGGCGATCCGGCGTGCTTGATCGAACTCAGCGGCGATGCGCCAGTACCTCCATCGTGACCGGAAATCTGGATGATATCGGCATTTGCCTTCGCTACGCCAGCGGCGACAGTACCAATGCCAATTTCTGCCACCAACTTCACCGAGACAGGCGCTTTGGGATTGATTTGGTGCAAATCGAAGATCAGCTGCGCCAAATCTTCAATCGAATAAATATCGTGATGGGGAGGTGGAGAAATCAACGTTACCCCCGGCTTCGATCGCCTCAGCATCGCGATATAGGGACTTACCTTCTTTCCAGGCAACTGACCCCCCTCCCCCGGTTTAGCGCCTTGAGCAATCTTGATTTCTATTTGCTTAGCATTCATCAAATACTCCGGCGTCACCCCAAAACGACCCGATGCCACCTGCTTGATAGCGCTGGAAGCCGTATCGCCCATTTTTAGACCGTTGAGATGCGGAAACAGGGCAGATTTTCCATCTTCTCCCACATCATTCACCACCTTATAACGCACCGGGTCTTCGCCGCCCTCCCCAGAATTCGACTTACCACCCAGACGGTTCATCGCTACAGCCAACACCTCATGCGCCTCCGGCGACAAAGCACCCAGCGACATCCCCCCAGTGCAGAAGCGAAGGACAATAGACGCAACCGACTCTACTTCCGATAAAGGGATGGATGTGCGATCGCTCTTAAACTCCAACAAATCCCTCAGCGCCGTTATCGGTCTACCTTGTAAGTATTTCCGATAAGTTTCGTAGTAGTCATATCCATTTTGGATTTGGCGCGAAGTGGGCGTCTTGGCGGTTCCCGTCACAATGCCCACCGAAGCACCAGAAGATTTTGGATTTTGGATTGAAGAATTGTTCTCTTCCCCATACTCCATCTCCTTAAAAGCAGCCACAGCCTTATGCAGCAGCTTCGCCATTTCCGGGCTATTCATATGGAACTCGCCACCCGGACGGTACTGAACAAAGCCAAAATTCTCCAACTTCTTAAAAGTCAGTTCTGGGAAAGCCTTAGAGTGGAAAGACATCACCTCAATCGCCAATTCCGCCACAGTCAGACCGCCGATGCGAGATGCAGTACCCTTAAAGCCCAAATCCAGCAAATCCGAGCCAATACCGATCGCTTCAAAAATTTGTGCCCCTTGGTAACTTGATAGCAGAGAAATCCCCATCTTCGACAAAATCTTCAGCAAACCATCTTCCACCGAAGAGCGATAGTTTGCTTCCGCCTTCCCCAAAGTACCAGATGGAATCTTGCCTCGTTCCATGAAACTTTGGGTTTTGGGACTGCGCCACCAACTCCGCACCGTTTCCAAGGCGAGGTACGGACAGACCGCGCTTGCACCATAGCCTAGAAGACAAGCAAAATGGTGCGTACTCCAGCATTGAGCCGTATCGACAATCAGAGAAGCCCTCATCCGCAGACCTTCGCGAATCAGATAGTGATGCACAGATCCGACTGCTAGGAGTGGAGGAATGTAGGTATAATTTTCATCCAGGCTGTGACCATCTCGATCGCTCAAAATTAAAATCTTCTTGCCATTTCGCACTTCCTGGGCTGCTTTAGCACAGAGTTTGCGAACTGCAACCCCCAGACCTTCCGGCCCAGAATTTACCTCAAAAAGCGTCGATAAAGTCGCCGTTTCAAATTCAGGATCGAGATTGCGGATAGCATCCAACTGCGCCTCGTTCAATACCGGCGACTCCAGCTTCAGCAAAAGAGCATATTCAGGTAACGCCTTCAACAAATTGCCCTTCTCCCCCAAATACATATTTAGGGACATAACGAGTTTTTCTCGCAAAGGATCGATCGCCGGATTAGTTACTTGAGCAAATCTTTGTTTGAAATAATCGTAAAGTAAATGCGGCTTTTGCGACAAAATCGCTAAAGGAATGTCATCTCCCATACAGAAAGTGGGTTCCTTTCCACTAGATGCCATTTCTTCAACAATCATTTCCACATCTTCCAGCGTATAGCCGAAAGCAGTTTGTGCCGCCAGCAAACTGTATCCCGAAGAGACTAGCGGATCGGAATCCTTCTCCTCTTCCCTAGTCCCTAGCCCCTGACCCCTTGCCCCTTCCTCTGCTTGAACTGGCAGAGAATGACGCAATTTCAACCATTCACCGTAGGGCAATTCCTTCGCAATCCGCTGCTTAATTTCCCAGTTTTTCAGAATCTCCCCATTCTCCAAGTCAACAGCGATCGTTTGACCGGGGCCGAGGCGACCTTTTTCCACCACGTCCGCTTCTGGTATATCTACCACTCCCGCTTCTGAGGCGACAACAATATAACCATCGCGGGTTATGGTATAACGAGCGGGTCTGAGACCGTTGCGATCGAGTGCCGCCCCTACCTTCTTGCCATCAGCGAACACCAACAAAGCAGGGCCATCCCAAGACTCTTGAATGCCGCTGTAATACTCGTAAAAATCAACAATTTCGGGATATTTCTCCAGCTCCGGCTGATTTCTATAAGCCTCTGGCACCATAATCATCAAAGCTTCCAAAGGCGATCGGCCCGACTGCACCATCAACTCCAGCACATTGTCCAGAGTCGCAGAATCGCTGTTATCCCGATCGACAATTGGTTTCAACTCCTCCAAGCCATCTCCCCAAACTGGATGAGCTAAATCTGCTTCTCGCGCCACCATCCAGTTGATATTACCCAAAAGCGTATTAATCTCCCCATTGTGACCCAAAAACCTCATTGGTTGGGCTAGCGGCCACTTGGGCATCGTGTTAGTGCTAAAGCGGCGGTGATAGATGGCGAAACTACTTTTATATGCAGGATTTTTTAAGTCGGTGTAGAATTCGCCTAAGACTGCCGATCGCACCATACCTTTATAGATGATCGTCCGACTAGAAAACGAGCAGAAGTAAAAATCCCTACCCACCTCCTCATTTCTTAGCGCCTTCTCAACCTGCTTGCGAACCACAAACAAAGTTCTTTCCAACGCATCTCCCCGCAAATCAACACTGGCGACCAATAGCTGTTCTATACGCGGTTGATTTTCCCTCGCTTGCGTTCCTAGCGTTTCTGGCTCAACTGGTAACTCCCGCCAACCCAAAAGTGATAATCTCGCAGCAGCCAATATCCTCTCAACAGTTTCCTTGCACTCCGTCGCCTTCACCACATCCAAAGGCAAAAACACCATTCCCACAGCAATAGAGTCTGTTTCCGGCATAGTCAGCGCCTTTTGCTCAAACCACTGACTCAACAATTCCCAAGGAATAGCCGTCATCAAACCAGCCCCATCTCCTGAATCTCGATCGGCGCTGCATCCGCCGCGGTGTTCCAAACAAGTCAGCGCCGACAGCGATTTGACAATCAATTCATGGCTGGGAACGCCCTCTTTATTGGCGATAAAGCCAACCCCACAGGCATCTCGTTCTTCTACCAACCATCGTTGACCGCCATACCCGACGGCTGAATCAAAATTCAGATGGTTCTGCTGTTCGTTTTGATGCACGCTTGTTTTATCCATGTAAAGATCCATTTTTTTGTAGTTTCAATCTTGCGATCGTCATTTAATCAGTGATAGTTGTGTATCCTACAGCGGCATCGGTTTACCCACTGCCGCTGAGCATAGAGACATTTTGTAAGAATTTAAGTACGCAAGCCGATCGGAAGTACTTCTGGGTAAAATGTTGAGGCAAGCTGCGTCCCGACAATGCGATCGCCGTCTATGTCTGATATCTTTAGATTTTTATAGGACTCAGCCATTCCGATCTAATACTGAGTTTTTTTTATACCTTGATATTTCGCTGCCCTAGCTCTCAAAAAAACCTCGTTTAAACTATATAGATAATGATGGTACTAAAATTTATTGTAGCTGCAACCTTATTGAATGAACCCCTTGTTTTTTGACGCGCAAAGCCTCGATCGAGTTTGTGCCAAGCTATGCGCGTAGGTGGTAAGATGCTCTCACTGCGCCCCCAGAGCGGAAAGTGACTCGGCCATTCAGCGCGTTTACTACGACCTTATGAGGCCAATACTCAAAAAATAATTCCCGCTCTACTGTCATGATTCTTTGATATTTAGCGTAGGATATCTGATTATTTCATAAGTAATTTTGCTTAATCGCTGATTTTAAACATATAGCCACAGTCACATAGGTTAAGACAATATTGAACGCTCAAAACAAGGAAGCCACTGTGTTTGCAATTCTTGGCTAAAGCCGAAGCACTTTGCTGTACTCAGCACTTAGAACTCAGGACTCAGCACTTTGCCGTATGGTTAGGCTCCATAAAACTCGACTTTTTCGTTCTGTTTCTCGGTGGCTTTTGCGCTACAAGCGATCGCTCTTTGGCGCAGATGGTATATTGCCACAAAGACACAAACGCTTTCGACTGGCAATGGTGTCTATAATCGCCATATCCTTGTGGATGGCAATCTCAGGAGTAAAAAAAGAGCAGCAGCTGGTGCTGGCAAAACCAATGACAGTACTGAGCAAACAGTTGCCCGTTGTTGTTCCCAAGCCTTCTTCAGCACGACCTAAGTTACTCGTGCAGGGCACTGCTCTAGCTGTAAACGGTCGGACTTGGCCCGCACTGTGGAGCCAGTGGCAAGTAACAGGAAGCCAAAAAGTTCGCATCGGAGTCGCCGATTGGGGGTTAATGCAAACAATCGGAGTCGAGTTATTGAGTACCTGGGATTCAACCAGACAGCCAGTACAGTGGTTTTCCGAACCCGCAACCGAACCTCTAATTCTTGCTAGTTGGCTAACAAACCAATACCGCTATCTAGATATTACCGATTTAGCTCTTGAGGCCGGTTGGCAGATAAAAGTTGATGGTACAACACTGCGAATTAACTCGCCTGCCGCTACAGTCAACGATATTCAACAGGAAGAAGAAAGTGGCAGCGATAAACAGACGGTAGCACATCGCATCATTCTGGATCTCGATCGCCCAACCCCCTGGCAAGTTAGTCAAGAAGGTGCCCTACTTACTTTGCAAATAGATGGGGTAGCTACGCCATCGCTTCTGTCGCGTTACAATCCCAAACCTCCTGAACCAGCAACCGAAAACCAAGAGTTTCCCGCCCCTTTCCCACCAATACCACCTGAGCCTCCCGCCAAACCAGGGCTACCATTAAAGATTGAAACAAGTCAGGATCTCACTATCATCCGAGTAGACATTCCTTCCGGTCTGCGTCCGCGAGTTTGGAGTTTATCAAGTCCCTATCGCTTAGTTATTGACATAGCGCCTGAAGCTATGGTAGAGCGAGATATTATTTGGGCTCCGGGACTGCGCTACAGACAACAGATTCTCAGTTTGGGCACGTCTCGTTTCCCAGTGGTATGGTTGGAAATCAATCCCCGCCAGTCTGTGGCGCTAAGACCGATTTGGGGCAATCGTAATAGTTTGGTGGGAACTGCCCCTTTAATTGAGCAAGCTAAGCAGTGGCAGGTCGCAGGTGCTATTAATGCGGGCTTTTTTAATCGCAATACCCAGTTGCCGTTAGGAGCGATTCGTCTCGATGGCCGCTGGCTATCCAGTCCAATTTTAAATCGGGGTGCGATCGCTTGGAATGATACAGGTGAAGTGAAAATTGGACATCTGAGCCTTCAGGAAATCTTAAATACATCAACTGGCGAGCATTTACCCATTGTTTCTGTTAATAGCGGCTACGTGCAGTCCGGTTTTGCCCTCCACACAAGCGAGTGGGGATCGACTTACAATCCCCTGACTGAGAACGAAACTATTATTACCGTTCAAAACAATCAAGTAATCAGTGCAGAAGCATTCAGCAACACCCCTCTGCCTAATGCTATACCCAGTAAAACATCCTTCCCCATCCCACCAGATGGCTATCTGGTGGTCTTACGAGACAATTCCGGCTCACAAACGTCAGCCATTGCTTCTGCGCTTGCTATTGGCAACGTTGTGACCCTTGAGAGCTATTCTGTTCCCGCTGAGTTTGACCGCTACCCCCACATTGTAGGCGCGGGGCCAGTTTTACTCCAAAACGGGAAGATTGTTCTGGATGCTAAAGGCGAACAATTCCGCGATTCCTTTATTAACGAATCTGCTCATCGCAGTGCGATCGGCACAACTACCGCAGGGAATATTGTCATAGTAGCTGTTGGCAATCGCATGGCTGGCCTTGGCCCTAGTTTGAATGAAATTGCGGAACTGATGAGACTTATAGGCGCAGTAGATGCTCTCAATCTCGATGGCGGTAGCTCCACCAGTCTTTACCTTGGCGGTCAACTCATCAATCGAGCCCCTCGTAGTGCCGCTCGCGTTCATAACGGTTTGGGTATTTTTATCCAGCCTAATCCATAGACATTTAAAGTTTTTTTAAAGATCGCAATTCCTAAATGAAGAATTGATATAAATTGCCACTATTAAGTGATTTTCCCCTGACAAATGCCAGATAGATTTTGTTATGTTTAGCTAAGGTTTCACCGCATTACCGATCGTTGAAAGTCTTCCTCTGTTTTCATATATAGCAACCGATGAAGGCAGTTAGGACGTTCTTAATTCCTGAAACCTTTAATTATAGACCCTTCTTCCCCTAGCCCCTAGCCCCTAGCCCCTAGCCCCTTCCTCCTAGCTATATCTTCACAAAACTAATTCTAAAGCAGTACTCAAGGAAAGAAGTCATGGCTCAGTCTCAAGAAATTTCTCCAGTAACCGTCCTACCTTCATCCCACCTGGCGACACCAAACGCAGTTGCTGCAACAGAACTGCGTCCTTGGGGTTCCTTCACAACCTTGGAAGAAGGACGGGGTTACAAAATCAAGCGCATTGAAGTCAAGCCGGGTCACCGCCTTAGCTTACAAATGCACCATCACCGCAGCGAACACTGGATAGTGGTTTCAGGTACTGCTAAAGTAACTTGTGGAGATGAAGAACGCTTGCTTGCAGCTAATGAGTCTACTTATGTTCCCCAGTGTACCAATCACAGGCTGGAAAATCCTGGTGTGATTTCTCTGATCTTGATTGAGGTGCAAAATGGAGAATATCTAGGCGAAGATGATATTGTCCGTTTTCAAGACGATTACGCCCGCCACTAGGGCAGAGGGAATTTTAGATTTCAAATTTGAAATTTTAAATCTGCAATCTGAAATTGCCTCCGCCCAAACTGACCCCCATGCCCATGACTTCTTCTTTTTTAAGTCAATGATCCATCTCAGCGCATCAGCAGCCAGTGAAGTAAAACGGCTCAGAGCAAAGTTAAAACAGCATAATGCACTGTTTCGGCTCAGCGTTGGGCCGGGTGGCTGTTCTGGGATGTTGTATACAATGGAGTTTGACGATTCGATCTGTGAAACAAATCTGGGTAAGACCGAGATCGCATCTGGGGATTGCGTCTATGATTGTAATGGTTTGCAAGTAGTCGTGGAAGCACAAAGCTTGCCATACGTTGATGGCCTCACCTTAGATTACTCAGAAGATCTTATGGGTGGGGGTTTTCGCTTTCATAATCCTAATGCGACTCAAACCTGTGGCTGCGGTAACTCCTTCTCGATCGATCGCTGAAGTATTGGCTTTGTGGCCTGAAGACATTAACACACGATTTTTTGTTAGGCAGTTGACAAAAAGAAAATAAAAGCGATATAATCTACATTTGTGGTTAATTTAAAGCAGCCAAAAACTGTAGATTAAGAGTTCATGCCCACAATCCAACAACTAATTCGTGATGAACGGCAAAAAGCGCGCAAGAAAACCAAATCTCCAGCGTTGAAGAGTTGCCCGCAGCGCCGTGGCGTTTGTACAAGAGTTTATACAACAACTCCTAAAAAGCCAAACTCAGCTTTACGCAAAGTAGCCAGAGTGCGCCTCACCTCTGGGTTTGAAGTGACATCTTATATTCCGGGCATCGGTCATAATTTGCAAGAACACTCCGTAGTGATGATTCGGGGCGGTCGCGTAAAAGACTTGCCCGGAGTCAGATATCACATTATTCGCGGTACTTTAGATACTGCCGGAGTAAAAGATCGCCGTCAAGGGCGTTCTAAATACGGAACAAAGCGTCCTAAAGCAAAGGCGTGAGACGCTTTGATCCCGCGTCTGCCAACTTTTGGAGGCCCAAAGGCAAAAAATGTACTCACTCTAAACTTTGCCTAAGCAATTAGCGTCGGCATTTGAAATTTCATGGAATTGGCTTAATATGTCTCGTCGTACTGTCATTCAAAAACGTCCCATACCACCCGACTCTGTATATAACAGTCGCCTAGTTACCATGATTGTGCGGCGGGTAATGAGAAGTGGGAAAGAGTCCGTTGCATCTGGAATTGTTTATGATGCCCTTAAGATAATTGAGGAACGGACAGGTGGAGATGCACTAGAAACGTTTGAGCGGGCTGTCCGCAATGCAACGCCCTTGGTAGAAGTGAAAGCTCGCCGGGTGGGTGGTGCGACCTACCAAGTGCCAATGGAAGTCCGTGCCGACAGAGGTGCAACGTTAGCCCTACGCTGGTTGATTCAATTTTCTAGGGCGAGAGCCGGACGAACAATGGCCAGCAAATTGGCTAACGAGCTGATGGATGCCGCTAACGAAACGGGTAGCGCAATTCGCAAACGGGAAGAAACTCACCGGATGGCTGAAGCAAATAAGGCTTTTGCCCATTATCGGTATTGATTTCCGATTTACCCGCGAGGGCATCAGAAAAGTATAGAATCTTAACAGAGAGTAACGAATTTTTATCTACGGCAATAACCAAAGGAGGTAGCCGTGGCACGTATCGTCCCGCTTGAAAGAACACGCAACATCGGGATTGCAGCCCACATTGATGCGGGCAAGACAACAACAACAGAACGGATTCTGTTCTATTCGGGAACGGTTCACAAGATTGGAGAAGTCCATGAAGGAACCACCGTAACTGACTGGATGGAGCAAGAGCGGGAGCGAGGAATTACCATTACTGCTGCCGCAATCACCACCAGTTGGAAAGACCATAAAATCAACATCATCGATACACCAGGGCACGTTGACTTCACCATTGAAGTCGAACGTTCCATGAGGGTATTAGATGGGGTGATCGCTGTATTCTGCTCGGTAGGTGGAGTGCAGCCTCAATCGGAGACTGTTTGGCGGCAGGCAGATCGGTATAACGTGCCTCGGATTGTCTTCGTCAATAAAATGGATCGGACGGGAGCAAACTTCTATAAAGTTTACGACCAGATCGTCGATCGCATGAGGTCAAATGCAGTACCAATTCAGCTTCCTATAGGGGCAGAAAATGACTTCCAGGGAATCATAGACCTGGTACGCATGAAAGCCTCGTTCTATAAAGACGATCAAGGAAAAGAAATCGAGGAAAGAGACATTCCGGCTGACCTGCAAGACAAAGCAGACGAATTCCGGCTCAAGCTGATCGAAGCCGTAGCCGAAACAGATGATGTTCTAACCGAGAAATACCTAGAAGGCGAAGAATTCACCGAAGCGGAAATCAAAACGGCACTGCGGAAAGGCACGATCGCTGGCACGATCGTACCCCTGCTGTGCGGTTCTGCCTTCAAAAACAAAGGCGTTCAGCCGTTGTTGGATGCAGTGGTTGATTACCTACCCGCCCCAATAGACGTTCCTCCCATTCAAGGCCAATTGCTAGATGGCAGCCCGGTATTGCGGAACGCCGCAGATAGCGAGCCAATGTCAGCCTTAGCCTTCAAGATCATGGCAGACCCCTACGGTCGCCTAACCTTCATTCGGGTTTACTCTGGCGTCCTCAAAAAGGGCAGCTACGTCCTTAATTCAACCAAAGATAAAAAGGAACGGGTATCCCGCCTGATTGTGTTGAAGGCAGACGAACGGATTGATGTGGATGAACTCCGAGCCGGTGACTTAGGCGCTGCGCTTGGTCTGAAGGACACCATTACCGGCGATACTATCTGCGATGAAAACGCTCCTGTGATTCTAGAGTCGTTGTTCATTCCAGAGCCAGTAATCTCCGTAGCTGTTGAACCAAAAACCAAACAGGATATGGAGAAGCTATCCAAAGCTCTCAATTCCTTGTCGGAAGAAGACCCCACCTTCCGCGTCCGCAATGACCCGGAAACCAACCAAACCGTGATCGCGGGGATGGGCGAACTG
This sequence comes from Argonema antarcticum A004/B2, assembly GCF_023333585.1. GTDB lineage: Bacteria > Cyanobacteriota > Cyanobacteriia > Cyanobacteriales > Aerosakkonemataceae > Argonema > Argonema antarcticum. The sequence continues at coordinate 75,226 of NZ_JAIQZN010000019.1, forward strand.
CACCTGGAAATTCTGGTTGACCGGATGTTGCGCGAATTCAAGGTAGAAGCAAATGTCGGAGCGCCGCAAGTTGCTTACCGCGAAACCATTCGCAAATCTGTCAGGGCAGAAGGTAAATTTATCCGTCAAAGCGGTGGAAAAGGTCAGTACGGTCACGCCGTGATCGAAATCCAACCTGGAGAACCGGGTACCGGCTTTGAATTCGTCTCCAAGATTGTCGGCGGTGTAATTCCGAAAGAATACATCAAACCGATCGAGGAAGGAATCAAAGAAAGCTGCGAATCAGGGATTTTGGCCGGATATCCGGTGATTGACCTGAGAGCAACCCTGGTAGATGGGTCTTACCACGACGTAGACTCCTCAGAAATGGCCTTTAAGATTGCCGGCTCTATGGCAATCAAAGAAGCTGTAATGAAGGCTTCGCCAGTGCTGTTGGAGCCTATGATGAAAGTTGAGGTAGAAGTTCCCGAAAACTTTTTGGGAGATGTAATGGGTGACCTCAACTCCCGTCGCGGTCAAATCGAAGGAATGGGCTCCGAACAGGGAATTGCCAAGGTTACCACTAAGGTGCCGCTGGCAGAAATGTTTGGCTACGCTACGGATATCCGGTCTAAGACTCAAGGCCGGGGCATCTTCTCGATGGAGTTTAGCCACTACGAAGAAGTGCCGCGTAACGTGGCTGAAGCTATCATCGCCAAGAGCAAAGGAAACGCATAAGGATTTGAGATTTTAGATTTGAGATTTTAGATTTGATGGAGTTTAAAATCTAAAATCTGAAATCTCGAATCGATAATCGATCAAAGGAAAAGGAACATCTAAATTCATGGCACGCGCAAAGTTTGAACGGAATAAACCCCACGTAAACATCGGCACGATCGGTCACGTTGACCACGGCAAAACAACCTTAACGGCGGCAATTACGATGACCCTGGCCGCGATCGGTCGCGCGAAAGCCAAGGGGTATGCTGATATTGATGCTGCTCCTGAAGAAAAAGCGCGGGGGATCACCATCAACACAGCCCACGTTGAGTATGAAACTGAAAGCAGACACTATGCCCACGTAGACTGCCCCGGACACGCGGACTACGTGAAAAACATGATCACTGGTGCCGCTCAAATGGACGGAGCCATTCTGGTCGTGTCAGCGGCTGATGGCCCAATGCCTCAGACGCGGGAACATATCCTCCTAGCCAAGCAGGTAGGCGTCCCCAACCTAGTTGTCTTCTTGAATAAGAAAGACATGGTGGATGACGAAGAATTGTTGGAACTGGTGGATTTGGAAGTGCGCGAACTTTTGAGTTCTTATGAATTCGATGGTGACAATATTCCGATCGTGGCAGGTTCGGCACTGTTGGCGTTGGAAAAAATGACGAAAAGTCCCAAAACCCCACGGGGTGAGGATGAGTGGGTCGATCAAATCTACGCTCTAATGGATGCTGTCGATTCGTACATTCCCACGCCAGAACGGGAGATTGACAAGCCGTTCCTGATGGCAGTAGAAGATGTGTTCACGATCACGGGTCGGGGTACCGTCGCCACTGGTCGGATCGAGCGGGGTAAAGTCAAGGTAGGCGAAACAGTCGAACTGGTGGGAATCAGAGATACTCGCAGCACGGCTGTCACGGGTGTGGAAATGTTCCAGAAGACTCTGGACGAAGGAATGGCAGGAGATAACGTAGGGCTGTTGCTTCGGGGTCTGAAGAAGGAAGATATCGAGCGCGGTATGGTGCTAGCCAAGCCGGGTACGATTAAGCCTCACACTCAATTTGAAGGGGAAGTGTATGTACTGACGGAAAAAGAAGGTGGTCGGAAGACTCCATTTTTCGCAGGCTATCGTCCTCAGTTCTATGTGCGGACAACGGATGTAACAGGTACGATCAAAGCGTTCACATCTGATGATGGCGCTGAGGCGGAGATGATCATGCCGGGCGATCGCATCAAGATGACGGTTGAGTTAATTAACCCGATCGCGATCGAACAAGGTATGCGCTTCGCTATTCGCGAAGGCGGTCGCACTATTGGTGCGGGTGTCGTTTCTAAAATCCTGAAGTAGAAGCGTCTCCAAATAAATAAGGAGCAGAGAACAGATGCTTTTCTGCTCCTTTTGCATCCTTCATTGAACTAACAGGGCATTTCACTAGCATTTGCACCCACTACTCAGAACCTAGAAAATTTAAAATGGCAGCACTTCAGCAACAAAAAATTCGTATTCGTCTTAAGGCTTTCGATCGCCGTCTGCTTGATACTTCTTGCGAGAAGATTGTCGATACAGCCAATCGGACGCAAGCTACAGCGATCGGCCCCATTCCCCTCCCAACCCGCCGGAAAATCTATTGTCTTCTGCGTTCCCCTCACGTAGATAAAGATTCGCGGGAACATTTTGAAACGCGGACTCACCGCCGTATTATCGACATTTATCAACCTTCTTCTAAAACTATTGATGCCTTGATGAAACTCGATCTGCCAGCAGGTGTGGATATCGAAGTAAAACTTTAATCGGCGCAAAGCGTAAATTATTTTCCCTGTATGCCTTTTAGGATTATTTCTAAAAGGCTTATTTATTGATAGTTCTTGCTTTTTTAGAGTGGAGATCGGCTAAAGTAGTTAAAGAAGCGCCTTTACCGACTGTACTATGGCACCCTCTTCCTCAATTGCTGTGCGAGAGCTTCCTATTTTCCCATTGCCGGAAGTCGTTTTGTTTCCAGGTAGACCCCTGCCGCTGCATATCTTTGAGTTTCGCTACCGAATCATGATGAACACCATTCTGGAAAGCGATCGCCGGTTTGGGGTATTGCTGATGGAATCATCCGGTAAACCCGCATCTGTTGGTTGCTGTGCCGAAATTATCCGGTATCAGCGTCTACCAGACGATCGCATGAAGGTCTTAACTTTGGGCCAGCAAAGGTTCCGCGTCCTAGAGTACGTTCGAGATAAGCCTTACAGAGTTGGTTTGGTAGAATGGATTGAAGATCGGCCTCCTCAGAAGGAATTAAATTCTTTGGGAGCAGAGGTGGAACAACTGTTGCGAGATGTAGTTCGTCTTTCGGCTAAGTTGACAGACCAAAATATTGAATTACCCGATGACATTCCCAGTCTGCCCAGGGAATTATCCTATTGGGTGGCCAGCAACCTCTACGGTGTACCAGCAGAACAGCAGTCCCTGCTAGAAATGGAGGATACCGCCGCTCGACTCGAACGCGAAGCGGAAATTTTGACCTCGACCCGCAATCACCTGGCAGCTCGCACTGTGCTTAAAGATACCCTAAAAAACTGAAAAGTAGAAAAATTACTTAAAAACCGGGTTTCTGCGTAAGTCCTATTAGAGAAGCTAGTCTGACGGAACATTACTAAGCTACTTGATACATTACTTGCTGCACTGGGATTTCGATCGCAAACTCTACTCCTTGTCCCGGTGTGGAGTAGCAGTAAATCTTACCGCCGTGTTTTTCAGTAATAATATGATAGCTGATTGAGAGTCCCAGTCCCGTGCCTTTGCCGATGGGTTTGGTGGTAAAGAACGGTTCAAATACTTTGGCACAGATATTTTCCTTAATACCGAAACCGTTATCAGCAATATAGATAGCGATCGTCTGATTGGGTAATATTTGGGTGCGAATCGTAATTATGCTGGGATTTGCAATCATCTGAGCATAATTACGCTGGCGATCTCGTTCTTCCAGGGCATCAATAGCATTGCCAAGAATGTTCATAAACACCTGATTCAGTTGACTGGGATAGCATTCCACCAGAGGCAATTGTCCATAGTCCCGCACGATCTGAATGCCGGGATGATCTGCTCTGGCTTTGAGACGATGTTGCAAAATCAGTAGGGTACTTTCAATCCCTTCATGCAGATCGACCGGCTGGGCTCCCAATTCATCCAGACGGGAGAAGTTCCGTAATGAACGGACGAGTTGGCGGATGCGATCGCTTCCTATGTAGAGAGAATGGATCAGCTTGATCAGGTCTTCTTTCAGGTACTCCACATCCACCTCGTCCATCCATGCCTGAATTTTGGCATGAGGTTGGGGATGGCATTCCCGGTACAGGTCAACAAAGTTAATCAGATCCCGGATATATTCTTCAGCAGGGGTCAGATTGGCATGGATAAAAGTCATGGGATTGTTGATTTCGTGCGCCACTCCTGCCACCAGTTGACCAAGGGACGACATCTTTTCGTTTTGCACCAGATGCACCTGTGCCTGCTTCAGGCTGTCTAACGCCTGAGAGAGTTCGGCAGTACGATGTTCCAATTTCTGTTGGGAGTCGCGCAGTTGCAGGTGTACCCGGATGCGTGCCAGTGCCTCTTCATGCTGGATGGGTTTAGTAATGTAATCCACTGCTCCCAGGCTCAGCCCTTTGACCTTATCCACTGAGTCAGAAAGAGCCGTCATGAAAATGACCGGAATATCGCGGGTGTCTGGGTCGGCTTTGAGCCGCTGGCAGGTTTCAAACCCATCGATTCCCGGCATCATTACATCCAACAAAATGATGTCGGGATGGTAGGACTGGAGCCGTTGCAGAGCCGCTTCCCCAGTTTTGGCGATCGCCACCCGATAACCCATTTCACTCAACACATCAAATAACACTTGAATATTAGTGGGGTTATCATCCACCACCAGAATAGTTCCGGGTTGAGGTGTAGGATCAAAAGACATGGCTAAACTCCTTACATCAAGTGAATAAAAGACCTAGACATGAGCTTTCAGCAAATTGAGAATAGCTTCGTCATCAAACCGTTGGCTTAGTTCCAGTATTTTGTTGGTGAACGTCGCATACTGAGGATTGAGTTGCTTGAGGCGGTTAGCTTCTTGCTGAATGTCAGTCATAAAACCATCTTGGGCTGCCCGGTAGAGGACTGCCAGTTCTTCCCGTGGCGGCACTACCCAATCCAGTGCGTCGGAAAACTTAGCAGACAGTTCATCTGCCGACCGTGCTGTCTCGTAAATCCACTGCAACTCCAGGTGACGCTGTAATTCGCCCAGCAATCCAGTAAACTCGATTGGTTTTGGGAAAAAGCTATTACACCCAGCCGCCATCACCGACTGCATATCCACCTGAGACAAGCTGGCAGGGGATGCAATGATTGGCATCTTGGCAAAATCCGGTAGTTCCCGCAGGTGGCGGGTCATTTCCAGCCCACTCATTTTTGACATCATCACATCGGTAATAATTAAATCTGGGCGCATTTGTAGGGCTTGTTCCAGTCCTGTCTGCCCATCGTCCGCCTCAGCCATCTTAAAGCCCAAGGGTTCCAGCATTCCCATGATTACAGCGCGATTTTCCCGGCGATCGTCAATCACCAAGATTTTACGCCGCTCACCCTGGTAGCCGATTACCCGTTGATTAGCAGAGACAGATTGGGCAAACCAATCGGTAGCAATGGGCAGATTCACCTCAAACCAGAAGATGCTGCCTTTGCCCAATGTGCTATTGACTTGGATGGAACTGTCCATCATTTGCACAATTTGCTGACTGATGGCTAACCCTAAACCGGTACCTTCGCTGTTGCGATCGCGCTTCCCAGCTTGCTCAAATGGTAAAAATATGGATTCTAACTTTTCTGGTGGGATGCCAATGCCTGTGTCTTTCACCTGGAAGAGAATTCTGGGGGATGAATCCTGCGCTGTTTCCCCATCATCCACTACCTCAACCTTAAACGTTACATTGCCAAAATCGGTAAACTTGATGGCATTGCTGAGCAGGTTTAGCAACACCTGCCGCAGACGTTTGTCATCTGCATGGATGGCTGTGGGCAGATTAGCAGCTGGGTGGTAACGAAAGGTAATGCCCTTTTGTTCTGCTTTGATGCGGCAAATTTCTACGGTGGTGGTAAGAAAGTTGGTCAAGTGGAAATCCTGGGGATAGAGATCCATCTTTTGCACTTCCAGCTTTGAGAGATCCAGAATGTCATTGATCAGGGTTAACAAGTGGGAACCGCACTGGTGAATTACCCCCAATCCCTTTAGCTGCTTGGTAGTGGTAGCTGGATCGCGCTGGAGAATCTGAGTATAGCCCAGGATGCCGTTGAGGGGGGTTCGCAATTCGTGGTTCATGTTAGCGAGAAATTGGCTCTTGGCATGGTTAGCAACTTCTGCTTTTTCTTTTGCTTGCAATATCTCTAGTTCGGCAGATTTGCGATCGCTAATATTGCGGCAAACGACAACGCCTCCTTTCAATGCACCGCTCGCCTCTTTTAGAGGTGTGCCATTAACTGTAACCCAAATACCTTCTGGGGCTTTACTATGACGGATAAACATCTCCACATTCTCTACCTGCTCACCCTGAAGCGATCGCACCAGCGGAAGTTGCTCTGGTGGGAATACAGTCACCCTATCGATTTGATACACCCCATAATCCTTCGACCATTCTTCCTGTGGGTTTTCAGTAATTCCCTTGCCAAACATCTGTTCGGCAGCGGGGTTAAAGATTAGGAATTGACTATTTTCATCCGCAACAATTACGCCATCGCTCATGCTGTTAAGGATCAGTTGCATCAGCGTCGCTTGCTCCTGAAGCGTCTGGTTACTTTGCTGGAGGTCAATTTCCGCCTGATTCCGTTTCAGGGTTTCGCGCTGGATTAAAGAGTAGATCGAGAAAATAATTGCCAGGTTGATGACAATACCCATTACAAAAGTCCCCATTGCCTGAATAGCAGTATTAGTAACAGCTTGTTGTTTCAGCCGTAACTCTACGGTTTCTGTGGCTTCGATCTGCTGCATCAGCAACGTTGTTTCGTCGAGGATTAGGGTTGGCGATCGGTCAATTGCCGCATCCCGCCCTTTGGTTTGCCGGAGTTCAATACCTTGCCGCAGGTGTCGCAGGTGTCGAAGTATGAATGCTTCCAAGCGTTTACCCGACGCTTCTTCGCTAGGACTGTCTTTGAGTAAGGCTTGCAGTCGCAGTATTTCTTGATCGACATCAATCATCCGCAGCCCAAGTACCGTCAAGGTATCTTGATTGCCGGTCAGCAGGTATTGCCGCTGCAACCGTTCAGTATCTTTTAATGCACTGCTTACCGATTTCAAAGCATTCAGGGTTTCCCAATCTTCAGCAATCTGGTGATTGATTTCTAAAGTCCGGCTTGCACTCCAGAATGCTATCCCACTCATAGCCAAAGCCATGAAGGTGGCTGCTGCCAAACTCCAAGTCACACTTTTGAGAAAGTTGGATTGTGGTTTCATCTGTCTTTCCCTTTTTTTATGAACGCAGGGGGCGCAGCCCAAACTTTTCAAATATTGCCAGTGCCCGATCGGTGCTTAAAAAGTCCAGATAAGCCTGCATTTCCTGGGGATGGGCAGAGGTTTTGATGACCGCAACACCAGTTCGGATCGGATGGTAGAAATCTCTTGGTGCGATGGCTAATACCTTTACTTTGGCAGAGGCTTTGGCTTCTGAAAGAAAGGTAATGCCTACTTCAGCCTCTCCCAGCTCGACGGCTCTCAAGACTTCCCGCACATCCACCTTGACCACAACTGCCTTTGACGCTACTGCTCGATCGATCCCCAGCCGGGTAAGCAGGATATGAGTATATCGACCAATGGCTAGATTTTTGTTGCCTACCGCTACAGTTTTGAGGCGATCGTCCGCTAATTCTTGGAAATTGGCAAGTTGCAGGGACGAATCAGTAGGAGCAATCAATACAATGTCTGTACTCACCAGTTCCTTGCGGCTTTCAGGCAAGATCAACCCCTTCGCTTGTAACTCATTCAAGGGTGGAATGTCCGCAAAGAACACTCCATCAAACGGTTCTCCTCGTTCAATGGCTGTCTGTATCACACCAGAACCAGCGAAGATGCAGTTAATCACAACATGGGGATGTTCCTGCTGGTAAAGTTTTTCAAGCTCTGGCATAGCATTGCGTACCATGCCCGCTGCCCCAAAGTTTAAGTTGACTACCTGGGTTGGAGGGGATGAACAACTGCCTAACCAAAGCGCAAGCACAAAGGATACGAAGCACAACGCCATCCACTGAAAGCTTTTCATCGGGATTTGTGAGCATTTTCTGGTCATGCGGTTCCCATGCTACTATTATCGTTACCCAAAAAATCCCAATTTCAACAAAAATTACAGCTTTTCATCGGTATTTCTGGGGATTTTATAGCCAATTACCAATATTTTAGATAACGGCAATCAAGATGGCACTTACCCCCAACTCAAATCCAAAGAAGTTAAAAAGCTAAAAAAGAATCTCGTTGCAGATAAAGTCGGCTTTTCTTGGTTGACAATAACTCTCTTTGTATAGCTAGGGACTAGGGAAAATTTTGAGTTGTAGGGGCGGGTTTCGTTGAGAATAGTTCTGTTTTGACCCCAGATTCATCTGTTAAACCCGCCCGTACAGAGTTTTGAGTTAAAAGAGGGAAGAGGGAAGAGGTAAGAGGTAAGAAGGTTTTATAATCAAGGGTTTGGTGGAATTAAGAATGTCTTAACCGCCCTGGCGATTGCTATAATTACTCAGTAAGCAGTTAACGAGTTTCCTGGTTTAATCGATAAAAACCATACCAATTTAGCGCTGCTAACCAAGCTACCGAGAGCAATCCTGCCAGACTTAAAGTTAAGCCGCTATAAGGCACTAATAATCCTAAAACTGGTAGGACTCCTCCCGCAATAGTGCTAATAAAAGCGGCAAGGGACGCACGCCAGTTTCTTCCGAGTCCCCAAGCTAAAACTAAAAGGAATAATGAAATTACTAACCAAGCTAATTGGGGATTTATGACTCTGCTAAAGTAAGTCAAAGATAGAATGCAGGCAAAAAATAAGCCACCAGCTAGAGCCACATCCCGTAAACTCATCGGTAGAGACAAATACAGCAACAATAACCACCACAGAAATAAAGCAGGAGCCAATATCAGCAAACGCGGTAAAATACCAGTATTTTGGACTCTCTCTGTAGCCGTAAACACGCCAAACGGGTTTTGAACAGAAACATTATCATCAAATATCCAAGTGTATCGAGTCCCTTTTTCTTCGATCTTACTTTCAGTTGGCACAATACCGCTCGCAAAATCAGCACCAGAGAAATTTGCTAGCACGGAGAGGCGAAAATTCGACAATAATTGTCCGTTAGCGTTATACACCCAGCGTGGAGAACCTTGAGCCTTATATGTTACTCGAAAGCTTGTTTCTTTTCCTGGCGCAATACTAAACGGAAAACTATATTCACCAGGATTAGTTGGGTTTAGCCTTGTACCGTTTTGCTCTACCTTAAAGTTTTGCAGTAATGAGTAGCTGCTAGGAGGAGATAATTCAAAGAATAAATTTTCAGTTGTATTTAGTTGGTTGATAACTCGGTAATCAGCGCTAAAGTCTACCAGATAAATTCCTCGTCCTTTCTTTTGCGGATCTGAGGTTTGGTCGATTTTAACCTGAATTTGAGATCCAGCGACTGCTAAAAAGCGGTTGATCGTGCGCGTTTCCTGTACCCGCACGATTCTATTACCAGCTTGAGTATTGTAAGAGTAAGGTTCTTGAATAACGTAACGTATTTGAGGTGCTGATTGTTCTAGTCTCTCTCCAGAGACGCTTTCAGCAACTTGAGAAACTCGTGCTTGTTCCCAAAAGTGATAACGAGTACCCAAAGTCGAGCAAAGAAAAAAACCTGTTACTACCAGGATGAAGACTAAAGCTCCATGCAGTAATATTCGCAGTAATACTGAGTATCCTTCTAACCATTGTCCGATCGCAATCCCTAGTTCTGGTTCGTTTCGGCGGCGGGAAAAGTTGAGTAAGGCAAGCACGATTCCCAAAAACCCCACTATGCCTGCGATAAAAAAGAATATGCGACGTACCCTTGAGCCAAATTCGATCAGTTGAGTTGGTTGTGTCAAATCGGGTAAGCCGGGAATGCCTTGGGCAGCTTCAAACATAATATAGTAAAGTGCTGAGTGCTGAGTGCTGAGTGGGGAGTGGGGAGTGGGGAGTGTTACGCATTTTATCGCCTCATCCACTACAGATGTAGAGTCAATTCATGAATTGACTCTACATCTGGGGGGAAAAGCGCTTTATTGCGTCAACCTGATTTAAATGTTTACTCAATAGGTAAAACACTATAACTACCAAAAATTTTCAAAGTTTCACTGTAAGTTATTAACTCATCTAAAGCAGCTTTCACAAATGGTTGAGTGCCGTCAGCTTCTATATCGATGAAAAACAGATATTCGCCGAGCGATCGTTTTGTCGGACGCGACTCAATTCGACTCAGGTTAATATTTCGTTCCGCGAACAGTTGCAGCGGTTTAACAAGCGCCCCTGGTAGATTAGCCGGAGCGCTAAAAGCCAGGGAGGTGTGACCGCCTCCGGGAGATGGTTGTAAACTTAGCACCCAGAATCGCGTGTAGTTACTCGAAAAATCATTAATTGGGCAGGCAAGAATGGGTAGATTGTAGATTTCAGCAGCTCGCCCTGAAGCGATCGCTCCAGCCGTCACATCCTCTTCCAAATACTTTAACGCCTCTGTAGTCGAATTCATCGGCACCTGTTGAACCGAAGGCATAAACTTGTCCAGCCATCCCTGACACTGAGCTAGAGCCTGCGGGTGGGAATAAACTGTCTGAATTGCTTCTAAATTGTCCGCAGATGATAGCATAGCATGGCAAATCGGCAATACCAAAGCTTGTTGAATTTGCAGTGTATCCAGCCGCCACAGCGTATCCAGCGTCATAGATACACTGCCCTCAAGAGAATTTTCCACCGGGACAACAGCTAGATGAGCTTGCCCATCAGCCGTTGCTTGGAGTGTTTGGGCAATGCTGGGATAAGGACACAGAAAGCATTCTTGGCCTTTTTCCAGACGCAGCCAATTAGCGTAAGCTAGGGCAGCTGCTTCAGCGTAAGTGCCAGTCGGCCCCAAGTGTGCAATAGATATGCTCATAAGCTTCAGATCTCAGTTTGTTAATTTTTCTCAGCAATACGGCGTAAACTGTTATTTTTTCATTACACCCCGAAAACAGTCCCCGCTGTTGATGCCTTTGGTAGAGGCGGAAGCCATAGATAAAGTTTTACGATCGCAGACAGATAGAATTGCACCACAGCTGACTACTGGCGGCTGTATTGTAATGATATGATTAAGACTTCCAAGCGGATGTTTTAAGAACTGTAACGTAAAATTAATTAATAATCATACAAAACAACCTTCTGTTTCCTTCTACCCATGCACACCCGATTTGTCGCTTCCCAATCTGTTGAAATTGCTGTTCCAGAGCAACCGATTCCGATTAAGCATTATTTGCGTCAGCCTCAACGTCTCGTGCAAGCGCTGGTTGAGTCAAGTCGGATTGAGCAGCTGGGCGAGGAACTTTTTCGCCTGAAAATGCGCCCCCTCAGCTTTATGATGCTGACGATTCAACCCACTGTAGATATGCGGGTGTGGACAGAAAGCGACGGTAGTGTCCATTTAAAGTCTGTGGCTTGTCAAATCCTGGGCATGGAATACATTAACCAACGGTTTGCACTTGACCTGAAAGGACGGCTGTTTCCATCCCAAATCAACGGAGTCACTTACCTGAAGGGGAAAGCGGATTTACAAGTGCAAGTTGAACTACCACCTCCATTTTGGTTAACCCCCAAGCCAGTGCTGGAAGCTACTGGCAACGGTTTGCTTAAAAGTGTCTTGTTAACGATTAAACATCGGTTGATGCACCAATTGCTGTTGGATTATCGCAAATGGGCGAGTGCTACGGCAAATAGTGCTTCTGCTCAAGCACCAGGTCTAGCAGGTCAGTCAGACTTTGCTTAGCGACAAGGACGAAAAGAACGCCGATGCCAACGTGAAGGGCCATGCTCTTTTAGAGCCTGTATATGTCGGGCAGTGCCGTAACCTTTATTGGCATCTAAACCATATTCTGGGTATTTAGCGGCCAAGCGAAGAATTAGCTCGTCTCTCCACACCTTAGCGAGAATACTGGCAGCTGCGATCGCTACCAACTGCTCATCACCCTTCACAATCGACTGTTGTGGCATCGGCAGGTCTGGAATCGGCCATTTACCATCAACTAGGCAAAGAGTCGGCTGCACCGATAGCCTGATTACAGCTCTCTTCATTGCCAACAAAGATGCCTGAAAAATATTGATCCGGTCAATTTCACGGGCAGAGGCCATTCCGATTTGGTAATCTAGCGCCACTGCCCGAATTGTAGAGGCAAATCGCTGTCGCCCAAGGCTAGTTAGTTGTTTGCTATCTTTAATACCGGCGGCAGCAAGTTCGCTTAATGCGGCATCCGGTAAAATCACCGCAGCCGCAACTACCGGGCCGAATAAACAACCCCGCCCCACTTCATCGACCCCTGCCACTATTCCCATAGAGGGAGAGTGGGGGAGTGGGGGAGTGGGGGAGTGGGGGAGTGGGGGAGTGGGGGAGTGGGGGAGGACAAGGAGGACAAGGGGGA
>NZ_JAIQZN010000191.1 GCF_023333585.1 Argonema antarcticum A004/B2
TCAACCTTGACGATACAATCCTAGCATTTTAGAAGCCGTCCTGGAAGGACGGGGTTTTAGACCCAAATTTCTGATAAAGCACTTGGAAAAGCCGAGAGAGGGAATTGCACCCCCCAACTCGCGCACTGCGCGAGTACCCCTTAAGGTGATAATTGAAGCCTTAGCACAGTTCCTACCAAACATTTTTGGATTTCTGGGTATAAGGCAATGACGGATGAGATGCGATCGCACTTAAAAGATTTGCCAGTTGCTTCGACTTCCCCGCTTAACTTTCACGCCGAAGTTCTAGCAAATTCGCGATTCTGAAGTTGCCAAGCTTTCTCAGTCCAAACATTATTGGATAACAATCCGTTATAGATTTTTAATTCTAACGGATGCGGAGGTTCGTCTGCAAACGGAGGTGAACCTTTATCGTGAGACTTAATTAAGCTGACTATCCAGGGTAGGAAGTCTAAAATTTCCTCTGGCAGTAAAGTTAACTCAAAATGCCAACCTTGATTAAAGCCTCGACATTCTTGGCCCCACTGAGGTATCCTGATTCTACCAGCGCCTTTGTTAATTGCCACTCGAAGAATGAAGGGACGTTCGGGAATTAAGTGATCGGGTGCTGTGTAAGCATAAATATTCACATAATTCAGCCGCTTACTGTTATCTAACCAAGACGCAGTAGGAAAATTACTACTATATGAATTCCCTGTGATTTTCACAGGCACTTTCATCGCCACAGCGAAGAGGGAGTAGAACTCACGCCTTAGGGAGTCAACAATGCGTATTGCTTCTGGGGTCATGATTTCTACACCTCTTGAGAAAGAAAAGATTTAGCGAGTTCTGTTAAACCGCCTCTTACGCCTTCTAGCAATAGCTTTGCGCTTGCGCTTTTCAGGAGGGGTTTCAAAGTGACGCTGGCGCTTTATATCTGAAAAAATCCCGGCTTTGGATACTTGACGCTTAAATCGACGTAAAGCTGATTCAAGCCCTTCATTTTCCCCTACGATTATTTGGGTCATCCTGTCTACTCCTAAGCATGGGTAAATAGCTGGGTGTTTGCGATCGCGTTGCGTCCGCCTATAGCCTGACGGCGTAGCTTCGCCCAAGCGCATTCGCGTAGCGTGTGCGTTCGTGCGATCGCTCAAATGAATCAAACAGTTTGCATCGGGCCGAAGTAGAAGTCAGGGCGATTCCGTTCTCAAATGTAAAGGACAAAACCTCTAGAGTTTCACGGCTGCTTAGGTCTCTAAGTAGCACATTCAACCAAACAAATCCAGGGCGTTTAGAGCCTGTTCTGCGCTTTAATCCAGTCATCACAGCTAAAAACTGAATGCCCGAACAGAACTTCACCCCATTAACTACTGTTAATCCCTTAGCTTAAAAGCTTAATAGCGTCTACCGCCGCCGCCGCTATTAAACCTGCCCCGGCTATCTCCACCGCGTCCGCCGCCGCCGCCGCCGCCGCCTCTATCTTCACGGGGTTTGGCCTTATTAACTTTCAAGTTACGGCCCATCCACTCAGCACCATCGAGGGCATCAATAGCAGCAGTTTCTTGCTCTTCTGAATCCATTTCCACAAATGCAAAGCCCCGCACGCGGCCTGTTTCGCGGTCAGTTGGCAGTTGAACCCGCTTTACCGTTCCATATTCAGCGAAGACATTGCTGATGTCGTCTTGTGTGACTTCGTAAGATAGGTTCCCTACGTAGATTGACATTAGTCTCTCCAGAGTTTAGTGATGTAGAGATTTCGATCCGGAGAGGAGCTTATAGGCATTATAAACAAACACTACACCGAATTTATTTCTCAAGCAATATCTTAACACAGGATCTGTTCCGGCTAGCTTTAATCAACTTTGCCTATATAAATTACAGAATAAAGCCAGAAACCGGAACAACCGCAGGCACGGAAAAGTGTGTTGAAGACATTGCTAGTTTTGATTGTGGGAATGATACCGCCGCTAATTTCGGTGTGGGTGATGCGTAAAGCCGAAGCACGGGCACGCTCAAGGCTGAGAATTGCCATAGAAAGAGCTTCGCTTACGCCATTGGTAATGACCCCGCATCCGCCAGACCTACAATATATTGGCGATCGCACTTGTAAATTTAATGCAAATTCTCCCTACGTTCGTTGTGCAGTCAATCCGCTGGGGCCATGTCAAGAGTGTCCGCACTATCGATCGCCAGAAAACTAGAGACACTGCTTCTTCTACTGTACATCGGCGCTAACCTCTGCGGTTAAAAAATCATTAAAAACAAAAAAGATGGGGATGATGTTGACCATCCCCATTTACCCGTTTAGCTAAAATGCCGGGATTAGAACTGAGCTACGTACTGCTCCTTCTCTGGCAAAACCGTATACTCAGCCAAAATTTGCCGGAACTCTTCACCGTCAATAGTTTCTTTTTCAACCAAAAGATCCACCAGACGATCGATCGCAGTGCGATTCTCGCGCACGATCCGCTTGGCATCCTCGTAACAATGCTCCACAATCTTGCGTACCTGGGCATCAACGCGGGAAGCAATTTCTTCAGAATACTCCGATCGCATACCTAAGTCGCGCCCCAGAAACACCTCGCTGCTTTGACTTTCCAGCGACAGTGGCCCCAAATCCGACATCCCGAAGCGAGTGACCATTTGCCGCGCCATCCCCGCCACTTGTTGCAAGTCGCCGCCAGCACCTGTCGTCACCTCCGCATCGCCGAAGATCACATCCTCTGCCGCACGACCGCCTAAAGCACCAGTAATCCGCGCCTTCAGTTGGGCTCTAGAGATTAATCCTTGCTCTTCGTTGGGAGCAAACCAAGTCAGACCGCGAGCTTGACCGCGAGGAATCAAGGTAACTTTTTGCATCGGATCGTGGTCTTTGATCAGTGTACCGACGATCGCGTGACCGACTTCGTGGTAACCGATCAAACGCTTAGTCTTGCTATCCACCAAAGGCGTACCTTCCATACCAGCAACAACGCGGTCAACCGCATCGTTGATTTCCAGCATCGTAATTGCTTCTTTGCGCCGACGCGCAGTCAGAATTGCCGCTTCGTTGAGCAAGTTAGCCAAATCAGCACCGCTAAATCCCGGTGTACGACGAGCTATAGCTTCCAGAGAAATATCTTCTGCTAACTTCTTATTGCGTGCGTGGACTTTGAGAATTTCCAGGCGTCCTTTAATATCGGGAGTATCAACTGTGACCTGCCGGTCAAAGCGTCCCGGACGCAATAAAGCAGAGTCGAGAACATCCGCACGGTTAGTAGCGGCGATGATAATAATACCGCTGTTACCTTCAAACCCATCCATTTCCGTCAGCAGCTGGTTGAGAGTTTGTTCCCGTTCGTCATTACCGCCGCCGATACCCGCACCGCGCATCCGTCCGACCGCATCAATTTCATCAATAAAGATCAGACAAGGAGCATTTTCTTTGGCTTTTTTGAACAAGTCGCGCACGCGGGAAGCACCTACTCCCACGAACATCTCCACGAATTCCGAACCGGAGATACTGAAGAAAGGAACGCCAGCTTCCCCAGCAATAGCTTTGGCAAGCAGAGTTTTGCCAGTTCCCGGAGGGCCAACCAGCAGCACGCCTTTGGGAATGCGAGCGCCAACAGCGCTGAAGCGTTCGGGCTGTTTCAGGAAAGTGACGATTTCTTGCAGTTCCTCTTTAGCTTCTTCGATCCCAGCAACATCGTCGAATTTGGTGCCTGTTTTCGCTTCCATCATGAAGCGGGCGCGGGATTTGCCAAAGCTCATAGCTTGTCCGGGGCCACCTGGAATGTTGCTAGAGCGACGGAATAGGAAAAACAATCCACCAATTAACAGAATTGGGAAAACTAGATTTCCTAATAGTCCCCAAATTGCGCCATCGTTGCGAACTGGGTGGATGGCAAAGCTAATGTTTTGTTCTTTAAGCTGGGAAATTAGTTCAGGAGCGCTTACGGGCAAATCCACTCGCCACAGTTGGGGCTGATTGTCCAACCCCGGTTCTGGATCTATCCCTTCGACAATAGCAGTTCGTCCTCCCTCGTATAGATCGACACTTGTAACTCGATTGTTATCTAAGTATTCCAAAAAGCGACCGTATGTCATGCGCGTACTGGCCGTGTTCCTATTCATGTCGATGGCAGATGGGCTGAATGTTCCTTGCCACACGAAAACTCCAATGACTAATACAGGCAACGTCCACAGTAGTACGACTTTCCAGGAAAATTTCATAGATGGGTGGCCTCTAAATGGGAGTACAACTAACTCGGTAATGATTTACACCAATTGTGCTTTTCAACAAAGTCAGATAACTTCTTGATGTTTATCGCTAGGTGGGCGATTTGTGACACACAAAAATAATAACGGCGAACAAATCTTAATTAAATTTAACCTAATTATCATAATTAGAGCAAGCCAGTAGTAAGAAGGGGCTAGGGAAGAGGGAAGAGGGAAGAGGGAAGAGGGAAGAGGGAAGAGGGAAGAGGGAAGAGGGAAGAGGGAAGAGGGA
>NZ_JAIQZN010000020.1:0-56552 GCF_023333585.1 Argonema antarcticum A004/B2
CCCTTGTCCCCCTTGTCCTCCTTGTCCCCCTTGTCCCCCTTGTCCCCTACATCACCAACGGGTTTTGACCACACCCCCTCCTCTACTCCTACTCCCCTCCCCGTAGACGGGGAGGGGTTGGGGGTGGGGTTCCTGTCGTCCCCATAGACGAAGTGGGATTCCTCCTGCTTTCCTAGAATATTGCCGATCGCTAGAGCAGCTGACAGCGCCGCCAACCACAACCCGCCGCAATACGCACTTACTCCCTTTAGTTGCCAATCATCAAAAGTCTGATCCGGCGCACCAGAATTTTCTGGAATGCTATCCCCATCTAGATCGAAGGTTTTCAGATAAGCAAGTGTCTCGACTACGCTAGACCAACAATCCCTCAAAAACTCGACATCTGTTTTACCAGTAAACACAAAATAGCGATAAACCTGCAAAACAAAATCACAGGATAAATCCTTCCACAAGTTGCAATCTTGATAGCTGGTGTAATTAGTCTTTTCCCAAGGATGTTCGTTCGGCGCACCCAGATCGTGGGGAGTTGCATTAGCGGCTTTGCGAATAGCCGATGCGTTGTTATAACCAATAATTCTAGAAGTATCATCGCTGGTAGAAATAGCCCGCGCATAAGCTTCTAACACCGCTTTTTCCAATTTCGGCCAGAACATAAGCACGGGAAACGAGCCGTACAGCCGCACATCCAGACTTTCGTACCAACGGTAATCCAAACACTCCAACACCGCAAACTGACCCACCGGATCGCGTTCGTCTGCCGCACTCCAGAGAGTGCCACCGCTGGCGAGGTCATAAAGCTCGTTAAACAGAGCCATTTTAAACCAAGACGGTAAATCCTCGCGATCGAGAATCGGCTGCTGCCAAGCTTGTATGCGCTCTCTCCAAGTCTCGTAGTGCTTGAGAGCGGTACGAACCATTGACCAAGCATTCTTACCGTTGCGACCAAAGAAATCTGTATAACGTCGGTAATACTCAATACCAGCAGCAAATTCCGTGACTGGCAAATCCCAAGCTAAAATAAAGGGAATTTTGCGAGTTTTGCCCGGTCTGATGGTGAAACGCACAGCTAGAGCGGCTCCTATCTGTTCCCCAGTCACAGCAGCCAATTCATTTTCGCGATCGCTTAACGAACCATCCGCCCCAAAACTTTGCCAGATATCCGAACCATCCCCAGCCGGATTCCAGCGAGTGTGATAAAACACTTCCAGACTGGGATTACTGAGAGTAGCTAGAGCCCACTGTCCTTCCCCTTCCCCCACATCATAGATATCAGGGCGAAATCGGTCTAACAGACAGCCGTGCCGGTGTTCATTTTCAACCCACTGATTAAAATTGCCCGTGCTATTCCCCAATCGCGGTTCGTACTCATAAACAGGACTTCCATCGTCCCGAACAGATACCTGTGGCGTCTTATTAGCATTAGTAAACCAACCCACCATATTCTGCCAAGTCAGCATAATACTAATAGTAATTGGCTTGTCAGTAGGATTGTGGGCAGTCCATTCAAAAATAGCGATAGGGTACGAGCTTTCCTGATAATTTCCCGGCCAAATTGGAGAAAACTGCTCGCAAGTCAGATCTGCTTGAAATACCCCTTCATAAACAAACCAACTGCGCGGATATAAAGCGTAATAATTTCCCGTAGAAGCTAGAGAAGATTGGGTATTTCCTGTCCCCACTTCCAGAGAAGCTGGATACCATTTCCACGCAGATAAAGTACCATCTGCTGGCGGTTCGGTACACAGAGTGTAAGCTTGCTTGCTGGGTCCTGTCTCCTCAAAAACACTAAACTGGCAAGCAGCGAAGTTCTGGAAGGTATGCTCTCCTCCATCCAGATGCCAGAGGTTAAAATCACCTCGTGGCGATCGACCAATGCAACCAGATCCAAAGCCACCCAAAGTAGCTCCGTGCCAAGGGCCATCATCTAGATTACTTTTGGAGCGAACTTTATAGGGCTTCTCCCAACCTAGACCGATCGGGCGCTTCCAGGCACAGTTAGGAATTTCTGGTCTCTTGTCATTAGTCATTGGTCATTAGTAATTAGTAATTGGTCATTAATCATTGGTCTAAGGACTAGAGGAAAAGAGGAATTTGAGATTTGAGATTTTAGATTTAATTTCAATCTTCTCCCTGTTCCCTCTTCCTTGTTCCCTGTTCCCTCTTCCCTAGCCCCTAGCCCCTAGCCCCTAGCCCCTAGCCCCTTCTCTGCTGTCTGAGTGTAATAGCGATTGTAAGAATCGTGCCAGTGAACTGTGTTCTTTTTAACTCCATTAGCAACCATACCTAAAACAGGTGTGCCAGACATTTTCAATCCCTCTATGGTTTGCATCAACGAGTAACGATCGGTCTTTCCAAGTCCCACAACCAGCACCACACCATCTGTAGTAGTACCCAGGATATTAGCGTCTGCGAAACCGAGCAGAGGAGGCGTGTCATAAATGATTAAATTGAAAGCTGTCTGGAGTTGCGCCATGATATTTTGCATCTTTTCTGATGAAAGCAGTCTAGTTGGATCTGGTGGAACTTGACCGGAAGTCATCACAAATAGATTCTCTTCCAGGGGAGATTGCTGGATAACATCATTTATATCTAAATCTTCTGCGGAAATAAGATTGCTCAACCCTCTCATGTTCGTCAAACCAAACCTTTCATGAACCTGGGGACGACGTAAATCCGCATCCACCAACAACACCCGCTGCCCCATAGCTGCTGCTGCTTGAGCTAAGTTCAAAGCTACTAAAGTTTTACCCTCTGCGGGTGTAGATGAACTAATAACTAAAGAGCGGATAGGCAAATCGGAACTGAGCAAGCGTACATTGGTGTATAGAGAGCGAAATGCTTCTACAAATGGAGAAGCGTTATACCGCCGTAAATTGCTATCCGCAGGCGCATTTTTTTGATTTTCTCCCGCAAGTATCCGGGCTGTTTCTGTGACAGGAAAGAGTTTTTTGACTGATTTGTGAAACGGAACAATACCCAGAATAGGCATTCCACTTTTCTCTTTGAGGTCATCAACAGAGTGAAATACACTATCGAGCATTTCTGCTAACCAAGCTGCGCCAGCACCTAATATCAACCCGGCTATTACCCCCAGCATAATATTGCGATACTTACTAGGAGAGATCACAACTGCTGCGTCCGGGGTATTAATTAGTTTCCAAGGAGTTGCTTTTTGGGCTGCTTCAATTTCTAGGGATTCCCGGCTTGATAGAAATCGGAGTAAGCTGTCGGTAGAAACTTCTAATTCTCGTTTTAGGTCAGTGTATTCACGCGCTCTGATTGGCATTTGTTGAAATTCTCGAATCAATAACGCTGAAGCTTGATCTAGGGCTTTGTTGCGAACTTCTAAGACTTTAATTTGGTTTGTAGTATCAACAAATTGCTGAGTCAGAGATAAACGAATAGAATTTTGGTAGGTGAGTCTTTCTCTATTAATCGTAGCTGGAGACAAGTTGTTTCCCAAAACTCTTTGTGCCTCTTTGTTAATTAAGGGCAGCAATTTTTCTCTTTGCTCTTTGAGAGCTAGGATGGTTGGGTTTTCTGGTGTAAATCTGACTGACTCAACGGCAAGTTTAGTTTCTACGTCCTGGAATTCGCTAAGTAACTTTTGGTAGCGGGATGCTTCCGAAAGAGCCGAAGCTAAAATTGCTTCATTAGGCTGTAGTCCCAACTGTCCTTGCAACGTTCCGTAGAGCGATCGCATTTCATCCAGTCTTGTTTTAGTATTGCTCTGCTCTTGAGAAATGCCGTTCATTCGCCCGGACAATTCTTGAGCTTTAGTTTCAGGATCTATGAAATTGTATTGCTGTCGAAACTTTTGCAATCTTGCCTGTAGAGTGTCAACTCGCAGCCGTAAATTCGGCAACTGCTCTTGCACAAAGTCAATTCCTTGTCGGACATCGCTTTGTCGCTCTGTCCGACTGTAGGATAAATATCCGTCAGCGACTTGCTGCAAGACATCGTTAATTTTTTTAGAATCGACATCTTGGTAACGCACCTCTATAATCTTAGTTTGTCCTAACCGGGTAATTATTAAATTACCGATGAGAGATTCGTAAGTTATTTCTGGATACTTAGCTTTAATCTTCTCAATAATAGGAGTCATAACGCTGGGACTGCGTAAAACCTCAGTTTGAGTATCGTAATCCAAGATGGAATAGACAATCGCGCCGAAAGTTTGAGCAACCTTAGTTTCAGCGGTGATAGGTTCTACTAACACCCGAAAGCTACCAATATACTGTGGCTGACTATTCCAGGTTCGCGTCCCAACTACGGAAGCTACTCCTATAGCCACAGTCGCAACGACTAGGAATCTGCGACGTAAAACTCCCAAAATCTGACGCAGATCCAATTTGCTGCCCTCTTCCTCATAAGGCGGGTCTGAGTAGATATTCGGAAATTGCTGAAACTGTCTGCCATTATTATTAGGTACTATCGGCTGAGTATATGGTTTAATTTTCATTTTAGCCTCTATCTATTTACTGTTGAAGTGCTGGAAAAGTTTCAAATTTAAGAATTGCAGATTTAAAATTTATTTGGGATTGACTATTTTAAATTTTAAATTTTAAATCTGAAATTATTAAAAGCTTCCAAAAATTCTGAAAAAGTTGAATAGCGAGAAGAAACTACCTACCGGATTTAAAACTGTACCCAAAGTGTCGGAGATACCAGCTATGGTAGAGCGACGCACGACGATCACGTCGTTATCCCGGAGTGTAGGGTTGCCTTCCTCACTAATTCCTTTGGCAAAATCCACTTCCACATTTCTTCGAGAAACTGTGCCGTTTGAGTTAAGGCGAAGCAAGTCTACGTAGCTTTTGCGAGCGCGATTGTTAAATCCTCCTGCTGCTAGGACAGCTTGATTCAACGGTGTATTGGGTGGCACCTGTATAAGCCCTGGTCTGACTACCTCTCCAACCACATTGACTCTAATCGTAGTGGGAGAAATACTTGCTTGGGCTATCTGGGCTGCTTCTGCTGGGTTGACATCGGCAGCAACAGGCACAAAAATTGTATCTCCCTGCTGTAATACCACATCTTGAGAGCGATCGCCCGACTGCAACAGCTGCCAAAAGTTCACGCTTAGTGTTTGTTGATACCCCGCTCGCGTGTTGCGGCGCACCTCAATGCGGCGGATATCAGCAGATTGAGTGATTCCCCCAGCCAGTTGAACCGCCTGGGACACGGTGGGTAACCCAGCGAAAGAAGGTAGGGAACCCGGTGCCCCAGCTACTGGTCTAACCGTCTGAAGGGTGTAAGTACCGGGACGCTGCACTTCCCCTACCACGGCGACATTCAAAGGTTGAGATGGATCGGCTGCAAAGCTGGAAGATGCTATATCGAGGGATTGCGCTACATTGACCTCTCTGCTCGTTGGAACAACAATTGTATCTCCCTCTTGCAGGTACAAGTCCTGACGACGATCGCCCCCCCGCAACAACTGATTAAGATCCACGCTGGTGAATTGTTCCGTACCGCTTTGAGTCAGTCGGCGAATCTGTATTTGCCCGATATCAGCGGATTGCGTAGTTCCCCCCGCAACTTGAATTGCCCGCGACAAGGTAGGTAAGGCACCTGCTTGAGCTGCCTGAACGGTATAAGGGCCAGGACGAGTCACTTCACCAGCTACGACAATATTTATGGGTTGAGGTTGAGTGGGAGCATAAGTTGCTCTTGCTATGCGAGCAGTTTCTGCTAGGTTTATGTCGGCTGTGGGAGGGATATAGATGGTATCTCCCTGTTGTAGGATTAGGTCTTGGGTGCGATCGCCTGCCGCCAATAGCTGCTCCAGATTTACCGTGATGGTTTGCAGTCCACCGCCTCGTCCAGTCCGTCGTACCTGAACTCGACTGAGATCGGCTGATTGGTTGACTCCCCCAGCGATTTGAATTGCCCGCGACACGCTGGATTGGGCTCCGCTTGGATCTGGCGGGATTAGCTGGGGACCGGGACGAGTTACTTCGCCTGCTACGACAATATTCAAAGTTTGAATTTGGGTGGGAGCTAAGCTGGTGTTTGCTGTTTGAAATGCCTGTTGTAAGTTTATGTTCGCTGCGGTTGGCACAACAACTGTATCTCCCTGTTGCAAGATCAAGTCCTGAGTGCGATCGCCCGCCTGCAACAATCGGTTGATATTCACAGCAATGCTTTGTATTCTGCCGCCTCGCGTTGTTCGGCGTACCTG
Source organism: Argonema antarcticum A004/B2 (assembly GCF_023333585.1). Taxonomy (GTDB): domain Bacteria; phylum Cyanobacteriota; class Cyanobacteriia; order Cyanobacteriales; family Aerosakkonemataceae; genus Argonema; species Argonema antarcticum. The sequence goes on from NZ_JAIQZN010000020.1 coordinate 6,185, forward strand.
CACGCGGCCCAAGTCCGCAGATTGAGTTACTCCCCCAGCTACTTGAATCGCCCGCGACACGCTGGGTCTTGACCCGCTTTGATCTGGTAGAACTACCAGAGGGCCGGGACGAGTCACTTCCCCAACTACGACTACATTCAGCGGTTGATTTTGAGCGGGAGCGAAGCTAGCCTCTGCTTTTATGGGTGCATCTGCCAGGTTTATGTTGGCTGTAGGGGCAATAAAAATGCTGTCCCCATCCCGCAAAGTGATGTCTTGATTTAGGTCGCCTCCTCTTAGCAATGCAAAGAGATCGACGTTGATGGTTTGCGTACCACCTCGTACTACGCGACGTACCTGGGCCGATCGTAGATTTGCCGACTGGGTAATCCCTCCAGCAAGGGTAAGCGCCTGCGTCAGCGTTGGCTGTTGGACAGCTCCACCTGAAGCGGTGAGGGGAATGATGTAAGAACCGGGACGATTAACTTCTCCTGAGATCGCCACTTGCAAGGGTCGCGGCGCTACCAAACTGACGGTAACGATGGGGCGTCTGAGGTAGCGGGCATATCGATTGGAAATTACGTTGGCAGCTTGTTCGAGCGTAAGTCCCTGAAGCGACACGCTGCCAATTAGAGCCAAATTTACGGTGCCATTCACCAAGATCTGGTATTCCCGACTGTATTCGGGGACGTTGAAGATATCCAGTTGAATGCGATCGCCAGATCCTAAAGTGTAAGCTCTTTCGGCTTGCACGGAACTGCTACGACCTGAGTTAGGTGTCTGAGCCAAACTGGGAACCGAGTAGGCGATAGGGAATAAAGCCAACAAGATTAGACCCATAACAGATTGGCGTATTTTGCTGGAATCTTTAAAACCTGCACCAACCATAAACTTTTTCCAAATTATTCAAAAATGCCAACAAACTACCTTAGTTTATCTAGTCCATGCTGCCACATCTCATTGAGTAGTGCTTCGGATGCCGTGCTAAGTGGGGAGTGGGACAATCTTCTTCCCCTATCCCCTAGCCCCTATCCCCTATCCCCTATCCCCTATCCCCTATCCCCTATCCCCTATCCCCTACCCCCTCTTCCCATAGCCCTTCTTCAAAAATCGCTTTGCGCTGCTTGAGGTTTAACTTCGCCTCTTCCGAGATGCCTATGTTTTTCCCGAATCGGGCTTCGTTTACTTTTGCACCGCTGAAATTGGTGTTGCTTAGATTTGTTTCAATCAGGTTCGCACTTAGGCTAGTTCCGCGCCAGTTACCGCCTGCAAAATCTATCTTGGGGTTCAGTCCTGCTATTGTGGCTAGCTCCAGAATATCTTTAGTTTCCGCTGCAATAATAAGATCGATCGTCTTTTTCAGATCGGATTCTGCAATGAGTGCGATCGCTTCTGGCTGCTTTTCCATCGGAGTACACTCGTAGCATAACTGCGCCCAACTGAGATATGGCTTTAATTTGGTTTCCAACAGAAACAGAACCAATTTCCTCTCTAAAACAGCGTGCTGATTGGGGCTGATGTCGTGTCGCCATAACCCTTCTGCATCAGTCAGATGCACATCTTGCTTGGATACTTCAAAGGTAGCTTCTATACGGCATGATTTGGCCGTCACATTTATAGTTCCCAGCTTTCCACTTTTTCGTCTTCCCTTCAACTCTGACTCACCCGTCTTTACTTCAAAACTCCAAGCTGGGTTGGCTAACGTCAAATTTATCGGGTTTCTAATCGCCCCAAAAACTTAAAGGCGTTTCTTCGTCAAGAAGAACGCCCTGTTCGTCGATTATAAGTCATCAAGAATTGTTACATTTTAGGTGAGTGCAAAAATCCATTTCTCAGCAAGAAAAGAAAGATTGCAAATGTCTAACTTGTTTTTTGACAGATGGTAGCTCAAAGCCGCATTGCTGCCATCTTAGCTTGCCCGAAAGCTGGGATTTTGCTTGTCTTGGGTATTGCTCAAATTTTCTCCATCCATCGGCAAACCAACTTCAGCTGCTGCACGTCCCAGCATGGCTTGCTGCCGATTCTTAACTAGATGTTGATGACGCAGCATCAGGGCGCGAGCTTGTTCGTTAGCAGACATAGTAGTTTCTCCTGGTTTTTTCGATCGCTTTGTTGTCTTACATAATTAATCTATCAGAAGATTCTGTAACTTTAGCTACAAAATGCTTTTTTTTACAAAAATTTACATAAAACTTCAGGATCGGACTATGCACGGATAGAGAAATCTGTGTTCTTCTTCCCCGGAACTCTCCCACTCTCCCGCTCCCCTGGAGCCCCTTTTCCCTAGCCCCTTTTATTTGCCTCTACCGGAGTAACAGAGAAGGACGCTACCCTGGATAGAGAAACCCGTATCTCCAGAAACAATGCCTACACCTTGTCACATCGTTGTAGAAGGCAATCCTGTAATCGTCTACGCCAGCAGAAATGGCGCACCTAATAAAATCCTGCCCATCCTCCAACCCTTTCTAGAGAAGTTCTGGGAAGAAAGAGACACCTGCGGAGAATACTGCGATACTCCTGAGTGCTTAGTAGCTCAGATTGTCGTTAGGTTCGGCTATGAGATTTGTGAAGATGATTTTTCTAACTTGAGAGTGGGCGTCAACTACGACCCGAACGTTGAATACATCTATTCGATCGGATTCGATCGTGCAATTAACGTCTGGGTTCCAGAAACTGAGTATCGCAGCAATCCCAGTTTGGAATTAAAAGGCTGTCGTCAATTGGCCAATCAGCTTTGCTGAGTTGCGATCGACAATGTGGAAGTTTTAGACAACTGGTGGCGATAAAACGTCACAAACCCGCTGCAATGGCGACTTCGCGGCGGGTAGTTCAAATGCTTTGACTAAGAATTTTAAATTTTAAGCAAAAAACAGCAAAACTTTCAAGAACTAATTATCGTGCCACTAAGTTTAGCTCATACACAGTCGGCATAGCCGAGCTTATCAAGCGTCTCATTCTCCTTTAGTGATTGAGTTTTCAGTAAAATATTTTACTGAAAACTCAACCACTAAAGCTGGAAACTTCTTTTTTAAGAAGCATTAGCAAGAACAGCCGAAGAGGTGAAAAATTCTAGGGCTGCTTGATATTGACTATCTGCCTGTGTAGCAACTCGATCGCGGGCTAGAGGTTCCCCGGTGACAACCCGGTCGGGTATAATACCCAACTTATTGATATCGTGATGGTTGGGAGTTTCATACTTGGCAACAGTCACTGCCAATCCAGACCCATCCGACAAGTCAAACAATGACTGGATTAAACCTTTACCAAAGGTTTTTTCGCCTACTAGGAAAGCGCGATGGTTATCCTGCAAGGCACCGGCGAGAATTTCGCTGGCACTCGCAGTGCCCCGATTGACCAAAACTACTAGGGGATCTTTGGTTAGGGCGGAATCTGTGGCATCAAAGTTACCGATGATTCCTTGTCGGTTTACTGTATAAACGATCGTGCCTTTATCCAACCAGTAGCGGGCGATTTCGATCCCTGCTTGCAACAAACCACCTGGATTGTTCCGCAGGTCTAGAATGTAGGCATCTGCTCCTTGTTGCTCTAGACTCGTTATGGCGTTTGCCAACTCTTTAGCTGCGTTAGCGTTAAATTGATTGAGGCGAATGTAGCCAACGGGGATACTGTCTGAATCCCTTCGTAATTCTGCAAACACTGGATTGAGGGCAATACGATCGCGTACCAGTTTAATTTCTTGTGGTTCTGCCTGACCTCGTGCTACTGTGAGGGTGACGTAAGTACCTATAGGCCCACGCATACTGGCTGCTGCTTCGTCAAGGCTGATATCCTTTGTTGGGACACCATTAATTGCCAAGATGCGATCGCTCGGTTGAATACCTGCCGCCTGGGCTGGTGAACCTGCAATCGGTGTCAAAACTTCTAAGTCCCCTGTCTCTTCATCCAGGGCAATTTGCAGCCCTACTCCTGTTAGCTCTCCAGAAGTTGTTACCTGTAAACTGCGATATTGACTGGGCTGGAGATGTCGCGTAAAAGGATCGTCTAGACTTGCCAGCATTTGCCTAATTGCGGCGTAAGTTTCCTCTCGATTTTTTAGCGGTTCCTTCATCACCTTTTGCCGCACAAACCACCAGTTTTGATGATTGAATGTGTCATCAACATACGACTGGTTGACAATTCGCCAGACTTGAGTTATCAATTTTTGTTCTTCTGTGAAAGCCGAGGCAGGCGGTGTCCACCAGCCCAGGAAGAAAACAACAGACACGAATAGCAGAAGTCCAAGCCGAAAAAAACGATTTTTCATACCACAAATTTTAGAGATCATTTTACATAGGTCTTACGCATTTTGGCAAAACAGGGGCTAGGGTCTAGGGGCTAGCCCCTTCTTCCTTAGCCTGTGTCAGACTGAAAGTCAGTACGAGAATTATTGAACTTGTGATTGAGGTAGAAGTTCACAACTCACTACGAGCCTTCCTGCGATCGCTAGGAGCAGCATACTGGCCCCATCATTTAACGATGGCAAGGCTGGTAGCACGTGCTTTGCGACTGGGGCGCAGCGCCCTGATTCAGGTGGGATTTCCGGCAGGCATCAACCAGCGGTATCGCCTGAGCTATTTGGCACCAGCCTTGATCTGGCCGGGGCCAGTCATTCTGGTAGCCACGGAAGCCGTGCAGCAACGTCTGCTCAAGGTGGAAATTCCCCAGTTGCTGGGGTGGATTCGCAATCCGAAGGCGATCAGAACTGGCAATGGTTTGCCTGATGGTGATTTCCAGGGACTGTTACTCACCACGCCAGAAGCTTGGTTAGCTGATCGGCTGACAACGCAACAGCTATTTGGCACTGGGATTCCTACGATCGTAGACGGAGTTGACGATTTGGAAGCCTGGACTCGCAACCAGCTGACTGCTGGTATAAAACCCCAGGACTGGGACGAACTGATGTTGGCCAAACCATCCCAGGCAAGGGCAATTCGCAATGCACGGGTGCAACTGACTTTGGCGGTGTTCCACCATCCCCCCAATCCCTACGAATGCTGTCTGATTGAACCTCAAGAACAAGATATCTTGAGGCGTTTGTATCGTGAATTAGCAAACCAAGATGAAGCAGAGGGAAATATATCGCCTGCTGATTTAGATTTACCAAATGTCTGGAAAATTTTTTGGCAGCAATTTCAAAGCGATGGCCAGCTAGTCTGGGCTGAAATTGCCCGCCGCCAAGGTCAGTTTTCTTTGTATTGCGGCCCAGTGGATGTGGCTTCAAATCTTAGCAGTATCTGGGAGCAACAGTCGGTGGTTTTAATCGGCGGTGCCTTGGAGTTGGAGGCAGAGGCGACTATGTATCGCCAGCGCTTGGGGTTGGGAGATTTAACTTGTCTGAAGTTCTCGACCGATCGTCAAAATGAATTGATTCATCTGTATCTGCCAGATGGACTGCCTATGCCCAATACGCCACAATTTCAAGCGGCTCTTTTGTTGGAAATCCGCAGACTGCTTATTGTTAGTACGGCAGTTAGGGGGCTCACGGTTCTGTTAGTGAGCGATACGCCGCTCAAGGCTCAGGTGGCAGCACTTCTGGCGGCTGAGTTTGGTTCGCGGGTTCAGGTGGAAAAAACTTGTTTGGATGATAATGGCATCTTGGTTACTGGTTGGGAATTTTGGCTGGCGCATCAGGATGTCCTACCGGCACCTCTTTTGTTAGCGATCGCAACGTTACCTATTCCCTCTCTGGAAAATCCCTTGGTGGCGGGTAGAGTTGCCTACTACAAGCAGCAGCGTCAGGATTGGTTTCGCCTGTATCTGTTGCCAGAAGCTCTTACCTCTCTGCAACGAGCGATCGCACCCGTGCGGGAAACCCAAGGCGCTCTAGCCCTGCTAGACAGTCGTGTTATCCACCGCAGCTACGGTCAGCAGGTATTAGCGGCTCTAGGGCCATTCGCTAAAATCAATTATTTAGACCTCAACCTGTTGAGTTTCGATCGCTAAAATCACTCTTTCGATTGACTGCTAAAAAATTTTGTCTACTATAATTGTATTTTTGTCAAAAAGCTGGCGATCGTCGTAACACTGACGCTATCATCAAGCCAAAGAGAGATTTTACTACTTTAGAGTTATGGGCGAAGCAAAGCGGCGTAAAGCCACACTCGGAGAAAAATACGGCCAAGAATCCTCCCTGAGCCGATGGTTACCAGTTACTAAATCTCAAGCAGAAGCCTTTGTCCAGTGGACAACTCGTGGTGCTTGGATTGGTATTGGGTTACTGGTTGTTGCCTGGGTTAGTGTCCGATTTATTGGCCCAGCCCTGGGTTGGTGGCAAGTTAATTAAATCTTGCCAAAGATAGAAAATTTAGACATCTGGGCGCAGGAGGCTTAAGAAAATCTGTATTTTTCAGCCTTACCTGCTGCTAAATTCCTTCTTTGGAAGGAACTGGATTTATCTTTTGGCGTCTAAGATGCAGTAGTGTCGAGCGTAATGTCACTCTTGATACGTCGCCGATGCGATCGGTCGGTTAAGCTAGAACAAAGCAGTTAGTCGTATCGTTCAAAAGATTTGTACCCCTTTTGACCAACCCCAGAATGTCTGAATTATTAAGAAAATGTAAAATAAGTCTACAATTAGGTGTGGTGGTTGGAGGATAACCGTGTTTATCAGACTTGCAGAGCAACACCGCCAATTTGTTCAAGATCTAGTGATGAATCTTCAAGCGCTGGCGATCGTCCTAGAGCGTAGAGGATACCTTGCTTCTTGCTATACCTGCGGCGGCCAAATGACGAGCGCCTCCTTTATGGTGAGCTTGGGGGACAGTCATTTGATTCGATTTTTAGTATCGGATTACGGTATCACTTGGACAGAGATGCGAGACGATCGGGAATTAATGAAGCTAGAAGGTGCAGAGGCTATCTCTCAGCTACAGGAACTGGCTAATTTGGTTAAATACCAATTTGAAGCCTCTGAGCCTTGTGCTGTCAGCGCCAAAGCGGATTTCAAACGTTGACAATGAGATTTGCCCCTTTCCCACTTCCTTCCTTGCGTGGCAAAAGCCCTTTGGCTAAAGCCACAGTCAAGTTCTTTTAGTACAATTCATAACTAGAAAAAATAGGGCGGTGGATAATTCGATTCCCGATTTTCCATGTTGGATAAGGTCATTGACCCCCGGATTCATCCGACTCTTAAAAATCATAACTTAAAAAGTAGGAAAATGCGCTCCTGGAGTCGTCTGAAGGTATGGAACTGGAAAAACGCCTCGGTTTATATCAGGTATTTTTAAAGATTTACGAGCATAATCGCGGTTTACTGGATGAAATTCTCCAGTTAGAAAACGCATCCTCTTCATCTCTGAGCAGCTTTACACCAGCTTACGTACAAGGCGTGGTGCAGGGGCAGCAAGCTTATATAAACACCAATTTGGTTGACGGGAAAACGCAGCGGCTATTTCAGCCTCAGAGAGTCTGGGTTATTGGCCGCGATCGTCGTATTGGCTTACCAGTTCGGGATCAATGGATGTCTCGTCGCCACGCCGCCATTCAGCACGTCCACAACGAAGGTTTTTACTTAGTTGACCTAACCAGCACCAACGGTTCCTTTGTCAACGGCGAACCAGTTTTAAAGCGGGTACTGCTCCAAGATGGCGATCGAATACGCCTGGGAAGTTTAGCGATTTCTTTTTTCTTCGGTCAGACTTGTCAAACAGCAGAGGCGGTATCCCCAGAGCTACTGGCTCAAATCAACGGAATTACACAGCCTCAAAGGTCACCAATAGCAGATCCCATGTTCACATCGATTTTAGAGGAGCAGCCATTCCTTGCCAAACCCCCAAAAGATACATCTAGGATCGACAAACTGAAAGCCGCTTCCGAAGAGCCAACATCACCATCTTCTTTGCCCCACTTGAGCGCATCTGAGCGATCGGATATTTTAGACCGCTTTTTCAGCAGTCGCCAGACACCTGTCGAGAAAAATTGAGTCAATCAATTTTGGATTTTGGATTCTAGGATTTTGGATTGACTCCAAGGATGAATCCGGGGGCGACCAAACCCAAAGACCAAATAGGAGAGTGGAAGAAAGCGGCTCTTTCGGAGTTGCTATGCTTTTGTTCACTTAAGAACATTTTTATTGATTTTCTCCTCTCCCACTCTCCCACTCTCCCCCTCTCCCCCTCTACTCAAATAGCATAGTAAGTACGGAAGAGCCGGTCTTTGGGGTTATTCTACGTCCTCTAGCATCTCTTCTTCCTCGGCTATATCGCTTGGATGCGCCACCGAGTTGGCAGAGACTACGGCTCCCTTATCTAGTTTTTCGCGGATTTGCTGCTGAATTGCTTTACCAACTGGGGGATTCTCATCTAAATACCTGATGGCGTTGTCCCGACCTTGGGCGATATTTTCACCGTTGTAGCTGTACCAAGCTCCTTTACGGATAATCACGCCGATCTCTTCGGCAATGTCCACAATACAGCCCATAGTGGAAATGCCTTTGCCGAAGATAATGTCAAACTCGCCAATGCGGAAGGGGGGAGCGACTTTATTTTTGGCAACTTTGACTTTGACGCGGATACCAAATTCTTCTGCGCCTTTTTTCAAAGTTTGAATGCGGCGAATGTCCAGTCGCACTGAGGCGTAGAACTTGAGCGCATTACCGCCAGTGGTGGTTTCTGGGTTACCGTAGGTGACGCCGATTTTTTGGCGCAGTTGGTTAAGGAAAATTACGGTACAGCCCGATTTACCGATGTTACCTGTGATCTTACGCAGGGCTTGGCTCATCAAGCGAGCCTGTAAACCCATGTGGGAATCACCCATATCGCCTTCAATTTCAGCGCGAGGCACCAGCGCCGCTACGGAGTCAATCACTACGACATCAACTGCCGCAGAACGAACTAGCTGATCGACTATTTCTAAAGCTGATTCGCCATTGTCCGGTTGCGAAACGAGCAAATTTTCAATATCGACGCCCAGGGCAGCGGCGTAGGTGGGATCTAGGGCGTGTTCGGCATCGACAAAGGCGGCAATGCCACCAGATCTTTGCACTTCCGCGATCGCGTGCAGCGCCACTGTCGTCTTACCTGAACTTTCTGGGCCGTAAATTTCAATTACCCGTCCCTTGGGTAAACCACCACCCAGAGCTAAATCTAAAGTTAATGCGCCGCTGGGAATGGTTTCTACCCTCATCCGGGTGGCATCTCCCAAGCGCACTATGGCTCCTTTGCCAAATTGTTGCTCAATTTGCTTGAGTACCAGGTTTAGAGCTTTTTCTTTGCCAGCTGTATCATTTGTTGCAATAGCCATTTGTGCCTCTAGGATAGGAGGTTTAAAATTTGGTAGTCTGGGAGTTAAGACTAGAACAGATATACTATTCTAGTTTAGACTTTTCCGACCGTACTGGAATGTCCCAGGTTGTTTAATCTATATTAAGGATCTGAGCATTGTCCGCCTTCTGGCGTAATGTCCAATTTTATCCTAAAAAATAGCAATTAGGAATCAGATCTCTCCGATCGCACTTGTGATGACTTCGTACCTTTCCGATACTCTAATTCCAGAAACAGCTTTATCAGTGGGTGGGTTGACAGACTATATCCAGAGTCTGTTAGAAGAAGATGACCACCTGCGGCAGGTATGGGTGTTTGGAGAAGTCTCCAGTACCAACCGACATCCTAGCGGGTTGTTTTTTACGCTGCAAGACTCAGACGGGAAAGCGACGATTCGCTGCGTGGTGTGGACTAACCAACTCGGCAAATTGGTACAGATGCCAGTGCGCGGGGAACAGCTGATTATTTTGGGCAATATTCGTGTCTATCGTCAGCGGGGAGAGTATCAGCTGACTGTTTGGCAGGCTTTCCCGGCAGGGGAGGGGTTGCAAGCGTTACGTTATCGCCAACTGCTCAAGCGTCTGGAAGCAGAAGGTTTATTTGCCCAGGAAAGAAAGCGTCCGCTTCCTTCTCATCCCCAAACAATTGCCGTTGTCACCTCACCTTCTGCTGCCGCTTGGGGAGATATTAAACAAACACTCATACAACGTTACCCCGGTTTGCACGTATTGTTCTCTCCAGCCACAGTACAAGGTGAGCAGGCACCAGCATCAATTGTAGCAGCGATCGAACGGGTAGAGCGGGATGGTCGGGCGGAAGTACTAATTTTGTCGCGGGGAGGTGGTGCGGTTGAGGACTTGGGCTGCTTTAATGATGAAAGGGTGGTAAGAGCGATCGCTCTGTGTTCCATCCCTGTCATCACTGGAATTGCTCATCAGCGAGATGAATCTCTGGCAGATTTGACAGCCGATTTCTGCGCCCATACTCCCACAGCTGCGGCTGAACAAGTTGTGCCAGAACTCACAGATCTAATTGTTGAACATCAAGAGCGAATTGCTACATTGCATGAAGTTGTAAATCGGCAATTAAAAATAGCTCAAGATCGAATGGCACAGTTGCGAAATCGCTTACGGCGACTGCGGTTAGATAGGCAAGTTCAGCAAGAAACTCAGTCGCTTAGTTGGTTGCGTCAACGTTTGGTGCAAGCAACAACCCAGCGATTTGAGCAAGCCGATCGGCACTGTCAGCTATTATCGCAAAAGCTGGAAACTCTCGATCCAAAATCTGTGCTGCAACGCGGTTATGCGGTAGTCCGACAAGAAGATGGAAGTATTGCTCGTTCTGCTGCTAGTTTAAAACTAGGGCAAGACTTATCGATTGAGTTGGGTGAGGGTCAAGTAAAAGTAAAAGTTATTGAGATTTTGGATAAAATTTTAACAACCAAGACGCGAAAGACACGAAGAAAATTAAAGAAGGATGATTGATGATTAATTCTCCTGATATTTCATTCCAAAATGATTGGAATTACGAAGATAACGTCGCAAAAATTGAAAAGTTAGTCGCCCAAATAGAATCGGGTAAGTTAGAACTAGCTGAAGTTTTTGAGGAATTTGCAGCTGCTGTTCAATACTTGCGCCAATGCGAAACTTTTTTGCAACAGCGGCGACAACAAGTGGATTTGTTGATAGAAACGCTGGTAGATGAGCCAGAATCTTTTTAAGGCATAAGCTATAGCAAAAGTCACTCATTCAAAAGTAAAATGCTTTCTGTGAATTGGTTATGGCGTTTTAGGATGCCCTAACCGCCCTGACGGTTGCTATACAATAAATTAGCATATCAAACCTGGAAGACATAAGCTGATCTAATCATTTGTTGTTAGAGAAGGGCAAAGAAACGAGCGCGATCGCTAAAACAGAAAAGTCACCTTGGTTGCCCCTAAGTAATCATTGCTACTTAGTATAAGGCAGGAAGTTTTTACCATATAAGCGATATGGAGAGTTTCAGTTTATATTATAGTGACGAATGCTACAGGGAAAATCCGGAATTTAGCTTGAAGATATAGCAACTTTAGGGCGGTTAAGACGTTCTTATCTTAATTCCACCAAAACCTTCATTCTCAACCCTTCTTCCCCTAGCCCCTAGCTATATATGTAAAATTTTTATCTGTTTTTTAAACGGCATGGTAATATATGGAATAATTATAGTCGTGCAATTGCTCTAAAACTATGAAAGCGATAAAATTTGTTTTAATTGCAGTATTAGCAGTAACGGCGTTGGCTGGCTGTACGCAGCCAACGCCGCCACAAGCAGCACAACCAACTGCACAACCAACTTTACAACCTCAAAAAGTTCAATGGGTAGGTAAAACATTTCTTATTGATTTTGGAGAACTAAAAATCAAGGCGCAATTTCCAGCAGCCAACAAGTATAAATGGGAGTATCTTACAGGTAACGAAAAAGGTAAAACCGGGTCAGAAACAATACGCTCCGTAGAAATTCGCCCCAATGTTCATATAAATTCCTGGGTGGAAAAAGACGGGACAGCAATAGTCGAAGTGCTAGATTTGGAAAAAATGACCGTGCTTGCCTACGGTGCTAAGGATAAAAAAATTAATGAGTACAAAGCAAAATTGAGTGAAATGAATTGACATCCTCCCGACGCTAATTCGGAGTACCAAATATAGCGCGGGACTCCAAAGATTGCTCTTTGGGCTTCCTCTTTCCACGAGTCGGCTTACTTAATTGAGTTGACCCAACTAAACAGAGGTCGTTCTCTCTAGAGGCGTTAATTCCCGTCTGCCCGACGGTATTTTCTAACATTTTATTTAAGATGGATAGCGCAATATTTAGAATATTAATAGCCGCGTTCCAATCTCGATCTTGAATATGCCCACAATGATGGCATTGATGAGTTCTAGTACTTAAAGTTTTCTTAACTACCGTACCGCAATTAGAACAATCCTGCGATGTATAGTTCGGAGGAACAGCTACAACTGGTACTCCAAATACCTGACCGAAATATTCAAGCCATTGTCTAAACATCGACCAAGAAGCATCACTAATTGATTTAGCTAAATGATGATTCTTTACCATGTTTTTTACCTGTAAGTCTTCAATGGCTACCAAATCACTAGACTGGATTACGCACCTTGCTAATTTTATAACAAAGTCTTTACGCTGCCTTTCAACTTTTAGGTGTTTCCTACCTAAGCGATTCTTGGCTTTATTTCTATTTTTTGACCCAATATTTTTTCGTGAAAGTTGGCGTTGCGCTCTCTTGAGTGCTTTTTCACCTTGACGTAAAAAGCGAGGGTTTTCTACTTGATTACCCTCTGAATCGGTGTAGAAATGGTTTAAACCAACATCTAGCCCTAACATTCTACCTGTTAATTCATGAGTTTCTTTCCTTTCATGATTAAGGCAAAACTGGACATAATATCCATCAGAGCGACGAACGATCCTAACCCGTTTAATTTGGTCTATTTGGTAAAAATTTAAATCTCTACTTCCCCAAAGCTTGAAAGTGCCAGCACCGAATTTATCAGTAAATGTGATATACTTCCTGTCTTCTGAAAGCTTCCAACCACAGGTTTTGTATTCAACTGATGCTCTGGTCAGCGAACGCTTGAATTTCGGATCACCTTTTTTGCCTGGTACTTTCTGTTTGCAGTTATCAAAAAATCGAACTATAGCTGACCAAGCACGTTCAGCCATTGCCTGTCTTGCCATTGAGTTAAGTTTTTTAACCCAAGGAAATTCAGGATTGTCAGCCAGAACTTTGCAATATTTGTTCAAGTCCATGCCGTTTACTCCTGGATTATCCATCCAGTATCGCAAAGCTTTATTGCGGACAAAAAGCCCAGTCCGCAACATCTCATCAATGATGCGGTACTGGGTTTCTGTTCCTTTTAGCTTGGCTTCGTAAACTAACATTTTATAGAAAATGCAGATTACAATACAGTAGCATGATTTGTCCTCATTGGGTACATTGAGTACCCAATGAAGACCCACCTTTCATCCCAACACCAAGCAGAAGCTGCTATGGTGTGGGTCTGACTGGCGGGGTAGATAAATTTAAGCGATACTACCACGCTTGCGGGTTTCTTTGTAAGATGTTCCCACATTTCTTAACCCTGCTCTAATCATTTGTTGTTCGAGAAGGGCAAAGAAACGAGCGCGATCGGCCCCTTTTACCACTGCCTGATTGTGTGCTTCAGCAAGAACTACTGGGTAACCATAACCTTTCTGAATTTGCGCTAACATCAAACCAAGAGATAAATCCAGCAATGCCGAATTTTCTGCCACCCACGCCGGAATTTCAATTCGGGCAATTTCGCTGCCTACGTGGACATAGCAGAAATAGATTTTCTGGGCATCGTCGTAGAAATTTAGAATTTTATTAGTACTGCGCCATAGAGTACTGCGTTGTCCGGGTTTCAAACGAGATGCCCAAAGCGCTGTATCCCGCAAAGGATCGAAAACTTGACAAGGCGTTTTCTCTAAGTTGTCGCAATGGACGACGCAGTTGGGCGTAGAGTAGGTACAAGCTTGTAAGCGCAGAAAATTGAGGGATTCGCTGCTGCGAGAGGCGCTGATGTAGCCTAGCAGGGGAATGCCAGCTAAGCGCATTTGTGACCAACCTTCCATAATTGGAGGTATGAGGCGATCGCACGCATCAGATGGTAGCTGATCTAAAAACCAATAGAGTAAAGAACCATCCACCATTGCCAAAGTAGGGACTGCCAATTTTGGATTGGAAAGTTCGGATGTGGGACGATCTGGTTTCTGGTTTTCTAACTCCTGACTATCTACTTGACTTTCTGCCCAACTGGTAGATAATTCTGCCAAAACAACTGCTTCGGAAACAGTGCGCCGATAACCCATCCATTCCTCAGTGCGAATACCCCATTGGCGAGAAACATACAGATCTTCAGGGCGATAAAAAACTTCTGGTAGACTATCCAATAAAGGATGGCGTCCTTGTCCGTAGTGCAACACCACCCGACCTATATTTAGGAGATAGCAATAGGCAATTTCGTGGTGACTGGGGGCAATTTGGGAACCATCAGTGGCGATGACGGTATGAGCTTTTGGAGGAACTGGAATGTCAATGCAGGTATCTAATGGCTCAACTGGTACGGGAGGGGCAAATATGAAGCGATCGCGCCATTGCTCTATTTTATCCTCCAATTCTGCCTGTCTGCCATGAGCCTCTTCCAGCAATTTCTGAGCCACTTCCAACCTTTGGCGACTCGCCGCCGCCTCTAAGGTTAGGTGTTGGCTCAAACCTTGCATTTGTCGCGCTAATTTTGTTAGGTCAAGCATAATGTTTAATTTTTATATAAATTTTTACGCCCTAACACACCATTTTGACCTATTTTAGATTGGACTTATTGCAAAAGTACGAAATCTAGGATTTTTTTTACCACAGATGAAGAGGGATGAACACAGATGAACACAGATGGATTTAATGATAAGCTGCTACGCATTTAATTTGTATGTTTAGCGGGAGTGGGAGAGTGGGGGAGTGGGGGAGTGGGAGAGGAATTGAAGGTTTGATTGCCGGATTAGAAATATCCGAATTAGATGCGTGTTAGCTTATATCTTTAAATTTGGCAAGAATTTATTAAAGAATTGTCGATTTTAGATTTTTTTCTGGCCTAAAAATTCGGCTTCTCATATCTGCATTTATCTGCGTACCCGGCGGGAAGGCTGCGCCTACATCACTATTCATCTGAGGTAAAAAATTAACCAACCATAACAATAGAGAATTTGAGGATATCAAGTAAAGTCGATCGCAGAACCCTTAATTTTAAGGCCAATCCGAGAAATCCTCAGCAAACTGGGAGAGGGATAATAGCTTAATCCTTGTATCTTGGCGAACAGATTCGTGCTGTGCTGGCGTGTTATATCCCCAATCAGCGAGATAGAGCCTCACAGCATCCAAGTCTGACTGCTTTTGTACCGATCGCAAAGTTTTTAACCGATCTTCCACAAACCAGATGACTGGCGGTTCAGCTGAGGTTGCGATCGATTCTCGTAAAATCTCAGACTTAGGACGCTGCGACTCTTTACCCAATATAGAACCTTCCGCCATCTCGATATTTTGTTGCTGCAATAACTGCCGCACAAACCGTCCCTCTTTCGTGGTGATAATCCTCAGTTGTACGGGACTGGCGATTAGCTGTTGCAATCGTTCCACAATGCCGGGATAGAAGCGATGCAGACTCAGCCATTCGCTTAAATCGCTGGCAATCCACTCATCCCTAATATTATCTAGCTTTCTACCAATATCCGCCGCCACAAGACCTTCTTCGAGAAGGATTTGCTGCGCGATCGCCACCCAGTCCTGCCAAATCTTTTCCTCATCAATCCGCACCAGCAAGGCACGTAGCAGCACAGGCATCTCCCAGCCTACCTCAATCACTGGTCGCAGCCGATAGAATCTTGGTGCTAAGTCCTCCGGCGGCGTCAAACTCGTAGGCGACCATACTTGGCAGTAAGTACGCCAAGCTGTCTCAAAATACTCGAGCAGCCCATCACATATCACACCATCAAAGTCAAGAGCTAGAATGTTGGGATTAATTATAGACATAATACCGACTAACTGGGGTGCAAGGATTCGAACCTCGGAATGGCTGGACCAAAACCAGCTGCCTTACCACTTGGCGACACCCCATTGCTTTCTCCTTAATTATAGTAACAGATAGGTATCGCAGTTTGTCAAGTATTTTATTTAGGGAAATGCAAACTGGCATGAAATCCTTGGCTAGCAACTGAAAGCGGCCCAATATCAGTCACGACTTGTGGCTCTTCGTTGTTAATGCGTCTCATTTAACTTTTCCGCCGTAAGTCCCCCACTATAACGGTACTCCGTTTAGTGGTGGGATATAAGGCGGGCAATGACGAATTGACCAACGACCGATATTGAGCGCAGTTCAATCAGAAATGTTGGTCGATGAGGAATTGCCATTTCTGAAGTAGTTTTACCGCTAAATATATATTGTGATACAATACTGTAACCAGGGGGTGATATTGAGTGCTACACAAAGCAGTGCAAGTCCGTTTATACCCATCCATTGAGCAGCAAACACTATTGGCGCAGACATTTGGATGCTCTCGCTGGTGGTGGAACCATGCTTTAAACAAGTCAATTGAAACCTACAAGGAGACAGGTAAAGGGCTTGGACGTTCAGCACTCAATGCACTTTTACCCGCACTCAAAAAGGCAGAAGATACGAAGTGGTTAGCTGAGTGTTATAGCCAAGTATTGCAAGCTACTACACTTAACTTAACAACGGCTTACAAAAACTTTTTTGAAGGTAGGGCGAGGTTTCCTCGGTTCAAATCTAAGCATGGTAAGCAGTCAATTCAGTATCCTCAAAACGTCAAGATTGTAGATGGTAATGTCAAACTACCAGGTAATATCGGGATAGTCAAAGCCAAGATACATCGACCGATTGAGGGAAAAATAAAGGCTGTTACCGTGAGTAGAACCCCGTCAGGGAAATACTTTGCATCTATTCTAACTGAAGTAGAAGGCGGCATTCCAACTACGACAGAAGGAAAGATTTACGGTATCGATCTAGGGATAAAACACTTTGCTGTCGTAACCGATGGTGAGAAAGTGTCTAAATACGATAATCCTAAACATCTTGCCAAGCATGAAAAGAATCTCAAGCGTAAGCAACAAAAATTAGCCCGTAAGCAGAAGGGGAGTAATTCACGAAATAGATACAAGAAAGTTGTTGCCAAAGTGTACGAGAGAGTTAGTAACTCACGGCAAGATTTTCTGCATAAACTTAGTTACAAGTTAGTCAGCGATAGCCAAGCTGTCATAGTAGAAAATCTTCATGTCAAGGGCATGGTTCGTAATCACAATTTGGCAAAAGCAATATCTGATTGTGGATGGGGAATGTTTATCAACTTCTTAGCGTATAAGTTAGAACGCAAGGGCGCAAGGTTGATTGAAGTAGACAGATGGTTCCCTAGTTCCAAACTCTGCTCGAATTGTTTCTATCAGATTGGTGAGATGCCGTTAGATATAAGGGAGTGGACTTGCCCTCAGTGCTGCACTCACCATGACAGAGATGGGAACGCGGCAAACAATATTCGAGCAGAAGGGATCAGAATGCTCGCATGCGGATGGTTCAGCCGTCTCTGCTGTAGGAGGGGAAGTAAGACCAAAGCTTGGGCGAAAGTCTAAACTGAGGCATTTCCCTATGATTACAGAAGCTCCCGCTATAATCGGTACTCCGATTTAGCGGTGAGTAGTTCACATCATCTCGTATGTCAGTAGCGAATAAAAAACCCCCACCATATCTTAGTTTGGTGGGGGAAAACGTTACTAGGCTGGATAAATCCGCAGCCGCCGATTAGGCTCATCGCCAAAACTGGTCGATCGCAAGCGGTAATGCTCGACTAACTCGTGTTGCATCTTCCGCACAGTAGCAGCACGAGGCAACAACTCCACTGGCTGTCCCTTTGGAATCACAATTTGCTCCACAGCAAGTCTGGCTTCTTCCAGAGCTTCCAGCTCGTCTTCAGAGCCGCTTTGGGTAAACAACCTCAAATCGGCACTTTCTGGCAAACCAGTATCATCTATGTTCAACATTCGTTGTAGAGCATGAGTAATCTGGGGAATAGTGCTGTCCTTAATCGTGTGGATCGGAACGTGATGAGCTTTGGCAACGTGCCGTAACTTAGAATGGTTTTTTACGTGCGACCTGAGCGCCAAAACCGCATCGGCACTATCGAGATCCTTCGTCAGCACCATCGGCAAATTCAGCAAGCGAACTACCTGCTCCAGTTGATGACGACTAACGCCGTAGGGATAGACGTGCAGTGGCAAATCTTCGCCATTTGGGCCTGATTTGTTGGCATCGCTATCAAACAACATCGGCTGCTGGAAAGAGGCATTCAGCAATTGCTCAAAACTCTTCTCTTCAGAAGAACGCTCTGTTTCTGGTTTTGCAGGTAACGGCATCATCTGTCCAGAGGCTCGCCAGCCACTCGATCGCGCATTCGCTCCTGTGATGGTTGTTGTCCCTAGCGTCGGTGTACTGGGTGATTCCCGTGTAATCTTGACCTCGCCAGTTTCGCTAACCGTCCTAACTTGAGGATTCGGCTGGCGTCCTCGCAGCAGGTTATCTACCGTGTCAGCAGTGTTCTCGTGTATCACCCAGCGCTGCCGTTCCAGCATTTCCACCGCAATTTCAAATGTCGGCGGCGCTTTGCGCTCCAACACTGTTTTTTGAGAGCCCCGGCGGCGAGCCTCTTCATCTCCCAGCGTTACAGCCTGAATACCGCCAACCAAATCAGACAGAGTTGGATTTTTAATCAAGTTTTCAATCTGATTGCCGTGAGCGGTGCCAACCAACTGGACGCCCCGTTCCGCAATGGTTCGAGCGGCTAAAGCTTCCAGTTCCGTACCGATTTCATCAATAACGATGACTTCTGGCATATGGTTTTCCACTGCCTCAATCATCACCTGATGCTGAAGTTCGGGACGCGCAACTTGCATCCTTCTGGCCCGACCGATCGCGGGGTGAGGAACGTCTCCATCACCGGCAATTTCATTAGAAGTGTCGATAATGACAACCCGCTTATCGAGTTCATCCGCTAAAACGCGGGCGATTTCTCGTAAAGCGGTTGTTTTACCAACACCAGGACGCCCCAGCATCAGAATAGATTTTCCAGTCTCTACCAAGTCGCGGATCATGCCGATCGTGCCAAAGACAGCCCGCCCAACGCGACAGGTTAAGCCAATAATTTCCCCGCTGCGATTGCGGATGCCGCTGATCCGGTGTAGGGTTTGCTCAATGCCAGCGCGGTTATCACCGCTAAAATGTCCTACCCGTTGTATGCAATAATTCAGGTCTTCTCCCGAAATAGGCAAATCTGATAAGTATTCGGCTTTGCCTGGGAAGCGGGCTTCTGGGCGTCGGCCCAAATCCATCACTACTTCAACTAAACTGTTCCGGGAGGGGTGATTCTCCAAGATCTGTCGAAGTTCTTGGGGCAAAATTTCCAGCAATTTATTCAGATCGTCTGTAATCTGCATTCTTCCTACGGCGACGTTTTTGACATTAGCTTGCGATTCAGGGTTGTCCTGTTTCTCGTCATGAGTCTTACCGTTAGGATTTTTCATCATGTTTGGGGTAAACAAGTGGTGAGTTGAAGGATCGATAGGTGAAGCAAAACTTTGTGAGGCAGGTTTAACCAAATTGTCTCTTATTCCACAACTAAGTGGGTAAACCTACAGAGGCAAGTAAGAAAAGTATTTGGTACGAGATGAGTGAAATCTTTCATAATACATTTATATTACATTATTTTGGGCTGATTTAATTTGGGAAACCAGGTTATGCGCTAGGGCCACAGCTTGCCAGAGAAGTTCGGGTTCATCTTCCAGACAAACTGAGTGTTGAGTGGGAGAGATTTCTTTGCCTGCTGCTGGGGTAGAAACCATTTCTGTTTTTTCTAATCGATCTAGAATTGGCGACAACAGTACGCGAGCATAGCTACCATAGGCAATCCCTGCGATCGATAAGTGCTTCGGCTTTAGTGCTGAGTGCCCAGGAGAAGAATTTTTGAGTAAGCCCATTGCTTTTAGCTTGCTAACGGTGTGGCTGTTGGTGCCTCCTGCTAATTGCACATATCCCGGTAACCCGGCGGACAACACTTTTTGACCTAATTTCACGGCTGCATGGGTGGTTCCCGCGCCAATATCACCGCTCATGGGACGCCCGTCGGTCTGCCAAATGAGGGGACAAGGGAGGGGATTGATTAAGTCATAGAGCGATCGCAAATAGTCAATCAATCCTTCACCATCCGGGCAGCTGATGGCGATCAGTTTGAGTCGATCTCTACTGGGTGCAATGGCTTGCCAAAGTCTTTCAAAATCTTTGTAACGCCCTACTTGCGTATGGATTTCCAGTGCATCTACACCTGTTTCCAGCACTAGGGGTGCGATCGCTTCCGGCGTCGATACATAAGAACGCGCAAAAATCAACTGGCTCGGACAAATTGGCAAACACCTACCGCAGCCATAGCATAAAGGATCGACAACTCCAGAAAATTGGTCATTAGCGCGATCGAACACAATTGCTTGGGCTGGGCAAACCATGACGCAGGGACGAGGACATTCCGTCGGACACTCAGTTGAGTTAAATTCCGCTTTACGAAAATGGGGATCTTCCCCATCATTCAGACTCACCATCAGCCACGGCAAACCCTCAAAACCAAATCCTCGCCGCTTGGCTTGGGTCCTAAGACACGCAGCAGCCCGCAACGCATCTTGTGCGGCGGCAATAACAGCGCGATCGGCGGAAACGTCAATACAATCAGCGCCCGCCAAGGTATATGCCAAAGTAATATTCCGAACAGCAGGAAGGTGTTGGAAGCTGGCCCCGCAGATCAGCTTAAACCAGCACCCCTCCTTTAGGGAACGTAAAGGATAGGATATATCAGTCACATCAAGAAGGGGCTAGGGGCTAGGGGCTAGGGGAGAGGGGGAGCAAGATTTCCCCCCAAAGTTGGGGGGTTAGGGGGGCCTAAATTGGTATGTTAGTCATTAACCGCGTTTAGCAGCACTTCAGCTAGAGTCATATCTGCCATATCATCCATAGTTACAGTGTCACAGATATCAAACTTCGCCCCAGCACCCTGAAGGTCATCATCCAAAGCTTTGAGAAACCGGCTTGCCGTTGCATCTGAACCCACTTGAATCATCGTAATTCCCAGTTCTTCATCCGTGTCCATCTGGCGAGACGCCTCGATAATCGCTTTCATCACGCCTTTCCGGTCATCCGGTTCACCATCCGTCACCACTATAATAGTTTCTCCGCTAGGCTTGGTCTGACCCGCTGCTTTCCGCTCAAAATAGCGGTTAGTTGCATCTTGTAGCACGCCAGCTAAGTTAGTGGTGCCAGCAGGGTCATTTTCTTGAAAGATTTGTGCGACTTTATCGGAAGTTACATTGTCGTATCTTTTGAATCGGCTGGAAAAAAGGTAAACCGTGATGCCATCAGGATCGAACTGTTCGCATTTTCTTGCTATTGCCAGAGTAGATTCCTGTGCCGTTTCCCAGCGGCTTCTACCACCCGGTTGATCCGGCGTAGACATACTGCCGCTTTTGTCAATAATTAAGGTATAATCTCTATTC
Source organism: Argonema antarcticum A004/B2 (assembly GCF_023333585.1). Lineage (GTDB taxonomy): Bacteria > Cyanobacteriota > Cyanobacteriia > Cyanobacteriales > Aerosakkonemataceae > Argonema > Argonema antarcticum. The sequence goes on from NZ_JAIQZN010000020.1 coordinate 27,587, forward strand.
TCCATGACAAAAACCTCCTTGTAGTAATCAGCAATTATCTTTAGTCTGAAACCCGGTTTCTTTCAAAAACCCGGTTTATTAGATCTGTCACTTTGGCGATCGAGTATTAACGTAAGTTGCTAGTTAGTAGTAGGTATGTTGTTGCGCTTTAGCGCTCTTTTAGCGCTAAAGCGCAACTACGTACCTAACCAGCAACTTGCGTTATTAGTCGCTAATCGCATTGAGCAACACTTCGGTCAGAGTCATCCCCTCCATATCATCAAGTGTTACTGTGTCAACAATGTCAAATTTGGCACCAGCGGTTTGCAAATCGTCATCCAAGGCTTTGAGAAACTTGGTTGCCGTTTGATCTGTGCCAACTTGAATGAAGGAAATCGCTAATTCTTCATCTCTATCCAGATGGCGAGATGCCTCAATAATTACTCGCATCACAGCTTTGCGATCGTCCGGTTCACCATCGGTAACTACCAAAATCGTCTCGCCATTTGCCTTTGTTTGACCCGCTGCTTTACGTTGAAAGTAGTTATCTGTGGCATCTTTTAGTACACCTGCTAAGTCAGTAGTGCCAGAAGGATCGTTTTCTTGAAATATCTGGGCGACTTTGCTAGATGTCACGTTATCCAAGCGTTTGAACCTGCCTGAAAATAGGTAAAGCGTAATTCCATCAGGGTCAAACTGTTCGCATTTTCTCGCTACTGCTAGGGTAGACTCTTGTGCGGTTTGCCAGCGAGTTCTACCACCCGTTTGGTCTGGGGTAGACATACTGCCGCTTTTGTCAATAATTAAGGTATAATCGCGGTCTTCCAACAAAGCACCTCCTTGCATAATAGACAAACTCCACGGATTGTCACGGTTTCTTTCTCTAGACTAGACGACATTTCTGACTATGGCTATTACGGCTTAGTTTCTCGCAAAGCTTGCAAGTAATCGATCGCCGCCTCCAGTTTAGAAGGGTAGTCGTAGGCAAATTCTTCAAACCACAGACCCTCTTCTGAACGTATATTTAACTTTTTCAACCACTCTTGAGCTTCTTTTGTCAGCGCTTGCCGTTGTTGCTGCTTAATTTGTTCTTGTCTAATTTGTTCTTCTTTGACTTGTTGCTGTCTTTTCAGTTCTTCTTCTTTCTGTTTTTCTTCAACCTCCGCCTTTAGTTCGACAATTAAGCTATTTTCAGCAGAGGAGGGAACAATAGTTTTTTGCCAAGACATCTGAGCTTGTCGAGGAGGTATTGGTGGTAGCTGAGGAGAGCGTTTTTCTGGGAAAGGTTGCTGTTTTTGCGGTGGTTTAGGTTGAGATTTTTCCTCAAACTCTGCTTTAATATCAGCTAATAAATTATCCTCTAGCGAAGAAGGAGCGAGATTGTTTTGCCAATAAACCTGAGTTTGAGGCGCGGGTATTTGTGGTAGCTGAGGAGAGCATTCCTCTTTCAAAGGTTGCTGTTTTTTCGGAGGAATGGGTTTTTCTTTTTCTTCATACTCAGCTTTGATATCGGCTAATAAATCATCTATTGATTCCATAACTTTTCCCCCTCAAGGCTGCTAAAAACTAATTCAGCTAATGTTTAACAAGAAAGGATTTTAGTCAGTGATAGCATTAAGCAACACTTCCGTTAGGGTCATGTCTTCCATGTCATCCATAGTTACTGTGTCCACAATGTCAAACTTCGCACCAGCATTTTGCAGTTCGTCATCCAAAACTTTGAGGAACTTGGTTGCCTGAGCGTCAGTGCCGACTTGAATAAAAGAAATAGCCAATTCTTCATCCCGATCCATACGTCGAGATGCTTCTTTGACATCCTCCCGCCGCTAATTCAGAGTACTGAATATAACGGGGGATTCCAAAGATTGCTCCTTGGGCTTCCTCTTTCCACGAGTCGGCTTACTTAATTGGGTTTCCCCAACTAAACAGAGGTCGTTCTCTCCAGAGGCGTTAATTTCCGTCTGCCCGACGGGATTTTTCAACATTTTGCTCAAGATTGACAACGCCTTATTGAGAATATTAATCGCTGCGTTCCAATCCCTATCTTGAATATGCCCACAATCAAGGCATTGATGGGTTCTATTGCTTAAGGTTTTCTTAACTACCGCACCGCAATTAGAACAATTCTGCGATGTATATTGAGGAGGGACAGCCACAACTGGCACTCCAAATACCTGACCGAAATATTCAAGCCATTGTCTAAACATCGACCAAGAAGCATCACTGATTGATTTAGCCAAATGGTGGTTTTTCACCATGTTTCGCACCTGTAAGTCTTCAATGGCTACCAAGTCACTAGACTGGATTACGCACCTTGCTAATTTCACAACAAAGTCTTTACGCTGCCTTTCAACTTTTAGGTGTTTCCTACCTAACCGATTCTTGGCTTTAATTCTATTTTTTGACCCAATATTTTTTCGTGAAAGTTGACGAGAAGCTCTCTTGAGTGCTTTTTCACCTTTCCTTAAAAAGCGCGGGTTTTCTATTTGATTACCCTCTGAATCGGTGTAGAAATGGTTTAAACCAACATCCAACCCTAACATCCGACCTGTTAATTCATGAGTTTCTTCCCTTTTATGATTAATGCAAAACTGTACGTAATATCCATCAGAACGACGAACTATCCTAACTCGTTTTATTTGGTCTATTTGATAAAAATGTAAATCTCTACTTCCCCAAAGCTTGAAAGTGCCAGCGCCAAATTTATCGGTAAAGGTGATATACTTTCTGTCTTCTGATAGTTTCCAGCCACAGGTTTTGTATTCAACTGATGCTCTGGTTTGCGAAGGCTTGAATTTCGGATAACCTTTTTTACCCGGTACTTTCTTTTGGCAGTTCTCAAAGAATCTCGATATAGCTAACCAGGCTCTTTCTGCCATTGACTGACGCGCCATTGAGTTAAGTTTCTTAACCCAGGGAAATTCAGGATTGTCAGCTAGAACTTTGCAGTATTTGTTCAAGTCCATGCCGTTTACGCCGGGATTGTCCATCCAGTATCGCAATGCTTTATTACGAATAAAAAGCCCAGTCCGCAACATCTCATCGAGGATGCGGTACTGGGCTTTTGTTCCTTTTATTTTTGCTTCGTAAACTAACATTTTATAGAAACGTGCTGTGTAAATATAGTAACATGATTTGTTAAAATTGTGTACATCGAGTACCCAATTTTAAAGAGCCTTTCATCCCAACACCAAGCCGAAGCTGCTATGGTGTGGGTCTTCAAGGTGGGGTAGATAAACTGTGAGACCATCTGGGTCAAGCTGTTCGCATTTACTGGCTAAGGCGAGGGTAGATTCCTGCATGGCAACCCAACGACTTTGCCCACCCGGCTGGTCTGTTAGCGACATACTGCCGCTTTTGTCAATTATTAAGGTATAATCACGATTCTCCAGCATTAGCGTTTTCCCTATTAGTTAGGTCTTATTTCAAAGGTATCAAAACTAGAAAGCCGAGGGGCTAAAAAAGTGAACAGTCAAAAGTCCAAAAAAATAGGGGCTAGGGAAGAAGGAAGGTTACTCCCCCACTCTCCCCCTCCCCCTCTCCACATCTTAAGCGGCGACCAAAGTATTTTTGAGGGACGTCCAGCGGAAGGCCCGATCGCCTCCCATTTCCACCACTAACTTAACTCGCGGCTCCAGACTGGGCAAATTTGCCAAATATTCAACCTCTTGACGGGAAAGAATCTGGCCTTCTATTATCCACAGCACCAGTCCCTTTGACTTGGGCGGCAGCTGTTCGAGCTGATAATTCACGATCGGTGGCACATAGTACACATCGCCGACTGCTGCACCGCTACCGAGGCTTTTCTTCCCTAAGTGGGGAGGACGCACCCCATGAACTCCAGTCAAGTACATCGCCACATCACCCAGCCCCCGTGCAGTTATGTTCAGGGTCGTATACCCAGCTGCCCGTATCCGCCGTTGGTAGCGACCTTCAAATCCTCCCTCAAGGGGTGCGTAGACCCCCAGTGCGCCTGTCTTTTCCAGGGCTCGAATTAGATCCTTCCCAGTTGCGATCAATCCCATAAACTTGCGTTTTACCCGCCATTTGGCTTTAAAAAACGTTACATCTACTGCTATTGTAGTCCTGGGGGTTGTAATTTCTGAAGAATTTGCCTGTATTGGTAATCCTGTAAGTCGGCAACCGTTACCAAAAAAAATCTGCTTTCAGACTAGACAAGGTAAAAAAAATAGTTTATATTATTGGATCGTGACTAAAATTTAAGTTTGCTTCGTTTTCTACGAAGGGCTGAAAGCAAACTTGGATACCACCAGTCAAAGGCGGACTGGTTACCCTGCGGGCAGAAAAAACGGATTTCTGCATCAAAAAGTAGGGGAAATTGGTCTCAAGCAAAGGTGGCGAAGGTAGATTGACATCTGCATCGGGCCAAAAAAGGATACTAAGTAGCTTGCTGCTTAAGTCCCAGTGCCCAGAAGTAATGCCAAGGCTAACGTTTATTAGCCTTTGAACAAAAAGCTTGAATTAGCTTGCCGACGCAGCAGAAGACTTGATCCAAGCTGATAACTTGGAGCGGAGTTAACTGACTGGCCTGCATCTAAAGCGAGATGGCAGTTTTAACTGCCGATATGAAGTGGATTAAAGGCAACGAAAGATTTGATGAGTTATGAAAGCTGAGTTATAAGTTGAAAAACTTAACTCAAAATTCAATACTCAAAAGTTTTGAAGGCGCTATTTCAATCCGAATTAATTGTAGTGCGTAAAAAAGGAGAAACCAGGTACTGTGGCTGTCGGTATCCTCGGCACTAAAGTAGGCATGACCCAAATTTTTGACGAAACGGGGAGAGCTATCCCTGTAACGGTCGTTCAAGCCGGTCCATGCCCGATTACGCAGATTAAGACGCAACAGACCGATGGCTATACTGCCATCCAAGTTGGATTTGGCGAAAAAACTCAGAAGGGGATTAACAAGCCCGAACTGGGTCACCTAGCCAAGTCTGGTTCCCCCCCGTTGCGTCATCTGCATGAATATCGTTTAGAAAATACGGGTGATTACGAACTGGGTCAACCGATCAAAGCAGATATTTTTACCCCAGGCCAAATTGTGGATGTTATGGGGACAAGTATCGGTAAAGGCTTTGCCGGTTATCAGAAACGTCACAACTTTAAGCGCGGCCCAATGGCACACGGTTCCAAAAATCACCGTGCGCCGGGTTCGACTGGTGCTGGAACTACGCCGGGAAGAGTATATCCCGGTAAGCGGATGGCAGGTCGTTTGGGAGGCAAGCAAATTACGATTCGCAAGCTCGCGATTGTGCGTGTAGATGCAGAACGGAATTTGTTGCTGATTAAAGGAGCCGTTCCTGGTAAAGTAGGTGCCTTGCTCAGTATCACACCGACAAACAAGGTAGGGAAATAGTCATGAGTCATTAGTCATTAGTGACCCAATGACTGATTTGAGATTTCAGATTGAAAATTTCAGATTGAAAAGTAAAGTTTTGAAATCTAAAATCTAAAATCTTCTTTTTCCTAATGACCGATGACTTTTGACAAAGAACAGAGGACGAAGAATATGGTTAACTGTGTGGTGCGAAACTGGGAAGGTCAAGAGGTTGGGCAAGCGTCTTTGGAGTTGAAGGTTGCCAAAGAAGAAAACGCATCTCACATTGTCCACCGGGCGCTGGTACGCCAAATGACCAATGCAAGGCAAGGAACGGTCAGCACCAAGACTAGATCGGAAGTCCGTGGGGGAGGTCGCAAACCCTGGCGGCAAAAAGGAACTGGTCGTGCGCGTGCTGGTTCGATTCGATCGCCTTTGTGGAGAGGCGGCGGTGTCATCTTCGGGCCAAAGCCAAGAGACTTTGAAGTCAAGATGAACCGCAAGGAAAAGCGACTGGCTTTGAGAACAGCTTTGATTAGCCGAGCGGATGATTTGTTAGTGGTTGAGGAATTTGCCGAAAAGCTACCCAGACCTAAAACCAAGGAATTAATGGGAGCGATCGGGCGTTGGGGCGTTCCAGACGCAGCGAAGATTTTGTTGATTTTGTCAGAACCAGCGGAGATGGTTTACCTATCAGCTCGCAACATTGCCAAATTGAAGTTGATTCGGGCTGACCAATTGAATGTATACGATCTGCTCTGGGCGGACAAAATAGTAACTACATCATCAGCTCTGACCAAGATTCAGGAGGTGTACGGTGGCTGAATATAATTTGCGGACACTGGCGGATTTGATCCGTCGCCCGCTCCTTACGGAAAAGGCCACGATGCTGATGGAGCAGGAAAAATACTGTTTTGACGTGGTGCTAAAGGCAACAAAACCACAAATTAAGGCAGCGATCGAACAATTGTTCGATGTCAAAGTCACGGCTGTCAACACAATGACACCACCGCGTAAAAAGCGTCGGGTCGGCAGATTTCTTGGGTATAAATCTCAATACAAGAAAGCTGTTGTCACATTGGCATCTGGCGACGGGGAAAAAATTCGGCAGATCCTGTTCCCTGAAGTGTAGCGATTTTAGATTATTAGATTCAATTCTTCAATCCAAAATCCTCTCATCCAAAATCCTCTCATCCAAAATTCTTATGGGTACCCGTTCTTATCGGCCATACACTCCTAGTACGCGCCAGTGTACCATTTCCGACTTTGCTGAAATCACTCAGGGTGAGCCAGAGCGATCGCTGACTATATCAATACATCGCAAAAAAGGACGCAACAATCGCGGTGTGATTACCAGCCGCCGTCGGGGTGGCGGACACAAGCGTCTTTACCGAATCATTGACTTTCGTCGCGACAAGCACAACATCCCAGCTAAAGTAGTTGCCATTGAATACGACCCGAACCGCAATGCTCGGATCGCTTTGGTTAACTATCGGGATGGCGAAAAGCGATATATTCTGCATCCCAATGGCTTAGCAGTCGGGACTGCGATCGTCTCCGGCCCAGATTCGCCGATCGAAATTGGCAACGCCTTACCTTTAGCCAATATTCCCTTGGGTACTGGCGTCCACAATGTAGAACTCTATCCCGGTCGGGGGGCACAAATTGTTCGCGCAGCCGGTGCCACCGCTCAAGTGGTAGCCAAAGAAGGCAACTACGTCAGCCTCAAACTGCCATCTGGAGAAGTCCGCATGATACTGAGGGAGTGCTACGCCACCATCGGACAAGTGGGCAACTTGGATGCCAGAAATTTGAGTACTGGCAAAGCAGGGAGAAATCGCTGGAAAGGTCGTCGGCCTAAAGTTAGAGGCAGCGTCATGAACCCTGTGGATCACCCGCATGGTGGTGGCGAAGGCAGAGCGCCTATTGGTAGAAGCGGGCCAGTAACCCCTTGGGGCAAACCAACTTTGGGTGCTAAAACGCGCAAGCCGAATAAACCGAGTAATTCCTTAATCGTGCGTCGTCGCCGCAAATCCTCTAAGCGTGGCCGTGGCGGTCGGGAATCATAGAATTTTAGATTTCAGATTTTGGATTTTAGATTGGGGCTAGCCCAAGCGCAAATAGGGCAACCAAACAGTTAACCAATAATCCAAAATCCAAAATCGAAATAATCCAAAATCCAAAATCCAAAATCCAAAATTAAACTATGGGTCGCTCATTAAAGAAAGGTCCTTTTGTTGCAGATCATCTGCTCAGCAAGGTTGAAAAGTTGAATGGCAGGGGCGAAAAGCAAGTCATCAAAACTTGGTCGCGGGCTTCAACAATTTTGCCTCTAATGGTAGGCCACACCATCGCCGTACACAATGGCCGTCAGCACGTGCCCATTTTCATCTCAGATCAGATGGTCGGACACAAATTGGGTGAATTTGCCCCGACTCGCACCTTTAGAGGACACGCCAAGAGTGATAAAAAGGCAAAAAGATAATTTGGTCAGCGATCGGTGGTCGGTGGTCGGCGGTCGGTAGTCGGTGGTTAGTGAAAAAGAACTGACAACTGACAACTGGCAACTGGCAACTGACAACTGACAACTGACAACTGACAACTGACAACTGACAACTGACAACTGACCTATGGCAATTGATACTGCTGAAGTTAAGGCGATCGCACGTTACATTCGGATGTCTCCCTACAAGGTGCGCCGCGTCCTCGATCAAATTCGGGGTCGCTCCTATCGGGAAGCGCTAATCGTTCTGGAGTTTATGCCCTATGCAGCTTGCGAACCCATTCTCAAAGTGCTGCGCTCCGCCGTCGCCAATGCAGAACATAACGTTGGTTTAGACCCAAAAAAACTGGTAGTAAGCCAAGCCTACGCCGACCAAGGCTCAACATTAAAGCGTTTCCGGCCCAGGGCTCAAGGTCGAGCCTATCAGATTCGCAAGCCAACTTGTCACATCACCGTGGCCGTTGCCGAAGTGGCAGAGGAATAGTTAGGAATAAGGATGCCAAATTTTAGATTTCAGATTTCAAATTTTAAATAAAATCTAAAATCTAAAATCTAAAATCTAAAATCTAAAATTGTTTTGAGGAAGCATTTGTGGGACAGAAGATTAATCCAGTTGGTTTTCGGCTAGGCGTTATCCAAGAACACCGCTCTCGTTGGTATGCGGATTCCGATCGCTACCCGAGCCTACTGCAAGAAGACTACAAAATTCGTAACTACGTCGAGAAAAACCTCTCCAACGCCGGAATTTCCGACGTCCGAATTGAGCGCAAAGCCGATCAAATCGATTTAGAAATTCGCACCGCTAGACCGGGTGTTGTTGTCGGACGGGGCGGCACCGGCATTGAAACTTTGCGAATTGGGCTTCAGGGCGAGCTAGGAGGCGGCAATCGCCAAATCCGCATCAACGTCGTCGAAGTGGCGCGAGTAGACGCCGATGCAGGATTGATTGGCGAATACATCGCTCAACAACTCGAACGTCGCGTTTCCTTCCGCCGGGTTGTCCGCCAAGCAATTCAACGTGCCCAGCGTGCTGGCGTCGAAGGTATTAAAGTCCAAGTAAGCGGTCGGCTCAACGGTGCAGAAATTGCTCGGACTGAGTGGACGCGGGAAGGTAGAGTGCCACTGCATACCTTACGGGCAGATATTGATTATGCCTACCGGACTGCCAAAACTATCTACGGCATTCTGGGCGTAAAAGTCTGGATTTTCAAAGGGGAAATCATTCCCGGACAGGAGGAAGCACCTACTGCTAACGCCCCCGGTACTCCCCGCCGTCGCCAACCCAAACGCCGTCAGTTTGAAGACCGTTCCAATGAAGGTTAACTAGAGTTTTGAGTTTTAAGTTTTGAGTTTTGAATTAAAGAAACTCTTAACTCAAAAATCCAAAATCCTCTCATCCAAAATCCAAAATGACTTTTGACAAGCCATGTTAAGTCCTAGAAGAACTAAATTCCGCAAACAACAGCGCGGGCGCATGGAAGGCTTAGCCATCAGGGGTAGCGAACTCAACTTTGGTGAATTTGGCCTTCAGGCGCTAGAACCAGCCTGGATCACATCTCGTCAAATAGAAGCCAGCCGTCGTGCGATGACCCGCTATATCCGCCGGGGTGGCAAAATCTGGATTCGCATTTTCCCCGACAAACCCGTCACGATGCGTCCTGCGGAAACCCGGATGGGTTCCGGTAAAGGCTCGCCAGAGTTTTGGGTTGCAGTGGTAAAACCAGGAAGAGTGATGTTTGAAATCACAGGCGTTACCGAAGCAATAGCCCGTGAAGCTATGCGTTTGGCTTCCCATAAGTTGCCAATCAAAACAAGGTTCGTCATGCGTTCTGAGGAGAATGTATAAACTATGCCTCTTCCCAAGATTGAAGAAGCCAGAAAATTGAGCGATGAAGAACTGTCAGACCAAGTTATTGCTCTTAAGCGACAACTGTTTCAGTTGCGCCTGCAAAAAGTGACTCGTCAGTTGGAAAAGACGCATCAGTTCAAGCACGCAAAGCACCGGCTAGCCCAATTGCTAACGGTGGAAGGCGAGCGACAAATCGCTCTTAAAAAATCCACGACTACCGAGTCAGTTGCAGAATAGGAGGAAGTGGCAATGGCAGTCAAAGAAAGAGTTGGCTTAGTTGTCAGCGACAAAATGGATAAAACAGTGGTGGTAGCGATCGAAAACCGCTCTCCCCACCCCAAGTACGGGAAAATCGTGGTGCGTACAAAAAGGTATAAGGCTCACGATGAAGAAAACAAGTGTCGTGAAGGCGATCGCGTCCGCATTAGCGAAACACGACCCTTAAGCCGCACCAAACACTGGGTAGTCGCGGAAATCATCAGATCGAGTAAGGGCTAATCGGAAATTTCAGATTTAAGATTGCAGATTTCAGATTTATTAAATTTTAAATTTAAAATCTAAAATCTTCCCTTTTTCCAATTTCCCAACTACCAACTACCAACTAACAAAGCCGTGATTCAACCCCAGACTTATCTCAATGTTGCTGACAATAGCGGGGCCCGGAAATTAATGTGTATCCGGGTTTTAGGTGCCGGTAACCGCCGCTATGGCAGCGTAGGCGACGTCATTATCGCCGTCGTCAAAGATGCCATCCCTAATATGGCCGTCAAAAAATCTGATGTGGTGCGGGCTGTAATTGTCCGAACTCGTAAAGGTATGCGTCGCGATAGCGGTATGAGCATTCGTTTTGACGATAATGCCGCCGTGATCGTCAACGCAGATGGTAACCCCAGAGGAACCCGCGTTTTTGGCCCTGTAGCGCGGGAACTGCGGGACAAAAACTATACCAAAATAGTGTCCCTAGCTCCAGAGGTACTCTAATGGCTAATAATCGTAGAACAGGTCAAGCATCGCCCAAAAAAAGCCCGGAAAATCGCTCTGGGAATACCAAGATGCACGTCAAAAAAGGTGACACCGTTCAGATTATTTCTGGCAAAGATAAAGGCAAAGTTGGTGAAATCCTCAAAGCTTTTCCTAAGCTCAGTAGAGTAATCGTCAAAGGGGTCAACATCAAAACCAAGCACGTTAAACCCCAGCAGGAAGGAGAATCTGGCCGTATTACCACCTTGGAAGGGCCGATTCACATTTCCAACGTGATGCTTTATTCCATAAAGCAAAATGTTGCCAGTCGCGTCTGCTACACCTTTACCGAAGACGGTCGTAAAGTGCGGAGGCTGAAAAAGACTGATGAAATAATTGACAAATAATTTCATATTTCGGATTTGAGATTTGAAATTTGCAATTAAATCTTCAATTCTTCAATCTGCAATCAATTGGTTCCCTGACCAAGACCAGGGAAAGTAAAAGGAAAACCAATGGCTCAACGACTGAAAACCCAGTATCAAGAAAGTATTGTTCCCAAACTAAAGGAACAGTTCAATTACGAAAATATTCATCAGGTGCCTAAACTGGTGAAAATTACCCTCAACCGGGGCTTAGGCGATGCAGCTTCAAACGCTAAAGCGCTGGAATCTTCCTTGAATGAGATTGGCACGATCGCGGGTCAAAAACCCGTGGTTACCAGAGCTAAAAAAGCGATCGCCAGTTTCAAAATTCGCCAAGGTATGCCCGTCGGCATGATGGTTACCCTGCGGGGAGACCGGATGTACGCCTTTCTAGACAGATTTGTCAACCTAGCACTGCCCCGCATTCGGGACTTTCGGGGTATTAGTCCTAAAAGCTTTGACGGTCGCGGTAATTATAGTCTGGGTGTAAGAGAGCAGCTGATTTTTCCAGAGATCGAATACGACAGAATCGATCAAATTCGTGGGATGGACATTTCCATCATCACGACTGCTAACACAGACGAAGAGGGCCGCGCCTTACTCAAAGCTTTTGGGATGCCTTTCCGCGATCAATAAGGAGGAAAAGATGGCGTCGAACGACACAATTTCAGATATGTTGACGCGCATCCGCAATGCAAATTTAGCGCGGCATCAAAAAACAGCAATTCCATCCACAAGAATGACTCGCAGCATTGCAAAAGTCCTCAAGGAAGAAGGCTTTATCGGTGAGTTTGAAGAAGATGGAGAAGGAATCGAGAGAAAACTGATGGTTTCCTTGAAATACAAAGGAAAAAATCGCCAGCCCATCATCACTGCGTTGAAACGAGTAAGCAAGCCGGGATTGCGCGTTTACTCCAATCGCAAAGAATTACCGCGAGTTCTCGGCGGTATTGGCATCGCCATAATTTCGACTTCCAGCGGCATTATGACCGATCGGGAAGCGCGACGCCAAGGACTGGGTGGGGAAGTACTTTGCTACGTTTGGTAGTTAGCACGGGAAATTTCAGATTTTAGATTTCAAAACTTTCCTTTTGAATTGACAAATTGAAATCTGAAATTTCAAATCTGAAATCTGAAATTTCAAATCTGAAATAAAGGAGAGTTATGTCTCGCATCGGTAAGCGCCCGATTAGTATTCCTAATAAAGTATCGGTGACAATTGACAATCGGGCTGTCGCCGTTAAAGGGCCTAAAGGAGAACTTTCTAGAGTTCTGCCAGATGGGATAATCGTAGAACAGGAAGGCGAAATCTTGAAGGTTTTGCGGCGGGATGAATCCCGCACTATCCGCCAACTTCACGGTTTATCTCGAACCCTAGTAGCCAACATGGTTGACGGAGTTTCTCAAGGTTTTCAGAAACGATTGGAAATTCAAGGTGTTGGTTACAGGGCAAAAATGGACGGTCGCAATCTAATTTTGATCGTGGGTTACAGCCATGAAGTCAAAATTGAGCCGCCACCAGGCATTCAGATGGCTGTTGAGGGTAACGTCAATGTCACGGTGAGTGGCATTGATAAAGAAGTTGTGGGGAACACAGCGGCTAAAATTCGCGCTGTCCGTCCACCAGAAGTTTATAAGGGTAAAGGCATTCGTTATGCCGGTGAAGTAGTCAGACGTAAAGCTGGTAAGGCAGGGAAGAAATGAAGCTGAGTCGCGCAGAATCGAAGCAGCGTCGGCATCAACGCATCCGGCGCACAGTTTTTGGTACATCAGAACGTCCTCGGTTGGCTGTGTTTCGATCGCATGAGCATATTTATGCCCAAGTGATCGATGACACCAAGCACCATACCCTTGTGGCTGCCTCGACCGTGGAACCAACCGTGAAAGTAGATTTAAAATCAGGCTGCACTTGCGATGCTTCAACGCAGGTAGGTAAATTGATTGCCCAGCGTGCGATCGAATCAGGCATTCAACAAGTCGTCTTTGACCGAGGTGGCAATCTTTACCACGGTCGGATCAAAGCCCTCGCCGAAGCAGCACGCGAAGCCGGTTTAAACTTCTAATTGTGATTAGAAAAGGGAAGATTTTAGATTTTGAATTTGTTTTAAATAGAAAATTCTCAATCTAAAATCAAGAAATTTCAGATTTTAAATCTAAAATTTTAAATCTGAAATCTGAAATTAACCCTAACTGATGACAGAAGACAAAGAACAAAAGACAAAGGACAAAAATATGGCGGAACAACAACAGCAACGTCGTAAAAAAAGCAGCCGCACAAAAGAAAAAGAAACCACCTGGCAAGAACGAGTAATTCAAATCCGCCGCGTTAGCAAAGTAGTTAAAGGTGGTAAAAAGCTGAGCTTCCGCGCGATCGTCGTCGTCGGTAACGAACGCGGATCTGTAGGCGTCGGCGTTGGCAAAGCCAGCGATGTAATTGGTGCAGTCAAAAAGGGAGTAGCTGACGGTAAAAAACACCTAGTTGAAATTCCCCTCACCAAGTCAAACTCCATTCCCCACCCAGCTAAAGGCGACGGTGGTGGCGCAAAGATCATGATGCGACCGGCAGCGCCAGGAACCGGAGTAATTGCGGGTGGTGCTGTACGCACTGTATTGGAATTAGCCGGTGTCCGTAATGTCTTAGCCAAACAGCTCGGTTCCAACAACCCGCTCAACAACGCTAGAGCAACCATCAACGCCTTGGAAACTCTGCGGACATTCACGGAGGTTGCACGCGATCGCGGTATTCCCATCGAAAATCTCTTCGCATAGTCATTAGTCATTAACAAGGAATCAAATGACTAAATGACTAATTTCAGATTTCAGATTTCAGATTTCTAATTCTCGAAATCAATTCAAAATAAATTTGAAATCTGCAATTCTTCAATTTAAAATTTCCCAATGACTAATGACTAAGGACAAAAAACATGAGATTAAATGATGCTGCACCTAAAAAAGGCTCTAAACATCGCCGCCGCCGCGTAGGACGCGGGATTTCCGCCGGACAGGGGGCCAGTGCAGGCTTGGGAATGCGCGGTCAAAAATCCCGTTCCGGTAGTGGCACCAGACCGGGTTTTGAGGGAGGACAACAACCACTCTACAGACGCATTCCCAAGTTAAAGCACTTCACTGTCATCAATCGTCGGGAATACACTACGATCAATGTCAGTAAGCTGACATCGCTGCCTACAAATACTGAGGTAACCCTGGCCTCGCTAATCGCAGCTGGCATTGTCACAAGTAACAATGGGCCGCTGAAAATTTTGGGAGATGGAGAACTAAACGTGGCGCTGCAAGTAAAAGCAGCAGCATTCACAGCAGGAGCCCGCAGCAAAATAGAAGCGGCGGGAGGCAGTTGTGAAGTCATAGAAGCCGCCAGGGGGGTTAGTAAGCGAGCAGCCAATGCCACTAAAGCGTAGAGGTAACCCTTCATGATTAGTCGAGACAAAGCCCCAACGGCTCAAGAAACTTTTGCCCAAATGGCACAAGCAGCAGGACTCCGAGGTCGGCTGCTTGTTACCATTGGTTTGCTTATTTTGGTACGCCTGGGCGTTTTCTTGCCAGTACCGGGAATTAACGTGCAGGTGTTTAAAGCGCAAGTTCAAAACAGTCCATTAATTGGCTTGTTAGATCTTTTCTCTGGCGGCGGTATAGTAGCTTTAGGGATTTTTGCCCTGGGGATCTTGCCCTTTATCAATGCCTCCATTATTCTGCAACTGCTGACATCAGCTCTTCCCAGCTTGGAAAATTTGCAGAAGAATGAGGGCGAAGCTGGCCGACGCAAGATTTCTCAGATTACTCGCTACGTGGCTTTGGGATGGGCGGTAATTCAAAGTATTGGCATTTCTATTTGGGTCGCTTCTGTTCCAGGAGCTGTTGCCAATCCGAATTTTTTATTCTACGCCAATACGGTGATAGCTCTGACGGCAGGTTCCATGTTTGTGATGTGGGTGTCGGAGCTGATTACTGAGCGCGGCGTTGGCAACGGTGCTTCCCTTTTGATTTTCCTCAATATTGTTGCAGTTGTACCCAAATCTTTCGGAGCTACGATCGCACTTGCTCAGACTGGCGGCAGAGAAATAGTGGGTAAGGTGATTATTCTGCTAGTTGTTTTCCTGATCATGATTGTCGGTATTGTTTTTGTTCAGGAAGGAACTCGCAAAATACCAATTATTTCAGCGCGTCGCCAAGTGGGACGAAAGCTCTATCTGGAAAAAAGCAGTTACTTACCTTTGCGGTTAAATCAGGGCGGCGTGATGCCGATTATTTTTGCTTCTGCTGTCCTGTTTCTACCAGCTTCTCTGGGTAGTGCGATCCAAAATGAGACTTTGAATAAAATAGCCGGTACTTATCTCAATCCCGGTCACCCTGTTTATGTGGTTGTTTACTTGGTTTTAATTCTCTTTTTTAGCTATTTCTATGCTTCCCTGATTGTGAATCCCGTAGATTTAGCGCAGAATTTGAAGAAAATGGGATCTAGTATTCCGGGTATTCGCCCCGGTCGCACCACCAGCGAGTACGTGGAACGGGTGTTAAACCGACTGACTTTCTTGGGAGCCGTCTTTCTTGGCTTGGTGGCAATTGTACCAACAGCAGTCGAAAGTGCTACTGTCGGAACCTTTAGGGGACTGGGAGCAACTTCTCTTTTGATTCTAGTGGGTGTGGCGATTGATACATCCAAACAAATTCAAACTTATGTTATCTCCCAGCGATACGAAGGAATGGTGAAACAGTAGTGACGCGATTGATTTTCCTGGGAGCCCCCGGTGCAGGGAAGGGAACACAAGCCAAGACACTGGCCGATTTATGTGCAATTCCCCATATTTCTACGGGTGACATTTTAAGAAATGAGGTAACGCAAGGCACACCCCTGGGGGTTAAAGCTAAGTCTTACCAAGAGGGGGGTGAGTTAGTTCCAGATCACTTGATTCTGGATATGATGCGGGAGCGGTTGAATCAACCCGATACTAAGGATGGTTGGATTTTAGATGGTTTTCCGCGTAATGTCACTCAAGCGGGTTTCTTAGACAATCTGCTCAAGGAACTCGATCAAAAGTGCGATCGCGTAGTTAACCTAGATGTGCCGGATGAAGAATTGGTGAGCCGTCTGCTCGGTCGGGGCCGACCGGATGATACGGAAGAGGTGATTCGCCGCCGTCTAGAAGTTTATCGCGAACAAACGGCTCCTTTGATTGATTATTATCGCGATCGCCACCAACTCGTGTCTATTGAGGGCTCTAGGTCGATGGCAGAAGTTACAGCAGCGATCCAAAAAGCGATCGATCTATAAATGCTGCAACATCTGGGCGTTGAGTGGGTGAGTAACTGCACCCATTCAGCCAACCCTCTAGATTAAAAAAATTTATAAACACGATCGGATTTTACATCCACACATCTTGCAATTATTTGATAAGATATGTTAAAGGGTGACTGAACTGTTGCTCAGATGCCTATAATAGTCTGCGGCAGATTGATTCGATCTGCCCTGTTGAATAAATAGAAGCGTTGAGGAAAAATCAACTGTCTAAGCAAGATTTAATCGAAATGGAAGGCACGGTAACCGAGTCCCTTCCTAATGCTATGTTCCGGGTCGATCTCGATAACGGATTTAATGTATTGGCGCACATTTCCGGCAAAATTCGCCGCAATAACATCAAGATATTACCAGGCGATCGCGTCAAAGTAGAGCTCACCCCCTACGATTTGACCAAAGGCCGCATTACTTACCGTGGCACTTATTCCCCCAAATCAAGAAGTTCGCCACCAAGGAAAAAGCAAATTGTCACAGGATCTAATTGAGATAGAGGGCCGGGTGACAGAGGCCCTGCCCACAGCAGTGTTTCTAGTTGACCTGAATAACGAGGTCGATTTTTTGGCGCAGATGTCTGGCAAGATTCGACAAAATTAGCACCAAATCTAGCCAGACTAGAGCGTCAAACTGAAAGCTTACTTTTGACGACCTTAACAAAAGGCAAAATTACCGATGGTCGGAGTAAAAAGTAGGTAAGCTCAAGGAAGTTTAGGCCATAAAAATCCATCTTTCGTTAGAGCAGCATAATTAACTGACAAATAAAATTAAAAATGATATAATATATAGTTTGTAGTCGAGCCGAAAAAGGCATGAAAGTTCGAGCATCAGTTCGGAAAATTTGCGAAAAATGTCGCGTCATCCGTAGACGAGGCAGAGTTATGGTGATCTGCTCTAACCCCAAGCACAAACAACGTCAGGGTTAGTTTATCCGCAGCATCCAGTGTTCCTCAAATATTTACACAATTGCAATTTTTAGCACCAAGTAAAGAATTAGGGAGAGATAAAGCGTGGCAAGGATTGCCGGGGTAGACCTTCCGCGCGATAAGCGCGTCGAAATCGGTCTGACTTACATTTACGGAATCGGGTTATCGCGGTCTAAGGAAATTTTAGCCTCGACCGAAATTAATCCAGACATTCGTGTCAGAGATCTAAGCGATGCACAAGTAGCAGCCCTGCGCGGGGCAGTCGAAAGCGACTATCAAGTAGAGGGCGATCTCAGACGCTTAGAAGCGATGAACATCAAGCGCCTGATTGACATCGGTAGCTACCGAGGTCGCCGTCATCGCATGGGACTTCCCGTGCGCGGTCAGAGAACGCGCACCAATGCTCGAACCCGTCGCGGTAGACGTCAAACCGTGGCAGGTAAGAAAAAGGCACCAGCTAAGAAGTAAGTATTTGATTGAGCCACAAGTAAACTTACTAGGCCCAAAATACAACCAGCAAGCAAGTAAAAACCCAAGCTTTATAGACCGATATGGCGCGACAAACAACCAGAAAACCCGGTGCGAAAAAGCAAAAGCGAAACGTACCCAATGGGGTAGCCTTCATTCAGTCAACATTCAACAACACTATTGTTACCATTGGAGATCAAAATGGAGATGTAATCTCCTGGGCATCAGCGGGTTCCAGTGGCTTTAAAGGTGCAAAAAAAGGAACACCCTTTGCAGCGCAGACAGCAGCTGAAGCAGCAGCTCGCCGAGCGACAGATCAGGGAATGAGGCAGATCGAAGTGATGGTTAGCGGTCCTGGAGCTGGCCGCGAAACTGCCATTCGAGCGCTTCAGGGTTCAGGGTTAGAAATTACGTTGATTCGGGATATTACTCCGATTCCCCATAATGGCTGCCGCCCACCAAAACGTCGCCGCGTCTAGACACAACAAAAGTTTTTGTGGCGTCTTTAATCAAAAAGGTCAGGCTGGTGGATGCGGTTAATCCGTTGTCCTGCGGGTGTCGGCGTCGCCATCCCGATCTGGCGGTGGCGATGGAAATATTCATCTGGAAATACAGCTTGTGAAATCAAATTGGGAGGCTGCAACAGAAGCCTTCCACCGGATCGAGGAAGAAGGGGGATCAGTTACGTGGCGCAGTTTCAAATTGAATGTGTCGAGTCTAACATTGAGAAAAATCGCGGTCAATACAGCAAATTTGTCCTAGAGCCGCTAGAACGGGGTCAAGGAACAACAGTAGGCAACGCTTTGAGGCGGGTACTGCTGTCTAACCTGCCAGGGACAGCCGTTACCGCAGTCCGCATTGCTGGCGTCAATCACGAATTTGCCACCATTCCGGGAGTGCGGGAGGATGTGCTGGAAATCCTGCTCAACATGAAGGAAATAGTCTTCAAAAGCCATGACTCCCAACCGCAGATAGGCCGATTAGTAGCCACCGGACCCGGTACAGTAACGGCGTCACAATTTGATTTGCCTTCTCAGACTCAGATGGAAGTAGTCGATCCAAGCCAGTATGTGGCTACCTTAGCACCAGGAGCCAAACTGGAAATGGAGTTCCGCCTGGAAACCGGGAAGGGGTATCGAGCAGTAGATCGAGGCCACGATGAAGCTGCGGCTTTAGACTTTCTCCAGATTGACGCGGTTTTCATGCCAGTTCGGAAAGTCAACTACAGCGTTGAAGAAGTTCGCGCTGATGGCTCTGTGGAAAAAGACAGATTGCTGATGGAAGTCTGGACTAATGGCAGTATCTCACCCCAAGAAGCTCTCTCGCAAGCCGCGGGTATCCTGGTAGACTTGTTCAACCCGCTGACAAACATGAATCTGCAACCGATAGACTCAGACAAATCGGATGATGAAGACCCGACCAGTCAAATCCCGATCGAGGAATTGCAGCTCTCGGTGCGGGCTTATAACTGTCTGAAGCGGGCTCAGATTAACTCGGTGGCCGACTTGCTGGATTACACGCAAGAAGACTTACTGGAAATCAAAAACTTTGGTCAGAAGTCTGCGGAAGAGGTGATAGAAGCCCTACAGCGACGGTTAGGAATCACATTGCCGCTGGAAAAAGCTGCCAAATCAAACTGATGATTCCATGAGGGATTCTAGATTTTAGATTTTAGATTTCAAATTTCAAAACGTAACTTTTAAATCTGAAATCTGAAATTTTCAATCTGAATTTCCTTGTTAAGGGTTCCTTTTAATTTAGAGACAACAGAAGTGTTATGCGTCACGGATGTCGTATTCATCAACTCGGTAAGCCAGCCGACCAGCGTAGGGCTCTGTTAAGAGCCCTGACAACCCAACTGCTGCGTCATGGCCGGATCGAAACAACAAAAGCAAGGGCGAGAGCTGTTCGGTCTGAAGCGGACAAAATAATTACCTTAGCGAAGGATGGTTCTTTGGCGGCTCGTCGCCAAGCGATCGGCTATCTTTACGATAAACAGCTGGTTCACGCCCTATTTGAGCAGGTTGGCGATCGCTATGGCAGTCGTCAGGGCGGATATACTCGCATCCTTCGCACCATCCGACGCCGGGGCGATAATGCTGAAATGGCAATTATCGAGCTGGTCTGAAGAAAGTGCTGAGTGGTGAGTGCTGAGTGCTGAGTTAGGCAATAGGCAATAGGCAGTATTCCCTAATCTTTATTCGCTTTTAACTCAAAACTCATTCCTCAAAACTCAGAGATTGGCACTCTTATGACTCAGCACTCAGCACTCAGCACTCAGCACTCCAGAAGAGTTGCCTTGGTGATTCAATACCTGGGCACAGATTTTCATGGATGGCAAAGGCAGCCTCGACATCGGACGGTGCAGGAAGAGATTGAAAAGGTGCTTTCAGAGATAATGAATCGATCGGTAACGCTTTATGGTGCAGGTCGAACCGATTCAGGTGTCCACGCCTCCGCCCAAGTGGCTCATTTTGAGGCCACTGGTTATATCCCGCCCGAAAAGTGGGCGAATGTTCTCAACGCTCGACTCCCTAAGGATATATTGATTCTGGCTTCAGCTGAGGTAAATCCTCCCTGGCACGCCCGCTTTTCAGCCAGCTACAGGCGCTATCGTTATACGCTTTATACCGATCGCCAACCCAACTTGTTCGTGCGGCCTTTTGCTTGGCATTATTATTATCAGCCCCTAGATGAATCGCTGATGCAAGCCACTCTTAACCCCCTGATTGGCAAGCACGATTTGGCTGCCTTTCACCGCGCCAGATCGAGTCGTTCTCATTCCTGGGTGGAAGTGCAAGCGGCAGAATGCTATCGTTATGGGCCATTCGTTCACATCGAACTTCAGGCTAATGGGTTTTTGTATGGAATGGTAAGGCTGGTGGTGGGGTTACTCGTTCAGGTCGGACGAGGAGAGCGATCGCAGGATAACTTTACCAATCTCTGGGTCAACAGGCTTCGATCCGAAGTAAGGTACGCCGCACCAGCTCACGGATTGTGCCTATTGCGCGTGGGTTATCCAGAATTCCCATTTCCCAGAGAAGTCTGGTTTGACAGACAACCTAAATTTGTCATCACTCATTAGTCATTAGTCATTAGTGATTGAACAATGACAACTGACAACGGACAACGGACAACTGACAACGGACAACTGACAACTAACAACTGACAACTGACAACTGACAACGGACAACTGAAAAATAAACTATGAACACAACCTTTCTACCTTCTCCAGATACCCTAGAGCGCAAATGGTACGTGGTAGATGCCACTGACCAACGCTTGGGGCGACTCGCCAGCGAAATCGCAATGGTTCTCAGAGGCAAAAACAAGCCCTACTATACGCCGCACCTGGATACAGGTGACTTCGTGATTGTCGTTAATGCCGAAAAAGTGAAAGTTACTGGCAAAAAACGTACCCAAAAAGAATATTTTCGTACTTCTGGTAGACCGGGTGGGATGAAAACGGAAACTTTTGCCCAACTCCAAGTGCGTATACCAGAACGGATTATCGAACACGCGGTGAAAGGGATGCTGCCCAAGAATACTTTAGGCCGAAGCCTGTTTACTAAACTAAAGGTATACCGGGGTTCCGACCATCCCCATCAAGCTCAAGAACCCCAAGAATTGAAAATTAACACTATTCCAGGAGAAAAAGATTAATGCAAGCAACCGAAGTTAGCGATCGCGTCATGTACTTGGGAACTGGTCGTCGCAAATCTGCCGTAGCAAGAGTGCGCCTAGTTCCCGGAGAAGGCAAAATATCGATCAATAAAAAGGAGGGCAACCTGTACCTCCAATTCAACCCAGCTTTCCTCTCAGCAGTCAAAGCTCCCTTAGAAACCCTGGGACTGGAAAATGAATATGATATCCTCGTCAACGCCCACGGCGGTGGAGTAGCAGGTCAGGCAGATGCTATCCGTTTGGGAGTAGCTAGAGCCCTTTGCCAATTAGACCCGGATAACCGCAAACCCCTAAAAATCGAAGGCTACCTTACCCGCGACCCCAGAGCAAAAGAACGCAAGAAATACGGCTTGCACAAAGCTCGGAAAGCACCTCAGTACTCTAAGCGCTAGAATGTTTCTAATGGGTTGGGAAATTTTAGATTTTAGATTTTAGATTTATTTTAAATTTTAAATCTGAGATTTTAAATCTGAAATTTCCTTGCCAACCACCAAAAATCTCAAGGAGAAAACCAATATGCCCAAACCTGATATTCATCCAAAGTGGTATCCCGAAGCCAAAGTCTACTGCAACGGCCAAGTAGTCCTGACCGTTGGTTCTACAAAACCAGAACTTCACGTAGATGTATGGTCTGGTAACCATCCCTTTTTCACCGGCACTCAGAAAATCATCGATACCGAAGGTCGGGTTGAGCGCTTCATGCGTAAGTACGGGATGTTGGAAGGCGACGCCGCAGCTACACCTGCTCCTGGCACCAAAAAGAAAAGATAGCAGGATTGTCATCTGTCTGTAGTCCGTTGTTTGTAGTTTTTTCCTACTGACAACCGACCCCCCTAAGCTTTCATAACTGACAACTGACAACTGGCAACTGACAATGGCTGAAACATACCTGCTAAACAAACTAAAATCTGTTGAACAAACCTTCAACGAACTGAACCGACGACTTGCCGATCCAGATATCGCTAGCGACCCAACTGAGTATCAAAAAGTGGCTAAGGCACGCTCTTCTTTGGAAGAAGTGGTTAACACTTATGAGAATTGGAAAAATGCTCAGTCAGAGTGGGTAGGAGCAAAACAAATTCTCAAAGAAACCAATGGCGATCCTGAATTGCACGAAATGGCAGCCCTGGAGGTTCAGGAACTGGAGTCAAAGCTAGAGCAACTGGAAACTCGCTTAAAAGTATTGCTTTTACCCCGCGATCCCAATGATGACAAGAACATCATGCTGGAAATTCGGGCTGGAACTGGTGGGAATGAGGCAAGTATTTGGGTGGGCGATCTTTTGCGGCTGTACTCGCGCTATGCCGACGGTCAAAACTGGAAGGTGAAGTTGGTGAGCGAGTCCCTGGGAGAGATGGGCGGCTTTAAGGAAGTTGTGCTGGAAATTCAGGGCGACCAAGTTTACAGCAAGCTGAAATTTGAAGCTGGGGTTCACCGGGTGCAACGAGTCCCTGTGACTGAAGCTGGGGGTCGGGTTCACACTTCGACGGCTACTGTGGCAGTGATGCCAGAGGTCGATGAGGTGGAGGTGCATATCGACCCGAAGGATATTGAAATGAAGACGGCACGTTCCGGTGGTGCTGGCGGACAAAACGTCAACAAGGTTGAAACAGCTGCTGACTTGATTCACAAACCTACGGGGATTCGGATTTTCTGCACTGAAGAACGGAGTCAGTTGCAGAACAAAGAGCGGGCGATGCAAATCTTGCGTGCTAAGCTTTATGAAATTAAGCTGCGCGAACAACAGGAAGCGGTAACATCAATGCGTCGATCGCAGGTTGGTACAGGTGAGCGTTCTGAAAAGATTCGCACCTATAACTACAAGGACAACCGGGTTACCGATCACCGTTTGGGGCAGAATTACACTCTCACCCCCATTTTAGAAGGGGATTTGGAGTCGGTGATTCAAAATTGTATTTCCCAAGATCAGCAGGAACGTTTGGTGGAATTAGCGGCTTCTGTGTCATAGAGGAATTTGAAAAAAAGCTAATGCGTTATAGGGATAGACACTCGCGATCGTGCTTTGAAGAAAAGGCGATCGCTTTGTCATTTATAGCTAGGGACATCGTAGTGCCGGACTCAAATCTTAGCCTTTCTTTGACCAGGGGCGGTGGTCAGAGTCCGACCATCTCTGATTCCAAGCTACTTTCCTTTCTACTCTGACTACCGCCCCGCTCCTGACCTGAATCCTTACGAAGGCATTAATAACAAATTAAAATTATTAAAACGATGTGGTTTTGGCTTTTCGTCGATTTAGCTAAAACTTTACAAACTAGCTGATACTTCAAAGATTGTGTAAAGTCAGTATCTTCACTCCTCTCGCCAGTGAAAAGCAAGGTTATATTGCATTTAGGCCAATAGACCCGCCCTTGAAGCTGACTGCGAGCTATGATTACATCTGAACTAGCTGGTATCTTATCCTTTAATTCTTCTCTTAACCGCCCATATCGGCATCGTTTATATAAAATTGGTTTTGCTAGAAAATCAGAGCATCCTTCAGTAAGGAGCAAAGCCAAGCGTCTGATTGACATTCTGGGAGCCGTAATGGGATTGGGGATCGCTGGCATTGTCGGGATTCCTGTTGCGATCGCCACTCAACTGGATAACCCAGGCCCCATTCTATACAGCCAAATGCGCTGCGGTCTCAACGGTCGCCTCTTCCGAATTTGGAAATTCCGGTCGATGGTGATTGGGGCAGACCAGATGAAAGATTTGGTTCAAAACCAAGCAACAGGTCATATCTTTAAAAATGACAATGACCCCCGCATCACCAAAGTTGGCCGACTTTTACGTCGCACCAGCTTGGACGAATTACCCCAATTCTGGAATGTGCTAATGGGGGATATGAGTTTGGTCGGAACTCGTCCGCCCACAGTAGATGAAGTTGTAAAATATGAAAGCCACCATTGGGAAAGGTTGAAGGTCAAGCCGGGATTAACAGGGGAATGGCAGGCCAACGGTCGCTCCACAGTTAAAGATTTTGAAGAAATCGTTCGTATGGATGTGGACTACCAACGCAAGTGGTCGATTGTCTATGACATCGGTCTGATTTTCAAGACCATCCAGGTTGTGCTGAGTAAAAGTGGCGCTTGCTGATCTGAGATAGCAACTTATTTCACCTATTGCATTTTGGGCTGTTAGAAGGTAAGTGAGGGACTCCCGAAACCCGGTTTCTTTAAGAAACCGGGTTTCTCTTGTTTACTGGAGCCGACTGCAAGCCCCTAGAAATCGCGATGGCTTTCTGGCTCGATCGTTTTTCAGGTAAAATATAGCTAGGGACTAGGGGAGGGGGCAAAGGGGCTAGGGACTAGGGACTAGGGAAGAGGGAAGAGGAAAAAGCTTGACGAAGTAAGGGATTATGGACTTCATGTAACAGTTGGAGTTGCCTTAATCGCCCTGGCGGTTGCTATAAATGATTAAATTGCTTATTAGCGATCGCTTTGAAAAACTTGATTTACCGTAGAAATACCTAATATAGTGGCTAATCAGCGAGGCGACAATCCATCTAAATCACTATTCGGTAGTGGGTTTTCGTTCGAGCCATCCCTGAGTGAGAAAGACCGAAATTGGCAGGCATTTATAGGTGGAAACTTGGCAACGCCGACTTTAAAAGGGACTGACCTACGGGGTGCTTATTTGAAGGGTGCCTATCTAAGGAAGGCTGACTTGAGACAGATTGACATGAGTGAGATCTGCCTGAGTTATGCTGACTTGATTGAGTGTGACTTGACAGAAGCCAGCCTGAATTTGGCCAACCTGACAGAAGCTTGCCTGAATTTGGCTAACCTCCGCAAGTCCAAACTCAGAGGAGCCAATTTGAGCAAGTCTAATCTGGTTGGGGCAGAAATGACTCAAGCCGACTTAAGGGGAGCTAATCTAACGAAGGCTAACCTGGTTGGGGCTAATCTGGAAAGCGCCGACCTCACAGGGGCAAACTTGAGTGGGGCAGATCTGAGCGGAGCAGACTTGAAAGGATCGATCCTCAAAAATGCAGTCTACAGTCTAACAACTCGATTTAGTGAAAATCTTGACGCTGGTAAAGCAGGGGCTTACTTGATTGCGCCTAAAGTATCTGTTCCAGATGTCAACCTCAGCGGTGTAGATCTTAATGGAGCGGACTTGAGGGGAATAGACCTGAGAAGGGCGAACCTGAGAAAAACCAACTTCAATGGGGCTATCCTGAATGGAGCTAATCTGAGTGGATCTAATCTGAGTGGATCTAATCTGAGTGGAGCTGACTTGAGAGACGCGATGTTTAAAAAGGCGGTTTACTCTTCGGAAACGCAGTTCCCTCCAGGGTTTGACCCAAATAAGGTTGGAGCTTACTTAATTGCTCCTAAAGTATCGCTTCCAGAGGTTAACTTGAGTAGTGTGGATCTCAGTGGGGCAGACTTGAGCGGCGCAAACCTCTATCGATCGAACCTATCCGGGTCTAACATGAGGGAAATAGACTTAACCGGAGCTAACTTGCGGAAGGCTGACTTGGAAGGGGCGAAAATTCAAGGGGCAGACCTGCGAGCGGCAAACCTAACGCAAGCTAGCTTGTGTCAGGCGGATCTCAGCGAAGCCGACCTCAGAAAGGTAGATATGACTAGAGCAGACTTGAGTGGGGCAAACCTCACTAAGGCAGATTTGAGAGGGGCAGACCTGACGGGAGCCCGTTTGAATCAGGCCAATTTAAACGAAGCTGACTTGAGAGGGGTGGATCTGACCAGAGCAGACCTCAGTGGGGCGAACCTCAGTGGGGCAGACCTCACACAGGCAGATTGCACGAGGACAATGCTGGATGGTACGAATCCGATTGAGTTGACACTGCCACGGGTATAAACTTTTACCAAATACAACTGTCTCGATGAGATTAACTTGGAATTATGCAACGGCGATGAATTTGGTCTCAAAGGCGATCGTTTCCAGTATAGCGATCGCCTTACTGCTAACTCCGAAAACCAGTCTTGCACAAGAAAGCAACCCTGACGAGGTAGGGGCGGCGTTGGAACTTACCTTGACAACAAACCAGCTAACTGAGGTATTGGCCCCAATAGCTCAAGCACCCGAAGTGCAAGTAAATCCTGAGCCATCTGGTGTTGCGCCCAGTCTGGAAACTGAGCCATCTAAACCTGAAGAAACGCCTTTTCAACCCCAAAACCTGCCATTGGAGCGATCGGAGCCAGGGAGATACGGTACAGCCCCGAATATTACGGTGATAACGCCCTCAGCTTATGGAAAATCTTGGGGGAATATTAGTGTTGGTGCGGGTTTACAAGAAAGAACTCGTTTTACTAATGAGGCGGATGGGGTTTTCGGCGTTGGGTTTGGGTTGGGTGATGCTCAAAAAGCGATCGGCTTAGATGTTGGCGTGTCAGTTACTGATTTGGATACCGCAGAAGATGGTACTCTCAGCTTTAAGCTTCACCGACAGTTACCTAACGATTTTGCTGTTGCTGTGGGGGTGCTGAATGCGATCGACTGGGGTCTTACCGATAGCGGTACAAGTTTTTATGCTGTGGTAACAAAAAGATTTCGTCTGCAAAATCGAGTCGATCGGCCCTTCAGTCAGTTGTACATTTCTGCTGGCATTGGCAGCGGACAATTTCGTTCGGAATCTAATATTAATGAAGATGTTGATTCTGTTGGTTTTTTTGGCAGTGTTGCTGTGCGAGTGGCCGAACCTGTAAATTTAATAGCAGAATGGACAGGTCAAGATTTGACGCTCGGATTATCTGTTGTACCGTTCCGCGATATTCCTTTGGTGATTACACCAGGAGTAACTGATATTACTGGCAAGGCTGGTGACGGAAGCAGATTTATATTAGGAGTTGGATATTTAATCTCTTTTTAAAGACTGGAAACTGGAGTAGCAATGAACAATGAAGAAATTACTTAAATTCTCGTTAATTTTTGTTTTGACAATTGGTTGGATTTTTATTGCCGTCAAACCAGGACTTAACCAATCAGGAACTCAGTCAAATACTACAGTTCCTAATCCACTAGAAATTAATCCTCAACCAGTTGAAGGAAAACCCGAATCGCCACAAAGTTCGCTGAGTAATATAAAGATCGATCGCACTGCTTTTGAGCAAAATTTTCAACAAGCAAACTTCGATCGGGCAGTGCAGATGTTTGAAGAAGCCCAAGCAGTAGAATTTGGCAAATACTTCGGGACAAACTTTTTTGGTCAAACAGCTACTCCTGAACAGATATCTCAGACTTTATGCGATTTAGCTGAAACAACAGGGAAAAAAGCAGCACTTCTTTACGTGGTATCCCTGGAGAAACAACTCGAACTATTACTCATTCTACCCAGTTCTACACCTTGTACTAAGGCATCATTTAAACAAAATAATAATTCTACCCTCTTTATTCGGAAGATCGTTCGCGAAGCAAACCGCAAAAGCGTCCAAACAGTTGCCAAAGAATTTCGATCTGGAGTAACAGATCCAATTCTGAGTAACGATTATCGGAATTTTGCCAAACAGTTTTATCAATGGATTATTGCTCCCGTACAATCCGATTTAGCAGCAAACAAAATAGATAGCTTGATATTTTCAATGGATCGTGGTTTGCGATCGGTCCCCGTAGCTGCTTTCAACAATGGTCAACAGTTTCTGATCGAGCAATATAATGTCGCTTTAATCCCTAGCTTTAGCCTCACGGATACCCGTTACATTCGGATTGCCAACTCCCAAATGTTGGCAATGGGAATATCAAAGAGTACCCAAGCTCAGTCTCCTTTACCGGCGGTAGCTGTGGAAGTTCCGACCTTAGCTAATATTCTTTGGCGGGGTCAAGCATTTTTGAATGAAGAATCAACATTGGAAAAACTCCAATCTCTCACTCGTCAACAACATTTTGAAATTATCCACATAGCGACTCATGCAGAATTTAGAGCCGGAGAAGTAAGTAAATCTTACATCCAGTTCTGGAATTCTAAACTCCAGTTGGATCAATTGCAAAACTTTTCGCGAAAATTGGCTTGGAATAAAGCTCCAAAAGTAGAGATGCTTGTTTTGAGTGCTTGTAGAACTGCATTAGGAAACGAACAAGCAGAACTGGGATTTGCTGGTTTGGCGGTTCAGGCGGGTGTGAAAACTGCTGTGGGAAGTCTTTGGTATGCCAGCGATGAAGGTTCGCTAGCACTGATGACAGAATTTTATCACAAGTTGCGGACGGCACCGATAAAAACTGAGGCTTTGAGAGATGCTCAGTTAGGTATGCTGAAAGGACAAGTCAGGTTCCAGAATGGACAGTTAGTATTATCGGACAATCGTCGCGTCTCTCTTCCCCCAGAACTTGCTACCAGTGGTAATATTAATCTATCTCATCCTTACTTTTGGTCTGGTTACACGATGATTGGTAATTGGAATTAATTGGGAATTTCAGATTTGAAATTGAAGAATTGCCAATTTTAAATCGGAAATCTTCTCTTGCTTGTCTACAGAAACCCGGTTTCTTCAAGAAACCGGGTTTCTCTGTACCCCACTTACCTGAAAAGTGCGGAATGTGGGTTTTCAGGTATGTTGTTGCGCATC
>NZ_JAIQZN010000020.1:56562-77434 GCF_023333585.1 Argonema antarcticum A004/B2
GCGCTATCTTAAAGAGCGCTGAGGCGCAACAACATACCAAATATTTAACTATGGCTAATCGACCGGACATGATATCATACATCCAAACCCGCTACCTTTAATGAAGGGGGATGCTCAACTGTAAATTGATAATATATTTCCTGTTTTGACTGCGGCGGTAGAGTTAGCGACCATTCCAGCAAACCCATCTCACTTTGTTGAATTTTAGGATTAGTTTGAGTTAAATGCACCTTCAGTTGTTCGTTTCGACTTACTGGCAATTGTTCTGTCAGTTTCAAAGTGGTTTCTTGGTCTTGTAAGTTGGCAATCTTTAACCGATATCCGTAAGTCGTGCGACGGCGATCGAATATGATCTTTTTATCTACTTTTCGTTCCACCAAGTCGCGACCGATCTTCAATCCTTCGTCAATACCTAAATTAATTTTGAATTCTTGACCGGGTGAAACGTTTTCTAGTTGGGTTGTGCCGACAAAAGTTTCATCGCGGAAGATATTAGCTTTTCCTGGTAACAGTGTGGCACCATTTGGTGGATTAGTAACATTCGCTTGTAAGTAGGAGAAGCTAACTAAGCGAGGTATTGAGACATACTCTTTGCGACAAGAATAGTTATCGTTGAAAATAGTGATATTGTGCGGGGTTCCATCACTGGGAATGTCGCTGTTCCCGCCTATTTGAAATGTGACTGTACCGCCAGATGTGGAAGCAACTGCTGCGACAGTTTCAGCTTGTACTGGAGGTGAAAATTGTGATTCTTCAGCACGTCTTTGACTTTCATCTAGAAGTATGTTCTCGTTGAGGAGGGAAAGATTTGGTTCTGATTTTTCCCTACTCAACAGAAGCATACGCGGTTTAGCACTAGGCAAAAGTTCAGGTTGGTCGAAAATAGAATCAATGTACCAGGGATCGAGTTTTGGTGGTAGTGTTCCCAATCCTGGTTTAGCTGTAGAAAGGGTGAGGGAAACACCCAACCAATCTTCGCCAGTGTTTTGTTGAACTTCAGCTAAATAGCTGAGATTTAAGATGTTTGCTGTAGTATTGACTCGCAAATCGTAGAGAGGAGTCCATTTGGCATTAGTGACAAGGTAGGAAAGTTCTAAGTCGAAATTACCAGCGCCAGATGGCTCGATCGCAACAATTATGCTAAAACTTTCTTTAGGAAGAGGTGTTTGCACTTGCTGTAGCTGCTGGTAAAGTACTTGGAGTTGTTTTTCTAACTGGTGGTGTTCCTTTTCGTGCTGGGCAATTGTTGTGGCATACTCGCTATAATTTTGTCCCAAAAAGTTCAGTAATTCGCTAGTTTCATTTAGTCCTACTTGTTGTTTGGCAAGTCCTCTGGAAAAGCGATCGACTGACTTTTCGCTCAATTCTTGGATAAATTTATGTTGTAATTGCAAAGATGCCAAAACATCTTTGATAGTGCGTTTTTGCTCCTGTATTTCCTGAATTTGTTGAGTTAGCTGGGCTACTTTTTCAGCGACGGGTTCGGTGGCATAGATGCGATCGGTCCTTACTGCCAATAGTCGCACTGCTACTGTACCCGCACCTGTCACTCGCACTGATTCGCGTTGAAGAATTACTGGCAATCCTGTAATTACCAGTTGACGTTCTGCGCCGCTTAGTTCTACAGCACATCGGCGCGTCACTCGTGCGCGATCGCTATAAACCGTTACTTCCGAAATGCGAGTATCTAGTGTCTTATTTGTTGCTTGGTTTGGCGTCTCTGAGTTGGTCACTGGCAGTTTCTCCTTTAACCGGCGTTACTATCAAGGACATGAGCAAGATCTAACAGTGCGACATTTGCGGTTTTCCCCAGAACCTTGACATTCCAACCTGCTGGTGCAAATTTGATTTCGTTCTACAACTCCCCCATCGTTAATTACCACTTTAGCGGTAAAAGTGTCTTGTTCAATAATAGCGTTATTCTCAGAAACTTCATACTTAAACTCGTTGTCTCCCTCTATCACCGAAAAGGTGCGAGTGCGATGTTTCTTGGCGATCGCCATATCTAATCTTTCAGAAAATTGACCTTTATCATATTTTCTATTTGTATAAGGATAGGGATCGTCATCCATCCCCTCAGTTACATTCATGATTTTCACTTTTCTCCCAGGTGCGGGTGTAGTTGAGCTAGATTTGAACCGAGCTTTGAGTTGTTCTGGTATGAAACCTACACCAGGACATTGCCCAGCATAGGTAATGCTCCTAAATGGGAGCAAATTTGTTTCAAACCCACTTGGGGTTTCTACCTGTAATTCTGCCGCAATCGTACTGATAGCTAAGGCCAAAATAAACAATAGTAAAATTGTTTGCGTTTTGAGTTTGGTAACAACAGTGCGAAAGTTTTTTAGTTCCATAGTTATTTTTGGGTAAATAGACGATAGAGCAAAAATTTACCTATTCTAGCGCTTTATATCGTGTCCGGTTGCATCGGTAGTGTAAGAGTGATATCGGGAAATTGTCTGTTGTCATCGTTGGTTAAATTTTTACCGCAGATGAAGACAGATGAACGCAGATGAACGCAGATAAGAATAAGAAGACGAATTTTTTAGGTAACCGATGCTCCCGGACTTGATATTACGATTGAGTAAAGTACATTTTTTAGGCGTTCGCGAAGCGGCGCGGATGCGCTTAGCATTGGGGAATTAACGTTTCGGTTTTAAGTTAACAGGACTTAAGCAATATTTCTTGTTTCGCCCCCCCAAATCTGGGGGGCGTAAGCTCCTGTTACCCCCAGATTTGGGGGGTTAGGGGGGCTAGTGGGTCTAGAAGGCGGCGATGGTTGAGGGTTTATTTGCCTGTTAACCACTTGGATTACTTCTATGAGAATAGGCAGACCAAACAGCAAAGCGAGACAAATAGCAATCCACTTGAACCAATTTGACCGAACTCGGCCTTTAGTTGGATACTCACAAGCAAGACAAATTTCTGCTTCTGTGCTGTTTAAAGTGCCGCACTCTTTACAGGGTTCTAAAGCCATTGCTCTTTTTACCTACTGTAGTTAGTTACTACCTCAATCATACTTTTACTTCGATATTCACTAATTAGTTATTGGTGGAATTCCAGCCAGATCGAGGATTTGGGGAATTAAGTCTTCGCGCTTTACTGCCATCATGTGGACGCCTTGACAGATTTGACGTGCTAATTTGACTTGTTCGGCTGCGATCGCAATTCCTTCCTCTAACGGATCTGTTGCACTTGCCAAACGATCGATAATGTGCTGGGGAATGTTGACTCCAGGGACGCACCGATTGATAAATTCAGCGTTTTTAGCGGATTTGAGCAGAAAAATCCCCGCTAAAATCGGCTTATTTGTGCCTGCGGCTATTTGAGTCATAAATTTTTCTAGGCGATCGAAGTCGGTAATTAGCTGGCTTTGGAAAAACTGCGCCCCTGCTTGTAACTTGCGCTCAAAGCGGCTTTGCAAGCCCGACCAACTCGCCAATTGGGGATCGACTGCTGCACCGACAAATAAGTCGGTAGCGCCATCTGTGAGGGGTTTTTCGTTCCAATCCAAGCCGCGATTCATTTTGTCGATCGCTTGCAGCAGACGCACCGATTCCAAGTCGAACACGCCTTTGCAGTCGGGATGATCCCCAGCTTTGACGGGATCGCCAGTCAGGGCTAGGATGTTGCGGATACCCAAGGCGTGGGCCCCCATGAGATCGGCTTGCAGTCCGATGCGATTGCGATCGCGACAAGCTACTTGACAAATTGGCTCAATCCCTTGTTGCAGCAGAATTACCGACGCCGCCAGGGGAGACATCCGCAACACCGCTCTGCTGCCATCGGTAATATTGATAGCATGAACTCTCTTTTTGAGCAGTTGCGCCATTTTTACCATCTGGATTGGGTCGCCTCCCTTGGGTGGCGCGACTTCTGCGGTGATTAGAAATTCACCAGCTTCTACTGCGGTGCGGAAAGAGGTCAAGAGTGTTGGGTATTGGATGTTGAGCATTGATCTGATGGATGAGTGTCTTCATCCTTTATCGTTCATTGTTCATCCTTCCGTCTAGTCTGATTTGCGCTCCGATTTTTCGGTATTGCTTTTAGAGAGGTGCGGAAAAACCAAGTGCGGCTTTAACTTGAGCTAGAGTATTGTTAGCGATCGCTTCCGCCTTTTGTCTTCCCTCGCGCAACACCGACTCCAGATAGCCCTTATCGTTCATGATTGCCTGATACTTCTCCTGGATCGGTTTGAGCGCAGAAATCGTCGTTTCTGTCAGCAAAGGCTTGAATTGACCCCAACCCATATCTGCACACTCTGCCGCTGCTTCTTCCTTCGTTTTACCAGAAAGAATCATATACAAAGTTAACAGATTCCGGCTTTCCGGTCGTGACGAGTCATCAAACGTCAAACCGCGAATGGGATCTGTCTTGCAGCGTTTAATCTTGTATTGGATTTCCTCTGGTTTATCTAGCAGATTAATCCGACTTTGGTCTGAAGGGTCGGACTTAGACATTTTGCGAGTCCCATCAGTCAGACTCATTACCCTAGCGCCTTCTGCCCGAATCAGGGGGTCTGGCAATTTGAGGATTTTTTGCTTCTTACCAAATTGATGGTTAAAGCGATTGGCAATATCGCGGGTGAGTTCCAAATGTTGCTTTTGATCTTCCCCTACCGGCACTTTATCAGCTTGGTATAGCAAGATATCCGCCGCCATCAGCACCGGGTAATCTAGCAAACCAGTATTGACATTTTCTCCCTGCTTAACTGCTTTTTCTTTAAACTGAATCATATCTTCCAGCCAGTTAATCGGTGTAATGCAATTGAGCAGCCAAGTCAGTTCGCTGTGAGCCGAAACATGGGATTGTACGAAGATAGTCGAATATTGCAGATCGATGCCACAAGCTAAATACAAAGCAGCGATTTTATAAGTATTTTCCGCTAACGCGGTTGGATCGTGAGGTGCTGTAATCGCGTGCAAATCTACCACGCAGAAGTAATTTTCGTACTGGCTTTGTCCTTCCACCCAGTTACGAATTGCTCCCAGGTAGTTACCCAGGTGAAGATTGCCCGTTGGTTGGACGCCAGAGAGAACGCGAGGACTCGCCATAAAGTGCTGAGTGCTGAGTGCTGAGTAAATTACATTTTAACTCCCTACAAGCTAAAAACCCACCACCTATTACTGGTAGTTAAATATTTGGTATGTAGTTGCGCTTCAGCGCTCTTTAAGATAGTGCTGAAGCAAAACAACATACCTGAGAAGTTTTATTATGGGCGTCAACACTCAGCACTCCCCACTCAGCACTCAGCACTTTCCTATATGGACTACCCTGCGGGGGTACTGCCAAAGCGCGATCGCATTTTGCAGAATAAAAATAAGACTTACGCAACAGTCTTGTAGAAATCCGGTTTTTCTACAAGGTTAGCAAAAACTAATATTTTTTCCAAAACCATCCTGTTTCTAATGCGTAAGCAGTGGAAAAGTAAGCGCAATGAATGTTTCAATCTAACTCTTTTACGTAGAGAAGGAATTTGCGAGATGAAAGTGTTGAAAGCCTTAAAATCTATGGCTGTCATGGCCTTATTATCCGTTGGCATGACTGGGTTTAGTTTTCCATCTGCGGCGAATGCTAGTTCAGTAGTTGCTCGCAGCGTTCGTTATGAGCGTGAAGTAACTACTTATTATAACCGAGGTGGATATGAGATTGCTAGCGCTGGAACAACTTGTCGCCGCGTTAGTACAAATGGCGGTCGGTTGAATGTCCGTCGCGTTCCTGGTGGTCGTATTGTTGGCAAATTGTACGGCGGAACTCGTGTCTGGATTACTGGATATCGGTCTAATGGTTGGGTACGAATCACTGGCCCAGTTCGTGGTTATGTATCTGGCAGTTATCTGAGGTCTTGCCGATAACGAGAAGGCCCGATCGTACAAAGGTAAGTTGTTGCGCGTTAGCGCTAAAGCGCAACAACATATCTAAAATGCGTGTTCAATATTCTTCATATAACGCAAGTTGCTAGTTATATAATCGAGGCTGGTATTAGGTAAGTTGTTGCGCTTTAGCGCTCTTATCCAAGTTCCTATAAAAGCGCTAAAGCGCAACAACATACCCAGCGTGCAAGTAACGAGCAACTTGAGCTATTAGTTTAATTATATCGGATATTCGGTTAAGTAGTTGAACTTTTAGCTTGTAGGCGTTATAATCTTATCTTATATCTACTTAAATACTTAATTCAATGATTTTGACTGAATTATTACCAAAGTTACAAGAATTACCCCGTGCTGACAAGTTACGGGCGATCGAGTTTTTGGCATCGGAATTAGCGAAAGAAGAAGAGGCAGCACAGCAAAAACCAACTTTTGCTAGCGTCACCCTGTATAATTCGTTTGAAGCTGCCCATACATTAGCAAAATTGCTAGAGGAAGACAAAAGAGCAAATAATGCGTGATGGACAAAGATTCCCTTTTATTCAAAAATTTGATGAGTTTGGTGTATCTTACTGGGTTCCATATCTACCGCTAATGCTTACTTATCAAGGTCGTTCTTTGGAAGTATTAGCATTGTTGGATACCGGATCTACAGTAAATGTTTTGCCTTATGAAATCGGCTTGGAATTGGGAGTAGTTTGGGAGGAGCAAACACTTTCGATTCCTTTAGCTGGTAATCTGGCTAGATTGGAAGCGCGTGGATTGCTTATATCATCTACAATTGGTCGATTTCCTCCGGTAAACTTTGCTTTTGCATGGACGCGAGCTAATGATGTTCCTGTGATTTTAGGATATTTGAATTTCTTTTCTGAATTTGATGTTTGTTTCTATGGTTCTCAGTTAGCTTTTGAAGTTTGTCCAAAGCAAAGTCGCTCAAATTAATCAGTGGTTTTTGATTTAATTTTAGCAAGCAAATCTCCCTCCAGACCCTACAAATTTTCGATCATTTTCTCTCTCATCCAACCGACAATATCTGCAATTAAATTCGGTTGACTCGGTGAAAATGTTTGCAAAGACCCCCATCCCCTAACCCCTTCCCCCGCAACGGAGGAAGGGGAATTATTCTTACTCCCCCTCTCCGTTGCGGAGAGGGGGTTGGGGGGAGAGGTCACTACACAAATCGCGCCATCAAATTTGCTCAAAGCTGTCAGGAAGGGAAGGCTAAATCCTGTGGGTGTGGTTGAGAGTGCTGTGGAATCGTAGCAGATGAAAAACAGGGGAATTTCGCTAATGCGGCGCAGGTAATTCCAATAAAGTTTGAGTTTTTGCATTGTTTCTGGATACCCATTCTGCCACTCTGGACATTTTTGATTTAGCATCAGGTCGTAAATTTCTGGGGCGGGGTTTTCGGGGTCGATGATTTGGTGTGTGTCGATGCAAATAAGCTTTACTTTGCTGCATAATTCGGGTTTATTGTTAATAGCTTCGGCAAGGACTTGGGGTAAGTTTGCTATGTTGAGGTTTGCTGTTGCGGTGTTGATAAGGGTGTCTTGGTGCCAAGCTTGATAGAAGTCGGGGTAGGGCAGATTTTGGGAGCAATA
The DNA here is from genome assembly GCF_023333585.1 of Argonema antarcticum A004/B2. Classification (GTDB taxonomy): domain Bacteria; phylum Cyanobacteriota; class Cyanobacteriia; order Cyanobacteriales; family Aerosakkonemataceae; genus Argonema; species Argonema antarcticum. Next base: position 64,034 of record NZ_JAIQZN010000020.1, read on the forward strand.
CCATAAAAGTTCATAACATTCATTATAATGTTTATATTGATTTTTATAAATTTGTTCTTTCAGATTACCTTTTAGCTTGAAAACTATCTTTTTAAGCGAATTAAAATCCTTAATCGAACGAAGAAAAGAAGAAGCTACTAAAAAGATATTTTCATTATTAGTATTAGATACAATATCTATTAGAGTCTCAACCACATTTGGGTTATGTTTGCTAATTTTACCTAAGCTAATAATAGTATCTATAATAAGTGATTCATCTCTACAAGTAGGCAACAATTCGGTTAAGACATCTATAGCATTTTTATTATTATTGTCTAACTCCAACAAAGTATCAGCAATTCGCCATTGCATAATCTGATCTTCACAGGTGTTCAATAAGACAGATAAAGGATTTATGGCATCTTGATGACTAGGAGCAAGTTTAAGTAAGCTACTAGCTACTAAAAGAACAACCCGATCATCATTTTGCCGATTGTACATTAATTGGAGTAGACCATCAATTACAACAGTATTTTCTTTGCCAATGATTCTTAAAATATTAGTGATTCGCTGGATTTCTTCATATTCCTGACAAGTTAACAAAAGCTGTATTAGCACCGCAATTGCATCTAGATTACCTTTGTCTAATTCCACCAATTCACTAGCAGCCAACCGACGAACTTTAGGATGTTTGTTGTGTAAAAGGGATTTTAAAATTTCAATAGCATCTTGCTTGGCATCATCAAAATTTCCTAAAACCCTAGCAGCCCAAGATTTGTTAATATAATCTTGGCTGTTATAGCTTATCTCTTTTAACACAGCAATAGCATTTTCTGGCTTACTTGACTTAAGTTTTGACAAACTTTCAGATGCTCTAATCCGGGTAGCTTCTGACTCTCTGGAATCTAAAAGCTTATTTAGTACATTAACTACATCTTGACTGACTGTATTAATTTCTCCTAAATTTCGAGCAATGACACAGCGACTAGAGTTAGATTTAGAGTCGTCTAATCTTTCTATATAAAAAGCGATAATATCTGGATCGCTTTTGTTTAAATTGCACAGTACATCAACTGCTCTGTTACGAATTTTTACACTTCTACTCGATAGTAATTCTTTTAATTTACTCACAACGCTTGGATTATCCTTACCAATTTCTTCCAAAGTATAACCTGCTTGCTTAGAAATTTCGTCATGTTCACTGTTTTGTAATAATTTAAAAAGAGCAGTAATAGCATCTGGATTACCGTTATCAATTTTTTCTAAATTATATGCCACTTGCCATAACAGTTTATTCTTGCTGGTTTCCAATAGGTTTTCCAAATGCCTAATAGCAGATTTATTATTCGGCTCAAGTTGCCCCAAAGTATAAGCAATTTCCACAGAAGTAGATTCGTTTTCACAGTTTTCTAACAATTTTTGTAAAACAACAATAGCTTTTCTTCTGTGTGTTTGCTCAAGTATTTTTCTTGCTTCTTGCCACAGTAAGTTAGAATTATCAAAGCTCCAAGCAGCGAGTTGTTCAACAATCTTGGTACTCATATCAAAATCACCCATCTCCGCAATTCCCTGGGCTGCTAGGAAATAGGCTCGCTTTTTATAAAAATCTTGGCATTTATCTTGGAACTCTACCATTATTTTAATAAATTCCTCTTTATGCTTCCTTAACCATTCCTCTTTATGCTTCCTTAACCCTTCCTCTTGTCGCCCCAACCAAAGCAAAATTACCTCTTTCCACTGTGGCTCGAAAATGCGATAACGCTTGCCAGTAACAGGACGATTAATATGGTTGCGAGGTAAGAAAAAATCCCAATAGTTAACGTTTTCATCAATAGCCAAAGCCGCAAAATATTCCTCAAAACTGGAATGTAAAAACGAATAAATAGGCTCTTTGGTACGGATATCCCTGTCAACTAAAACCAACCATCCCAATTTCTCTGCTAAATTAAACCACTCTTCCTCCATCTGGTCAATGGCAAAATCTTCCTCAATCCGAAAACTATTAGCGCTTTCCATTGCCGCTAAAGCCAATTTTGCTAAAACTTTTTTAATTTTGTTTTTCTCCGTTTTTGTTAATACCCGCTGATACTTCTTCTGGAATTCCTCTTGTTTCCACTCAAAAAAATAAGTGGTAAACTGCTCATAAAGTGCCGCCTTCGTTTCCGGCAATTCCTGTTCGGGTACGCACCAAGACTGACACAACATCGACAACCGCAGGGGATTGCGTACCAGTTCTTTGATTCGCTCTTTTCCCGGTTCTTTTAACTGTCTTGTTAAGCGTTTTCCCTGTTCTCTACAAAAAGTTTCATTGCCAGAATTGCGCCGTTTCTCATCCTGACTCGCCTCTTCAAACCACTGGCGAATAAACTCATCCACATCATCCGGTTCTAATGGCAAAGTTTTATAAGTATCAAAATCCGTTAGCGGATTGCTAATCATCGCATCCCAAACATTCAAACGGCAAGTTAGCACCACCCGCGCCTTACCCACCCAGTCAGTCAGTTGTTCCCGAATTCTCGCGAACGCCTCGATAGGAGAAGTCGCCGCCATTTCATCCACCCCATCCAACAGCAACCACACTTTACCTGTTGCGAATAGTTGCTTGAATGATTTTCTGATTTCTGGCGTGACATTTTCCGCATCAAAATCGATAAATTGCAGCGCTTTTGAAAGCCAATTATTGAGTAAATAATCGGCAATTGTGCTATCGCGTAAATCTGCCAATCGAATACAAATGGGAAATTGCGGGGAATTTTTCGGCAACCGTTTCGCCAATTCTCCTAACAGTGTAGTTTTCCCCGCACCCGGTTCGCCAATAATCGCAATATGCTTGCGTTTTTCGGTGTGATTTTCGGCAATAACTTTCTGGAAAAAAGCGTCATCTTTATAAGTTTGGACGATTGGCCGTTCTGGTTCTTCCTGCGGTTGGGAATCTTCCCCAGTGGGGTTTCTTCTGGGATTTGGTGTTTTGGGACGTTCCATTAATCCCAATGTAACGTAAATATTTAATTCATATTGTTGTGCTGTTGCTTGGCGGCGGAGTTGTTGAGTTGCTAAAACTTTGTTGCAGATATCGCGCCAGTCAATTGTCAGGTTACTCGGTTCCTGATAATTCCCATATTCACGTTTTAACCAGTCTCGTAATGTCTGGAATTTACCTTTTTTGTCGGATTTAAGATTAGGACAACTTTGATTAAAAGCTTCATACACCTTTCCCAACCTTCTTTGTAAGGTGACTTCACTGATATTTAAACTGGTAGCTACTTGTGCATCTGACTTAGATTCGTCTAGGCTTTCTTGAGCAAACTTTGCCAGAAAAGCTTTTCTATCATCGCCGTCAAATAAATCATGCTTATCAGCTACTTTTTTCAGAAAGTCATCCCAAGACAGCATATTAGCTCTACATAATCCTTGACAACATTATAGCTGAAATTAGCCAAATTGCCCATAAAATTCATTTTGATACCTTTTGATACTTTGTTGATACCTTATCGATAGCATATAGTGGGTTATTGTTTAAAAAGCTATTGTCTAATGGATTTAGTCGTGTTGATCATAATTTTGGAAATACACAAATGAGTACCCAATTATTGAAAGCGATCCTTTCTCAAAGTCCAGAAATTCAGCTTTCCATTTTGTTGGCTTTCGTGAGTTATTCGCAGCATCAAAGTATTGACATTCAGCCACAAACAAAATTTATAAACCAAAAGCTGATTTTGGTTAGTTCGCAAGTGGGGGAATTTGGGATTGTTAATATTATAGGATGGTTCGATCCTGTTTCAGGTTTCTGTGTTGGTTTTTGTTTCTTTCTTTGGCATTTGGTGCAAGCTTTGATTGCAGAAAGAAAGGAAGGTGAAGAATAAGGGGGAGTGCGATCCGAATTTTCTGCTATCCCTAACGATCCGCCAGGAGTTTTAACCCCTGGCTAATAGCGAAAGTCGGTTAAAACCGACTGAAATATTAAATTCTTCAGTCCACTTTAGTGGACTTTCGCTATTAGCCTGCGATTTGAATCGCAGGCGGGTGACGAAAGCAGGTGCAAGATATCAGCTAAAGTAGACTATAATTCTATACAAATCAACCATCTCAAATTGGAAATCGTAATGGATGCACCCAAGCAAATAAATACTGCACAGCTATCGCAAACTGGATTTCCTAACTCCTATTAAATCAGACCAATTGATGCGGATACCACCCGCTACATTAGCTTCACGCGAGTTACCATTATTCAGATTCGCACCCACCAGATTAGCCTGATGCAAGCTAGCACCATTTAGATTGGCATCCATCAAATTAGCCCCAGTCAAATTGGCATTTGTTAAGTTAGCATCAATCAAATTGGCAACACCAAGATTAGCGTTACTTAAATTAGCCCCGTTTAAATTAGCCCCAGTTAAATTAACCGAACTTAGGTTGGCATTACTCAAATCAGCATTACTCAAGTTTGCACTTACTAGCGCGGCATCGAATAAGTTAGCATTAATCAAATTAGCACGATCTAAATTAGTATTAGATAAATTGGCATTAAATAAGTTAGCGCCACCCAGCTTAGCATTACTCAAGTTTGCCCCTCTCAAATCAGCTTTACTTAGATCCGCACCCAGCAGATCCGCCCCACTTAAATCGCAATTCTGGCATTGTTTAGTTTCCAGTAAACGTTTAACGTGAACGGGATTTTCAGCTTTAACCGCAGTCGCAAAACTTATTGTGAGTGGTAGTGCTAGACTAACTAAAGTGTTGAGTTTCATATTTTTCGCTTTTATACTCCTGGTTTGAGATCTAGTTTTCCCAAACTCAGCCCTCCGCTATCATCAGCGAAATTATTTGTTGCATAAGTTTTCGATCGCAAAACTGATTGCGATCGATCAGCAAAAGCGGAAAATGTGCAACCAAGAAAATACCTAATTTTGTGGCTGTACCGATGGGTATCTTGTAAAGCACCCGACGCTACTAGCAAAAACCCCTGGCTTAATGCCAAGTAGAACCCCACCCCCAACCCCTCCCCGTCTACGGGGAGGGGAGAATTTCTCCCCGTTTGCGGGGGAGGGGAGGGGAGAAATTATCGCCGTTTGCGGGGAGGGGAGAATTTCTCCAAAGGGATCTATGTGCAGGCTTTTACCCTATGTAGGAAATTATCGCCGTTTGCGGGGAGGGGATAATTTCTCCCCCTCTCCTTGGAAGGAGAGGGGGTTGGGGGGTGAGGTTTGTCTCGATGCAAGGTTGGTAGCCCATGCTAAGTACTTCAATTCCAGCTAATGCAGGCGTTGTGCAGCTAGCGAGGAACTCCCGCTGCATTAGTCAAATTTGCGCCTCTGACGCCATACAAGTTGGCTCCAAACAGATTAGCAGCATTCAGATTTGCCTTAAACAGGTTGGCACCTCTGAGATTGGCTGCATTCAGGTTAGCTCTAAACAAATCGGCATCCTTTAAGTTGGCGCTAATCATGTCAGCGCCTTTGAGGTTAGCTGAATTCAAATTAGCTCCAATCAAAGTGGCTTCATTAAAGCTGGCATTAACTAGATTGGCGACGGATAGATTAGCACCATCAAGATTGGCACTATCGAGGTTAGCATTGCTCAGGTTGACACCATTGAGATTAGCACCGCTAAGGTTGGCACGGCTGAGGTTGGCACCATTGAGATTAGCACCCCTGAGATCGACGTTTGCCAAATCAGCACCACTGAGGTTAACGCCACTTAGGTTCAATCCCGCGCCTTGTCTGGTTTGCAGCAACTGTTGAACCTGCGGACGATCTTCAGCGTTAACGGTAGTGACCAAACCAAAACCAAGGGTTGCGCTCAGCAGTACTGTAGTAGCTATAATTCTCAGATTCATATTTTTATTTTCCTCTAACCGTAATTTTGCCTAAAACCCCTGCCAGTATTTTTCAGCCAACGATTAAATTTACTTATTAATATACGTGGCGAAGAGTGTTGTTTTTGTATTGACTCAGTGTATTCACTTATTTTAACATCAAATCTTCAAATATGGCAATGAGCAGTTAGCGGTTGGTGGAAACAGCTAACTGCTGTGTACCGTGCGAGGTTACAACCATTTTTTGCCCCCCTAACCCCCCAACTTTTTTGCCCCCCTAACCCCCCAACTTTGGGGGGAAATCTGGCTTTCTCTAGCCCCTAGCTATATCATTAAGGCTGGTAGAAACAGGTACGTAGTTGCGCTTTAGCGTTATAAGAGCGCTAAAGCGCAACTACGTACCCAATCGAAGTAACGAGCAACTTGAGTTAGAAGTTGAACTGCGATCGCACAGCCCCAGAGAAGATAGTCGGGTTATCATTAAAGTTGTTGGCGTTCCCGGTCATGTAAAAGGCTGGAATAATCGCAATGTTATCGGTCAGCGGAAAATAGTAAGTCGCTTCAATGTCGTACTGCGTGCCACCATCACCGCCTCCAGAGACGAGAAATTGACGGCCTTCTAAAATATCGAAAGGTATGACATAAGATAGCGTCGCCAATGCTCCTCTTTTACCGAGATCGGGGAAAGCTACACCGATTTGAACAGATTGCGCCCTGATATTCCCGCTTTTTATGTCATCTCTGGCGGGGTTTAAGTGGGTACTGGCGTAGGAATAGCGCCCGAAGATACCAAACTTCGGAGTAACCAACCAATCAAAATTAGCTTCTAAAACGTTACCTGTAGCATTTTCCAACGCACCGCCGAAGCCATCATCGGCTATACCGACGATCGGTCTGGTTCTAATTTGTCCGTCCACTGGCTCAATTTTTGAACGATCGTATAGTAATCTCAGATTAATATTGGAGTTGGGTGAGTAGGTCAACTGAGACGTGAGGGCGCGAGAACCATTAAATAAGCCTCTGTTTGGGTTCGCTCCATCGGCATTTGTGGTATAACCTACACGGAATTCTAACTCTTCGTTAAAACGCCAAAGTAAGACAGCGCCTGTAGTCCGTCCTAAGTCTTGAGCGAAAGTGCTGCCAAAGGTGTTATAGCCACCGGCACCTTTGCCAAAAATGGATGTGAAAGCGTTGGTGTCGAAGTAGCGCAACCAGAAAAACTTTGGCCCCACGACCACTTGCAGGGAATCATTCAGTGGGAAGGAGTAGAACGTTTCTAGTAAGGTGAGCTGGTTGGCGATCGCACTGGGAGTAAAATCGGTGCCGGGAATACCAAATGTATTGAACAACCCAGCCGATGTATATACATTCGCAGGCGAATTGCCATTTCCCGCAGCCAAAGTCGTTACTAGAGAATCTTTACCAGTAAAGGAAGTGGTGAGAAACAAGCCAGCAATATAGCTGAAAGTCGGGTTGGGATCGTCTCTGACTAAAGTTGCGATCGGTTGTCCATCCGCCCCCCGCCTAGCTGCACTAAAAACATCTTGCGGATCGATTCTTTCAACTTTCACATCTCCACCAGCAATAGCTGCGGCGATATTCCAAGTGACAATGGCGTTCAGCTTGGTTGTAGTAGAAAACTGGGTCGCCTCCAGCCGTGCGGTACTTGCTTCTAGCCTGTCTACCCTATTTCCCACAGTCGCCAGTTCCGAAGCAAAATCCGATCGCAAACGCTGCAAACTCCTTAAATCTTCTTCTCGTACTTGCTTAGCCAACCCTGCATCTATTATCTCGTTGATGCGAACCAATGCGGCATTCAGAGCCGCACCAAATTCGTAGCGTGTCATGGCTCGATTCCCACGGAATGTACCGTCTGGATAGCCAACAACTACACCGTAGCGCTCTATCAGAGACTGCAAAGCTTGAAAAGCCCAGTCTGTTGGTTGCACATCCTCAAGCTGAGAAACAGAAGTCACCCGATCTAAAGGCTGCCTCTGTTGTAAGTCTTGCTTAACAAGTTCGGGAAGAGTAATCCTGGTGATGTCTGCATTTGTCTCGTAGGCATCTGCTTCAACAGTAGCTTCCTCGGCAGCAAAAGCGCTACTGCCTACCAACAAGGTAAATCCCACAATAAATGAACTCAGTCTGAAAGCAGCTCCCCAAAATGTGGTCATGGTGCCTGTGTTCTTATAGTTGTTTGTTCCTAGCGCATCGATAGCTAGTAGCGCACCATTGTCATTTCTCGGAATTTTTCCTGCCATCAAACAGCAAAAACTGCCTTTTTTAGCTATCGATAACTGATATTAGGAGAGCATATAACTTTTTGATACATCATAACTATTTACTTTTCTATCCGTAGGGCTATTATTTTTTCTATCCATAGATAGATGCAATTTGTGAAACTACTTGTTCGATAAGACTAAGGGATACAGTATAGCAACCGCCAGGGCGGTTAAGACATTCTTAATTCCACCAAACCCTTCTTCCCCTAGTCCCTACACCACAAATCGGATTGCTTTTTTTTCAAGCTCTTTTACTCTTTCTGGCGCTGTAGGGAACATGGGCTAGATTCTGCTCCCCCGCGCCTATGTCCCTAATCAATTCGCAAATTAAAGGGCAGACGAGCATAAACGTCTAATGGGTCATTCATACTTCCCAAAATGCTTAAATCCTCCCGCAGTCGTTCGTAGGTGATAGTCAGCGGATCGAACTGAAATGCTTTGTTAGCGTTTTCGCTAGTGATGTTCGTACTGCTGAGTAGGTTTTTCAAAAGCCGTTCTTCCAAGCTGCGACTATTGGAATATTGTTCTAATTCCCAATCATTACCCAGCTTTGCTATCTTTGCAGCATAATTAATAGCACTATCTATGCCACCAATATTATCAACGAGGCCAATCTTTTTCGCTGCTAAACCTGACCAAACTCGTCCTTGGGCAATCTCTTGCACTTTGTTCTGGGGCAGCTGGCGGGATTCTGCCACTTTGGCCACAAATTGATAGTAAATGTGATTAACAGACCCTTGGTAAATAGCTAGCTCTTGAGCTGTCTTTGGACGGGAAATAGTTTGAGCGTCGGCATATCGACCTGTTTTTACTACATCCCAGGTGATGCCGTTGTCGTTAGCTAACTTTTGCACGTTCATCAGGAGTCCAAAAACGCCGATCGAACCAGTGATCGTGTTGGGTTCGGCAAAAATCCGGTTAGCATAGGTAGAAATCCAGTAGCCACCAGAAGCTGCAACATCGCCCATAGAAACTACTACCGGCTTTTGCTTACGAGTGAGGCGAACTTCTCGCTGGATTACCTCAGATGCCGTAGCACTTCCACCGGGACTGTTGACGCGGAGAACTACTGCTTTAACGTCATTATCGAGCCGTATTCGGCGCAGTTGTCTGGCTAAGCGATCGCCTCCCACCTGCCTGATGCTACCTTCGCCAGTGACGATTTCTCCCTCAGCGTAGACAACGGCAATTTTGTTTTCAGATTGCCGCTTTTGTAGCACCGATTTTTCCGCAACCTTGGCATAAGTACTCAGCCTAATTTGCCGGAAAAATTTATCGTTTTTGTCATTCCCAGTTAGCTGCTTGAGGTCGGCAACGACTTCATCGAAATAGGCTACTTTATCGACCAGACGGCTTTTGCGAGCTTGTTCTGGCTGTAACAAACCTTGATTATCTGCGATCGCTTGCACTTGCTGCGGAGTTAATTTGCGACTTTTCCCTACCGACACACGGAATTCGCCCCAAATATCTTCCAACAATCTTTGAACCTGTGCCCGGTTTTCGGGACTCATCTGTTTGACTAAAAATGGTTCAACGGCAGACTTGTACTTGCCAACCCGGATCACCTGAACGCCAATCCCATATTTTTCCAATGCTCCCGCCAAGAACATAGTTTCCGAACGCAAACCGTTCATTTCCATTATGCCCATAGGATTAACCACGATGGTGTCTGCTACCGAGCCCAAATAATATGTCGGTTCATCCCAGTCAACGTTATAGGCAATAATTTTTTTGCCCGCAGCTTTGAATCTTTCCAGTGCCCGCCGCACTTCTTTGAGCGTTGCAAAACCTGCAACCTTACCTGCTGTTTCTCCACAGGCATCTAAGTAGATTGCTACTATCCGCTTATCTTTGGTTGCCGCTTCGATCGCATCCAGGACGGTACGGAGGGCGATCGTTTCATCGTTATCTTGACCCGATACTGCTTTCTGTATCAGCTCTCCCGTGCCTGATGAGGGATTCGTATCCTTAATTCTCACAGACATATCAAAAACTAATACCGACTTATCTTTTACTTGTGGTTCTGTATCTTTGGTAGCGGAGATAACCATTAAAATTAGTCCGCCAGTTCCTAAACCCAAGAAAATTAATAAACCTAAGACAGTGGCAAAGGTGTGTTTAAAGAAATCTCGCATATCAGAATTGTTTTGAGTTTTGAGTTTTGAGTTTTGAGCTTTGAGTTTTTTTCCTCCTGACCTTTAACTTTTATACTAATTTCTGCAACGATCCGGATTGTTTTAGGTCAAATAGCGTTGCATTGCCGGTGCAGAATAATACTGTCGTAATTTCTGCTATTAACACTTTAACCAAACCGTGCAAAGCATCTTCTGATTCCGCAGCCGCTTGCAGAAACGGCCATGCCATACCGGCTATGTCGGCACCCAGGGCAAGTGTCTTCGCCACTTCTAAGCCATTACGCAGTCCTCCAGAGGCAATCAGGGGAACATCGGGGGCATTTGCACGAATGCTCGTAATACACTCAGCCGTTGGCAGTCCCCAGTCTGCAAAAGTTGCTCCCAACCGTCGCTGCTGGGCCTCTGTTGCCCGTTCGCTCTCCACCTTAGCCCAAGAAGTTCCTCCCGCACCGGCTACATCGATCGCGGCGACACCTACATCAATTAACTTCTGCGCTAGCGCAGCTGAAATTCCATTCCCGACTTCTTTGGCAATCACTGGCACTGGCAGCTTTTTGCAAAGTATAGCAATTTTCTGTAACAATCCGCTGAAGTTCTTGTCTCCTTTTGTTTGAACGCACTCCTGCAAGGGATTTAGATGCAAAATTAGCGCGTTTGCCTCTAATAAATCAATTACTCGCAGACATTCTGCCAAACCATATTCATAATTTAGTTGTACCGCTCCCAAGTTAGCAAAGAGGAGAATATCCGGCGCGACACTTCGTACTGCAAAAGTTTCGGCTACCAGGGGATTTTCCACCGCTACCCGCTGAGAACCCACACCCATTGCTATTTTGTAATGCTGCGCCACTTCAGCCAGACGATAGTTAATCTGAGCAGCTTGTGCTGTTCCACCTGTCATTGAAGATATCAGCAGCGGCGCACAGATTTTTTTATTAAAAAAAGTTGTATTTATGTTTATTTCATCATAGTTTAATTCTGGCAAACAACTGTGAATAAAGCGATATCTTTCCAGGCCATTAGTAGTCTGCCGAAATTGCACGTCTTCATCAAGACAAATCCTCAGATGATCTGCTTTTCGCGCCTGTGTTTCCGTCATAATCTACAACTCATATATTTATCTGCATATCAGTTTTAGCAATAACTCACAACTCAAAAGTGAAAACTCAGGACTTGATTAACTCTACGGCATCCCGTCCATCAATATTCTGGAGATAAACCCTAACTTGTTCTTCCTTAGCGGTTGGCAGCTGTTTGCCCGTAAAATCGGGATGAATAGGCAATTCTCGATGACCTCGGTCAACGAGTACGGCTAACCAAATCGCTTCTGGTCTACCATACTCTATGACTGCGTTGAGTGCGGCGCGAACGGTTCTTCCCTTGTAGATTACATCGTCTACGAGAACAATTGTTTTGCCAGATACATCAAATGGGATATCGGTTTTGGCCGGAGTTCGCAGACCAATGCGATCGAGGTCGTCTCGATAAAAAGTAATGTCCAGCGCCCCCACCGGCACCTCTACTTGTTCGAGGGATTCAATCTGGCGGGCCATTAGCTGGGCTAGGGGAAAGCCTTTGGTATGAATTCCCACCAGTCCTAGTTTGGAGAGGTCGCGGGCTTTTTCGATCACCTGGGTGGTCATGCGGGTCAGCGTGCGACGCAATTCTTGTGCTGATAAAATTTCGACAACTTGGGAAGGCATAGGGAAAAGTCAAAAGTCAAAAGTCAAAAGTCAAAAGTCAAAAGTCAAAAAGGGGAGTGGGGGAGAGAATTACAACTGACAACTGACGACTGACAACTGACCTCTCTTCCCCTAGTCCCTAGTCCCTAATTATTAACGTAGCTGTACTGGCATGATCAAGTGGGTAGCTTTCGAGCCTCCTAGCGGTTTCAGTACTACAGGGCTCAGACCGTGGTTGAGATCCATTTGGACTTCTTGCGTGTTCAGGTTTTTCAGGCTTTCCATCAAGTATTTAACGTTGAAAGCAATATCGATATCTTCTCCAGTAATAAACTGGATCGGAATTGACTCCTGTCCGCTGCCTACATCTTTAGCTTCTACCGACAAAGTGAGTTTCTGGTTAACACTGTCCAGATTGGCTTTAAAAATGTTGTTTTTCTGGTCAGTTAAAACAGAAATTCGCTCGATCGCACTTAAAAACTGTTTGCGATCGAGGGTAATAGACCTGATAAATGCGTTTGGCAATAACTGGCGGTATGCTGGATACTGTCCCTCCAGTAGCCGCGTAGTCAGGCGTTGGTCGCCCCACTCAAACACCACCTGACTGCTATCGAAGCGAAGATTAACTAGCGGTGCGGACTGGTCTGTGTTTGGGCTTTGGCGCATTCCTAAAATGCGTTCTACCTCTCGCAAGGCTCTCGCTGGAACGGTGACGTTTAGTTCTATTTCACTTTCTAGCCGATCGTCGTCATCCGCGCCATCTTCTGGCAATTGATGAACGGTTTCGACCATTGCGAGTCGATGTCCGTCTGTGGCGGCAAATTCCAGGCCATCTTTTTTACCAGTGAGATGAACGCCTGTTAAAACTTGCTTTGTTTCGTCGGCACTTGTGGCAAATAAAGTTCCGTGCAATCCCTCAATTAATGTGTCGGGTGCGAGATAAATTGTTTGCCCATCTTCTATTGCAGGCAGTTCTGGAAATTCTTCTGCTTCCATCCCTCGGACTTGGTAGCGTCCAAAAGATGAGGTTATGGTGGCTACGAATTCTCCGGCGTCATCGTCGATCGTAATTTCGCCATTCGACAGACGCGACACGATGTCGTTGAGCAGCTTGGCTGGTAGTGTTAATGTACCGCTGTTTTCGACTTTAGCTGCGAAACTTGTTTTTATTCCCAGGCTGAGGTCGAATGCAGTTAAGCTGACTCGCTGCAAATTTTCATCGGCACTCAAGAGAACGTTAGCCAACACTGGGTGTGTTGGCCGAGAGGGCACTGCACGGCTGACCAATGAGAGATTGGTATTGAGGTCATTCTGCTCACAAACGAATTTCATGGCTTTTTGTTGTTTGCTGGCAGTTGTGGAACTGACTTGTGACTACTTTGGCAAGCATAGCTTAGAACGAGTTTGTAGTGTAGCAAACTGCTGAGCGCTGAGTGCTTTGGTAACTTAAGTTGCTTCTTGTTCGGAATTGATAATGGGTACGTTGTTGCGCTTTAGCGCTCTTATAG